>NZ_CALPCH010000016.1 GCF_943193005.1 Pumilibacter intestinalis
GTGCTTGTGCCCACGTGGTCACGTACCTCAAAGTACGCTCCCGTGCGGGCACTGCGCCTGTTGTGCGCATCTGCACCACTCTACGCCCGCCGCGGCTGGTTGGGGTTTCCCGTCATTGCGAGCGTAGCGAAGCAATCCCATACATAAGAAAACAAAAAAACTCCGCACACTTTGATTTTTTTCGGCATAATAAAGAATTGCGTAAAGAATAAGCAAAAGACTTGAAAAAAATCGGGATTTGGAGTAAAATATATATGATACGTTATCTTTCCGACGCGCCGCTCGGCAGATGTTGCACTTTTCTTACGGGCGGCAGAGCCAAGCGGTTGGCTTTCGCGTATAATGCGGACGAACTTGCGGAAGCGGCGGACTCGGGCGCGTTGGTGCTCGGGAGGGGCAGCAACGTGCTTATAGGCGACTGCGGATACGCGGGCGACGCGGTAATAAACCGCACAAACGAACGGGTGTTCGAAGGCGGCGTATGCGTTTGCGACAGCGGCGTGCTTATTTCTTCGCTTGCGAGGGAGTATATGGAGCGCGGGCTGTCGGGTCTTGAATGGGCGTACGGACTTCCCGGCACTGTAGGCGGCGCAACCGTGGGCAACGCGGGCGCGTTCGGCGGCTGTATGGCGGATAGCGTGATTTCGGCAGAGGTGCTCGCGGGCGGCAAAATCCGCACGTTGAGCGCGGACGAATGCGTTTTTGCCTACCGTTCGAGCGGCATATGCGGCACGGTAATAAGAGTTACGCTCAAAGCCGAAAGCGGAAACAAAGACTTAATCCGCGCCGAAAGCGAAAACAATCTCAAAACGCGGCGCGACAAGCAACCGCTCGGCGCGAGCGCGGGAAGCGTGTTCAAGGCGGCGGACGGAGTGCCCGCGGGCAAGCTGATAGAAGAGGCGGGATTAAAAGGTCTTACTTTCGGCGGCGCGGAAATATCCGAAAAACACGCAAATTTCATCATCAACCGCGGCGGAGCGGACAGCGGCGACGTTCTCGCTCTCGTAAACGTGGCTCGCGCGGCGGTGTACGATAAGTTCGGAATAAAACTCGAGCGAGAGATAAAACTTTACGGAGATTTTTTTTAAGGGAGAGGCGCATGGCGTTTTTGGGCGATTACCACACACACACCGTTTACAGTCACGGCAAAGGGCTTATAGAGCACAACGTGCTGTTTGCGGTGCGCCGCGCCCTTAAAGAGGTTGCGATTGCCGACCACGGGTTCTCGCATATGGCGTTCGGCGTAAAGAGGAGAAAACTGCCGCAAATGCGCCGCGAAATAGAGCTTCTCGAAATAAAATATCCGCAAGTGCGCGTTTATCTCGGAGTGGAAGCGAACATAATTTCCCGCAAGGGCAAAACGGACGTAAAGAGCGAGGACAAGCCCAAGCTGGATATAACGGTGTGCGGCTATCATAAATTCGTTGCGGGAATGAGTCCCGCGTTTGCCTGGAGCAACAACCTCGGATTTTCGGGCGCGAAAACCGTTGCCCGCAACACCGAAGCGTATGTAAACGCAATCGAGCGCAACGAAATAGATATCCTTTCGCACCCCGGCAACTTTTGCAAGTGCGACGTGCGCGAGGTTGCTCGGGCGTGCAAACATTTCGGCACGTATTTCGAACTCAACGGCAAGCGCATATTTTTGTCCGACGACGAACTTGCGGCGGCGGCGCAGGAGGGTTGCGAGTTTATTTGCAACTCCGACGCGCACACCCCCAAAGCCGTGGGAATGTTCGCCGTTCCGCTCGAGCGCATAGAGCGCGTGGGCATACCGTTTTCTCAAATAGCCAACTACGACAGGTTGCCGTCGTTTAGGAGCTCGACGCGAAAAGAGGGCGGAAAAGAAAAATGAACGACAGCGAAAACGCAAAGATAGGCAAGGCGAGCAAAGAGGAAATTGCCGAAAAGCCGCTCGCGGGCGCAAACGAAAAGTTGGCTTTCATGTCCGCGCTAATCATTTCGTCGGGCTCGCTCATAATCCACGGCGACTCGGTTGCGGTCACGGTATCCACCGAAAACGAACGACTCGAGCGCACCGTTCGCGCCATTGCTTCCGAGCTTGCGGGCGGCGAGTGCCGAGTTACCCGCAAGGGTAAGCGTAGCGAGATAGTTATGGAAAACGCCCTCGAAATGCTGTGCGCCTGCAAAATTCTCGACTCGTCGAACGGATTGAGCGTATGCGAGCGCATAGCCGACGAGTTCAAGAACGAGCGCGGAGCGGTGGCGTATATCCGCGGCGCGTATTTGGGGGCGGGAAGCCTGAGCGCGGGCAAGTACCATCTCGAATTTTCGTTCGGGCGCAGGAGCATAGCCGAGGACTTTGCCGAACTGCTCTCGCGCTACGGCATTGCCGCAAAGATAGCCGTGCGCGGCACTCGGGCGGTGGTGTATCTTAAAGAAAGCGAGGCGATTAGCGACTGTTTGGCTCTCATGGGTGCGGCAAAAGCGGTGCTTTCGCTCAATTCCATTATGGCGCAAAGGCAGATGAGCGAGCACATCAACCGCCAGCAAAACTGCGATATGCACAATATAGACAAGCAAATAAACACGGGAATAAGCCAGTGCGCGTATTTGCGGGAACTCGATATGAACGCGCTTTCGGGCACGCTCGAAGAAACGGCACGGGCGCGGCTCGAGCACCCCGACTACAGCTACGAACAACTCGGAGCGTTGCTCGGAGTGAGCAAGAGCGGACTCAAAAACAGGTTGCGCCGTCTTAAAGAAATTTACGACGACGCTCGCAATATAAGATAAGGAGAACAAAGAAAATGGTTTTCAAAGAAACTGCGGTGGGCAAAATGTTCGGTCATGCCGAAGCTCAAAAATTCGTGGGGCGTTGCATGCGTTTCGACAGCGACATAACGCTCGAAATGGGCACAAAAAAGGTTAACGCCAAAAGTCTAATGGGCGTGGTGAGCCTTGCCCTCAAGCGCGGCAACATTATAACGGTAATCACCAAAGGCGACGACCAAGAAGAGGCGCTCGAGGCGGTGGTGAAAATTTTGTCCGCCCAGTAGCGTTACGGCGGCGTATAAGGGCGCGTCTTGTCACTGCGTTGTGCGCGCCCACTTGGGGCAGTATTAGATATACAGCCCCGCGCGGGCACGCCCACAGCCGTGCCAATCCGCAATCCTTCTCCGCCGCCTTTCGGTTTATCAGTCATTGCGAGCGGCGTAGCCGCGCGGCAATCCCCTGTGGGTAACCATGTCATTGCGAGGCATGAAATGCCGAAGCAATCTCCTGCATGAGAAACAAAAATTACTTTCAAGGATAAAAAATGCAACAATTCGTACATTTGCACGTTCATACCGAATATAGCTTGCTCGACGGAGCAACCCGCATAAACAAACTCTTTTCCGCTTGCGACGAAATGAATATGCCGGCGGTGGCTATCACCGACCACGGCAACATGTACGGCGTTTTGGAGTTTGTGAAAGCCGCCGTTCGTCATACCGACCCCAAGGCGGATTTTTACGAGTTTATGGCGGAGAAACGCCCGTATAAAGTTAAGCCCATAATAGGTTGCGAACTGTACATGTGCAACGATATGTACGATAAAACGAGTCGCGGCGGCAAAATGCCCAAGTACAACCACCTCGTGCTTTTGGCAAAGAACGAAACGGGATACAAAAACCTCGTTAAGCTCGTTTCAATCGCCTACACCGAGGGACTTTATTACAAGCCGCGCATAGATATGGAGCACTTAAAGCCGTACACCGAAGGGCTTATTTGTCTTTCGGCGTGTATCGCGGGCGTAATTCCGCAGGCGATACTCGCGGGCGATATTCCCAAAGCGGACGGGTACGTAAAAGAATTCAAAAGTTTGTTCGGCGACGATTTCTACATAGAAATACAGGACCACAACATAAAGGAACAAAAAATCGTGTTGCCGCATCTGTTACGGCTCGCCCGCGACAACGGCGTAAAGGTTGTGGCAACCAACGACTGCCATTACCTAAAGAAAGAAGATGCCACGATGCAAAAGGTGTTGCAGTGCATTTCTTTCCGCACCACAATGGTGTATAACGAAGACGAGGTGCGCCAAAACGCGGTGGGCGACGGCGTAGCCGACGAGAGCATCAACGACGACGGCTACTTTCCCACCAAGGAGTTTTACTTTAAGAGTTACGACGAAATGTTGTCGCTCTTTCCCTCCGTGCCCGAAAGCCTCGAGAACACGCTCGAGATAGCCGAAAAGTGCGACGGCTGTTACTATTTCCGCAAAGAGCCGCTAATGCCCTCGTACAAGCCCGAGGACGGAAGCGAGCCTTTCGACTTTTTGCACAAGCTCACGTTCGACGGTCTTGCCGGCAAGTACGGAACGATAACCGAGGTGATAGAGAAACGCGCCGAGTACGAGCTGGGAGTAATAAACAAGCTCGGCTTTGTGGACTATTTCCTAATAGTTTGGGATTTCATTCACTGGTCGGAAACGCACGACGTTCCCGTAGGACCGGGGCGCGGCAGCGGCGCGGGCAGTATAGTGGCGTACGCTATAGGCATAACAAAGATTGACCCGCTCAAGTATCAACTCATATTCGAACGCTTTCTCAACGCCGAGCGCGTGTCGAACCCCGATTTCGATATAGACTTTTGCGTGGACAAGCGCGAACTCGTAATTCAGTACGTAACCGAAAAGTACGGCGCGCCCAACGTGTCGCAGATTGTCACGTTCGGCACGATGGCGGCGAAAGCGGCGGTAAAAGACGTGGGGCGGGTATACAACTATCCGTACTCCGAGGTGGAAAAGATAACCAAACTGATACCCGCAATGATGGGCAAAAAGCACCTGCCGCACATACTCGGGCTTCAAAAATGGAAGGATAACGAGCCCAGTCCGGTTATAGGCGAGCTTGCGGAAATGTACGAGAATAACGAAATGGCGCGGGTTATTCTCGATATGGCGATGAAGATTGAGGGTATGCCGCGGCAAACGGGCATGCACGCCGCGGGCGTAATAATCTGTCGCGACCCCATATCCGACCACGTTCCCATGGCAAAAACGGGCGACGGCAACATAACCACCGAGTTCAACATGATAGAGTGCGAGGAACTCGGGCTTCTCAAAATGGACTTTTTGGGACTTCGCACGCTCACCGATATCAAAAAAGCCCTCGATATAATCAAGGTAACGCAGGGCAAAGAAATAGACTTTTACCACATGGAATACGACGACGAGGGCGTGTACAAACTCATAGGCGAGGGCGACACCCACGCGGTGTTCCAGCTCGAAGGCGGCGGCATAAGAAAGTTCATGCGCGACCTAAAGCCGACCACGCTCGAAGATATAATAGCGGGCATTTCGCTTTACCGCCCCGGTCCTATGGACAAGATAGGCGAATACGTATTCAACAAGAAAAATCCCGATAAGATAAAGTACGACCACCCGCTCACCAAGCCCATACTCGAGGTAAGCTACGGCATAATGGTGTATCAAGAGCAGGTTATGCAAATGGTGCAGGCGCTCGGCGGCTACACGCTCGGCAGGGCGGACAACGTGCGCCGAATGATGAGCAAGAAGAAAGTGGACGCCATGGAAAAGGAACGCGAGGTGTTCCTCAACGGCACTGTGGACCACGGCACGGTTATACCCGGTTGCATCAAAAACGGCGTGCCCGAAAGCGTGGGCAACAAGATATACGACGATATGATAGCGTTTGCATCTTACGCCTTCAATAAGAGCCACGCGGCGGCTTATGCGTATTTAACCTATCAAACGGCGTACCTAAAGTGCTACTATCCCGTGGAATTCATAACCGCGGTGCTCAACAACCGCATAACGAGCATAGACGAAATTCGCAACTATCTCAGCTACTTGAAAGACCGCGGAGTTACGGTGCTTCCGCCCTCCATAAACAAATCCGTAGCCGAGTTCAGCGTGGAAAACGGCGCGGTGCGCACGGGACTCGCCGCGATTAAAAACGTGGGCATGGGCGTAATAGAAGAGCTCATTCGCGAGCGCGAAAAGGGCGGCGAATTCACCGATTTCGTGCAGTTCGTAAAGCGCACCGAAAATCTCAACAAGCGCATGCTCGAAAGCCTTATTTACGCGGGCGCGTTCGACTGCTTCGGCAAAACGCGCAGTCAGTATATCGCAGTTTACGAGAGCGTTATAGACCGCGTGAACAAAGACAAAGCCGCACGCCTCAAAGGGCAGTTTTCGTTCTTCGATATGAGCGAGGAGTGCGCCGAACTCGACGCGTTCGAGTATCCCGAAATGCGCGAGTACCCGCTCGGCGTAAAGCTCGCCAAAGAGAAAGAGGTTGCGGGCGTTTACCTTACCGGTCACCCGCTCGAGGAATTTACCGGTCATCTCAAAAAATTCGAATACAATTCGGTCAATATCCGCCCGTCGGAGTCGCAAGAAGACGGCGAGGGCGAGGAAAGCGGTCTTAAAGACGACACCGTGGTAAAATTGGGAGGCATGCTCGTAGAGGCGGAAAAGAAAATTACAAAGTCGGGCAAAGAGATAGCGGTGGGCAAACTCGAAGACCTGTACGGCACGGTGGACTTAATGCTTCCCGGATTTGTTTACAAGCGGCTCAGGAACGTGTTCGTAAAAGACACCATGGTAACGCTTACGGGCAAAATAAAGAACAGGGAAGACTCGGTGTCGGTATGGGTGGAGAGCATCGAGCCGTGGAAAGATATCAAACCCGAAACCCCGCCCAAGATGATATGCTTTTATCTCTCTTTTAACAACAGCGACCCCTCGGTTATGGACAACCTGCAAGAAATACTTTCGGCATATCCGGGGCGCGACGAAACCTACTGCAAAAATCTCGACGACGGCAAACTTTATCCGCTCGGCATAAACGTAGGCGTGGGCGAGAGTCTTATAAACGAAACGAAGGGCTTGCTCGGCGCCGACAACGTAAAAGTCGCCACTCGTCAATCCTGATAAAAAGTAAAAGCGCGCGCAATTATCGCAGTTTCCATAGGGAGTATTCGGTAAGCCGCAGGTTGTAGAGATTAAAGCGTGGCGTGGAGCCACGCTTTTTTGATATTTATATTGCGTGGACAAACGAGGCTACTTGTAGCCAAGTGAGATATAGATATGTTTTATATTTCCCGCAAAATTCAATCGGTTGTGTTCTTCCATTTTTCGTGATATAATGATTGTACGATAAACAGTAATTTAGCAGAGAAATCGGAGGTTTAATATGCTCAATTCGATACCCGATGCAGAAGAAATGACGGGTTTGGTCGGTAAACCATTATACGAAGTATGGAATGGTTTGTGCGCCTTAATAGACGATAATTACGATATGGAACGGTCGTGGAATCAAGGCGGTAAAGCGTGGAAGTACGAGTACAAATATCGTCGGGGCGGTAAAACGCTTTGTGCCTTGTATGCAAGACAAAATTGCATAGGATTTATGGTTGTCTTGGGTAAAGACGAACGGTTAAAGTTTGAAGCCGACAAAGAAAACTACGCAAAATCAGTTCAAGAGATATATGACAATACGCATACTTACCACGATGGGAAATGGATAATGTTTGAGCCGACGGACACTTCATTATTTAATGATTTTATTAGGCTATTGAGCATCAAAAGAAAGCCGAACAGAAAGTAGAAATAAATTTCAATTTATCTTTCTAATAAAGTTTAGCTAAAAGCACTCGAATAAAATGTTCGAGCGCTTTTTTCATAATTTGAAAGCGTATCAATAAAATATTTGGGGGGGGGTCAATTCCCTATGGAAGTGCGCAATTTCTCGCGCGCTTTTTCTTAAGTTGTCGGTCAAACAATATTTTCACCCAAAATTATTTTAGGCATTGTTGTTAAACATCTGTTCCAACGCTTATAAAATTTTTCCACACCGAGTTTGGATACTCTTGCATGCGCTTCTTCGTTCTCTAATACCCAATATAATACGTATGTAACTTTGCCTACGTTTTGTGTAAGACGAACGGGTAATTCTCCTTTTTTAACTGCATTAAAATCTTTTTGTCGGTGAGTGCGTTTTATGTAATGTACGTCAACAACTCCTTCTTGTTTCAAATAGAATTCCGCTACTTCCTTCATTAGTTCTTCGATTTCGTTAAGTTTGGTTAGTTTCGCCTCATATATACATATTTCATTAAACATATTACGTCTCCGCAACTTAATATTTTGTGTTTTGATTATATCATAAAAGGCAAGTAATTTTCAACTTAATTACTTGCCCTTCTTATTAGTGGCTACTTGTGCCGAGTCGTTTTTATATCAATAGAGCCGCGCCGACCGAAACGGGGAGTACGCCGGGGAAGAATATGAATATCACGGCGGCGGCTACGAGCACTGCGTATATTATGAATACCACAAAGCCGTGCTTGAGCGCGAACTCCAATCCCGCCAATACCACAACGAGCAAAATTGCTATTTCGCGCACGCTTTCGAGCACGCGGGTTACGTCGGCGGGCAAAAAGCCCGTGCCGTCGGCGGATTTATACGCCACAATGCGGTTTATGTACATAAACACAATGAGCGCAACGGTGAGAAACGCGAGTATCTCGCCGAGCAGGTCCACTGCTTTTTCCATTTTGCCGCCTAAAGAAAGAGGTTTCATTTTCGTTTTTTCTCCTTTTGTGTTTTATGGCATAATAATAGCACGCGAATTATAGATTATATTAAGAAAAAGATTAAAAACGCATTAAGTTATTTGCGCTAATCGAAAAATCGTGTTATACTGAATAAAAACGAAAAGGGGTGCGTGAAAATGCAAAACACCGTGAAAGTAAAAATTACAATGCAAGACGGCGGAGAAATGAACCTCGACTTATATCCGGACGTTGCGCCTATATCGGTGCAAAACTTTGCGTCGCTGGCTAAGAGCGGATTTTTCGACGGCTTGTGCTTCCACAGAGTTATAGAAAATTTTATGATACAGGGCGGGGGATTTACTCACTCGGGCAACGTGCTTGCGCCCAAGAACGGCGCGAAAACAATCAAGGGCGAATTTGCGTCCAACGGAGTAAATAACGCGCTCAAGCACACGGCGGGCACTATATCCATGGCTCGCACCAACGTGAAAGACTCCGCTTCGAGTCAGTTCTTCATCTGCGTGGCAGACACCCCGTTTTTGGACGGCGAGTATGCCGCGTTCGGGCGTTGCAGCGACCGCGCGAGCATAGACAAGGCGATTGCCATAAGCAAAGTGCTTACGCACAGCGTGGGTTATTACGACGACGTTCCCGTTCAGCCGGTGGTTATCAAGAGCGTGACGGTGACCGAATAATGTTTTTGTCTACGGACAGGCGAATAAAACTCAACACCGCCTTGCGCGACAGCGGGCTTTTCATTTCGTGCGGCAAAAATCCGCCCAACCTTATGTCTACCCACTGGGGTGCGCTCGGCAATATTTGGAACAGGCAAATATTTATACTGCCCGTGCGCAACGGCAAGCTCAGTCACGAAATAATCGAGAGGGATAAGAGCTTCGCCGTGTCCGTCCCCGTAACCGACATGAGCCGCGAAGTCATGCTTTGCGACCACATGAGCGGCTACGACGTGAACAAATTCGAAGAGCTTCATTTTCATCCCAAGCGGGCAAAAAAGATACCCACTTACGTGCTTGCCGACTGCGGGTTGATTCTCGAATGCAAAGTTTTATTTTCCGCGCCCGCCGACTGCGGCTACTTAGACGAAACTCTCAAGCAAGAGATGTACGGCAAAAAAGATTTTCACTCCATCTATTTCGGCGAGGTAATCGACTGCTACGAGTTTAATTGATTTGACATTTGCCGTGTTGTAATATATAATATCTAAGCTACGGAGGCGTATCGAAGCGGTCATAACGAGGCGGTCTTGAAAACCGTTTGCCTTAACGGGCACGGGGGTTCGAATCCCTCCGCCTCCGCCATATCGAAACTCTAATTTGTCTTAAACGAAAACAGCCAAAATAATGACTTTTTGGGGCAAAATAGGGGCGATAACCAAAAAAAAATAAGCACTTACAATCCATAACGGATGGTAGGTGCTTATTTTTTATAAATGCAAGAATTAAGACATTTTATATTTTTATGCTCGGCAAAAGACTACGAATAACAATGGTTTGCGGAAACATAGCATTTAGATATTTAGCAAATCAATCTACGAAAACAACACCGTGGTCGGTCTATTTTGTAATTTTTATTTATAAATAGATTGAGAGCAAGCTCAATTTGTGGTATAATGTTTTAGCTCAAATAGATCGACAAACAGTAATTTAGCTTATTCTGATTTATTCAACTGTTTATCTATTCTGAATGCCAAAAAGTCGGTACGATTGTTATATATAAGAGAAGGAAAAATTTATTTTAAGTACTTGCTTTTTTAAGGTTGATATGATATAATAGTTTCATTCCCGAAAAGGAGTAAAAAATATGCGGCAAGGTATTCTTAAATAAAACTATAATCAAATAGTGGGAACAAAGAATTATGATAGTCCCTTTCGTGGGGGGCTTAGTTTTTGTACCCAATTTAAGAATACTTTTGCCTTATCAATTTTGACATATCCAAAAAACAGCAATCATAAATAGGTGCATGCTGTAAGCGAAAATGTTTGCGCCCATAGTTTTTGCTTTTTTATGTGTATGTCCGCAAATTATAATCCCCAGTGGTAAAAGTATTTTACTGCCGGGGATTTTTATGCCCTTTAGGGCTGTAAAATGAGGACAATCACATGAAAATAATTAATATTGGCATTCTTGCCCATGTAGACGCAGGAAAAACAACATTGACGGAAAGCCTGCTATACACCAGTGGAGCGATTGCGGAACAAGGAAACGTGGATAAAGGAACTACAAGAACAGACACTATGATTTTGGAACGGCAACGGGGAATCACCATTCAGACAGCGGTTACTTCTTTTTGCTGGAATGGTTATAAAATCAATATCGTGGACACTCCCGGTCATATGGATTTTTTAACCGAAGCATACCGCTCTTTATCTGTCCTTGACGGAGCTGTTTTAGTCATTTCGGCAAAAGACGGCGTACAGGCACAGACCCGTATATTATTCCATGCACTTCAGAAGATGAACATCCCGACAATTATCTTCGTAAATAAGATAGACCAAAATGGAATCGACCTGCGGCGTGTTTACCAAAGCATCAAAGATAAACTTACCAGTGATATGATTGTCATGCAGGAGGTTGCCTTGTCGCCAAAGATAACCATAACCGATATTTCTGATTTGGACAAATGGGATATTATTATTTCAGGAAACGATGAACTATTAGAACGATATGTTGCAGAGGATTCTTTGGATATACAGGAATTACAATATGAAAAGTGCAAAAGAACCAGATGCTGCTCTTTGTTTCCTGTTTATCATGGGAGTGCAAAAGACAATTTAGGAACAGAAAAACTGATTGAAGCGATTACAGAAACTTTCATTACAGAAACAGACGATATTCAGTCTGAATTATGTGGATATGTTTTTAAGGTTGAGTATACAGAGCGGAAAAAACGGCTTTCTTATTTACGCCTGTATCATGGGACGCTCCATTTACGGGATACACTGCTGCTGTCAAAAAAGAAAAAAATAAAGATTACAGAAATGTGTATTCCGTCAAATGGTGAAATCGTCCCGGCTGACCATGCCTGTCCGGGAGAAATTGTTATTTTAGCTGATGATACTTTGAAACTGAACGACATTGTGGGAAATGAAAAACTCCTGCCTCACAAAACACGGATTGATAATCCCATGCCATTACTTCGTACAACTGTAGAGCCGCAAAAGCCAGAGCAAAGGGAAGCCCTGTTAAATGCCCTCGCAGAGATTGCTGATACAGACCCTCTTTTGCATTTTGACATTGATACGGTTACACATGAGATTATTTTATCTTTTTTGGGAAAATTACAGTTAGAAGTTATTTGTTCGCTATTAGAAGAAAAATATCATGTGAGCGTGGATATGAAAGAGCCTTCGATTATTTATATGGAAAGACCACAAAGAAAAGCAAGCCATACAATCCATATTGAAGTGCCGCCAAATCCATTTTGGGCATCTATTGGTTTGACTGTAACACCTCTTTCTGTCGGAAGCGGAACACAATATAAAAGCGAGGTATCTCTCGGCTATTTAAACCAAAGTTTTCAAAATGCCGTCATGGAGGGTGTGCGTTATGGAATGGAACAGGGCTTATATGGCTGGAGCGTGACAGATTGCCAAATTTGCTTTGATTATGGAGTTTATTACAGCCCTGTCAGTACACCCGCTGATTTTCGTTTTCTTGCACCTATTGTATTGGAGCAAGTATTGAAAAAAGCAGGAACACAGTTGTTGGAACCATATCTTTCTTTTACAATTTTTACACCGCAGGAATATCTTTCGCGGGCTTATAATGACGCACGAAAGTATTGCGCAATAATTGAATCAACCAGACTTGAAAAAGATGAAGTTATTTTTAAGGGGGAAATCCCTGCCCGTTGTATTGACGAATATAGGAATGATTTGAATTTTTATACAAATGGAAGAAGTGTTTGTATTACAGAATTAAAAGGGTATCAGGAAACTTCTGGCGAGCCTGTATTTCAGCCACGCCGCCCGAACAGCCGTTTAGATAAGGTTCGCCATATGTTTCAAAAGATAATGTAATGTTTTTCGCAATGCAAGCGTTCATTAATAAAAGCCTATACCATTTGGGAAAGAAAAGACAAATAGCAGTCAAGACGACAACAATCAGAAGTTATGGAGGGTAATAATGGAATATACTAAGGAAGATTTAATGGAAGCAAAAAGGCAAATTGATTCAACATTGCATAAATTACGGGAAACAATAATAACCTTTGAAGCAAAAGAAAATTCAGAGAGATATAAGTCACAAATCACTTTGGCGAAAAGACGAATAAAGGCTTTTGAAATAGCAAATTACTTTATAGGAAACGAAATTGAAAACAGTTAGTAAATTCAAAACTCTGGTTTCGCAGCAAGTGAAATCGTTAGGCAGTATAAATTAAATTTGCAAAGACAGCAGTGATAGTTAATAGCAAGATGAAAACCAATGGCATTTCTAATCAAAAAGGAGGATAACAATATATGCCAAGTCCGAAAGAAGTAGTAAATAAATGGGTAGACGCTTTTAATGTCGGTGATGTGGACATGATTATTAGTCTGTATGATAATAATGCAACAAACCATCAAGTTGCAAATGAACCTGTTGTAGGAGTTGTGGCTATTAGAGAAATGTTTGCAAATGAGTTTGCAACTGCAAAAATGGTTTGTATTGTGGAAAATATTTTTGAGGATGGGCAATGGGCAATCTTGGAATGGCGTGATCCATTGGGGTTACGGGGGTGTGGTTTTTTTCAGGTAGTGAATGGGAAAATTTTATTCCAACGAGGCTATTGGGATAAGCTTTCATTTTTGAAACAGCACAATCTTCCAATAGAGTAAATATAGCATTTAGGAGAAAATATGGAATATCGGACATTGGAAAATACAGATTCCGTTTGTATATACGAAGCGTTTACACAGGCATTTTCTGATTATCAGGTTTCAGTTGATATGTCTTTTAAGTCTTTTGAAACAATGCTGAAAAGAAATGGATTTATGCCTGCGGTTTCAGTTGGAGCCTTTGCAGATAGAACGCTTGTCGGTTTTATCTTGAATGGAGTGAGAGATTGGGATAACGAAAAGACAGTCTATGACCTCGGAACAGGAGTTATCCCCGATTTTCGGAGAACAGGAATTATGGGGGAATTATTGAATCTGGTTAGCACTATATGTATAAAAAATAAAATCAGTGTGTATCAACTGGAAGTGATTCAAGATAATGAGAAGGCGCTCACTTTATATAAAAAACAGGGATTTCGAATTAACAGAATATTGAATTGTTACCAACTGACGGGCAAGATAAAAGAACCGGGCGTACATAAAGTATGGAAACTGGAACATCCGGAAAAATTACAAGATGATCAATGGACAGCGGTCAAAGATTTTTGGACTTATCCACCTTCATGGCAAAACGCAAAAGATGCTGTTTGTGCAATCGCTGAATCCTTTTCTTATACGATTGTTAAATTTGATGGAAACTTGATTGGATATGGTATTGTGGACAAAATAAAAGGAGATATTGCGCAGTTAGCGGTACATCCCCAATATCGCAGAATGGGAGTTGCCACAGAGATTTTGTTAGATTTACTTAAACAAACAAAGAGTTTAGAGATGAGAGTAATAAATGTGGATGAACGGGATCAGGCATTGAACGCTTTTTTGAAGAAATTGAAATTTAGTGTATTTGTTAAACAATATGAAATGAGAAAACATTTTTCTGCTTAGGATATTGTATAGATGAAGAAGCTGACTTGAGGACAGTTGTCAGTAAAGGAGTAGTTATGAGATATAACAAAACAATAATATTAAGTAATGGCATGGAATGTTGTTTGAGGAATGGAACAGAGAGTGATGGTCAGCTTGTAGTGGATAATTTCAATCTGACACATAGTGAAACAGATTATTTGCTTACATATCCAGATGAAAACAGTTTTAATGTCGAACAGGAGAGCCAGTTTCTGAAAGAAAAAGCTGAGAGTGAAAGAGAGATTGAATTGCTTGCCATAGTTGACAGTGTTATTGTGGGAACAGCAGGAATTGAGGCAATCGGTACAAAATATAAGGTACGGCATCGAGCAGAATTTGGCATCAGTGTTGTGAAAAAGTATTGGGGACTTGGAATTGGTAAGGCTTTGCTGACTTCGTGTATCGAATGTGCTAAAACAGCGGGATATAACCAGCTTGAACTTAAAGTAGTTGCTGAAAATGAAAGAGCAGTTTCTATGTATGAACGGGCTGGATTTGTCGAGTATGGAAGAAATCCGAAAGGTTTTAATTCTCGTAAGACAGGGTTTCAAGAAGTTATTTATATGAGGTTAGAATTGTAATGGGCATACCGAAGCTTTGGCAAAATCCCTCTTGTGGCACTAAAAGTATGCTTTCTTCGTAAATGTACAGTTGAATAATATCTAGAATTGGTAATCATGGCTAACTGCATTTAAGTGGTAATTGGAAATTAAGGAGCTTCAAAAGAATGGCTACACCAAAAGAAGAACATAGAGGAGTAATAGAAGGATATTTTTATGCGGCTTGTCCGTTTTGCCGAACGACGCTAACGCAAGGGCAGAACGGCACAAATTGCTTTATAAAATGTCCGCAATGCGGTCGCTATATTCACATCATAATAAAGGATGATTCGGTGTTGACCAAACTCAAAGAAACATAAATAACTTAGCACCCGAAAGGGTGCTTTTTATTTTATTAGATAAAATTCGTCAAAACTTACAATTTTATTCTGTCATAAAAATGATAGTATGAGCATAGGCACTCGCGGGGTGATCGCATAAAGCGAGAAACGTGAAAGCAGCCGAATTTCATACTGTTACGAGCCCGAATCCGAAAAATGATTGCAAGCCGAGCAGAGCAATACTGCCTCCCAAAATTGGAAGGTTAATTTGCTTTGACTCGGCTTTTTAACTTTTCTGCCCGGTGGCGTGTTGCAACGCTGTCGGGCTTTTTTTATTTGCCTAAATTCACGAAAGAAAAATTTTCAATCCGACATCAGGTGTCGTATTGGCACGCCAAAATAGGCACGAAGACTTTGTGAAGGAGGTAAGGATATGCAATCGGCACTCGAAAGACGACAAGAACTATTCGAAGTGATGTGCGAACGCCGTCATGACACAATAGACAATCTTGCATTTCAGTTCGGCGTTGACCGTCGCACGATAGAAAGAGATATCGAACTATTGAGCCTATCCAGACCTATCTATACCACAAAGGGAACAGGGGGTGGCGTACATATAGTGGACGGATATAGATACGGAAATAAGTATTTAACGGAAGAAGAAACGGAATTTTTGGAAGGTGTGGCAACAAGGCTCACGGGTAGCGAATTCGTGCAGATGCAGAAAATTATCAATCGCTTTCGCACACCGAAGAGAGGTGGCAGATGAGAGCGGTAAGACAAGGCGATACGATCCGAATCTATGACAGTTATCTCTACCGAGAAAGCATCAAGGAAATAGACGGACGGTTCTATGACGCAAATGAGAAGTGTTGGGTAATACCGCTGAATTCGAAGAACGTCGCAACGCTCGGACTTCTCGGAGCGACACTCGACAAAGAACTCACGGAGATGGCTAAAACCGAACGTGGGGCGTTTGTGAGCGTTTGTACGCATCCTACGCCGAGAGTGAAAGCAAAGCTCTTCCGTCATCAGCAGGATGCATACGATTTCGCACTCGAAATATTCAAGCAAGGCAAGGCGGTCGCTTTGCTTGCGGATATGGGAACGGGCAAGTCGATGATGACGATAGCAATCACGGGAACGCTTGAGAAAGAGTGCAGCGTTAAGAAGATGCTCGTGCTTTGTCCGAAATCCATCGTCGGGGTGTGGGAGGAAGAGTTCCGTAAGTTTGCAGACTACAAATATGCACTCACGGTATTGGACGGAACGATGGAGAAAAAGAAAGCGGCGTTCGGATTTATGAACGGAGCCGCCTTGCAAGTGATCGTCGTCAACTATGAATCGTGTTGGCGGTTGGAAAAGGAAATCACAAAGTGGCATCCTGACTTAATCGTGTGCGATGAGAGCAGCAAGATAAAGACTCCGTCGGCATCGCAGTCGAAAGCATTGCATCGGTTGGGGCGAATTACAAAGTACAACATGATACTCACGGGAACGCCGATAACGGGCAGTCCGCTCGACGTTTTCTCGCAGTACAAGTTTTTGGACGATAGCATCTTCGGTTCGAGTTTTTATCTGTTCCGAAACCGCTACGCCATAATGGGCGGTTACCAAAACCGAATGATAATAGGATACCGACACTTGGACGAACTCGTGGAAAAGGTGCATAGCATAGCCTTTCGCATCAAGATCGAAGACGCCGTGGATTTGCCGCCGTTTATCGATAAAACGCAGATAGTTCCGCTCGAACCGAAAGCACAGACAACCTATCGCCAGATAGAAAAAGACTGCTACGCCGAACTCGCAAGCGGAGAAGTAACGGCAAGGAACGTGCTGACGCAGCTCTTGCGGTTGGCACAATGCACGGGCGGATTTATAAGGGACGATGCAACGGGAACTGCACAGCAAGTGAGCGGAGCGAAGCTCGAAGCCCTCGAAGATATTGTGGATACTTGCATAGCCGAAGGGAAAAAGGTTGTGGTGTTCGCTCGGTTCGTTCCAGAGATAGAAGCCATCGAGAAAATGCTCAAAGACAAGGGTATAGGATACTCGCTCATTTACGGAGCAACGAAAGACCGTGCAGAGCAGGTGTCAAAGTTCCAGACCGATGCCGACACAAAGGTATTCATCGGTCAGTTGCAGACCACGGGAATGGGACTGACGCTGACGGCGGCAAGCGTGGCGGTGTTTTATTCGTTGGACTTTTCATACGCCAACTACGAACAGAGCCGAGCGAGAATCCACCGAATCGGACAGAAGATGACGTGTTTGTATATCCATCTCGTATGCAAAGGAACGGTGGACGAAAAGATAATGCAAGCCTTAAAGCATAAAGGCGATATCGCCAACCTTATGGTGGATGATTGGAGGACACTCTTAAATGGCTAAAAAATATTTTTTATACGGCAAGGAATTTTCGCTTGCCGAACTCTGCAGACTCTACGGACAGCATCGCAGCACGGTAGAGGGCAGACTCAAAAAAGGCGTTCCCCTTGAAAGGGCGTTAATAGAAAACGGGAGGTATAAATTGAACACGCAACTACTAATCTTGTCCGACAAGCTCAAAGACCTAAAAGCCAAGAAGAGCGAGTTGGATGCACAAACGAAAAGCGTAAACGAAGAAATCGACGGAATCACGGTAGAGATGATCGAACTGATGACAAACGAAGAGCTGACGAGTTTCAAACGTGACGGCACGACGTTCTCGCTCGTAACGCAGGAATATCCTGCACCCGAACCCGACCGCAAACCCGAACTGTGGGAAGCGATGAAACAAAACGGATTCGAAGACCTGTTCACGATAAACAGTCAGACGCTGACCGCAACGGTTAAGGAACTCATAGCCGAGAACAACGGGGAATTGCCCGAATGGTTGTGCGGCTTAATCAAGGTAGCGGAGAAAAACAGTATCCGCATGACAAAGTCTAAAAAATATTAAATTTGGAGGCATAAAAATTATGGCAAACGAAGTGGCAAAAGTGGAAGAGAAGGCAGTAGCGGAGTACGGTGCGGGCGTGAACTTGGGGGACTTTTTCGCCGATGAACTCGACGGACTCACTCCCTCGTTCGAGAGAATCAAAATCCCGGCGGGCGGCGGTCTTGCGTTCGAAGTGCCGGGCAACGATCCCGAAAGTCCCGACAGCGTCAAGGAATTCAAAGCGGTAATCCTTTATCATCACCCGATTAACTGTTATTACAAAGAAGAGTACACGGGCGGCAACAATCCTCCCGACTGCGGCTCTATGGACGGACACGTCGGAATCGAGGCGGAAACGGGCGAAGTCAAGAACTGCGCCGAGTGTGAGTTCAGCAAGTTCGGCACTGGCAAAAACGGTGCAAAGGCTTGCAAACAAAAACGCAGAATTTATCTCTTGAGAGAGGGCGAAGCTCTCCCGATTATCCTTTCGCTGCCGACGGGGAGCCTCGGCGAATTGTCAAAGTACATCGTTCGTGTGAGAGCAAAATATGCGGGGACTTACTGCGTCGTAACGAAGTTTACTTTGAAGAAGGCACAGAACAGCGGCGGTATCAACTATTCGCAGGCGGTGTTCGCCATCGACAGGGCGCTCACCGAGGACGAACTCAAAAACATCGTTCCGATGTGCGAACAGGTCAAGGCGTTGTCGAAAAAGGTAACGCAGTTGGACGAAGAGTAAAAACGCAAAGGCAAGAGCGGCGGAGCGTCGCCGCCCGATACCTTTTTTATAGGTGCAGGATGAAAGCAAACAAAATCGTGTATATCTGCTCACCGCTCAAAGGCGACGTGCAGAAGAATATCGCAAAGGCAAACTACTATGCAAGATTTGCTTACGAAAAGGGATGCATCCCGCTTGCTCCGCACACGGTATTCACGCAATTTTTGAATGACGATAATCCCAAAGAGCGTGAAAGAGGAAAGGCGATGGGGCTCAAACTCCTTGACCTATGTGCCGAGCTGTGGGTGTTCGGGCCGACAATAAGCGACGGGATGAAAACCGAGATCGAGCGTGCGAGAAAGAGTGGAATCCGAACAAGGTATTTTTCGGAGAACTTGGAGGAAGGATGACGGACATATTTGAAAAGGTAAAAGACCAAGTCAATATCGCCGAGGCGGTTTCGCTGTTCGGCATACAACTGAATAGTAAAGACAAAGGTCTGTGTCCTTTTCATGCGGAGAAAACTCCGTCGTTTTCCGTTGATCGCAAGAAAAATATCTTCACTTGCTTCGGATGCGGAGAAACGGGCGACGTCATAGCCTTTGTGTCAAAGATGCGAGAGTGCGAACCGTTGGAGGCGGCAAAGTTTTTGGCGGAGTCGTTCCGTATCGACATAGACGACTGTCCGAAAAGGCAAAGCATAAAGGACTACCTGAAATCGTGCATCCGTGACGTCGGGCAGACGGATTATTTTACACGACGCGGACTGACCGCCGCAACCATAAAGAAATATTGTCTCGGTTATGACGTAAAGCACCGTTCAGTCGTGTTGCCGTATTCGTCGGAGCTGAAATACTACCAAACACGGAGTATCGCCGACAAGAAGTTTTATAAGCCGACCACCGAAGAGGCGGGAGCGGAGCCGCTCTTTAACCGAAAGGCGTTGTGGGGTGCAAGCCGAGAACCAGTCTTTATCGTGGAAAGTCCGTTGTGTGCCTTGTCGATATGTCAATGTGGCGGTTCGGCGGTGTCGCTTTGCGGAATCGGCGGGACGAACAAACTCGTCAAAGAAGTAAAGGCAAAGAAACCGAATGCACCGCTCGTGCTGTGCTTGGATAACGATGAGCCGGGGCAGAAAGCAACGCAAAGTCTGTCGGACGAATTGACGAAACTCAAAGTGCCGCACATTTTATACAACGTCGCAGGCGATAAGAAAGATCCGAACGAACTGCTGATGGCGGACGCAAAGGCACTCGCCGAAAACGTCAAGTCGGCAAAGCGGACGGTTCGCAAGCACTTCGCCACAGCGAAAGACAGCTTCGACGCTTTGGAATTGCAGAGTGAATACATAGAGCCGCCGACGTGGGTAGTGCAGGACGTTCTGCCGACGGGACTTGCAATATTGTGTGCGCCGTCGAAGATAGGCAAGTCTTGGATGATGTTGCAGCTCGGCTTGGCGGTAGCAGAGGGCAAAGAGTTTCTTGACTTTAAGACGGAGAAAAACGGCGTATTGTATTACGCACTCGAAGACAGTAAAAGCCGAATCAAAGACCGCCTCAACAAAATGCTCAAGGGCAAGAAAGCGCCGAGCGACTTACGGTTCGTAATTCAGGCGGACACCGTGGACAGCGGTCTGCTTGAAAAGATAAAGGAAGAACTCAAAGAGTTTCCGAACATTCGGCTCGTTATCATCGACACCTTGCAAAAGGTGCGTGGAAAGGTAGTAAAGAACGAGTCGGTGTACAGCGGCGACTACCGTGAAATGGGTGCTTTGAAAGAGTTTGCCGACAAGCAGAAAATATGCCTGCTGTTCGTGCATCACCTCCGCAAGCTCGCCGATGATTCGGATGTATTCAACATGATATCGGGAAGTACCGCTCTGATGGGTGCCGCCGACTCGATTTTTATCATCTCGAAGAAAAAGCGTATGGACGAAGACGCCATACTATCAATGACGGGACGTGACATTCAGCAAAGCGACCTTGTCATAGCGTTCAATAAATACGACTTCGTGTGGGAAGTGCGGGGAACTGCGGAAGAGATAGCGGCGAAGCGAGAACGGCAGGAATACGAAAACAGTCCTATCGTGATCACTATCAAAGAACTCATCAAGCGAAATCCGATGGGCGGATGGAAAGGCTCGGCGAACGACTTGATGAAAGCGGTGTTCGATATAACGGGCAAGCAGCTCTCGGAATCGCCGACGGGCGTGGGCAAGTTAATATCGAAATATGAATACCGACTGCATTGCGACGGCATCGACCATAAGGCAAGCAAAAGCGGTAGCAGAGCTCACACGTTCAGCCGTGTCGTGGTAAATACGCCGATGGGATATCAGCGGACGATTTACGATGATGACTGATCATCTAACAAAACTATGTGTCCAATGTGTCCAAGTGTCCAAAAACCGCCGAAACTCGGTAAAAACAGCCGATAAAGCCTAAAACACGGACGCTTTGCCCTAAAAAGTTGGACACTTAACCCTACAAACAGCAACATCAAGTGTCCAACAAAAAAGCACGAAAAACCCAGATAAAGTAAAAATCCACAAGACGAGGTTTGTGTCCTTTTAGAATATATGTCCTTTTGGACGCTTGGACACTTGGGACACTTGCGTTTGTGAAAGGAGCGGATATGAAAGAAAGCGATTTGATTCGCAAGATAAGCGAATACTTGAAAACCGTGCCGAACCTGTTCTTTTGGAAGGAACACGGCGGGATGTACGGAACGGCGGGAATACCCGATTTAATTGTCTGTTACAAGGGAAGATTTATCGCCTTTGAATGTAAAGTCGGGAAAAACAAACCGACCGTTTTGCAAGAGATGACGATAAAGCAGATCATAAAAGCAGACGGATACGCCGTGGCCGTGAGAACGGTTGAAGAGGTGCGGAGCATAATAACGGCATTTGAAAAAGAGTAGAGGTGGCAATGGAAACGGTAATCAACAAGGTTTTGATAACGGCGGAGGCTCGGTTCGACTACGAGAGCGAATTCAGCCGTCCGCTACCGACAGCAGATATCAAACGGGAAACCGAAGAGTACATAAACAATAAAACGGTTCGGTTTTACGGTTACTATTTCCGTGTCAAGTATTATGACGAGGCGACCGAACGGATGCTGATGCTGTTCTTTTACAAGGGCGAAAGGTTCGGTTGTATGCAGATGTGGGAGCTGTCGGGAGTCTGCCCGGCGGAGGAATGGACGGAGGAACTCGAACAAGACGGTCAAATCCGTAATTGGTTAAAAACGAAAGTAAACCCCGACGATAAAAGCGATTGGGTAATTGAATTAAGGGAAGCCCGAAGACGGGGCGAGATAGGACAGATGGCGGTTTTTTCTTTGGTGGGACTGCCGAAGGAGGTGGTAAATGCAATATACGACGGAACAGATAGCCAAATACTTGAAAGAGTTTCGCATCTACAAAGGAAAGGTGGAAAGTGGGTTGGCTACCGACAGTATATGCCAAGACGTCGAACGGCTCGAAAAAAGCATTAGCGTCTTGCCCGAAAACGACTACCACATAATCCGCCTGTTATTTTTCGAAAACAAGTCGTATGCGGAAGTCGCCAGACGGTTCGGCTACAGCAAGACGGGAATGTATAAAAGAGTGAAAGTTGTCGAAAAAGCGATTGCAAGTATTATGAGCGATTGAAAAAGAGAACGGCAGAGAACGAAATTCATACGAAAGAGAACGAAACCCGTGATATGATAATCTTGGGGAGAGCAAGAAAGGCACGGTTCACGGGGAAGCATCCCAAGCGAATAAAAGCGGTAGGAACGGCGGTTGCCTTTCTTGCGTTACCCGATTAAAAACGGAGGAATAAACAAATGCCGAATAAACCGAAACGTCCGTGCAGTTATCCCGGCTGTCCACGGCTTGTGGACGGGCAATACTGTGAAGAGCATAAGCGGTTGACGGATAAGCAATACAATCTCTACGGTAGGGATGACTTTACAAAGAATTTTTATAAGACACCCGAATGGAGATATGCGAGAAAGAAACAGTTGGAAGCTCATCCGTTTTGCGAGGAATGCCTGAAAGAAGGGAAACGAACAAAGGCAACTATGGTTGACCATATAGTGCCTATCAAGCAAGGCGGAGATAAGTTCGCACCGAGTAATTTGCAAAGCCTCTGTTGGAGTTGCCACAGCCGAAAGTCGGTTGAAGAAGGCAGCAGATTCGGCAAAAAAAATTATTGAAAAAGTGAGTTTTTTCTACGCAATTTCGCTGGGCTCTTACAAGCGATTACGGTATAGTTGACCATAACAAGGGGCAAGCAAGTACCCCAAAAAAATCTGGAGGGTTAATTATGACAGTAAAAGAACTTGCAAGCAAAATCGGAGTAGTGGATATCACCTCGAAAGACGGCGAAGTCCACAAAGGAACTAAAGACGGAAAAGACATTTATATCTTAACCGCCAGCGACGGGGAGAACGAACCGAAAGTGGTATGGATTATCTATGATGACCAGAGATGCGATTACTGCGATAAATGCGGAAACATTCGTCCGCTACATGAAATCGATTTTAATCCGCTGACAGGCAAAAGGTTTTGCCATGACTGCGGGGCGGATTAAGGAAACGAGGGAACGGCAAGGTCAGACCGAGCAAAGCGGTCTGACCTTTATCGTTTCGTAAGGGGTAGGGGGAGGTCAATCTCTACGAATTCAACCCCTAACAGCGGGGCCGCAGTCAAACGCGAATTTTCGCAAAATCAAAAATCAAACGAAAAAATCAAAATTGAAAAAGGCAATACGAAGTATTGGGGACGGGCAACCGCCCCTTTTTTATTTGCCTTGAAAATCAAAATAAATCAAACAATCAAAAAATCAAAGGGGGAAATATGGCAAGCGGAGGACGAAGAGTCGGAGCAGGCAGACCGAAAAAAGCCGCCGCCCAAAAGATATTGGAAGGCAATCCCGGCAGGCGTCCCGTCGAAGTCGTGAACTTTGCGGCGGAGGGTGTAGAACTGCCGAGCGAACCGCCGTCTTATTTATCGGCAAGGGCAAAGGAAATCTACCGCACGGTGTATGCGTGGCTGAAAGCAGTCGGTTGCACTACGGGAATACTGCCTTACAACCTTGAAGAGTATGCATTCTGCAAGGCTCGATGGTTGGAGTGCGAAGAGATGAACACAAAGCACGGCTTGCTCGTGAAAGATCCAACCAACGGCAAAGCAATGCCGTCGCCGTTCGTGGCTATGGCACAGCAATACCTAAAACAAACGAACGAGGTGTGGGGCAAGATTTATCTCGTTGTAAGGGAAAGTAAACTCACAAAGTGGGATGAGAAAAACCCGAATGACGACATCATGGAGAAATTATTGGGAGGTGGCGGTTAATGGAATACACGGAACAAAACCCGTTGCGACTCATTGAACTGTTCGCAGGCATCGGCAGTCAAACGCAAGCCTTAAAGAATATCGGAGTACCGCACAAAGTTGTTGCGATATCCGAAATCGACAAATACGCAATTCAAAGCTACGAGGCGATACACGGCAAGGTCAACAATCTCGGAGATATCCGTGCAATCGAAGCTCTCCCGGATGCCGACTTTTGGACATACTCTTTTCCGTGCCAAGACATATCGGTCGCAGGCAAAGGTGCGGGTATAAAGGAAGGGACTCGGAGCGGTTTGCTGTTCGAGGTTGAAAGACTATTGATACAGGCAGCCGAAGACGGAACATTGCCGAAATACCTATTGCTTGAAAACGTAAAGAACCTTGTGAGCAAGAAATTCAAAGCCGACTTTGACCGTTGGCTTTCTTTTTTGTCTTCGCTTGGGTACACGAATTATTGGCAGATACTCAACGCAAAGGACTACGGAATACCGCAGAACCGTGAGCGGGTATTCTGCGTTTCAATCCGTGGCGATCACACGCCTTTTGTGTTTCCCGAAAAGCAAGAACTCAAACTACGCTTACGGGATATGATTGACGAAGTAGTAGATGAAAAATACTATCTGAAAGAAAGCACGATCCGCAGTATTATCAATTCAACCTTTAACTCACGACGTGACAGCATCAAGTCCGGGGACGGAGTGGCTAACACGCTGATGGCGAGAGATTGGAAAGGTCCGCAATGCGTTCAAGTCGGAGAAGTGGTCGGCGAAAAGTGGGATAAGATGCACGACATCAGTCGCAGAGTTTATGAGCCGAGCGGAATATCTCCGACCGTGCATTGTCAGCAAGGCGGAAACACCGAACTCAAAATAGCGGAGAACTTTGTACTCGGCGGACTACAAGCACATCAAACGCCAAGAACGGACGGTATCAGCCCGGCACTCACCGAAGCGATGGGCAAGGGCGGCGGACAAACGCCAGTTATTATCGACACAAAGAAGACCGATGACGAGCGGTTTTTCAAGCAAGCTGTGGAAACGGTAATGGAAAACGAATGCGGAGTCGGCGACACCGTGGACGCATTCAATAAGAAGGTCAACCGCAGCGGAGTGTGTCCGACAATCACTACTCGCCCCGAAGGTTTCAAAACTGCGATACTACCGATAGTCGAAGACAAGTCGGATAATCCCGTCATCGTGGCGATGCGTGGACGCAACCCAGACAATCCGTCTGATCGCACGGCGGGCGCACCTTTGGAGCAAAGGCTCGAAGTCAACGGCAAAGGACTTTGCAATGCATTGACCTCGGTACAGAAAGATAATCTCGTGTTGGAGCAAGGCAAAGGCTCGAAAGAATACGTTGCCCGAAGATACAAGGAATTCATCGAAGAGAAAGGCTACATACCCGAAATGTTTGTTGCCTACAACAAAATGGAAGTCGATGATATAGCGCCGACGCTTACGGGACAATGTTCCAGTGCGTCGGGCAGTTCTGCTGTGCTTATGATGGAAGAACCCATACAAGTCAAGGTAGCGACAAAGCAAGGCTACGAAGAAGCGGAAAAGGGCGATTTTGTCAACATAACCTATCCCGGCAGTAAAACCAAACGCGGTCGTGTAGGCAAGGGTATCGCACAAACTCTCACGTGCGGCGACGGGAATGCGGTCATCACGGAGAACATCCGAATCCGCAAGCTCACGCCGAGAGAATGTCTGCGTCTTATGGGTTGGCACGACGAACAGATCGACAAAATACAAGCGGCGAAAATCAGCGGTACGCAGCAGTACCGACAAGCGGGCAACGGCATAGTAGTGCAAGTCTTGGAGTTTATTTTCAAGGCTTTATTTTTTTGTTAAACGGAGGCGGAGATGGAGCATATTGCAAGCATCAGTTACGGAAAAGACAGCCTTGCTATGCTCGAAGTGATAAAGCAAAACGGCTTGCCGTTAGACCGCATCGTAACGGTGGACATTATGGCGACGAAAGACGTCCCCGCCGACCTTCCGCCGATGGTGGAATTTAAGGCAAAAGCGGACGCCATTATCTTGGAAAAGTTCGGCATAGTCGTGGAGCATATTACTGCACCCAAGTCGTATGAAGATTATTTTTACTACAAATGCAACGGTAAGAAAAGCAAGAATGCAGGTAAGATATACGGCTTCCCGTTGCAGAAAGGGAATTGGTGCAACTCTCGGCTGAAAGTCGACGTGCTTGACAAAGTCCAAAAGGGTGCAGTCGTTTATATCGGCATTGCGGCAGACGAACCGTCAAGGTTTCATACGCTCTCCGAAACGAAACGCAGTCCGCTTGTGGAATACGATTGGACGGAGAGTATGTGCCGGGAATGGTGCAAGGCTAACGGCTTATTATCGCCGATTTATACGACAGCATTGCGGGGCGGTTGTTGGTTTTGTCATAACCAAGGCGTGAATCAACTCCGCAAGTTACGCAAAAATTATCCCGAATTATGGGCATTGCTTTTGAAATGGGATGCAGACAGTCTCGTAACTTTCAAAGGCGACGGGCATACGGTTCGGGACTTCGACAAGCGGTTCGAGATGGAATCGCAAGCAAAAGTGCCGATAGGCAGAACATTCAAATGGAGATTATTGGAGGATAAAATAATGACAACCAGAACGATAACGGCGGAGTCCGTAACGAGCGGACACCCCGACAAACTTGCCGATCTTATTGCGGACAGCATACTCGACGAGTGCTTCGAACAGGACGAAGACAGCAGAGTGGCTTGCGAAGTTATGCTTGCCCATAACAAGTGTTTTATAAGCGGCGAGATAACAACCGCAGCCGAGGTGGACTATGAATACATAGCTCGTTCGGTAATCGCACAAGTCGGCTACGATACAACCAACGTCGAAGTGGAAATAAGAGTCCACGCACAAAGCGAAGACATCTCGCAGGCAGTAAGCAAGGAAGAACAAGGGGCGGGCGACCAAGGAATCGTGTACGGTTACGCAACCGATGAAACGCTTGACTATATGCCACTTGCAACCGAGCTTGCACATAGGCTGACCGACAGACTCGAAGAGTGCAGAAAGGACGGACTGATTATAGGACTTCGCCCCGACGGGAAGAGTCAGGTGTCTATCAGATACAACGGCGAAAGGTTCGATAAAATCAAGTCGGTGGTAGTTTCGGCACAGCATACCGAATCGAAGAACCTTGACGAGCTGACAAAGGAAATAAGAGAAAAGGTCATCGGCAAGGTGCTTGCGAATTATGATCTTACGGAAACCGAGATACTCATCAATCCGTCGGGTAGGTTTGTGCTTGGCGGTTTCGAAGCAGACACGGGACTGACGGGACGCAAACTAATGGTCGATACCTACGGCGGAGTTGCACATAACGGCGGCGGAGCCTTGAGCGGTAAAGACGCAAGCAAGGTTGACCGCAGCGGAGCATACATGGCGAGATACATTGCAAAGAATATCGTTGCCGCAGGCTTGGCGGAAAAATGCGAGGTCGCACTCTCGTATGCAATCGGAGTACCCAAGCCGACGGCAATCGACGTAAACACTTTTTATACGGCATCGGTCAATGAGAACTTAATCGTCAAGGCGGTGGAGAAGGTATTCGACCTATCGGTCGCAGGCACAATTGAGAAACTCGACCTCCGCAGGGCGGTATTTGCACAAACGGCGGTCGGCGGACATTTCGGTAAAGATTACCTCGCTTGGGAGTTGACCGATAAGGCGGAAGCTCTGAAAAAAGCCGTCAAAATTTAATAGGTTTTTACGGCGTCTTTCTCTGGACTTCGGCGGACGGTTACGGTATTGTTTGAAGAAAATGGAGGTAGGTAATGACCGATAGCATAATTGAAAGGTTAGGATTAACCAAGATAAGCGATGAAACTGCAAAACGACTGCTTGATGCCTTATATAAGGTAGAGGACGAGCAAGACTACCTAAACGAATCGGTAACGACGCTTGTCAGTTATCTGCACTCAAGACAGGCGAATGAAGGAAAACCTACGGTCTACTTTGAGAGTAGACACGAAAGCGGAAACATATTTGCCCTGCTCGGCAAGGTTAATAGTGCATTACATGACAAGCAAGAGTTCGATGCTTTATGGTCGCAGATACAAAAAGGCTCGTATGAACAGGCAATAGTGCTAATAAAAGAAAAGGTAACGCTTATAGACCTTGACGGGATTTATTAAGGAGTAGAATGGATAAGTTTTTCAGTCAAAGGACTTGCGACCGCTGCGGTGGAGATTTATCGGGCGGGCGGATAATGTCTATGTATAACACGGAATGCATTTGCTTGGAATGCAAGCGAAAAGAAACGGAGAGAGCGGACTATAAAGCCGCAGCCGAAGCCGATAAAAAGGCAATCGAAAATGGCGATTTTAACTATAAAGGCATAGGTTTGGAAACCCCGAAAAATAGTTAAAAATTCTTTCAAATTCTTTCGGATTTCGACCGCGTTTCGCTGGGCTCTTGTGTGTTTTTACGGTATTGTTGTCTTGCAAAACGGGGGTGGGAAACACCCTCAAAGCAAAGGAGAACACGCAAATGAAAACTCAAACATTCGGCATCGAAATCGAACTCACAGGCATCAGCAGAAAGGATGCGGCAAAGGTAATCGCAGACTACTACGGAACGACATCCTACTACGCAGGTAGCGGATATGATACCTACGAGGCAACCGACAGACAAGGTCGCAAATGGAAAGCGATGAGCGACGGCAGCATCGACACGGAACACTACGGATCAAACTGCAGTTGCGAGATCGTAACACCAGTATGCAGATGGGAAGACATCGAAGACATACAGGAAATCGTAAGGCAACTGCGACACAAGGGTGCAAAGGCAAACAGTAGCTGCGGAATCCACGTACACGTCGGAGCGGAACAGCATACGGCAAAGACGCTACGGAACCTCGTAAACATTATGACGAGCAAAGAAGACCTGCTGTTCAAGGCGGTCGGGGTAAGCACAAGCCGAGCAAACAGATGGTGCAAAAAGACCGAGCAGAGGTTCGTAGAGAGTATGAACCGCACAAAGCCGACAACGAAAACGGCGGTCGAAAGATTATGGTACAACGGCAACTCGCATAGGAACACACACTACGACAGCAGTCGCTACCATGCACTCAACCTGCACAGCCTATGGCAAGGCAAGGGCATCGAGTTTAGATGCTTTAACGGAACGACGCACGCAGGCAAAATTAAAACTTACATACAACTGTGCCTCGCAATCAGCCATCAAGCCTTAACGCAGAACGGAGCAAGCGCAAAGAAAACGGTAACCGCAAACGAAAAATACACCTTCCGCACATGGCTGCTCCGCCTCGGAATGATCGGCGAAGAGTTCGATACGGCAAGAAAGTTTTTACTCGAAAACTTAAGCGGCGACATAGCATTTAAAAACGGTAGACCGAGGGCGGCGGCTTAACCGCCCCCTCACAAAAGAAGGAGATAAAAAAATGGCAAAACTTTATGTAGCATACGGTAGCAACCTCAACCTTGCACAAATGGCAAGACGGTGTCCAGACGCAAAGGTAGTGGGCATCGGCACACTCAAAAACTATCAGCTGACATTCCGTGGAGTGGCAACGATAGAGCCCGTCGATGGGGCGGAGACGCCTGTCGGCGTGTGGGAAATCACACCTCGTGACGAGTTGGCACTCGACAGATACGAAGGGTATCCGAGTTATTATCGAAAGGAAACGGTAACGGTAGATATGCCGAACGGAGCGGTCGAGGCAATGGTGTACATAATGAACGAAGGCAAGCCGAATATGCCGTCGGGATTTTATTACAACACAATTCACGAAGGATACAGGGATGTCGGACTCGATCCGAAATACCTGCAAGCGGCTCTCGACGATACGAAAAAGCGAATGAGAGCGAGAGCATAAAAACAAAATCAAATGCGTGTTCAAAGGGAGAGCTTCGGCTCTCCTTTTATTTATTGTAAACGGAGGGAGCAATGGCATACAACAAACAACTTGCAGACCGTGCCGTTGCTTTCATCAACTCGTTAAAACATACGAAAGGCACATGGCACGGAGTACCGTTCGAACTGTTGCCGTGGCAGGACAAAATCATAAGGGACATTTTCGGAACGGTAAAAGATAACGGTTATAGGCAGTACAATACCGCTTATGTCGAGATACCGAAAAAGCAAGGCAAGTCGGAAATAGCCGCCGCAATCGCATTATACCTTTTAGCGGGCGACGGCGAGTGGGGTGCGGAGGTTTACGGATGTGCAGCCGACCGCCAACAGGCAAGTATAGTGTTCGACGTGGCTTGCAACATGGTAGAACAATGCCCCGCCTTGAAGAAGAGAATCAAGCCTATAATGAGCCAGAAACGGCTCGTATATCAACCGCTTAATTCCTTTTATCAGGTGCTGTCGGCGGAGTCGTACACCAAGCACGGACTGAATGTTCACGGCGTTGTATTCGACGAACTCCATGCACAACCGAACCGAGCCTTATACGACGTAATGACGCACGGTTCGGGCGATGCAAGAAAGCAACCGCTGTTCTTTTTGATAACTACGGCAGGCACTGACCGCAACTCAATCTGTTGGGAAATCCACCAAAAGTCGAAAGACATACTCGAAGGACGCAAGCATGACCGCTCATTCTATCCCGTAATTTACGGAGCGGATGACGATGATGATTGGGGTAGCGAAAAGGTATGGGCGAAAGCAAACCCGTCGCTCGGCATCACGGTGGAAATAGATAAACTCCGTATCGCCTACGAGTCGGCGAAAGAGAACCCGGCGGAAGAGAACTTGTTCCGACAACTGCGACTCAATCAATGGGTAAAGCAAAGCGTCCGTTGGATGCCGATGGACGCTTGGGATAAATGCGATTTTCAAGTAGATGCGGAAAAGCTCAAGGGGCGTGAATGCTACGGCGGACTTGACCTTTCGTCAAGCACCGATATCACGGCATTCGTGCTTGTCTTTCCGCCATTGAACGAAGACGATAAATACATCGTTCTGCCGTTCTTTTGGATACCCGAAGACACAATAGATTTGCGAGTTAGACGCGATCACGTTCCATACGATGTGTGGAAAGCAAAGGGGCAAGTTATAACCACCGAGGGCAACGTAATCCACTACGGATACATCGAAAACTTTATAGAAGACCTCGGCACGAAATACAACATCAAGGAAATAGCCTTTGACCGATGGGGAGCCGTGCAGATGACGCAGAATCTCGAAGGAATGGGGTTCACGGTCGTACCGTTCGGGCAAGGGTTCAAGGATATGAGTCCGCCGACGAAAGAGCTGATGAAGCTCGTGCTTGAGCAGAAGATAGCGCACGGTGGAAACGTGCCGCTCCGTTGGATGATGGACAATGTGTTCGTTAGAACCGATCCTGCCGGGAACGTGAAGATGGACAAGGAAAAGTCCACCGAAAGAATAGACGGAGCGGTCGCACTCGTTATGGCTTTAGACCGTGCAATCCGCAATAAGGGAACAACGGACAGCGTCTATAACGATAGAGGAATTATCATTATTTAGGAGGAAATCAATGCAAATAGAAAAGAGAGCGGTGGAAGAATTAAAAGCTGCCGATTACAATCCCCGTAAGGACTTAAAGCCCGGCGATGCCGAATACGAAAAGCTCAAACGCAGCATCGAAGAATTTGGCTACGTCGAACCCGTTATATGGAATAAACGCACGGGCGTGGTTGTGGGCGGGCATCAACGCTTAAAAGTGATGAAAGACCTTGGGTTCACCGAAGTGGACTGCGTTGTGGTCGACCTTGACGAAAGCAAGGAAAAAGCATTGAACATCGCTCTGAACAAAATCAGCGGCGAGTGGGACAATGATCTCTTGGCAAGCCTTTTGAAAGACTTGGACGGGAGCGGATACGATATCACACTAACGGGTTTTGACCTTGCCGAAGCACAGGAACTGTTCGGGAGCGGTAGTATGGAGAATGTCCACGAAGACGACTTTGACGCTGAATCCGCTCTTGACGAAGTAACCGAGCCGAAGACGAAAACGGGCGATTTGTGGATACTCGGACAGCACCGACTGCTGTGCGGGGACAGTACGCAAGCCGATGACGTAAGCCGAGTGTTGGATGGTAAAATGGCAGACCTAATGGTAACCGATCCGCCTTACAATGTGGACTACGGTTCGGCGGTAAGGGGCAAGCATCAATCGCAGTCTCGGTCGAGCAGCACGATTGCAAACGACAACCTTTCGGACGATGAGTTCTATCAATTTCTTTTGGCATTCTATAAGGCGGCGGAAAAGAACTTGAAGAAAGGTGCGCCGATTTATGTGTTCCATAGCACAAAAGAAACCGTAAACTTTACGAAAGCGATGACGGATGCAGGGTTCAAGTATTCGCAGACGCTTATATGGTTGAAGAATCATTTCACGCTCGGTAGGCAGGACTACCAGTGGAAGCATGAGCCGATACTCTACGGATGGAAAGAAGGTGCGGGGCATTATTTTATTGACGATCGAACGCTTGCAACTGTGATGGAGGGACTGACGGAGAATCTGCGAAAGATGAACAAAGCCGAGCTCGTTGAGTTGGTAGAAAAAATACTCGGTTTGCCGAACTCGGTCATAGAGGATAACAAGCCGAACAAATCGCCAGACCATCCGACGATGAAACCCATCACGTTGTGTGCCAAGCTCATCTACAACAGCAGCCACGAAGATGATACGGTATATGAACCGTTCGGCGGTAGCGGCTCCACGCTTATAGCGTCCGAGCAACTGAACCGCAAGTGTCGGGCGATAGAACTCGAACCGAAATACTGCGACGTTATTGTCCGCAGATACAAAGAACTTTGCCCCGAAGCTGAAATCAAGCATATCCGAGACGGGGTGGAAATTTTCGATTAGTTGCCGATTTCCTCTGGACTTGTTGAAACCATTACGGTATTGTTTGGGTTACGACAAAGAAGGAGGCACAAATGGAAAGTATAATCGATTGGCTCTTTGACGGCGAAATCGACGAGCGGAATAGAGTACGCAAACCGAAAGATTTATCGAAGGACAAAGAGTATATAGCATACGAAAAATTCAAAAGTATGCTGACAGACGAACAAATGGATATGTTCGAAAAGTTCTTGGAAGAACAAGCAATACAAGAAGGAGTGAAACGAAAGGGCGTTTATAGCAGAGGATTCAAAATCGGTTTATTAATCGGTTTGGAAACCGCAAAATTCAGTCCCGAAGATTAATAAAATAATTGCCTTTCGGGACGCACTTTCACTGGGCTCTTTTGGCAATTTACGGTATTGTAAAAGAAAAAACGGAGGCAAGAAAATGGCAAGTATATTTGGGTTAAAGCTCAAGGGCAGACGCAGTTTTGAGGGCAGAGATTGGCAAGGCAATCAAGGCAATCTTTATCTCAACGAAAAGAAAATCGCATGGTACAACGACAGCGGGAACGGCGGCCCTGCGGACATAGATTTTTATGATATCAGCGGACGGAAAGAGAACGAAGCGAAGCTCGAAGAAATCGTTAAAATGTATTACAAAAAATATCCGCTCGAAGAGCAATACAAAAATCTTGAACCCGATGTGGAAATGCTGATTGGCAGACTCATCGAATTAATGGACGATGAAAAGCAGTATAAAAAGTATGCAAAGCAAGGCTATCCAGTAATGATAGCCTATCGAAAAAATGTAAATGGCGTATCGTACTTTGGTGCATATAAGACTAAAGAGTTTGCAGATGCAGACATTAAAAAGGAAAATCTCATAGTCTTACAGCGGTACGAGAGCCTTGAAGATTTTGACATAAGCCAATAATAGGAAAGAGCAAATATGGTTAAAATAGCAGTTTATATACGAATAAGAAAAGAAGACGCACTCGTTATTGAGTGCCAAAAACAATATTTTAACGAATTAATAAAAAGCAAAAACAATTGCGAGATCGTCGAATTCTATATCGATGTCAGCAAGTATGAAAGAGCCGAAAATCTACCTGAATACAACCGAATGATAAAGGATGCTGAAACTCATAAATTCGATTACATAATAATCAAAGGGTTTAGACAGTTCGGATGCTTAACAGCACAGAAAATAGAAATGATCCAAAAACTCAAAGAGAAAGGCATCGGCGTGTATTCCATTGCCGAGGGAATGGACACGTTGAGTAGCCGATGGTCGAGTTTTATGATGGAGCTATACTTGTCGATGGAAAACGAATTGAAACGGATAAGAAAATAATGATATAACCGTCCCAAAGGGCGGTTTTTCGTTTCAAAAAAAGTTTGATTTTCTCGAAAAAAGTTGTGTGTTTCTGCACGATTTCACTGGGCTCTTTCGGTTGTTTACGGTATTGTTGTGTTACAAAAAGGAAAGGGCAAAAGGTCCGAAAGGAGCGAAAAAATGGCAACGATTAAAGTAACGAGAACGGACGGACAATGGAAAATAGGCACGATAGACGGCATAAAATTCAACGCAAAAGTGTACGAAGAGCCGAGCGAGTTCGGAATTAACGGTGGCAACGTAAGCAAATTATGGATAGACGGCATAGCTAACTACGACAGGGGTTGGGACTTAAGGGCAAAGACCGTCGAGGGGAAAGCGATGGTCAAGGAATTAATCAAATACTTTAAGAACCCTGAAAACTGCAAATAAAACAAACAACACAAACCGTCCGCAAGGGCGGTTTTATTATTTCAAAACGGAGGTATGAATGGGAATATTCGGACGCAGTAGGGATGCACCAAAGCGTGAAAGACGCAATAAGCCGAGCAAGGAAATGCAAGATTTTATACGCGGTGTAGACATGGACTTTATCGGCAACAGCAACAGCGGAGTGCAAGTGGATGAACTCCGTGCCTTGCAGACCTCGGCGGTATATGCGTGTGTGAAAATCCTTGCCGAAACGGTAGCAAGTCTGCCGTTGCATCTGTTCAAAAAGGGCAAAGGCGGTAAGAGTGAAATGGCGGAGCAACATCCGCTTTTTTCTTGCCTTTACGAAATGCCCAACGACGAAATGACGAGTTTCGAGTTTCGGGAAATGATGATGACATCGCTCCTTTTATGGGGCAACGCTTATGCGAGGAAAATCCGCAAAAATGGACACGTAACCGAACTGTGGTACTTAAAGCCGCAGCTCATGACGGTAGAACGAGATACGCAAACGGGCAGGATAAAATACACCTATTCGGACGATATCACCAATCAAACCTACGAGTACAAACCCGAACAAATCTTTCACATAAAAGGTTTGTCGCTTGACGGGGTAACGGGTTTGAGTCCGATATCTCAAGCAAGGGAAGCTGTCGGGCTGTCGCTTGCCACGGAAGAGTACGGTGCAAAGTTTTTCGGCAACGGAGCAAGACCGGGCGGTGTGTTGGAACACCCCGGCATACTGAAAGATCCCGAAAAGTTAAGGGAAAGTTGGAACAAGGTATATCAGGGTACGAGAAACAGCCATAAGGTGGCGGTGCTTGAAGAGGGGATGAAATATCACACAATCGGCATTGCACCCGAAGATGCACAATTCCTTGAAACCCGAAAGTATCAAGTCAACGAAATCTGCCGAATATTCCGTGTTCCGCCGCACCTTGTCGGCGACTTGGAAAGAGCGACGTTCAGCAACATAGAACACCAATCGATCGAATTCGTACAGCACACAATCCGCCCGTGGTTAGTCAGGTGGGAGCAAGCGATAAGCCGTTCACTCTTGGATGAGAAAGAACGGCTTTTGTATTTCAGCAGATTCAACGTGGACGGGTTGATGCGTGGCGATTACAAGTCGAGAATGGAAGGCTACGCAATAGGTCGGCAAAACGGTTGGCTGTCGGCAAACGACATCCGACACTTGGAAGACCTACCGCCGATACCGAAAGAACAAGGCGGCGACGCTTACCTTGTGAACGGAAACATGACAGCGGTAAGCAAAGAAAACAAAGAAGGAGGTAGCGATGGAGAAGGGCAAAAAGGAATTGCGAATGCTCCCGATGGCGGAACTGCGAATAGCGGACAGTGACGGCGGTTCGGTAATCGAAGGACACGCAGCGGTGTTCGACTCATGGTCGGAAACGCTCGGCGGAATCTTTCCGTTTAAGGAAATCGTCCGCAAAGGTGCATTCAACGAAAGCATCGGTAAAGACGATATCCGTGCATTGTTCAACCACGATCCGAACTATGTGCTTGGGCGTAACCGTGCAGGAACGCTCGAACTCGTGGAAGACGAAGTCGGCTTGCGTGTGCGGATAACACCGCCCGATACAAGTTGGGCAAGGGATTTGCAGGCAAGTATTAGACGCGGAGATATCACGCAGATGTCCATAGGTTTCATAGTCGAAGAAGACAAATGGTCGACAGAAAACGGAATGGATACGAGAGAAATCCGTAAGGTTCAACTGTTCGACGTGAGTCCCGTAACGTTCCCCGCATATACCGCCACGGACGTTGGTGTGAGAGCGATGGAAGAATACAACGGCTACAAGGCTGAACAGCGGAGCAAGGCGGAGGCGGAAGAAAAAACCGCCGAGAAAGCAAAACAGCAAGCGAAACTCAAAGGCTTGCAGACCAAATTCAAAAATTATTAATCGGAGGATATCAAGGATATGACTATGAAGAAAGTGCTTGAAATGAAAGCAAAAAGAGAAGACGCCAGACTCAAAGCAATGGCGGTTCTCAATAAAGCGGAAGCAGAGGACAGGTTCCTCACCGAAGACGAACAAAAGGAAATCGACGGATATGAGTCGGAAATCCGTTCGTGGGACGAGAGCATCAGCCGTGCGGAAAAGATGCTTGCAATCGAACCCGAAGACAGGTCGGTAACCGAGAAACCCGAAGTCAAGCCTATGCCGAATAAAGGCGAAGAGAAGAGATTCGCCACCTTTGGCGAACAGTTGCTTGCGGCATACAGGGCGGCGGCTCCCGGCGGAAAGGTGGATGAAAGACTGACTACGAGGGCGGCAAGCGGACTCAACGAAAGCACTCCCTCGGACGGCGGGTTCCTCGTACAGCAGGACTTCGTAACCGAACTGTTAAAACGCACCTATGAAACGGGAATTCTTGCAAGCCGTGCGAAGAAAATCCCTATCAGCACCAATGCCAACGGCATGAAGATAAACGCCGTGGACGAAGACAGCCGTGCCAACGGTTCGAGATGGGGCGGAGTTCAAACCTATTGGGAAGGCGAGGCGGACGAACTTACGGGCAGCAAGCCGAAGTTTCGTCAGTTGGAACTTTCGCTCAAGAAACTCACGGGCTTATGCTATGCGACGGATGAACTGTTGCAGGATGCTGCGGCATTGGAGGCGGTCATCCGTCAGGCGTTTGCGGAAGAGTTCGGGTTCAAAATCGACGATGCAATTCTTGACGGAAGCGGCGAGGGCGAACCTCTCGGCATCCTTAAAAGCGGTGCGATCGTTAAGGTCGAAAAGGAAAAAGACCAGACCGATATCATCACGGTCGAAAACCTCATCAAGATGTGGAATCGCCTTTGGGCAAGGTCGAGAGCAAATGCTGTTTGGTACATTAATCAGGAACTTGAGCCGTACCTTTACACTTTGAAACTCGGCGATAAACCCGTGTACATCCCGGCGGGCGGACTTTCGGAAAAACCTTACGGAACGCTGTTCGGTCGTCCCGTTATTCCTTTGGAACAGTGCAGTGCCGCAGGCGATATCGGGGACATCGTTCTCGCAGATATCGGACAATACTTGCTCATTGACAAGGGCGGAGTAAAAGCGGCAAGTTCCATCCACGTCCGCTTTTTGTACGATGAGTCGGTGTTCCGCTTTATCTACCGTGTGGACGGCAAACCTATCTGGAACAAACCGCTCACTCCTTACAAGGGCAGTTCGAGCGTGTCGCCGTTCGTTACTCTCGCAAAGAGAGGTTCGTAAAACAAAAGGGGGTGATCGAGCGTGTTGACGTTACAGGAAACAAAAGACTTTCTCCGCTTGGACGGGGATGACGAAGATGCGCTCATTTCCTCGCTCATCATTACGGCGAAAGGCTTGACCGAAGAAGTGTTGCGACGGCAGCTCTCGGAGTTCGAGGAAATCCCCGAACCCGTGCATCAGGCAATGCTCATCGTTACGGCAACCTTATATGAAGAACGGCAAGTGGCGAAAGACAAGTCGGGCGTGGACATCAAGGAAACGCTCGATCTTGTCCGCCGAATGCTGTTTGCGTATAGACGGGAGGCGTTCTGATGGATATTGGCAGACTTAACCGCCGGGTGGAAATTTTGCAGTTTTTCAAAGACCGAGATGAATACGGCGGAGAAACGGGCAAGTGGAAAAGCGTGGCAAAGGTATGGGCGGCAATCGTCCCTATAAGCGGAACGGAGCAGATGTTCGCACAGCAAGTGACAGCCGAGAAAGTGGTGCGAATCACCATGCGGTATTGTCATTGGCTGACGGTCTTGCACCGTATCCGATACGGGAATAAGTTGTACGAGATCGTAGGCGAACTCGACAATGAAACTGCCCATACCGCCACGATACTGAATGCGAAGGAGTTGGTAAGCGATGGGTTACAGTGCAAAGCAAAGGAAAGTCAAAACAACGGTCGAGGGGGCGAGTGTGCTTGTCAAAGACCTAAAAGCAATGGAGGATGCGGCGGCAAGCGTGATGATGGCGGGAGCAAAGGCGGGCGGTAAAATCGCACTTGAAGACGCCAAGCGGAATTGCCCCGTGGATACGGGAGCATTAAAGCAAAGTCTGCATCTGACCGAAGGCAAGGCAACGGCAACGAAAGCGACCGTGCAAGTTGATTATGACAAGTCGCTCAAATACGGAACGCACGTCGAACTCGGAGCAAGGGGCAGACCTGCGAATCCGTTTTTGCGGAATGCCGTGGATGATAACCAAAATCAAATCAATGCCGCAATCGTGTCGGAGATATCGAGAGCGGTCGGGAGGAAAATATGAAAGATATATGCCAAGCCGTGTATGAGAAGTTGTGTTCGGATTTGAACATCTCCCGATATGTATGCGGCCGTATATATCCCATAGTCTTGCCCGAAGACGCACCGTTGCCCGCTATTGTTTACACTCCCGTATTGGCGAATTATGACTCGGCTTTGCAAGGGGATACAGGCTTTGTACGGCAAACGATGCAGCTTGTATGCCACGATACGACATACAAAAAAGCACGGGAACTATCCCGTAAAGTCAAGTGTGTATTTCAAGATTATAGCGGAGATATGTGCGGGCTAAATATACAAGCCGTATTCATCAAATCGGACTATGAGTATAACGGGAATACGGCACTTAAATTCGATACGAACGAGTATATGTCGAGCATCGAATTTGAATTTCATTTTAACGAAAAATAGGAGGCAAATATGGCTGTAGCAGGAAAGAACGGCAAAGTGGTCGTCGGAGCATCTGCAAGCAAGAAAGTGGTAGGCATCAAGAATTGGTCGCTCGAACTTTCGCTTGATACTTTGGAAACAACTGCACTCGGCGACGATTGGAAGAACTATATCACGGGACTCAAAGAGTGGTCGGCATCGAGCGAGGGCGACTACGAAGTACCCGTGGATACCGAGGGGCAGAAAGCATTGCAAGATGCATTTCTCAACGGTACGACGGTAACGGTAAAACTTTACGTTGACGGAACGAACTACTATCAGGGCGAGGCTTATATAAACAGCCTTTCCATTGAAGATCCCGTTGACGACGTTGTGTCTATCAGCATCGAATTCACGGGAACGGGTGCGCTGACCTTTGAAACGGCGGAATAAACGGAGGAACTATGAAGAACGGAATCACTATCAATTTGGATAAACCGAGAACCTTGCGATACGGTATGAATGCACTTGCCAAAATCGAAGATTTAACGGGCAAATCCATTCTTTCGCTCGACCTTAATAAGTTGGGCATTAAAGACTTACTTGCCATCGTGTACGGCGGTCTTTATCACGAAGACAAAACGCTGACAATACAAAAGGTCGGCGACTTAATCGACGAATATTCCAACCTCAACGAAGTGGCGGAGAAACTCGGCGAGGCATTGACCGCAGCATTCGGCGGAGAGAATACGGAGCAAACGCCGGGGGAAAAGTAACCGCCGTTTTTGATTTATTCGCATTGTCCGAACAAGCGGTGGTAATGTGGGGCGTCGATCCGTTAAAGGTCGGCGATTATACGCCGTATGAACTCACGCTCATAGCCAAGCAGAAACGGAATGCCGAGCAGACCGAGTTTGAGAACTTGCTGTGTCTTGCATGGCACACCGAAGCTCTTGCACGGCAAAGAAAGTTGCCACGGTTTGAAAAACTGCTGAAAGAGGCGAGGAAGAAACCGAGCAAAAAAGCAAGCAGTAAAAGCGATGCGATCTTAAAAGCAATGGCGGCGGCAAAAGGCGTAACAATCAAATAAAGGGGGCGAGATATGGCTGTAATTAGAAACCTTGTCGTGAAGATTGCGGCGGATATATCCTCGCTGTCGAAAGGACTACAAACCGCACAAAAGAAAATACAAAAGGTGTCGGCGTCTTTCACAAAAGCAGGAACAAAGCTCACGGCAAGCATAACCGCACCGCTCGTAGCACTCGGAACGGCGGCAGTCAACGTGTCGCAAGGGTTCGAGCAGAGTATGGCAAATGCGGCATCGGTCGCAGGGGCAACGGGCGAAGAGCTTGCAAGAATGACAGCGATCGCCAGAGATATGGGCAGTAAAACGGTGTTCTCCGCATCGGATGCGGCGGATGCTTTATACTACATGGCATCGGCAGGTTACAAGGTAGACCAAATGGCAGACTCCATAGAGGCAACCTTGAACCTTGCATCGGCAACGCAGAGCGACCTCGCATTCACTACCGATACGGTAATATCTACGTTGAATCAGTTCGGCTTGGAAGCGAACCAAGCGGAAAGGGTAACAAACGTATTCGCCGCCGCAATCGGCAACTCAATGGCGAGTATGGATAAACTCTCGAACTCAATGGGTTATGTCGGGCCTGTGGCAAACAGCCTCGGCTATGAAATCGAAGAAGTTACGGGTGCATTGTCCGTGCTGTACAATGCAGGCTATGACGGCTCGACCGCAGGAACGGCACTCCGTCAATCGCTTGTATCGCTGATGAATCCGTCGGCTGCGGCACTCGGAGTGTTCGAGGAATTGGGGTTGACTTTTGACGACGTGAATCCTGCAACGAATGACCTTGCCACAATTATAGACAGGCTCGGCGGAGCGGGTATGGACACCGCCCAAGCAATGAAAGTGTTCGGAGCAAGGGCAGGCCCCGGTATGCTTGCCTTAATGTCGGCGGGCGGAGATGCGGTCAGAGATATGACTGCGTCAATCACGGGAACAAACAAAGCATCCGAGATGGCGGCAACGCAGCTCAACACTTTGCAAGGTCAAGTCAAGATATTAAAATCCGAGCTTGAAGAAATCGCCATATCGTTCGGCGACGTGTTAATTCCTATTATAAGACAGTTCATCCAAAAGTATATTTCGCCTTTGACGGCGAAGCTGATGGGGCTGTCGATGGGAACGAAAAAGAACATCGTAACCATAGCGTTATTGGCGGCGGCAATCGGGCCGCTTTTATTAGTTGTCGGCAAACTCATCGGTAGCATCGGTACAATACTCAAAGTCGGAAAATTGCTGTTCAGCAAAGTCGGCTTGATCATAGCGGCAATCGCAGCGGTGGTCGGAGTCGTTACTTATTTGTGGAAGAACAACGAGGACTTCCGAAACGCCGTAACCAAGATATGGGAAAAGATAAAGGCAAAGATACTCGGTGCAGTCGAGGCAATCAAGCAATGGTGGGCGAAGAACGGACAGAAACTCATAAACAGAGTGGTGTCCGCACTCAAAGCGATATGGAAGACCGTGAAGACGATATTCGGCAAGATAAAGCCGTATGCGGAAAAGGTTTGGAATTTTGTAAAAGACGTGGTAATCGACGTCGTAACGGCAATCCGCAAATTTTGGGAAACCAACGGTGCAAAGATTTGGAATACGGTCAAGACCATATTCACGAATATTTGGACTTGCGTAAAATCGGCATTCAGCATCATAGGCGACGCCTTAAACAAATTCTTTTCTTACGTAAGACCGATATGGGAAAAACTCAAAGCCTTGTTCGCCTCGCTGTGGGATACATTGGTTGAACTGTACGAAACGCTGAAACCCGTCTTCGATTTAATAGGCGGACTTGTCATGACGCTTTGGGGCGTGGTGTCGAGCGTACTCGGAGCAATCATCGAAGCACTCGGCCCGTTTCTTGAAGCGATAATCGACGTGGTCAGCGCAATCCTTGACATCATCAAAGTGGTGTGTGCGGTGTTGCGTGGCGACTGGTCGTCTGCATGGGAATATATGCAGAGTTTCGCAAGCAATATTTGGTCGGGAATCAAAAACTTATTCCTCGGCATCTGGGAGTTTATCAAAGGCTTCGGAGAGAATATTGTGTCTTTCTTCGGGAACTGCGGCGAAACTATCGGCAATATCTTCAAAAAGGTATGGGACGGCGTAAGCGGCTTTTTCTCGAATATTTGGAGCGGAATCAAATCGATGTGCGGAAATATTTGGGACGGCATCACGGGGCTGTTCGGGAAGGTCGGAGATTTCTTCAAAAACCTCTTCTCGGACGGGTTCAGTTGGGGCAAGAACCTTATATCGAATATCGGCGACGGAATAAAGAAGGGTTGGAATTGGGTGGTTGACGGCGTGAAGTCTGTCGGCAAATCAATCAAAGACTTTCTCGGTTTCGGATCGCCTACAAAGAAAGGTCCCGGTCATACCGCAGACGAGTGGATACCGAATCTAATGGACATGATGGCAAACGATATGTACGCCAACATTCCTATGATGCAGAGAGCGGCAATTGAAGTGGCGAACACGCTCGGCTTGACAACTTCGCCGAACAGGGCAATGGTTGGAACGGGCTCAAGTCCGAACGGCGACCTCTTAAACGGATTGTTGCAAGGAATGGCAGCGATGAACGGAATGGGTGGAGCGGAGGAAAAAGAACTCGTCTTGCAAGTAGACGGACAGACTTTCGCAAGGCTTATGATGCCGAAGCTGTCGAGAGAGTATAGGCGAAACGGCGTAAATTTGCAGGAGGTGTGATATGGACTTTTTCAAAGTAAACGGAAAGAAAATAAAAGCGCCTACCGAATTGACCGTGTCGCCAGAGATACTCGACAAAGCCGAACGCACCGTTGACGGAACGATGGTCGTGGACATAATCGGCACGAAACGAAAAGTGGACGTGAGTTGGGAGTATCTTTCAAAAGAAGATATGACCACGCTGACGAAAGCTATCGGCGGAGATAAGTTCGCCGAGATAACCTATCACGATAACGCCACGGGCAGTCTTGTAACAATGACGGGACGGTCGGAGGGGCTGACCTACCAACCGCACTATGATTGGGCAAAAGGCAAGATTATGTGGAAAAGCGTGTCGGTCAGTTTTACGGAGAGGTAGCCTATGAAATATTCGGATAATCCCCGTAAGGTTTACGGCAAAGTGGAAATCGTCTATGCGGACGAAGAGTTGAGCCGTGATATAAAAGTGGCGGTAAGCGGTAATTCGCAAATCAGCCATCCGAACGAAGTATTCCGTCTGCCGAGCGAGCCGACTATCAAGGCTTGCACGATGGACGGAAACTCTACGATGGACGGGACTTTTCAAATGATGGGCGATGACTTGATCGTCGGATGGTGGAGTAACACGGGAGCGGACGGCAACGGTGTATATGCAAGCAAGCCGTATATAGAATTGACGTTTATGATGCGTCCCATAATTTATTGGCGAATCATCGGCGACAAGAAGCTCAACCAATACCCCGTGGACTTTACGCTACAGTATAAACGAAACGGGACAATAGTGAAAACCGATACCGTCAAAGACAACACCGAGGTGGAAATAGTCGTAGTGCCGAAAGTTGAAGACATCACGGCGGTAAGGCTGACCATAGAAAAATGGAGTCATCCGAACGCCGTGGCTAAAATTCTGCGGTGCTTCGAACGTGTATATGAAACCTACGAGGGCGACTCGCTTTTGTCCTTCGAAGTCGGAGAAGAGCTGTGTTCGAGCGAGGGAAACTACAACATCAATTCGGACTCGATGACCGTAAGCATTTATAACGAAGACCGCAAATTCGACAAAGGATACTTGCGGACGCTTATGCTCCTTGACCGTAAGCTGTACCCCTTTATAGGGATAGAGCAAAACGGCGAGATCAAATATAAACCGCTCGGCGTTTTTTACTCTGATGAATGGGACATACCGCAGGACAGCCAATGGGTAAAATGCACTGCAACCGACCGCATGATGCGATTGCAGATTAAAACATACGTCGGCTTTCCGCTCATTGAAAACGTGTCGCTGTACGAGATTGCCGAAGACGTGCTGACGAAGATGGGGTTGAGTTCGGCGGAGTTCGTAATCACGGAAAGGTTGAAAGATTTTGTGGTAGATACGGCGTTGTTGCCGAAGACCACGGGGTGGGATGCTTTGCAAGAAATCGCAAATGCGGGGCTATGCAAGGTATTCGTGGATAGGGAAAACAGAATCGTTATCAAGTGCGAAGAAGATACTCCCGAATACAATCCAACGGAAATCAATCCCGGCAATATGTTCTCTTATAAATCAAACATCACGCTGACGGACTTTTCTAACAGCGTGTCGGTGGACTACTGCGAGATTAGCATAAAGGATGACATGATCGAAGTAGCCGAGCCAGAGATACGGCTTGAGCCGAACGAAACGAAGACGCTGACAATCGACTATACGTCGGAGGTGGCGTATCCGAATGCGACAAGCAACAATGCATCGGTGCGGATTATTTCGTATGAAAGCGGAGTCAATTCCTGCACTTGCGTCGTAAAGAACAACACGGGTACGGCACAGACTGCAGTCATTACGATTACGGGAAACGCCATTGAAATCAATACCCGAACGGTAACGGTAAGGGATGAAGAAAGCATCCTGCTTTATGGGATCGTAGAATATTCGCACCCTACGAGCGAACTTGTACAAAGCTATGAGCAAGCGGAGTACATGGCAACTCTGCTCCTTAATCGTATGAAAGCGGGAGAGGGCAGTATAACGGTCGTGTGGCGAGGAAACCCCGAACTCGAAGTAGGACTCGCCTACGACTGCATTGACCGCTTTGGGGACAAAGAAAGGCTTTTGTGCGAGTACAACAAATTCACCTACGACGGGGGACTGAAACAAGAAACCCGTGGCAGAAAGAAATAGGGAGGCAACTATGGCTAATTGGAAAGAGCCTAAAAACGATTATAAAAAGGAAGACCAAGTCGTCCCCGAAATATTCAATACCCTTGCCGAGAACGAACGGTATCTGCAAGAAAAGAAAATAACCACGGAGCAAGTGCAGGATGCGGAAGTAAACAGCAAGCAAAGTGCAACCCGTGAGAATGTGGGGGACAAGGAAACAGTGAAAGGATTTTTCGGTAAAGTAAGAAAGTGGTTTGCTGACCTTAAAGCATTGGCGTTCAAGGGAACGGTAGGCACGGCAGACATTGACAGCTCGGCGGTAACGTCCGCCAAGATTGCAAGCAATGCAGTAACTTCGGCGAAGATAGCATCGAACGCCGTAACAACCGCAAAGATTAACGCAAAGGCGGTAACCGATGAAAAGATAAACTCGGTGTCGGCAAGCAAAGTAACAGGACTGCATAAGGTCGCTACGAGCGGAAGCTATAACGATTTAACTGATAAGCCGACAATACCAAGCGGTGGCGGCGGAACTGCCACCGTTGTGTTTAACGGTAATGCTAATCATTACGATTATGATCTCGGATTCAAAATTAAAGGCGGTTACCGTTATGCTGTAGAATTATCAAACGCCGTTGGGGAAGGGATAGCAATTGGAGAAGGCGAAGATACCACGTTGCGTGTTTGTATTCCCGGTTACTGCTATGCTGCCGATAGCGTCATGAATTTGTATATTCTATGTTTTACAACAAATTATAATGGCAATGCGAATTATGAAGGTGGCGGAACATTCTATGTGGAAGGTAGTGCCGATATAGAAGATGGAAGAGTTAGCGGAAACGGTTATTTAAGTATAAACGGGCATTCATGTCCTGCTATTAAAAGGGTAATCGAACTTGGTAAGGTTTACGATGTCGATAGTAATTCAAAGCCTGATAAAACATGGCAATACTTGGATGTCGATGCCGCATACGTTTACGGGGATATGAGTATGAAGAGTGTCGAAGTTCCCGTTGACGGTTTGAAAGTCGGCGATACAATCAGAGCAACGGCGATGTCGCTCAAAGTCAATATGGATTATACGAGCGAGAGTTACTTTTTTAATACGGGCAATATTCTCTACGGTTGGGTGTTTGACGGTTCGGGATGGTATCAGTTACAAGACGAATACGACTATGGCTATATGGGAGAAAAAGAGCTATCAAGCGAGTCGCCATTTGTTTCCGAATGCGGTTTATTCGATTACGAAACACCGAATAAATTGACGATTAAAATATCCTGCAAACGAAACGGTTACTTGACCGTCGAGTGGTCTGACCAAGCAGGGGGTTACATTGAGATGATGCCGCTTTACAATTTCCAAGTATTGAGATAACGGAGGCGGTAATGGAAAGACAAATCATAGTAAAAGGCGAGGCTCGTGGCTTCGCCTTTTTGAATGTCAAAATCCCGTTGAACGATGACGAACGCTATAAGATAACCGAAAGGGACAAAGTGATTTTTTCGATAGGCAGAAAGAACCGAAAACCCGTGATCGTCAAGGAATATCTGAAAGACTTCGATAAAGAATGGGGCAACACATTCGTAATTCATTTGACAGCAGAGGAAACGGCAAGATTGCCCTGCTTACTTTATCAGATGCAACTGACGATAGACGTCGAGTCGTTGGGCGAGGAAATATATACGCTTGTTAATCAAGAATTGGAGGTGGTAGCAAAGTGAACGATTGCAATGACAGACATGGACACGGACACGGCGGCGGATGCGACGGATGTGTGTCGGTGGAGGCGTTAAGGTCTATCTCGCAGAAATATCAAGGGATAGAAAACGACGCAACGGAAACAGTGGTAAGAAACAAATCCCGAACCATTGAAGTAAAACTCAAACCACAGCAGTATCCAAGCAAATACGCCTTTCCGAATCAAGGCAACCCGGCGGTAGTTTATATCGATATACACGATAACGAATCATACCGTTGGGACGAAGCAACAGGGAGTTATATCTGCATCGGAGCAGATTGGCATCAAATAAAAATTATTAATGGAGGAACAGCAAACAATGGCAAATGAAAGAGTATTGGAGAGTAAAATCCAACTGCGTAACGACACGGCGGCGAATTGGAAAGCCGCCAACCCCGTCTTATTGAAAGGCGAAATCGGCATCGAGATTGATACACGCAAACTCAAGATCGGCGACGGAATCAGTGCATGGACGGGACTCAAGTATGTCAGCGATGACCTCATCGTTGCAAACACGAATCCTACAACTGCAGACACCGACCACGATGTAGGCGAACTTTGGGTTAACCAGTCCGACAAGGCGGTGTTCATCCTTATTGCTACGAGCGATTCGTCCGCTGTGTGGAAGAAGCTCGTCAGTGCAGACGAAGTCGAGGTTGTGGCTGAAGCACAAGTAGCGCAGAAACTTAAAACGGCAAGAGCAATCTCGCTGACGGGCGATGCAACGGGTGCGACTACCTTTGACGGCAGCGAAGACGCAACCATCACGGTGGTGCTGAAGAACACGGGTGCGACCGAGGGAACTTTCACGAAAGTAACGGTAAACGAAAAGGGACTCATCACGAAGACCGAACTGCTTACACCCGAAGATATCCCCGAATTAACGCTTGCCAAGATTACCGATGCAGGCACGGCGGCGGCAAGGAACGTCGGTACGGCGGAGGGCAATCTTGTAGAGATTAGTGCAGACGGAAAAATCAGCGAAACGCTGTTGCCGAAAATTGCAATCACGGATACGCACGTTGTGGCTGACGAAACCGAGATGCTTGCACTTACCGCCGAGAAAGGCGACGTGGCAATCCGCACCGACCTCAACCGCTCGTTCATCTTAAAGCAATCGCCTGCGGACAACTTGGCGAATTGGCTTGAACTCAAATCGCCCGAATGCACGGTGTTCTCTGTAAACGGCAAGCAAGGCGACGTCGTGCTTTCGACCACGGACATCGGAGAGGGCAGTAACCTCTATTACACCGAGGAAAGGGACAATGCGAACTTCGAGAAAAACTTCGAGAAGAAGACCGCAAAGGACTTGTCGGGCGGAGAAGATGTTCTGCTTGCAACGGACGCCTATGTGATTAACGGCGGCAACGCTTAAAGGACGGTGGCTATGGCAGAGAGAGAAATAAATTCAAAGCTCTGTCTTCGCACGGATAGTTCGGGGAATTGGCATACAGCCAACCCCGTACTGCTCCGTGGGGAATTCGGAGTCGAAGAAGACACGGGTAGAATTAAAATCGGGGACGGGAAAACCGAGTGGTCGGCTATGCCGTATTTTATAGTGGGGATGACCAAAGAACAAATCCTTGATGCGTTCTTCCCGATTAACACCGTGCGGATTACGGTCGGGGAAATCAACCCGGCGGAAACACTCGGCGGAGAATGGCAACAGGCGGTAGGAACGCAGAAAACCGAATTCAAATATTGGGTTCGAATGAAATAGGAGAGAAAAATGGTAGCAATCATTATAAGCGTTGCATCAAGCATCATCAGCGGGATGGTGCTTTTTTTCTTGCAGCGGTTTTTCAAAAAGAAAACAAAAAAGGACGAGGAAAGGGATGCGGCGAAAGCAAAGGAAAACATCCTTATTCTCAAAAGCATCGACGCCGTGGGCAAACTTACCTACGCCAACGCAATCGCCATAAGGGACGGGAAGACTAACGGCGAAATGCACGAAGCGATGGAATGCTACAGCGAATCGAAACAGGAGATGTACGATTATCTCCTCGAACAAAATTCCAAAAAGTAACGGAGGGCAGAAATGGAATATTTGGAACTCATCAGCGTACCTGCCATTGTCACGGTTGTGTACGCATTAATTGAAATAATCAAAAAGTGCGTGGGCGAGAACGAGAAGTTCAAACGATTTATTCCGCTGATCGCAACGGCAATCGGCGTGATATGCGGAGTGGTTTGTTTCTTTGCCTTGCCGAGCATAATTCCTGCAAGCAACGTCGTGGTGGCAATAGTCATAGGCGGAGCAAGCGGTCTGACTGCAACAGGTACAAACCAGATTATAAAGCAACTCGGCAAAAAGGATGGTGGCGATGGAGAGAAGTAATAAACTCAAGTGCGAAATCGCCAATGCGATTGTGATGCAACTTTGGGTAAAAAACCTTATTTCCACCGAAGAAAAAGATAAAATTATAGAAAAAAACAAATCAAGTTTTAATTGCTGATTTCGGAGCGTTTCGCTGGACTATTTGAAATGAGCACGGTATTGTTTGTCCTGCCCGCAATGGGTGGGACAAATTTTTTTACGCAAATCAAGTCCTCTCATAAGGGTAAATCAAGAAAATTAAAAGTCTAAAAAGGAGGTAAAAATGGACAAGAAAAAAGCCGCTGCTTATGCACGAGTTTCGACGAATGGTAAAATGCAGGCGCATAGTTATGAGTTCCAAAGCAGATATTGGAACGAACGACTGTCGAATGATGAAACCTATGAATATGTCGGATTATTTGCGGATAAGGGTATCAGCGGTAAATTTGCAAATCGAAGACCACAATTCATGGCACTTATGGATGCTTGCAAGAAAGGCGAAGTGGATGTGGTATTCACAAAGTCGGTTCAGCGATTTGCCCGTAATACGGAGGAAATGCTGACGATAGTAAGGGAACTGCGAGAAATCGGCATAGCGGTTATTTTTGAGAAAGAAAACATCAATACGCTTAATCCCGACAGCGAAATATTCCTTACGATAGCCGCAGCAGTAGCCGAAGACGATCTTGTAAGATACAGCGACAACGTATCGTGGTCAATACAAGATAGATTCCAAAGAGGCGAATGCATTATCGGACCACGGTTATACGGTTACGAGGTGGCAAAGGCTACGATTACAACCATTAATCCCGAAGAGGCAAAAGTGGTTAAAGAAATTTTTGAGAGATATGCTACGGGCAAGAGCAGTTCAAGGGAAATAGCGGCTTGGCTAAATGAACGAGGTATCCCTGCGGCTTTAGGAGGTAAATGGGCAGATAACCAAATTCGCGCCATGTTACGAAATGAAAAGTACAAGGGCGATATGCTGTTGCAAAAAACCTTTCTTGAAAACGGGATGAAGAAAACCAACCGAGGCGAGAAAGACTGCTACTATGTAGAAAACAGCCATGAGCCGATAGTGGACAGAGAACTGTGGGAGAAAGTGCAGACGATAATGGATGCACGGACGAACAAAAAATTACAAGGGCAGGTCACAAAGTTATATCCGTTTACGGGAATGATTATATGTGGCGAGTGCGGACATAAATATACGCATAAGGTTAATAACAGCGGTTTGATATGGCAGGCAAATTTTTGGAAATGCCATAATTCGATAACACACGGTGTCAAGGTCTGCGGAAATTCGGGGATTAAAGAGTCTGTCATTAACGACTTATTTGTAGAGTGCTACAACGAATTTATAAAAGGCGGATACAAAACCAACGAAGGCGAAGAGGGGCGATTGCAAGCAACCCTCGATAACCTTTATAAAGAAGAAAACGAACTGACGATGCTGTCGATTCGTGGGCTTATAAATCAAAGGCAATACGAAAATGAAAGGCAAGCACTATTGAGCGAAATCCGTGCGACGCAACAAAAACTGCAAGATATCCGATACTGTCACTTGCAAGCAACCGATTTCAAAGCAATAGAAACATTCGATGAAGAAAAACTGCATAGGTTTGTCCGAAAGGTCATCATCCATAGGTGGGTGGTGACCTTTGAATTTTATAACGGAGTGCAGATATCACGAACCTACACTAACGGACAGCCCGGCAATATCAAAGATTGGAAACTAAAACAAAAAGCAAGGAGGGAACTCGCAAATGGCTGAAACGCAAAAACAAAGGGTAGTACGAACGATACCTGCATCGTTTATACGGACAACTGCGGCTAATCTGTTACTTTTAATAAAGGTCGCCGCTTATGCTCGTGTCAGCACAAAGAAGGATGAGCAAGAAGACAGTTACGAAAGGCAGGTCGCACACTATACGAAATACATTAAAAATCACGAAGGGTGGCAATTCGTAGATGTTTATGCCGACGAAGGTATAACGGGAACGAGAGCCGATAAAAGAGCAGATTTTCAGCGTATGATGGAAGACTGCCGAAAAGGGTTGATCAATAAAATTTTAGTCAAGTCGATAGCGAGGTTTGCACGAAACACCGTTGATGCATTAAACTCGATACGGGAACTCAAGGAACTCGGAATCAGCGTGTACTTTGAAAACGAAAACATTGATACGCTGTCGCCCGGCGGCGAAGTTTTAATAACGATACTTGCGGCTATGGCAGAGCAAGAGTCGAGAACAATATCGACAAACATCAAATGGGCATATCAAAAGAAATTCCAAAACGGCGACATACAAGTAAACTACAAACGATTCCTCGGCTACACACGGGACAAAGAACATAACTTTGTTATAGTCCCTGAACAAGCGGTAACCGTGCAAAGAATTTATAGAGAATACTTATACGGTTATTCGTCAGCAACCATAGCAAAGCACTTGACGGAAGAAGGGATACCGTCGCCATCGAATAAGCCGAAATGGTATCCATCGGTTATATTAAGCATACTGCGAAACGAAAAATACTACGGTGGCTTAATATGCGGAAAGACGTTCAAACCCGATGTATTAAGCAAAAAGCGCTATAAGAACGAGGGGCAAGTAGAACGATACTACATTGAAAACAGTCACCCTGCAATCGTCAGCAAAGAAGAGTTCGATATGGTGCAAGCTGAAATGCAGAGACGCGGAGATATCAGAGGACATTCGGAGAGCAATCAAGGGCGATACAGTAGCAAATATCCATTCAGCAAAAAGATAGTATGCGGTGTCTGCGGTACATTTTATCGCCGACACGCACAATACATAAGAGGGGAATATGCGCCGACATGGGTGTGTGCAACGCATAAACTTGAAGGGAGCGAAAAGTGCAGTCAAACCTACTTGAAAGAGAGTGAGATAGAGGGAGCGTTCCTTGAAATGATAAAAACCCTTGTGGGCGATTTTCAAGCGGTTAAAACGGTCTTACGAGAGAATATAATAACATCACTCGACGACTCGGTTGCCGAGGAGCTTGACGCAACTCTGGGAGTCATAGAGCAATGTCAAGAAGAGATGCTTGCCGTCGTAAGAGCAAAGCGAGCAGGCGAGCTGACAGACGCAGAATACAACAAGCGTGGCGGAGAAATTGAAATAAGAATAAACGAGCTGACTCGGATACGAGAAGGACTTGAGCAAAAGTCGCACGCAGCAAAAATGACAAGAAAACGAGTGGATGAGATAATCGAACTAATAGAGAGCATGGACATCGCAAACAAGTTCGACGGAGAGATATTCAAAAACATAGTAGACACGGTAGTGGTCAGAAATAATTATACATTAGACTTCCATCTCAAGGTAGGAGTGACGGAAAGCGTGACGATAGTACGCCATTAAGGAAAAGCGCTGACTGCGGAGTAAAATCCGTGGTCGGCTTTTTTTATTTGGGTTATAGAATGGTTGAAAAAACTTGTGCGAAGTGTTATAATATCTATAAAATAAAAATATTTTGGACAAACAATGATAAATCCTTTAGAAGAGAAAATCCTTCGGTATCTTATTGAGAATCATAAAGAAGGTAAATATACAGGTATAAGATTTGAAGATGAAAGCCTTGCGGATATTTGCATGGCGGTTAAATCATTGTCGAGAAAAGGCTTGGTAAAGGAGTATTGTACTACATTATCGGCATCTGCACTTTTAACGCCTGATGGTAGATATTATTTTGAGATGAAAGAAAATAATAAAACAAAGAACAACAATGAAGGGTTTTATCAAGTTCTTATAATTACAAATAAAAATGAAAAGGTAACGGAAGTTGACATAAATGATAGCAATGAAGTTTTCGAAAGAATCCTTATACCATATTTATCGGAACAGGAATTTTATGTTAATGGATTTGTGTTGCGTAAAGATAAAATTAGTAGACTGAAAATAGGAATAACTGAAAAATCCGCTGACAAATTAGCTGCACATGAAAATGAAACAATGCCTCAAGGTATTTTGATGTTTGTCTCGGCAAGCGATATTGTAGAATATAACAAATACACTAAAGATGTAACGTCTTCTATGATTGCAAAAGCAAAGCAAATCATTTTAGAGAATAATAAAAATTTGGGGAAGAATAAAAAAATGGATTATACGCAGGTATTTATTGTTCATGGCAGAGATAATGAATTAAAACAAGAGGTTGCACGATTTGTCGAGCGGTTTGGTATTAAACCAATTATTCTACATGAACAACCGAGTCAAGGAATGACTATAATTGAAAAGATTGAAGCGTATTCCAATGTTGGTTTTGGTATCGTTTTATATACTCCTTGTGATGTAGGATATAAAAAAAATCATGAATGCGACAAAATGGGGCGTGCCAGACAAAACGTTGTTTTCGAACACGGATTTTTAATAGGTAAGTTAGGAAGAAGTCATGTTTGTGCTTTAGTGAAAGAAGAAGTTGAAAAGCCCAATGATATTTCTGGTGTTGTTTATGTCAATTACGATGAGGCGGGGGCATGGAAATATGAGCTCGCAAAAGAATTGCGCAGTGCTGGATATGATGTGGATATGAATAAAATATAAAAGACTTTTGTGGTTGTGCGCTATGGCTTTGAGGAATCACTGATGAAAAACATAATAAGGTTTGACGAACACGGCGATACCGTTTCATTTTATAAAGAAGGATGGAATAGCATCGCTCAAATAGATAATATCCCAGAAATAGTCACTGTCGTAAAAGAAAATATGTGGAGTGATAATAATGGTTATCTTTATTGCGCCAAGCTGAAAAAATATTTACATAGATTAGTTGTTGAGTTTAAAGTCGGTGCGGAAAGGTTGCAAGAATTAACGAATAATGGCTTTGTTGTGGACCATTTAAACAACGACGAAAAGTATAATTGTTGCTTGGATAATTTGCATATTATCTCTTCCGATTTAAATATAGCAAAGGGACATACAGTAGATAAAGATATAGATGCATTGTGGCAGAAAGCAGGGATTGGCATTTATTTGTTAAAGAATAATGAATATCAAATAGCTGTTGGATTTAATGTGTCAGCTACTGTTCGATTAGGTAATTGCGAAAAAATCATAAGTGATTTGTATTGGAATTTTGATAATTTCGATAAGTGTTATTTGGCTATTCAAACAATAATTTCAGCACTAAAAGGTCAATGCAATTTATATGCAGATCGTTTGCAAGCAACAAAATGGTGGTATAGAGAAGCAATAATTATGCCGCCAGAATATGCAAAGTTAGAGGGCCCACTAATAAAAATAGGCGATAATTATGTGCTTAAAATAAATAATAAGCCGGGGCCGAAAATGGCGATAATTGATAAGCCTGCAAAGATTGAGTAGTTAAGACTTTTCGTAGTGGCACACTATGATTTTTGAGCGATATATATACCTTTCGTAGTCTTGTGCCAAGTGAAACCTAAATCGAACATCTCGGTTTAGGTTTTTTCTATGCTCTTTTGCTCGTGGAAATATATCGCATATAATGCCGTAAAATACGCTGTACGGCACGAAAACGGTTTTGGCGTGAGTTCATACAAAGTAAGCAAAGCGGACGGTTTATGCCGCGAAAGCCGCTTGACGTGAGAAAGGGGCGTGTTAGGCTATCGCGCCAAAGGCAAACCAAAACCCGACAGATTTTCAATCGGTCGGGTTGCGCGTTTCGCCCTTATTTGCCTATACACAC
>NZ_CALPCH010000017.1 GCF_943193005.1 Pumilibacter intestinalis
CCGCGGGGGGGGGCAAGCGTATCCTCGTCATTGCGAGGGCATTTATGCCCGTGGCAATCCCCTGCATGGTACATGTATGCGAACTAATAGCCGTAGCTGTAGCGCAGCCTGCCTATGGGTGCGCTGTCGCCGCTTACGTAGTAATCCATAATATCCGAGTAATCGGTTACGTTGTCGGCAACCTTAAACTCGAATTTCACGCCGTTTGCGCTAAGTCCCAAAGCCGAAAGCGGTACGGTAATAAACATTCGGTTGCCCTCTACCGCAATATCCGCTTCGCCGCTCTTTTGCCAGTTCCAGCCGCCCGTGCTTTTTTCTACGCTCGTTTTGTTGCCGCTCGGAGCACGGTTAATAATGTAGTCGAAACTTTCCCAACTACTTGCCGCCGTGCTGTTTTGCGTTTTTATAAGCACGTTCATCCAGTTTTCGCCGCTCTCGTATTCCGTGATATCGTCAACGGTTTTTACGAGGATATACAGGTTGTCGTCGTCGTGCGCTATGCGGGTTTCGGCTATATCGTTGCGATTGCTGTTATCGGTATACCACGCGCCCAAAAGGTTTTGCGATTTAGACGACGGGCGAATATCGAAGCCGTAAAAGTCGCGCTCTATGGCGTCGCCCGTGAAATCTTTATACACGGTTTTCACGCTTGCGAAATCCGCCGCCGAGTTTACCGTCTTTTTATTCCACTTGTAGTCCGACTTTGCTTCGCCGTACTTATACTTGCGCACGTTGCGCACGAGTTGCAAATAGAAATTGTCCTGATAATGGTCTTTGTCCGGCTCCATATCGCGCGAGAACTCCGCGCTGAAATTGTCTACGAACTGCACAAAGTCGTGATTGCCATCCCACATCTTCCAGGCAAGCCACTCGTTCCAGCCCGTAACGGTCACCATTTCCACGTCTTTGCCCTGCTCCTCGTAGTGCCAAACGCTTTGCCACTGGTCTTCTATGTTCTGCCCTTCTTCCCAGTTTTCCGCCATGCGCTTTTCGCTCTCTATATATCCGCGACTGCTACGCATATCGCCGTCGCGCCCCCACTGCGCGTATGCCGAATACGCCGTGAGCGAATCGCCGTGTTGCGCCACGTTTACGTTGACCGCCTTGTTTACCGAGTAATATTGGTTGTAGCCCTTGCTCCAGTCCATCCACGGAAAACCGTCTTCCGTGGGAGCTTTGTTTGGCCACTGCGACTCGCGAACGTCGAAATACTCTTCCATTTCGGACGAAACGGGCACGAACTGCGCCCCGCCTACCATGTTGGAGCTTTTGTTGCTTGCCGTTGTGCCTATAATAAGCGGCTTATCGAAGGGCGTGAACCAAATGGAGTCGTATTTGCCGCTCGCGTAGAAATTGTTGTATATCTTATCCACGAGCTTGCCCGACTCGGTGTTGGTGTAAAACGCCACTTTGGGCACGTCCCAACCCTGTTCGGAGAGCTTTAGTATTGTGTCTAAAAGCACGTAGGTGGGTCTGCCGAGTTGCACGTTTTTGGGGTTTGACTCGTCTTTGATATAGCTCATGTGCACGTTTTCGGAATAGTCGAAATCGTTGGTGGTATCGAGAAATATAAAGTCCACGTCCGCCATTGCGAGCATTTCCATATGCCGCGTTATAACCCACTCGTCAGCGGAGTTGTAGTATCCGAAAAGCGGCTCGTTGGTCCAGTGCACGTAGTTGGTGGGGCTTTCCATGCCGTTGGGATAGCCGAGCTCGGCGTTTTGCGAGCCGGGCACTATCTGACCCATGCTATACTTATAGTCGAGCACCGCTTGCGCGCCCTGCGGCGTGGTTTGCAGTTTGGTTACGTCGTAAACGCCCGCGCTCGAAAGGTGAGTTCCCATCCACATGAAATAGAACACTCCCACGTAACGGTCGTGGTCGGTCTTTTTTCTGTGCATGGGCGTTACGGCTCTGCCCGCACGGTCTACGGTTGCGTAGCTCGCCTTTGTGAAATCGTATTCGTTCAAGCCGCGGCGCACCTCCGTGCCCGTGGGCTCGGTTGGTTTATCGGGTTTGCTTTCACAGCCCGAAAGGGGCGAAAGCGCCAAACAGCTCCCGAGCAAGAACGCGCCGAGCTTTTTTAAGAATTTGCCTTTACTCATGTGTTGTCCTCCATGTTATCTTTCTTCCGTATGAGATTGCCACGTCGGGCTATGCCCTCCTCGCAATGACAGTTGGCATCGTGTCATTGCGCTCAGCCGAGCGCGTAGCGCGAACGCCACGAGCGTAGCGAGTATCGAGTTTACGAGCAGCCCAATCTCCTGCATCGAACCCGTTTTTAACCTTTCAGTCCCGCGGTGGCAATGCCCTCTATAAGATATTTTTGAAAGGCAATAAACAGCGCGGTGGGCACCAACGACATTATGGTTGCCGCGGCGAATATCCATTCGGGGTGCGCGGAGTTGGTTTCTTTGCCCGTCATGAGATAGAGCGCGTAAGCAAGAGTAATGGGCGCGTCGGTGCGGTTATTGAACATAGACGGAGTGAGATAGTCGCCCCAAATGCCCATAAATCCGCCAACCGCCATGTAAATTATGATAGACTTGCACAGCGGGGCGCATATCTTGAAACAGCGTATAAAGGCGTTCGCGCCGTCGAGCTTTGCGCTCTCTTCCATTTCTTTGGGCACGCTCAACAAAAACTGTCTCATCAAAAACACGTTCATAGCGCCCGAGAAAAACAAGCCGGGCAAAAACAGCGGAAAGAGCGTGTTGGTAAGCCCTATGTTGTTGTAGAGAACGTAAAGCGGAACTTGCGTAACTATGCCGGGCAACAGCGTTGTGAGCATCATTACCGAAAACACCGCTTTCTTCCCTATCCACTCCAGCCGCGCAAAGGCGTAAGCCGCCAAAAACGACGAGAGCGGAGTGCTCACCGCAACTATAATTCCCACCAAAAAGCTGTATAGGAGCGGCATGCCGTAGCCGCCGTCGCGGAACGCAAGCAAGTAGTTCTTAAAGTGCAGTCCGTCCGTCCAGTACGGCATATCGGGAGTGCGGATATAGGCGTTGCTCATGAGTCCGCGGTTGAGCATGAAGACGTACGGAAAGAGCAGCACCACGGCTATGAGCGCGAGCACCAAGTACATGACCGACTTGCCCGCTATTCTTTTGGTTTTGTATATCGCGGTATCAGTCATCGTATTGCACCCACTTATTGGTTTTGAAAAGCACGGCGGTGCACAGTCCCATTACGAGCACGAGCACCCAGGCGAGCGCACAGGCGTAGCCCATGTTGTAGCGGCGGAACGCTTCCTGATAAATCTTGAGTCCGTACATATAAGTCGCGTTCTCGTTGCCCAAGCCGCCGTTGGGCGCAAACGTGAGAGTGCCGTTGAACTGCAAAGTTACTATAAACGTGGTTATCACGTTGTAGAATATCATGGGGGTAGACATGGGAAGCGTAATGGAAAAGAATTTGCGGAACTTTTTCGCGCCGTCTATTTCCGCCGCTTCGTAAAGCTCTTTGGGTATGTTCTTAAACTGCGCAAGCCAAATTATAGTGCCGCCGCCCAAGCTCCACAGGTTCATAAACACTATGGAGAGTATAGCCGTAAGATTTTCGGCGTAGAAAAATTCTCGCGCGGGCAGTCCCATGCTCTCGAGCATGCGGTTGAAAAGACCCTGCGCGTCGGCGTTGTAACGCATGAGATAGCTCCACACCGTGCCGCCCACTATTGCGGGCATAACGCAGGGCAGATAGTAAATCACGCGAAACGCCTTAATTCCCGCAAGTTTGGAGTTGAGCAAAAGCGCGAGCATATACGACCCCGCTATAACCACGGGGATATTCACCGCCGCAAAAAACAGCGTGTTTGTCACCACCTTAGCCATTTGCTTGTCGGTGAATACTTTGGCGTAGTTTCCGAGCGCGACAAAGTCGAATTTGGAAATAACGTCGTAGTCGTAAAAGCTGTAGTAAAAAGATTGCACTATGGGCAATACGGTGAACATGCTTATGCCGAACACCATGGGTATTATAAACACCCACCCCGTTACGCTCCCTTTTATGCGCTTTTTTATAAGCGCGCCTTTGCTTTTGTTTAAGGCTATCATTGAGCGATTGCCTCTTCTATTCTCTCCACAAACCGCTTTACGCACATATCAACCGATATGCTTGTGCTGTCGCACACGTCTTTCATGAAAGACTGCACCGAAGTTAAAAGCTCGTTTGCGCAACTCGGCTCTTTAGCCATGAAGAAATTCGTAGCCACTTTCTTGTCGCCGTGCACAAGCCAGGCGTCGAGATTGAGGTCTTGGAAACCTTTGGACCACTGCTTTTCTTCGGCAAGGTCCACGCGAATGGAAGGAGTGGCGAGTCCGCCGTTGATGAGAGTCATCTGCCCTTCCTGCGAAATCATGTAATGGAGGAACGCCCACGCCAAATCGCGCTTTACGCCCTCGGCGGTGGCGCTTATGCCGCAGCCCACAAATCCGCAACCGATTTTGGGATTTTCGCCTATGAGCGGGAAAGGAAGCGCGTCGAAATTATCGGCTATAAGCGAGTTAACCGCCATGTTTGCCGGTCCCGCCGACGAGAACACGAACGCCGAGTTTCCGCCGCCGAAAAGCGACGCTTCGGTGCGCGACATCACTCTGCCTTCCGCTCTCAAAGCGCGGATATCGTTTGCGAGTTTTTTGGTTTCTTCGGAGTCCACCGCGATATTGCCGTTTTCGTCGAAAACTTCCACGCCGTAAGAAAGCATCATTGCGTTATAAACCGCTTCCCAACTCAGCTCCGCCTCGAGCGCGTAGCTCGATTTGAACTTAGACGCCTGCCCCGCGGGGCTTTGTATCCAGGCGGCAACCTCGCGGCTTACCGAAATGCAGTCGTCCCAAGTCCAGTCGTTGGTGAGCCGTTCGTCGGTTTCGAAATCTATTCCCGCCGCCGCCAAAAGCTCGGTGTTTACGAACGTAACCACCGAATCCATGGAGCGCGGCACTATATATCTGCGCCCGTCGTAGGTGCTCATATCGAAGAACGACTTGTAATAGTCGGCTTCGAGGTCCAGTCTTTTATCGTCTGAGCACGCGCCGGCTACGGTGTAATACGGTTCTAAGTTGATAACCGCTTTTTTGCTTATAAGATAGTAGTAGTACGCCGTGTTCGTCCAGAACAAATCGGGCACGTTGCCCGAGGCTATCGCGCTGTTTACCGAGGTTACGTACTGCTCGTCCGACACCGTGCGTTCGTCGAACTCTATGGTTACGTTGGGGTATATCTCCTTAAAGCCGTTGCGGAGAGCTTCCATATATTTCTTTTCGGCTTCGAGATTGCTCGGTACCATTATGCGCAGAGTTTCGGTTATGTTTTTGTCTAAATACAGGTTAACTTCGTACTCGAGAGGTACGTCTTTATTCAAAAGATGAGGATTGCACCCCCCCCCCGAACGCCACGCACAGCACGAGCGTGAGCGCGAGAGCCAACGTTGCCGTAAATTTCTTTTTCATGGTTTATTTCTCCTTATAAGTTTTCGAAATCGAGCATTGCGCTCAATATGTTCATTGCATATACGCGGTGTATGAAATCGTTGGGGTGATTTACGTTATTTCCCGCTATCTCGTAATAGTTTTTGGTTTCGAGCATCTTTTTGCAGGGCTCGTACATGCTCACGTGCGCCACGTCGAAATACTCGGTTTCTTGCACTATGGCTTTTTGAGCATCTATCATGAGCCGAATGTTAGCTCCGGGCTGGCTTTTTTCATGCGAGGGAAAGGGCGCGACGAGCAGTATTTGGCACTCCGAGTTAGCCGCCTTTGCCGTTTGTATCACCGTTTCGAGATTGTGCCTGTACGCCTTGCCCGCAAGGTTGTTGCCGCTGTCGTTGGTGCCGAACGCGAGTATGAGCAGGTCGGGCGCAAGGTTTTGAAGTTTGGGCAACTGCTTGCCGAGTTCGGGGTCAACGGCTTCGTCCGCCGCCCACGACGAGTCTTTGCCGCCCACCGACATGTTGGTGAATTCCACCTCAAGCCCGCCGAAATGCTCGAGCCCGTATGCCACGAGTTTGGCGTAGGGCGGACTTTTGGGCGCGTGGTTCCATATTTCGCTCGACGAGTGCCCCTCGGAGATACTGTCGCCGAACACTGCCATTTTGAGCTTTTTGTCCTCGGGGTCGTCGCTCTTTATCTTTTGCTCCAGCCCGTAAAGCTCGCCGCTATACTTTGCGAAAACGCTCTTGTCTGCGTCCGCGTTATCGTAAACGTAGGTTACGTGAATGTAATTTTGCCATATGAGCGCCGACTCGGTATACATAACGCCGCCGCCTGCCCACGCCCAGCCGCTGCCCGCGTTTCCGAACGGATACTGCTCGGGAATGTTTTCCCCTCTGCTCCACTCGTCTTTGAATACGGGTATAGAACTGCCCTCGGGCAGGGTAATTACGTTGCCGTTTATTTCGTAGTCCACGCCCTCGACGTATTCCCTCTCGAGAGTCCAGTCGCGCACCGAAATAACGCGGGTGGGCTCGTAAAGCAACTTGCCCTGCGTCACCCCGTCTTTTTCCACAATCATGAGTTGTTCGTTGCGCATCACGTTAGACTGCCAAAACGGAATTATTCGCTCTTCTTCGGAGTAGCCGTATTCGAGCGTATCGGCGTTCTCCACGTAAAACGGCGGCTTTTCGTCGCCCGTGGCGGGCGGAGGAGTCACGGGGGTTGCGGGCTTTTTTTCGCACCCCGCGCACAAACACGCCGCCATTGCCAACACCGCAGAAAGAATTGCGGCAAAAATCTTCTTCATTTTGCCCTCCGTTTGGTTATGGATATACTTATTATAAATCATTTTTTAATGTATTACCATAGAAAAACCGTATATAAAATTGTAAAAATCCTACTTTTACGCCGCCGAAATTTGACAAAACAGACGGCACGGGTGTACAATAATCTCACGGGAGAAAATCATGTTGAATTTTTATAATTTCTTTCAGTCGGCAAAACTCGACATACAAAAAGCCGCCTATCTCGATATAGGCAAAGAGTGGAAAAGCATGGTGAACGATTTTAAGCACGTGCGCCTGTACTATATCCGCTCGGGTTGCGCAGAACTTACGCTCACGAATAAAACCGTTACGCTCGAAGAAGGTTACTTGTATTTCATTCCCGCGTTTTCCATTTTGGAAGGAAATTGCAAAAATCACATGGGACATTATTTCGTGCACATTATCCCCGATATTCTCACCGAACACTTTTTCAAGATACTTCCGCTCAAAAGCAAGTGCTTTTTGGAACGCGATATCGCCGACTATTTGTTTCTCACCATAATAAAAAACAACGAGCAAAACTCGTTGCATTCGCGCCAGGCAACCGACAGCGCGTTAAAACTGCTGTTTTCTTACTTTTTCGAGGGCATCAACATCGAGGAAAACGACGTGGGGAAATTTGCCGACGTATTCGAATACATCGACACCCACATAGGCGAAAAGATATATATCAAAGACCTTTCCGCACTCGTTTACCTCGACGACGCCTACTTTTCCAACCTGTTCAAAAAGACTTTCGGCATTTCGCTCCAACAGCACATACTCTTAAAGCGCGTAGACCGAGCCAAAGAATTGCTTGCCACCAACGCCACAATATCCGAGATATCCAACCAACTCGGCTTTTTCGACGCCGCTTCGTTCAGCAACTTTTTCAAAAAGCAAACCACCATGTCGCCCAAAACTTTCCGCAAACATTTATTCGAGTAAACTTTACTCGCCGACCGATTTGTTTATACATATGATATAGGATTGCCCCGCCGCTACGTTAAATTCCGCGCCGCTTTCGCTAAGCTCGCGCCCTGTTGCCGTAACACTCATGCCGCAGTCTTTGCACGCAGCGCAATACGTTGTATCCGCGTTAAGTCCGCGGAAAAATGCGCGGTAACTCTTTTTTTCGCAGTTTTCGGGAACAAACACCATAGCCATGCCCTTTTGCCTTTCGGAGTCGAAAAACTCGAAAGCTTTAACGTGCACGTCGTCGCGCGTGGGCTTTTCCCACTCGTAATAGTCGCACAAAAACAAATCGGCTATCCCTCGCCACTCGTCGATGCACTTTTTCATGCGGGCGAAATCCGTTTTACGGGCGTCCGCCATGGGCACGCACGCCACAAGGCATGCGTTCATTACCGAGCGCGCGCCGTAATCGCTCGCCATAGCCGCGGGAGAAAGCCAGTTCTTAACATACGGGAACCACCGCCATATAATCTGTTGCATGTAAATATGCCCGTTAAAATCGGCAGGGCTTACGTCCTGATGGTCGGAGTAGTGCAAAGGCACCATAAAGCGCATTGTGTCAAGGTCGCACCTGCCGCCGCCCGACGCGCACGTATCCATCAATATATCGCCGCAAGCGGAACGTATAGCCGAATAATATTCAAGCAACCCCGTGCAATAACGGTTTTCGGCAATGCCTTTTCGGTCGGCTTCGTCGGCGTTTTTCCACACCTCGAAGGGCGGAATATTGCAGTCCTGACGGTAAATATCCACGCCCGCCGTATCCATTACATTATACACGCGCTTTATGAGCCAACGACGGCAACTCTCGTTTCCCAAATCGAGCATTTGCGCCGTAAGAGTAGTGCCGCACCAATCGTAAGCGTATACGCCGAGTATCCAGTTGCGGTCAAAGTCGGGGTGCGCGCCGAAAAACTCCTCCCAATGCTCGGGCGGCGTGCGTATAATTTCGGGCTCGAACCACAGCATTAGTTCTTTGCCGTTTTCTTTGAGCGATTTGCCGAAAGCGTGCAAGCCGTCGGGAAACGCCTCGCCGTTCATCTCGAAATTAACTCCGTGATACCACTGCCCTAAGCGGTTATGCGCTCCCGTGCCGTCCGTTCCCCAACCCGCGTCAAACCACCAAAAATCGTAATTTACGCCGTTAATATCGTAAACGCGGCGCATTTGCTCCACGTTTTGCGCCGTCAATCCCTCGCACTGCCCGTTAAAAACTCCCAACTTAGGGCGCAAGCGTTCGCCTTTAACCTTTGGCATAACGTGCTTAAAATAAAACCGTCGCCATACGTTTACGCTATCGGTTTCATAAGGCAACAGCAGCAAAGCGGGCAATCCGAACTTTTCGCCCGCCTTAAAAAAGGTATGCACTCCGTACTGCCCCGCTCTCATCTGCGTTCCGTTGCCCACCGACTCAAACTCGGCTTGCCAAGTCCCTTGCCAACTCAACGCCGCAATGGTTTTCGTTTTGTCGGTTTCTATGCGGTAATAGGGAAAATACACGTGCGTAGGTCTGCCGTCGAGCGCACGGTGAATTATAGAGCTTTCCGTTATACTCTTTTCATACTCCTCGAACTCGAGGTCCTTGTCGCCGTAATTTCCTATCAGCTTGCCGTTTTGTCCGTCTAACAATACACGCCATTCAATCCCGTCGAATATCTCCGTGTCTTTATGCGCATAAATTTCGGCGCGTAACTCCGTTGCCCCGAACGCCGCATATTCGGTATGCGTTATTTTCCAGCCCGTTCCGCTCTCAGTGTGCACGCAATCGTAAGTTGTAACAACCGTATCTCCGCGCTCCGTTTTTTCGCAACTCATCTTTTCCAATTTTTCGGATTTGCTTTTGCCGTTATATGCAAACCATACGCTTATTTCCATCGCGATTTTTATCCTTTTCGGTTTCTATAATCACATTATAGCATACTTTTGCCAAAACAACCATGTAAAAATCCGATATTAAATTGTAAAATCCCTTCGAGCGGTCACGCCGTTTCGGCGGCGTTTGCAATCCGCCGCGAGCGCCGAGGCGCACAGTAATAAAATTGCCATTCCTCCCGCCGTTGCGTTTGCCGAAGAACCGCAACCGCTTTTTTGCGGCTCTTCTTGCGGCAAAGGCGCGGGCGGCGCGACTTTGGAGGTAATCAAGATAGGCTCGCTCAACAGCGTGTATGCGGGTTGAGCGTTGGCATACGCGAGCACTATTGTTGCGTTCCCCTCGCCCGCCGCCGAGAAATAGCCGTTTTCGTCCATGCTCAGTTCCAAATCGCCGCCGAGTACCTTAAAGGAATATGCCGTTTCCGCTCGTGCGCCGCCGAAGGTTTCGCGCTCGCAACTTATCACGAATTTTGTTTGCGGCGATACCGCAATCTCGTTGCTTTCGGGCACTAAGCGTTTTACCCACGCAGTCATCCAACCGCAGTAATCAAGCGTTACGCCGCCCATGCCCATAAAAAAGTAATCTTTGTAAACGTCTTGATTGCGGAAAGTCCACGGCCATACCGTAATGCCGCAACCGTTCCACTCGGCAACGTTGTTTGTATTCAGTCCGGTATACGAGGGATTGAACGTAGCGTTGAACGGATTGACTTTGCGCAGTATATCGCCCGCGGCTTCTCCCTTGTAATCGTACAAAAATCCGAGCGAAATTTCGGGCATTTGCTTCCGCGCTTCCGCCAAATACCTGCTATCGAAAGCAATGATTGTGCATTGCGACGAAAAATCGTACTGTTCGATTTTTTCCCGCAAGCGTTGTATAATCGCCGTTTTGCTTCCCTTTATCTCGATGAATAAGTTGCAGTCCTCTCCCTTGAACTTTTGCATAAAGTCGTCCAGGGTGGGAATGGGGTCGGATACGCTCGAGCCCATAGCGGAAGACCCCACAACGCGGTACTGCCTTATTTCCGAAAGAGTCATTTCCTCCACTTTGCCCGTTCCGTTCGTGGTGCGGTTCAAGTCGGGGTCGTGCATTACTATGATTTCGTTGTCGGCGGAAAGATAAACGTCTATTTCCACGGTGTCCGCGCCGCCCTCGGTATACGCCGCCCACGCGGCTTCCACGGTGTTTTCGTGATACTCCGAGCCGTCTTTGCGCTTCAAGCCCGAAAGCCCGCGGTGCGCGATAATAATCGGGGGCGCGAAAACCTCGCTCCCCAACTCCCTCGCCGCCGCAACCGTTTGAGCGGGATTTTGCGACAACAGACCGTTTGCGCCCGCGCCCAAAGCCAAAGCAGTTTCGGTTGCGTTGCTCGCGGTCGCCCACACCGCAAAAGACAGCCTGCGCAAAAAGCGCACTCCCTCCGCGCTCACAGAGCCGGATAACAGCACCGCCCGCGCCCAAGCCGCGTTTGCCGTGCGCCGTATTGCGTCCCAATCCTCTTGCGTTTCGGCGGGCAACGAGCGGCAATCGAGCATACCGCTCACGCTTACGGCTTTTTCGCGCACTTTGGCGAGCAGTTCGGGTTTGGCGGAAGCAACGACCGCCTCGGTTACCGATTGCGACACCAACCACTGCGCCAAGTTCGTAGCGGCAACTGCGTTGCTCACGTAGTACACGGGCGTGCGCTCCCCCGTTTCCAGCGCTCCTATGTGCGCAATAACGCTTCCGTCCGCGTCCACCGCGTTCAAGTCGGCGTCTACCCGAATAAGCAAATCGGTTGCCGCGGAGTCGAACTCGCCGTTTTTTGCAACTTCCTGCATAACGGGCGGCAAATACGGCAAAGGCGAAGGATTTCCCTCCGCCCGAGCCGATACGCCGCCTATCGACCATGCCGTGCCGAGCACTGCCGCGGTAAGCAACAGTGCAAGCATAGCCGTAACGGTTTTTCTTTTCATATTTTACTCCTTACCGTCCGCCTTCGATTTTTTGCGAAGGGCAATCAATGCCGCGCCGCACAGCGCAAGCGTTACGCCTATGCCGCCCGCCGTGGCGTTGACCGCGCTGTCGCAACCGCCGCACCCCTGCAATTCGATTTGCTCGTTTTGCAAAGGTTCGGAAAATTCCAACGCGTACTCCATTTGCTTATCCGCGCCCGCCGTTTGCTCGGTGCACACTTGCAACAACAGGTTTTTGCCGTCAAACTTCAAGTCGCCGAGAGCCAACGAAACCGACGGTTCGTCCGCCACGGTAACAGACAACTGCGAGTCGGAAAGGGATATGCGCACCGAATTTGCGGCAAACGCGCTCAACCGCAAGCCCGTGCCGTAGTTTCCCGCCGACTGCCCGCTTGCGTCGAATATTTCAATCTCCGCCCAAAGTTTATTACGGGTAAACGCGCTCTCCTCCGCGCCGTTGGGACGAATACGGAACACCGCCGAAGTGCCGTTTTGCACGTCGTAAAAACGGAACGCAACGTATGCCGCGGAATTGCCGCTCGGCGCGCCCGTATCGTAGTAGCCCGTAGTATTCGTAACGGTAAGCGTTGCGTTAAAACCCGCCGTGAGGTCTTGCATTTTTTCAATCGCCAACGCGCCCGCGCCCGAAACCTCGAACTTTTTGCCGTTTGTGAATTTAGCCGTAAGTCCGCCGAGCAAAGCATAGCCGTTTTCGAAGCCGTAGTGCACGGCGTAGAAAGGCACCAAGCTCGCCTCGGTTTGCAAGTAGTAGCCGTATATTCCCTTTTCTTTTTCGGAAAGCGCCGCCGCTTTCAACGTAAGCACGCCGCCCGAAAACTCGTATAAGTCGGCGTTCAATTCTTCTTCGGTTTCGCCGCTAACCACGTTTATGAAAGTTTCGCCCGCCAAATCGAACTTGTATTCGATATCCGCACCGCCGAAGTATTTCACCGCGCTCTCGCCGTCGGCAATCTTGGCATTTGAAACGCTCGAACCCGAATGCGCGGGAACGTGCACTTCGGTAGCCGTATCGCCGCTTTTAACGGTAAACGCAATATCGGTTGCAAACGCAATGGTGCGCATAAACGAGCCTTTTACGGTAACGGTATCGCCCGAAACCGAGTAATCGGTATCTTTTACGAGTTCTTTGCCGCGGTGCTCTATGCGCAAGTCGTTGTTCTTCAAGTTTTTCACGTCGAACGAAATATCGGTGTTTGATTTAAGTTCGTATTCGGGTTCGCCGTCAGGATAGTACACCGCAACCGCGTTTACGTTTTTATTCATTGTAAAGCTCGTAACGGTAGCGCAGAAAATACTCAAATACGCTTTGCCGCCCGCAAAATCGCTTTGCTTTATCGTAACTTCGCCCGTACTGCGGAACGCGTCCGTCAAATCGTTGCCGTTCACCTTAAAGTACGACTCCTCCGCGGTCTTGCCTATGCCTATTTCGAGCACGTTATTGTTGTAGCGGTTCAGGTATTGCCCCATGCCCACAACGCCCGACGATACGAAACCCGCCGACGCGCCCCAACGTGCGGGCTCGGAAGCGTTGGGCACCATATCGAGCACTTTTATTTTGCTGGGCGTTGCCGTTTGTATCTCGTTGCAATACTCTACGCCGTAAGGATTATCGTTGAAATCGAACAATATCCAACCGCCCTCGGTATACGCGCCGTATTCGATGAAGATAGGTTTCGTAACGTCTAACGCCTCGGCGTAGAACGCCCGCCCCGCACGCGAATATGCGCCGCCTATGCGAGTGCCGTCTACGGCAAAATCGTAACCGTTCATGGTGAAGTTGCGCCAAATGCCCTCTTCTTCTATAGTTCCTTTGCCCGCGCGCGTTTGCCAACCGCTTTCCGCCGCGGTAAATACGGGGAATTCCAACGTGCCGTTTTTGGTTTCTATTCCGTACCAGTACGCGCCCGCCTCGCACTTGTTAAGGTACTCTTTAGTAAGCGTGAGCGTGTATATATCGCCGTTTTGGGTAAGCGTTACGCCGTCGTCTTGCAACGGCGCTCTGTCGCGCTTGTCTTTATCTATGGGAGCCAATCCGCGCGAAAGAAGCGGCGTGTCTTTGTCGGCATATTCGAACTTAACCGCCACGTCGGACTGATGATTGCCGTGCAAAACGCGGATTTGCGGTTGCCCGCCCACAAACTCGGGAGCTTCGCCGCTCTTTACCGTAATGTTTTGCTTGTACGTGCCTTTCGCGTTGCTCACCGATACGTAAGCCCCGCGCGACGGCCAGTTAACTTTGGCGATTGCCGAAGCCTTGAGCGTAACCGTGCCCTTGCCGTCGTTTTGACCCGAAGGCTCAACGGTAAAATCATCGGCGGCAAAGGTGTATTCCTCGGCGTTGTACTGTGCTGCCTTTAAGGTAAATTCGCCGTCGAAAGCGTTTATATATTGCATGGCAAGCGATTGTTCGTTTCCGCTTAGCAAGTTAAAACTTTGGGGCGTTGCGCTCGTAATAACGGGCGCAAGCGGCGACGACATCGCCAACCCGCGCGAATTAGGCGACCAAATGAAAAATTTGGCTTCGCCGCTCGCAAATTTTTCCCGCATATTCTCGGCGGCTAATTCTATTTTTTGCCCGTCGAATATCACGTAGGAAACGTCGCCCTCCGCACCCGTTCCCATATACAGCGTTAAATAGTGCGTAACGCCTATCTTAGTGGAAAAACGGCGACTTTCTTCGGGCGTGTCCGCCACGTAACCGCGGTTTACCGTTACCCACTTATCTTGCAATTTCAATTCCAAGGGAGCGGAAGCGGCGGGCACGGTTTGCATGTTTTTCCAGTTTGCAATAGCCGCGCTGTCCGCCAAAGTTACGTAGGTTGCGTGCTCTGCTTTGCCCGTTCCGTCGTCGCGGAACGCAAACGATATCTCTTTCGTTACGTCTAACGCCGTATCGTTTACGGTCACGCCGTCTATACCCAATAAGAACGACGAATATCCGTCCACGGCGGTAAGTCCTCGATTTTCGTGCACGTTGTCGCCCACCACCCAACCGTTTATATCGGCGTCGGGCTCGGCGGCAAACGCAAATGCCGTAAACGCCAAACAGCAGACAAGTGCCGCCAAAATGCCGATACAGCACAAAAACATTTTTTTCTTCGTCTTTACCATACTACTCCTTTTTATAACGTGCCGTAGCATGCCGAACGGAATAGCCGCCGTTCGGCATGCGTCGCACGTTTGCTTTACGCGTTACTTGCTTGCTTTCTTCTTGTATCTTATGCCTATGAGGGCAGCGCCGCCGAGAAGCGTTGCAAGGGCAATGGCTAAAGTCCCCCCCCCGCTCAGACTGCCGCCGCAACCGCTCTTTTCGGGTTCTGCGGGTTTATCCGCCGCCTTTACCGTTATAATGCACTGAGCCGTTTTGCCGTTGCAATCAACCGTAACCGTCACTATGCCTTCGCCTACCGCGGTAACGGTTATTTTTCCGCTGTTGTCGGAAGCTACCTCGTATGTGGCAACAGAGTTCTTGCCGCCGTTCGACCACTCGAAAGTTACCTCTTCGGTAACGTTTTCGGGCGAATACGCAGCCGTAAGCGTGAGCGTTTCGCCCACTTTAATCTCCGCCGAAAGTTTATCGAGAGTTACGCTTTCCACCGTAACGTGCGATACTTCCACCGTGCAAGCAGCCGAATATCCGTCCGCGGTTACGGTAACGATAGCCGTACCCGGTTTCAATGCTCTTATTTTGCCGTTTTCCACCGAAACAACGCTTGTATCCGAACTGCTCCAGCTAACTGCGGGCGCGGTTTCGCCTTTGGATATAACCTGCGCCGCAAGCGTTTTTTCCGAGTTCACGGTCATTGCCGTTTCGGCAGTATCCAAAATCACCGCCGTGCCCGTCTTAATTTCGGAAATGGCGAAATCTCTGTGTCCGTTGAGCGCCCACAAGCCGAGATACGCCACGTGTTTGCCGTTTGTTTCGAAATCTGCGAGCGTGGCGTTGTAATCGATTTTAACGCCGTTTATATACACAAACGATTTGTCGTTCTCTTCTCCGCCGCCTACGTATACGATAACTTCCGCTTCTTCGTCTACCGCTACGGGGAAAACTCTTGATTTATCTTCCGCGCTTACCTGAGTCGTTTCCGTTTTTACCTCGTTAAGCCCGTAGTAGAAGGCGATTTTACCCGGATTGCCGTCTTTCACGTTAGCCAAGCCGTCGCGTTGCGTTTGGTTCATAAAGTTGAACATCGTTTTGGCTTCGGCATTTTCCGCTCCGCCGATTTTTACCTTGAAATGCACGGGACCTTTATCCAAGTCGAGCGCGGTCTTGTTCCAAGTTGCCGTAGCGTCGCCCGTGGTAAACTTAGTAATTTTGGTAGTTTCGTCGTAGCTGTACGAGTCCTTTACAATGCTCGGCTTTTGCCACGCCGCTCTGGGGCTTTCGTTCGTAAGCCAACCGCTTCTTTCGTCGTACCCGCAAACGGTAAGTTCGCATTCAGCCTTTACCGCGTCTTTGCTTGTATCTTCTTTATCCGAAACATAGCAAATTATCTTTGCCGTGCCGCCTTTTACGGGCGTGATTTCACCCGTGGTTTCGTTTACCGTTGCAATTGCCGTATCCGACGAACGCCACTTATAATCGGTTGCATTCGGATAATCGGCTTGCAATCCGCTATTAGCCGTGTAGGTAAGCGTTTTGGTTTCGCCCACGTCTAACCGCAAAGAAGGCTCTATTTCCAACATATACGGTAATTTAGGTTTGGCAACTGCCTGCGGCTCGGAAATTTCCAAAGCACCCATACAACCGCCGCCTTGATAAGCGTATAAGTATGCAAGATAATTTTCTTCCACCTTAAATGTTGTCGCCGTTAAGTTGGGCACCTTAAACACCAAGTTATCTACCATTACGAACGAGAAATCGTCGCCGCCCGTGCCCGCATAAATATAAACGTCATGCGTTTGCGTAGCGTCCAAACCGGTGATTTCCTTTTTGCTGTTGGAGAAACCGTTCACTTCGTAATGGTGCCATACCGTACCCGCTTCATCTACGCACACGGAAACAGGCATACCTTGAGCCTCGTTTCCCGTCGGATTTAAGCGGTGACCGCTCTCAAACATAGCTTGCGTAGCAAGCGTAAACCATAAGTTGTTTGCCGCCGTTTTATAAGTGAATTTCACCGCTTTACCGCCCGTAATATCCAACTCCGAACGGTTCAAAAACGCCTTATTCTCTCCTAACGTAACATGCGTGCGACCTGTTGTCTGGTCAATTTCGTTATACTCGGCAACGCCGTACGACCATGACCCTGCCTCCTCCGTAGTGCGCCAACCGTTGGCGTCCCACGAGCTGTCCGCCAGTTGTTCGGGCGCGATAATGGGTGGTTGTGCATCCCAATTGTACCATGCCGCCGCATTGGTTGCGCCGATACCGCCTATAGCGAACACGCAACATATAATCAGCGCGAGTACTGCTATAAGCAGGCTTTTGTTTTTGCTCTTTACCATCATTTTTTTCTCCTTACTTTTTTTATTTTATCCTATAGGTATAAGATAACCGTCCCAAGGGCGCGCAATCGCCGTGCACATAGTAATCCATTATATTTGCGGTTTCGGCTACATTATCCGCCACCTTAAACCGCAACACGCTCGCGCCCGTAGCCGCAATATCGCGGCGACTGATTTTTACCGTAAGCGTGCGCCCGCTTAGTTTGAGCGTTGCGCTCGCCTCCGCGGACGAACTGCCGTCCGCTTTCAATCTTTCCACATACGTACTGTTGCCTATAACAGTACGGTTTACCACAAACCGATAACCGTTCCAGTTATCGCCCGTCGCGCCGTCTACCTCTATAAACAAATTCATCCAGTTTCGCACGTTCGCTTCGGGAGCGGTGATTTTATCCGCGCACTCGATTCTGAAATACACGTATTCGTCGTCGTGCGCAACGCGTATGCTCTTGATATCGTTGGGGCTTTCGGGCACCGTATACGGTTCTTTGAGAGTTGTGTTGGCACTGCGGTAATTGCGAGCCGCCGTATCGCCCGCCATATCCACATAACATGCCGTTGCGTTCCATTGCGCCGAGTCGCCGCTGAGGTCTATGCGCCGAACAGTAAACTCGTCGGGAGCTACGCCCGCTTTGGCTTTGAACCTACGAATATTTTGCGCAGTTTGCAAATAGAAATTGTCGCCGTAGCCGCCTTTCATCATCTCGGTGTCGCGACTGAATTCCTTATTAAACAAATCCACGAAATACGCCGAACTCCGCCCCTGTCCCTTCGGCTGTTTTTGTGCAATCCACTCGTTCCAGCCGGTAACGAACACGTTGTTTACCGCATTTCCTGCCGAAATCGCGTTTTGCCATTGTCCCGCAAAGTTCGCGCCGCTGTCTACCGCCGCCGCGTCGTTGCCGCGCTCCGAGCTCCACCCGCGCCCGCGGCCTCTCGTGCGGTTGTTTTCGAGCACCGCGTCGCTGAACGCGCCCGAGGTGTGTTGCGCCACGGATACGCTCATAATGCCGTTATGGTTATACTGCTCGCCGTCCGCCCAACTCATCCAGGGCATGCCGTTGTCGAAATTCGCGCCTTCGTTGGGCCACTGCGCGTCCTTTAAGTAAAAGAACTCTTTTATCTCCGCACTGCAATCCGCAAAGTTCGGCTCTTTGTCGCCCAAGCCAGACCGCCGCGCCGCTATCCAGGGCTTGCCCTGCGCGTTTGCGTTGTTCGTATCGGCAAATCGATACCAAAGCGATTTGTACTTGTCGCCGTTTTCGGTGCCCGGCTTGTAGTAACCGTTATACAACGCAGTCACCGTTTCTTTGGTTTTCGCATTGCAGTAAAACGCAAGTTTGGGCACGGGATATCCCGCTTGTTGCAACTCGAGCGCAACGGGCAAAATGCTGTCGAGCACGTTTTCATACAGTATGGCGTTTGTCACGTCGAAGAAAATGTAATCTATGCCCGCGTTCATAAAAAGTTCCAAATGCTTGCGGAACACCCACGGGTCGGCGCTGTGGTAATAGCCGTATAAAGGTTCGCTCCAGTAGTGAAACGCGCCGATATCGGTATTCGCCTTTATTGTAGCCAAGTCCATTTTAGAAAGGTCGAAATCAGCCGCCGCCGAACCGCTCCACAAAAAGTAGAATATGCCTACCTGCTTGCTTTCGTCCAATTCGCCCGCGGCGTCGTAAAACCGTCCGAGCGCGTCGGTTGCGGAAATGTTCCTCTGAGTAAAGCGCACTTTGTGCTCGAAGTCGGTATCGTCGGGCGCGTCCGTCCCCGGCGGCGTATTCGTTTCGTTTTCGCCGCTCGGCGAGTCCCTGCACCCGCAGGCAAACACCCCCAAAACCACAGCCAACAACAACATGAAAATCTTTTTCAACATACCGTACCTCCTTTAGGTTATTTTCGTTGCGCAAACATATCGCGCAAATAGTAATACGAGGATTTGGGCGTTCGGGCAAAAGTTTTGTAATCTACATAGGTAATGCCGAACCGTTGCGAATACCCGCTCAGCCACTCGAAATTATCCAATAAGCTCCAAACAAAGTATCCGCGCAAATCTATGCCCGCCGCTTCGGCGCGGTGCAACTCATGCAATATGCGCCTAAAATATTCCACTCGCGGCTCGTCATGCACGCCGCCGTCCGCCGAAGGCACGTCGTGGCACGCCATGCCGTTTTCGGTTATCATAATGGGCTTACGGTACCGCTCTTGCAAGAATTTGAGCAACCAAAACAGCCCGTTCGTATCCATTGCCCAGCCCGTTTGCATCATGGGGTATCCTTGCGGTCGGCGCACCTCCTCCGCCTCGCCGCGCTCGTTCCACCCCACGGGAAAGCCGCTGTAATGGTTCATGCAGCAGTAGTCGGTGTTGCCGCGAATGCGTTTCATATCGCCGTCGCGTATGGTGTGCTCCGCTTCCCAAGCAAACCGCTCGTAAAACTCCTTTGGATAATCGCCGAGAAACACGGGGTCGAACACGTTAACGCAGTTCCACACGTAATCGCACGCAAAAGTCTTTTCCCGCGCTTTCTCGATAAGCGCGCTATCGTTCTCGTCCGCGGGATACGGCGCGTCGCCGCAGTTAACTATAGCCGTGCGCTTGCCTTGGGCATGCAGATACCGCGCCGAATCGCCGTGCGCAAGCAGTAAGTTGTGCAAGGCGGGAAAACTGCCGCCGTTGCCGAATTTGCAGCCCGGTGCGAACGTGCCCAAGCCGTAGCCCGCGCCCACCACCGAAAGAGGCTCGTTAAACGTAAAGTACAAGTTTACGTCGCTACCAAGCTCTTTTGCAACGAGCGCGGCGTAGTCGGTAAACCAAGCGGCAAAGTCGCGGTTCATGAGCCCGCCCTTGAGCGAAAGCTCGTACGGCAAATCCCAATGGTACAGCGTTACGCACGGCTCTATGCCGTTATCTCGCAAAGTTGCCGCAAGCCGTTTGTAGTAATCCATGCCCTTGCGGTTCACGCGCCCCGTTCCCTCGGGCAACACCCGCGGCCAAGATATCGAAAACCTGTACGCGTCCGCGCCCAAGCCTTTCAGCAGGGCTACGTCCTGTTGCCACAGTTCGTAAGAGTTGCAAGCCCCGCTCCCGTCCGCTCCGTTAAACACGGTATCGGTATGGCGGCAAAACACGTCCCACACCGACAGCCCTTTGCCGTCCGCGTTCGCGCCGCCCTCGATTTGAAAAGCCGCCGTTGCCGCGCCGAACATAAAATCTTCGGAAAATAAGTTTTCTCGCATGCTATGCCCTCTCCTTTTCCAATCGCACCGTAACGGTATGTTCGCCGCCGTCCGTCAGCATTGCCGACGGTATCGTATCGCCCGAAATTTCCTTTCCGTCTACCGCTATCCGCACGGCGTTGCCGCCCGCGCGGGTTATCGTTATATGCACTTTATGCCCGCGATACGGGCGTTCGGCGGTTACGGTATGCCAGCTTTCGGGCAGGCACGGCGATATGCGCAAGCCGAGCCAGTCGCCGCGTATTCCCAAAATACCCTCGTAATAGCACCTAAGCCCCCAAGCCGACGTGCCCGTTTGCCACGACGAAGCCACTTTGCCGTCTACAGAAGGGTGCTTTAAGTAGCAGTTGGCAAACACATACGGCTCGAGCTCGGAATGTTCGCTCGGATTAGCCTTGCCGTTCGGCAAAATGCTCAACAGAGTTTGCACGGCTTTGTCGCCGCGCCCCAAAGCGCAATCCGCCATAACCTTAAAGCAACCCGCATGATTGTATATTCCGCCGTTTTCGTACACTCCCGCAAGCATGCCGCTCATGCGCCCCACCGTTTCGTCGTAATGCGGATAGGGCGGCACGCACATGGGAACGCCCTGCGGCGTTTCGCGCAAGTCCACCGCTTGCAACAGCCGCGGCAACCGCTCGGGCGGAACTATGCCCGCAAGTATTGCCCAGCTTTGCGGATTAAAATAGAACGCGCCGCCCTCGCAGTCTTTATCGCCCACCGTGCCGAATTCGGAAAACGCCCGCACGTAGTAGTCGCCGTTCCATGCCGCTAAGTTTATCTTTTCCGCCAAAGCCGCCTTTTTCGCTCGCAGAGATTTCGCCCTTTCGCCGTAGCCGAGATAGTCGAACAAGTCCGCCGCCTCGCCGAACAAGTAGCACACGCACATGCCCATAAACACCGTTTCGGCGTTTTCGTCGGGTATGTTTAACGCGTCGTTCCAATCGGCGTGATATATTTTGGGCAGTCCGTGTTTGCCGTAATGCTTTTCGTCCTCGTACCAGCGCAGTCCCGCCTTTATGTGTTCGAGCACGCTCGCCTTGCCGCCGTCTAACCAAGCGAACCGCTCTTGCAAAAACGCAGTATCGCCCGTTTCCCGCACGTACGCTATTACCGCTATAGTCAACCAAAACGCAGGGTCGGAATAAAGTTTGGTTTCCACAACCGGATACCACAGCAAAACGGCGTGCCCGTCGCTGTATTGGTGCTCCAAACATTCTATAACGGTGCGCCGCGCGTTCTCGGGCGCAAAGTGCAATAAGGCTACGGCAAGTTGCGCGTTGTCGCGCACCGCCTTTTTGCCTATGCAACAGTATTCCACTTGCTTTTGCGCCCAGCGGTTGAGCACGGTGTTTATTTGCTCGCTCGGCGACAAAGTGCCGAGTTCGCCGTACGCCCGCTTGCTGTTTTGCCGCACGGCGTTAAACAACTCGGGCAATCGGGGAAACAGATTTCTCGTAAACGCCGTAAGCGTTTGCCTGTTTTGCGTAAATCCCAAAACGTAATACACCGTTTGCCGAGAGCGGGGCGGCAACGTGAGCGAGTTTTCCAATATTCCGCAACGCTCGCGCACCGTAGCCATGCTTCCGCTTAAGTGTTTGCGCTCGCGCAGCACGCGCGGCGCGGCAAAGCCGCCGCACAAACCCGTAAAATCGTCCGCATTGCCGCACACGCCCCGCAACTCGGCGGTAGCGGCTATAAATCCGCTCTTTTCCGCCATGCCGCCGTACGGATTTTGCGAGGCGCACAGCACGGCATGCGACTCGGGCACGTACTCGGTTGCCGAAGTTGTGGGCGCGTTGTAATAAAACGGCATGGGATAGCCGCCCAAATCGAACAGCGTGCAGGCAAACAAATCTATACGCCGCGTTTTTTCGGAAGCATTTTGAACCGTTACTTCCCACATTTCGCACAGCTCGCTCGGGTGCACCGCGTAGTCTACGCGCACCTCTATGCCGTACTTTTGCGCTTCCACGCGGCTGAAAAGTTGCGCGTGCGTGCACGAAAATTTGTCGGGCAAAATACCGCACGGATATCCGCCGGGCGTAAAGTAATCGCCCGTATCTTCGTCGCGCACGTACAGCGCCGACGATTTCTCGGCATTGAGTCGAATAAGCTCGCTGCTTTCGGTAACCCGCCGCGCCGCAGTAACGCCCGTGTGCGTTACAGTTGCCTGATAGCCGCCGTCGTTCCAAAGCACGTTGAGCCAATCCTTGCCCGTTTCGAGCTCGGCTATAGTGTACGCGCCTATATCGCTTGCGCCGCTATTTAATTGTGAGTCCTGTTTTTTCATGCTCACCCCAGTATCCGTATTCCGCTTACTGTTTGGACTTAAACGGAGTAATTGTGTAATAGTCGGTTATGTTGTCGGGCGTTTGCACTTTCAAATACTTGTAATCCGCCCACTTGGCAAATCCCGAACGCACGTGCCCGAACAGTTGCGAGCCGAACGCATTCCACCCTTTTGTTTCGGCGGGGCTTAAGTAGTCGCGCAGAGTTTGCAAAAATTTGTCGCGCACCGTGCCGCCCTCCGACGAAAGAATGGTGTTGTTGTAGCCCATGCCCATTTCGAAATAGGGATTATCCACGCAAATGCCGAAATCGGTAACCCGCGTGTCTATAACTATGTTTTCGGGCAAAGCGAAATCGTTTACCAAAATTTTCAGCGGGCAAACAATACCGCGCTCCGAGTAGTAGGAATAATACTCCTCCATGCCCTGCGGCGAATACCAAAACTGCATGAAATCCACCGCCAAATCGGTACGCTTTTTGTTGTTGCGATTTATTATGCCCATGGGGTGGTGATTGGGTCCGCCGTAGGTGCGCACCGTTTGCGAGGCGGGCGCGCCGCCCTCTACGCTCGCGTTATCGGGCATGGCGGGCAGTGCGAACCAACCCAAGTAATCGCCGAGTTTGTCTGTGGGTATCATATCGGTTGCTATTTCGCCGTTGGCTTTAAGCACCGAGCCTATAGCCGACTGAAAGTCGCTCAAATAATCCAAACGGTTCACGAACAAAACGCAGGTTTCCGCTTTGCCGAACTTGTTATCCTCGGTTAGCTCGGTGAGCACGCCGTTGTGGAAAAAGTTGCGTATCGTGGAACTGTTGTACGTTTCCGACGAGTACGAAAGCAACTCCTTGAAATTAGTCATCATATCGGCGAAACGCGCCGATTTGGGATTGTATTCGTCGGTATTGAAATAGGCGTTTATGAGCCGCGACATATTGTACGTGTAGCCGCTTCGCGCGTCCACCTCGGGATTTGACGGGTCGTATTCCCACACCGAGTCTATGCTGTCTATGTAGCTGTAATCGCCGTCTTGCGAATGCACCTCGTCTATGATATCGCGGAAGTACTGGTCCATGTACATTTGCAAAACCATGCCCGACATAATGCCGCCTATGCCCGACTTGTCGTAATTGAGTCCGAGCGGCGCGGTATAGCCCTTTTCCTTTGCCGAGCGCAACAGCTCCGTCATCTCCGCCCAGTTCTTCGGCTCTTCCCAACCGTTGGTTTCAAACAACTGCTTGCTGTAATACACCGCAACGTAATTGCTTTCAAACGACAGGTTGGGAACGGTGTAACCGTTTTCTTCCACGCGGCGAGCTTCCTCCGACAGCATTGTAGACCACACGGGATACTGCCCGTTGGCGTTGGGCGTGCCGTAAGGATTGCGGCGGCGCAAATAGGGCGTAAAATCCACTATCTTATCCGTGCCGTAATACTGGCTTACCACGTTTACCTGCACGATATCTATATCCGATTCTTCGGGGGCTAAAATTATGCCTTCAACCGCCTGCTCGTAAGAGTCGCCGCCGTTGGTTATATTTATGGTGGTTTGCGGGTGCAAGCGGCGGTAAGCGTTTTTCACGTACGTAAGCGCGTTGGTTGCATAGGTATCGAAGGGCACGAAGATGTTTATGGTGCCGTTATACATATCGTCGTTTTGCTCTTTGTCCGAGTTGCACCCCGCAACTGCGAAAGCCATAACCGCACACAGCAAGCACGCGCACAGTTTGTTGAGTTTTTTCATTGTTTTATCCTCCTTAATATTTGAGTCCCGCCGCAAATTCGCCCGAAATGGAGAATTTAAGGCTCACCGAAGTGGCAATTATAAGCGGTATGCCGCTTAGCAAATACAGCGCGTAGCCAGCGCCCTTTGCCTCCGTGCCCGCTCGGTTGGCGAGTTCCTGAAGCACGGGCATCAACGTGGCGCGTTCGGGTTTGCCCACAAACATCATCATCGGCCACAGGTAATCGTTGTATATGGCGGAAAAAATGCCTATGGACTGTACCATGATTATCCCCACGGACAGCGGCAAACAAATTTTGAAGAACATGCGGAAATCCCCCGCGCCGTCGATACGCGCGGCGTCGTAGATATCTTCGGGCTGTTGCGCCATAAACGTGCGGTACAAAAATATCGAGCCTATTTGGTTGCCCGCCAAATACGGGAAGTACAGCGCCCAATACGTGCCGAACAGTCCCATATTAACGATATTTAGGTACTGCGCCGTGAGATACACAATGCCCGGGCACATGGTGGGTATTATGATACAGTAAAACAATACGTTTCGCCCCGGGAATTTTTTGCGCACGAATATGTACGCCGTGTAGGTGCTCAAAAGCGTTACCGACACGGTGGAAACCACGTCTATCCACAGCGTGTTGAACATGTTGCCCAAAATCTCGTTGAAAGCGTAGGTGTAATTCTTAAAGGCAAGACTCGTGGGAAGCGCCCAAATGTTTTGCGTAACGAAATCGGCGTTCGGTTTAAGCGAGAGCATCACGGTAACGAGCACGGGCAAAATAACCAACAGCGTGCTGAATACCAAAAAGACTATAAGCACCGTTTGCGCAGGCCATGCCTCTATGCCGCTTCTGTGGCGGCGACGCCGTTTAATGGTAAGATACAGCCCCGAGGGCGTTGCGATTGCATTATTCCGCAGCATGTTTTTTCTTCGAACCTCCTCCTATTTGCATTTTGAAATTTATTATCGTAGCCACCATCAGGAATATCAACAGCATTACGCCCATCGCGCTTGCCACGCCGTAATTTTTTTGCACCACGGTGGTAAAGTACATCATGAGCGCGGGCGTATTCGTGCCGTAGTCGCCGCCCGTGGTAATCAAAATCAACGTGTAGTTTTGCACCGAGCCTATAAAAGTTTGAATAAACACGTATTTGATTTGCGGCACTATGAGCGGTATATCTATCTTTATCATTCGCCGAAGCCAACCGCACCCGTCAAGTTTCGCCGCCTCGTAAATCTCCTTATCCACGCCCGATATCGCGCCGAAAAATATCAAGTACGAGCCCACCCACGGGAAATTCATGAATATCAACGCCGTAAGAGCGGTCTTGTTGTTCATTAGCCAGGCTTGTGACACCCACGACGGCACAATTGCGGATATGAGTCCGTTCAACAGTCCCGACGACGAAGAGCCGAATATGCCGTCCGCCCACACGAGCATGCTGGCAACGCCCGGCAAAATCCCAGGCAAAAACATCAAAACGCGTATTGCGTAAGACGTTCGCTTGGAACGCAACGCCAGCAAAAACTCGGCGAACAGTATGGGCGGCAACAACGCTTTCAGTAAGTCGGTTACAAGGAATATCAACGTGTTTTTGAACGAAATCCAAAATTCGGCATTCATGAACACCATTCGGAAATTTTCCAGCCCCACGAATTCCAACCGCTCGCCCGGCAAATAATCGAACAGCGACATAAACAGCGAGGAAACTATGGGATACCAGTAAAACACCGCCAGCAATAAGAACGTAGGTATCAAACTTATGTAAGCGAACTTGTGCTTAAACAGCGTTTTGCCCAGCTTTTTGAAAAAGCCGTTTACGCGCGTGCGCGGGGTTTCGAATATGCTCAGCGTTGCATATACCGCAACGAGCAACAACAGCGCGCCCGTTACCGTAAAGGGCACAAAGATAGCTTTTTGCCGTTGCACGCTTTGCGCCGTTTCCAAAGTGTAGTACTTAAATTCGCCGCCGTCGCTCGTAAGATACGCAAAGCTGTCGGGCGAGGCGTAAACTATAAGCGACGAACTGCTCGACGGAACGGAAAACAAAATACCTTTTGAGTCCACGCCCGCAATACCGCCGTTGCGCACCTTGCATATAAAAACGTCGCCCGCCGCAAACACCGTGCCGAGCATGCCCGTATCGTTTTTGCGACTGCCGGTAAGCACGAAATCGGAATCGAAGGAAAACACCGTGCCTTCGCTGTCTATCGCCGTATAGCCGTTGCCTTTGGGCGCAATTCCCAAAATGCTCCTGTCCGCACCGTATACTTCTTCAGGCGTAAGTATGCGCGCACTGTCTATCTCGGCGCACATAACGCTTTGCCCCGACGAAAAATAAACCGTATCGCCGCGCAGAGCTACGCCCGCTATATCGCTTTCCTGCTCTATGCAAGAGGTATACGAAACCTCGCCCGTTGCCGACGGGGAAAGAAAATACAGCCCGCGACGGTTGGAGCTGTCGCTTACGCCGTACACCGCCAACCTGTTCGACTCGGACGAGAAATGCAATCGCTCGGGCACCAAACCCACGCGGTAAGTAGCCTCGGGCTTTTTGTCATCGGAAGCGGTAAGCGAAAAAGCGTACACAAAGCGGTTGCTTGCGGCAACGTACAGTCGCCCGTTTACTATGGCAATATCCCGCACGGAAGCCCCGCTCAAAGCATAAGCAAACAGCGCCGACTCGGTATCCGCGTCGCTATATAACCGCACTTTGCCGTCGTATGTGCCCACCGCGTAATATCCGTTTTGTTCGTACACCGCAGACACCCGCAGCCCCGTAGTATCCACCGCAAAATCCGAACTGCGGTTTTTGAGGATACCTGCGCGAATACCCAAAACCGAAAACAACACCGTCGCCGCGATAAGCGCCGCCGCAACAAAACTCCATATTATTCTCTTTTTTGTTTCTTTTTGCATGGACATTACCGCCTAATCGAGTTTACAACGAAACGCATAATACAATCGCCCCACTGGTACGCTCTTGCCCTGCGCGTAACATTTCAAACCGAGCTCTTCTTTGGCAAGCCCGTCGGTCACCTTAAACGAAAAGCGCACCTCGTTTCCGCTCAAACCCAACACTTCGCGCGGTATGCGGAACGAAAGGGCGTTTTTCTCGAGAACGCGCTCCGCCAGTCCCGCCGTGCGTTCCGCTACCGTAGTTTCCGTTACCGTCGCCGTGTTTCCTCGGGCTTGCGCGTTTACCGTAAACGCCGCGCCGTCTTCGCGCAAGATATGTACGTTAAGATGTTTTCCGCAAGAGGTTTGCGGCGAAATATCGTTGCCGCATTCCGTCCGCACGTATACGAACTCCTTATCGCAGGCAACGCGCACGCAAGTAACGTCGTTTACCGCGCCCGCCTGTCTGTAGGGCGGCAACGCATAGTTCGCGCTCTTGTAATCGCGGTTTGCGCCGTCGCCCGCAAACGACCAATACGCCGTCGCGTTTTTCCACGAGTCCGCTCCCCCGCGTATATCCGCCGAACATGCGGGCACGGCGGGCTCAACCCCGTCCGCACACTTGAACTTTCGGATATTTATCAGCATTTGCATATAGTAGTTGTCGCCCAACTCGTTGTCCGCCGGCTCGATATCGCGCGAAAACTCGGTATTGTACTGGTCCACGAAATAACAACAACTGCGCCCGTTTAAGCCGAACGGCTGTTTTTGCGCCACCCACTCGTTCCAACTCGTCAAAAACACGTTGTCTACGGCGGCGTTATCCAACGCCCGTTGCCATTCCTCTTGAAAGCACGAGCCTTCCGCTATTCGCGCCGCGTCGTTCTTTTTATCCGCGGCGGAATATCCACGCCCGCGGTTTTTATCACGCGCACCCTCCTCGAACACCGAGTCGCTGAACGCGCCCGAAGTATGTTGCGCCACAGAAACCGAAAGCATTCCTTCGTGCACGGAAGGCGAGTCAACGTCGGTTGCAAACGCATACGGCACTTTGTCTTCCTCGAACCATGCCGACTCGCGCAAATAAAAATAGTCGCGGATTTCTTTAGGCAAAGCGTCGTAATTGTATTTTTCGTTTTCGCCCGTTTCGTTGTTTTTCGCAATTATCCACGGCTTGCCCTCGGCATTGCGCCCGTTACGGTCGGGGTGACGGTACCAAAGCGGCGCAAACCGCTTGCCGTTTGGCGTATCGGGGTCGTAATACGCGCGGTAAATGCCCGCCACGGTTTCCGAGGAGCGGCAGTTCGTATCGAAAACAAACCGCGGAATATCCCACCCGTCGTTAAGCAGTTCGAGCGCGACGGGAAAAATATTTCGGCACACCTCTTCGTAATAATAGCTGTTGGTGGTGTCGAACACCAAATAATCCACGCCCGCCGTGGTCAACATTTCCAAATGTTTGCGGAACACCCACGGGTCGCCCGAGTCGTAATAACCGAACAACGGCTTGCCCCAATAATGATGAACGTCCTCGCCGCCGCGGTCGTTGCGCTGAGTGTGTATATCCAGCACGGAATTGTCGAACGCCGCACTGCCGTGTTGCCCCGTCCACAAAAAGTAAAACACGCCCGCTTGCTTATCGTTGAAACGGCTTACGGGCTGTACTCTGCGCCCCAAAGCGTCCGTGCCCGTCAACCATCGTAAACATTCGTTTTTATTCGATTTCATAACTCCGTCCTTTGTGATTATACCGAAAACGTGTAGTTCAAGCGGCCTATGGGCGCACTGTCGCCGTTTACGTAATAGTCCATGATATCGTCGTATTCGGTAACGTGGTCCGCCACTTTGAAATTTACGGTAAACCGTTTTTGCCCGCTTAATCCCACGGCGGAGCGCGGCACTTTTACCGTAAGAACTTTGCCGCTGACGTACAATTCGCCCGCCGCCTCGATTTCCGATTTTCCGTCCGCTTTGAGCCGTTCGATATACGTAACGTCGCCCGTTACAGTGCGGTTGATTACATACTGATAATTTTCCCACGCGCTACCCTTCGCGCCCTCGACCTCCAACAATATGTTCATCCACGTTTTGTCGCCGTTTTCATACGGCGTGATATCGGAGGCGCATTCTATCCTGAAATACAAGTTTTCGTCGTCGCAGGTTATACGGGTTTGCACTATGTCGTTTCGCCCCGTATCGTTAACGTACACCGTGTTGGGCACGTTGCCGTAATCGGCTTTGTTGGAGCTTTGGTAGTTGCGCGGCGCGGTATCGCCCGCGGGGTCGCAAAATCCCACCGTGTTTTCCCACTGACTTTCGCCGCCGCGTATATCCACGGCATTTCGGCGCGGTTTGTGCTCGCTTACCGTCTCGCCCGTTTTTTGTTTGAAACGGCGTATGTTTTGCACCGTTTGCAAATAATAGTTATCGCCCCAAAGCCCTTTGGTCATTTCCAAATCGCGGGAAAATTCGGGATTGAACTGGTCCACGAAATAACTGCTGCTGCGCCCGTTGGCTCCGTACGGTTGCTTTTGCGCCACCCACTCGTTCCACGTAGACAAAAACACGTTGTTTACGGAAGATTGCGCAAACGCGTTTTCCCATTCGCTTTGGTAGTTCGAGCCCAAAGCCACGTTGTTCGCGGTGTTTGTGCCCTCCGTTTTTCCGTCGTTCCATACCCAACCGCGCCCGCGGTTTTTATCCCGCGAATTAGCCTCGAACACCGAGTCGCTGAACGCGCCCGAGGTATGTTGCGCCACAGAAACCGAAAGCATGCCCTCGTGCGGTATCGGGTCGTCTATATCCGAAGGGAACAACCAGTTGCCTTCCGCGCCGTGTTCCTCGTTCCAACGCAGTTCGCGCGTGTAAAAAAAGTTTTTTATCTTTTCGCCGCACTTGTCGTAATTTTGCGCCGCGCCTAAGGTGCTACTGTCTATGCCGTTGTTTTTTACCACTATCCACGGCTTACGTTCGGTATTTCGCACGCCGTTGTCCGTTTCGGTGTACCAAAGCGCGTCGTATTTTCGAAGCGACTCGTTTTCGGGATTGTAAAAATCATTGTAAATGCCGGTTACCGTATCTTTTGTTTTGTTGTGACAATAAAATACAAACTTAGGTATCTCCCAGCCCTGTTCTACAAACGAAAGCGCAACGGGAAATATATTGTCGCATACCGTTTTGTAATAGTAACTGTTGGATACGTCGAACACCAAATAATCAATGCCCGCCATAATAAACAATTCCAAGTGCTTGCGGAACACCCAAGGGTCTTCGGAATTGTAATAATCGTATAGCGGTTCGCTCCAGTAGTGAAAAACTCCCACGTCCGAATTGGCGGACGTACCTTTAAGTTGCGTTTCGCTCAACAGCGAACTGTCCCACGCGCATCCGTCTGCGCCCGCTTGTTTTTGGTCGTGTTGTCCTATCCACAAAAAATAAAACAAACCTACTTTCTTTTCTTCGTCCCAACTCTCCGAGCGCGTAAAATACCGCCCGAGCGAGTCGGTGGACTGCAACCTAAGCACGGTTTCGCTTTGCGACACGGTAAAAGCATCGTATGCGGGTTCTTCGTACGGCGGCGACGAAGGCGCGACAGAGCCCGAGTTGCACGCGATAAAACACAGCGCACACAAAACAACCATTGCTTTTGCCAAAGTTTTTCTCATTACATCCTCCTCGCCGTAAAACGCTGATATTTTACAAATTGCTCTTTTTCTACGTTTCGGTCTCAACGCAAGATTATCTTGCTTTTTCTGCGAAAATCGCCCTGTTTGTATTATTATTGTAGCACAGGCACCCCGTAAAATCTATACCTATTTTTTTCAGTCCCTTGCTCATTTTTATCATTATGAGCCGTGCACTTGACAGCAAACGCACAAAACGATATACTCATATTTAAGGGAGGCATGCGCATGTTCGATAATTTGTGTTTCGTGCAAAACAAACTGTTTGAAAAGTACGGCGTGGAATTTCACACCTATAACGGAATATTCTCCAAACGGCATAACCACGAAGGATATTGGGAATTGTTCGTTATCACGCAAGGCGCCGCCGTGCACAGGTTCGGACCTACGCCTAAAACGGTGTATGCGAATTACGTACAGCTTATGCGCCCTAACGATACGCACTGTTTTTGTCCTTCGGCAGACCCGTGCAAACATATTAGTATCAGTTTCGATAAAAACGTAGTAAAAAACATGTTCGATATAATCGATATAGAGTTGCACCGCAAACTTACAGAATACGACGGCGCGATTTGCACCGAGATAGACAACGACTTGCGCCGAGAGATAGAACAACAGGTATCCGTTTTGGAAACCCTTCCCGCTCAAGAAAACGGCTACGTGGCATCGGAGATAAAGTACATGTTTTTTAGGCTATTGCAAAAAATTTGCGCCTCCGTCTTTTTGGAAAGCGCCGCCTACCCCGCCATAGTGCGCGAAGCAATCGGGCTCATGCAATCGCGCTATGCCGACTATTTAACCGTAGACGAAATTTGCAACAATTTGGGCTGCACGCACATTCGTTTGTTGCGCAGTTTCAAACAACACACGGGCAAAACGGTAGTGAACTACTTTTTGGAACTCAAGCTCGAAAAAGCCTTTACCCTGCTCATTTCCACCAACTACAAAGTAATCGAAATATGCAGCATGGTAGGCATAGATTCCATAAGTTATTTCAACAAAAAGTTCAAAGAAAAATACGGCGTAACCCCCACCGAAATCAAAAACACCCGCTAACCCGCCGCATAAAAAAATCCCCCTACTTAAAACGAAAAAGCCGTTCAAAAGAACGACTTTCCGCGTAATAAAATGCTTTGGTGACTCCATCGGGAATCGAACCCGAGTTACCGCCGTGAAAGGGCGATGTCTTAACCGCTTGACCATGGAGCCGTATTTATTTAGTTGTTTTCGCTGGTTCGTTTCCCGAATATCGGGAATACTCCGCTGCGCTCCGTGGCGGTCGCGCTTCGCGCTCGGCTGAGCGAACCCGAGTTACCGGGAGAAAGGGCGACGTCTTAACCGCTTGACCATGGAGCCATTGATTATGCGTACTGTAATGAAACAGCTTATATAGTATAGCAAATACCGCGACAAAATGCAACCGTTTTAATGCAAAAAGTTTGGTTATATTTTCTTGACAAGCGCTATGCGGGCGAATTATACTTAAAGCGAATTTCTTAAAACGGGAGAAAACGCGCAAATGGAACGAATACTTGTAGCGGAAGACGACGAGAGCATAAGAAAAGAGCTGTGTGCCCTACTCGGCGCAAACGGATACATAGCGGTAAGCGAGCCGCCGTGCGAGCTTGCGCTGTTAGACGTGAACATGCCGGGCGAAAGCGGGTTCGAGTTGTGCCGAAAACTGCGCACGAATTCGTCGGTACCCGTAATATTTTTAACGGCGCGCTCCTCCTCCGAAGACGAACTTATAGCGTTCGGTTCGGGCGCGGACGATTACATTCGCAAGCCGTACAATTCGTCGGTACTGCTCGCAAGAATAGCGCGACTGCTAAAGCGGCAAACCGCCTCGGTAATAAACGGGCGCGGGCTTACGCTAAGCCTTGCCGACATGCGCGTGCGCTACGGAGACAAGAGCGCGGAGCTTACTAAAAACGAAACGCGCATACTTTATTGCCTTATGAAAAAGGAGCTGTGCACCAAAGAGAACATATTCGAAGACCTGTGGGAAAACAGCCTGTACGTAGACGAAAACACGCTGTACGTAAACATAAACCGTCTGCGCGAAAAACTGCGCGACATAGGCGCTACCGACTTTATACGCACCGTGCGGGGAGTGGGCTACCGTTTATGAAAATGCGCGACTACTTTTCGTCCAAAGCCGTGTCTTTGTGTTTTTGCGGCATAGCGGCGCTGTGCTGGGGCGCATTCGCGTATATTGCGGGCGCAAGCCCCGTTTTATTGTGGGGCAGCGAAATAATATTCGTTGCCGCCGTTATTTTGCGTTACTCGGCGGGCTACGCCGCAACAAACGCGAGACTGAAAAAGCTGAAAAGGAACAAAGACGAATTGTCCGAAAAATATCTTTTGGGCGAGCTTATGGAAAAGCCGCACGACGCCGTTGCCCGCGAATATTACTATGTGATGAAAGAGGTTTCGCGCTCGGCTATAGGCGAAGCGGAACGCGCGGCGCGCGAAAAAGAAGAATATTTCGAATACGTTGAAAAATGGATACACGAAATAAAAACTCCTCTCACCGCCTGCTCTCTTATTTGCGACAACGGAGCGGACGAAGTAAAACTGCGCCGCGAGCTTAAACGCGCCGACAACCTCACCGATTCGGTGTTGCAATACGCGCGACTGCGAGGCGCGGAGCAAGACACCGTTATATCGCGCGTAAGCGTAGCCGACGTAATAGCCGAAGCCGTAAAAAGCCAACGCGAACTGCTTGTTGCGGCAAAAATAAGCGTAACGGCTCAAGGGGATTTCCCCGTTTGCACCGACGCAAAAGCGGTATCGTTCATACTGCGGCAACTGCTTATAAACTGCGCCAAATACTGTTACGGTTGCGGCGTAAAAATAACCGCCGACAACGGAATTTTAACCGTTGCCGACAACGGCCCGGGAATAGCAGAGCACGAACTGCCGCGAATATTCAACCGAGGCTTTACGGGCGAATACGGACGAAAAGCGGGCACCGGCATGGGGCTTTACATTGCGGCGGAACTGTGCAAACGGCTTGACATAGAATACGGCGCAAAGTCGGAACAAGGCAAAGGAACGGTTTTTACTTTCTCTTTCCCCCGCTAAACCTTACAAAACCGTTAGATTACCGAAAGGCGGCGTTATACGTTTTGCCGCCTTTATGCGTTATACTTATTGCACAAAGCAATAAGGAGGCAACCTAAAAAACATGAACAAAATACTCGAAGTGAGCAACCTAACAAAGCACTACGGCAGCGGAAGCGTGCTCACCAAAGCACTCGACGGCATATCGTTAGAGCTTGCGAGCGGCGAATTCGTAGCCATAATGGGCGCGTCGGGCTCGGGCAAAAGCACTCTTTTGAACGTGATAGCCACAATAGACGGAGCAAGCTCGGGCACTGTAAAAATAGACGGGCAAAACGTGTGCGACATGCGCGAAGACGCCCTATCCGCGTTCAGGCGCGACAAGCTCGGATTTATCTTTCAGGATTACAACCTGCTCGATACTCTCACTATAGAAGAAAACATAGTTCTTCCGCTCAACCTGCAAAGAAAAACCGCGCAAGAAACGGAGAGCGAACTGCGCAAAGCGGCGGCGGCGCTCGGCATAGAGAGCCAGCTCAAAAAATTCCCGCACGAGCTTTCGGGCGGGCAGCGGCAACGGGCGGCGTGCGCACGCGCCATTATAACCTCTCCCGCTCTCGTGCTTGCCGACGAACCCACGGGTGCGCTCGACAGCAAAAACTCCAAACTTTTAATGCAAACTTTCGAACTTATGAACCGCGAACTCGGCTCTACCATTTTAATGGTTACGCACGACGCGCTCGTAGGCAGCTACGCGAGCCGCGTGCTTTTTCTCAAAGACGGCAAAATTTGGAGCGAGCTCGTGCGCGGAAACCGCGACCGTCACGCGTTTTATTCCGAGATACTCTCGGTAACTTCGGCGCTCGGAGGTGACTCCGATGCTAGCTAAACTCGCCGCGAGAAACGTGCGCAGGCAAATAGGCAACTACGTAATATATTTTATAACGGTGTCGCTCACGGTGGGACTAATGTTCGCCGTAAACGGCGCGATATTCGAAGAACAGCTCGTTGCCAGCGCACAAGCGATAACGGAATTGCGCATGGGACTTATCGCCATAACGGTGCTCGTATCGCTTATAGTGGCGTTCGTGCTCGGCTACGCTACGTCTTTTATGCTGAGACTGCGCAAACGCGAATTCGGAACTTATCTCACTTTGGGCATGACGCGCAAAAACATATTGCAAATATTCGTGCTCGAAACTCTCATATTGTGCTCGGTGGCGCTTTGCGCGGGCTTGGCGCTCGGATTGCTGTTTTATCAGGGACTAATGGCCGTTATTACTAATATAACCGACGTTCCGTTTACGTTGGCCGCATACTCGCTTAAAGGATTACTGCTTACCGTGGGGCTTGTTATAGGAGTGTTCGCGCTGTCTTCGGCGACGAGCGCGATATACTTAAAACGAGTGAGCATATACAGCCTTTTGCACGGCGCCGAAAAACAGGAAAAAGGCGTAAAATATCCCGCAGTGTGGTTTGCCGTTACCGTAATATCGCTTGCCGCCGTAATAGCGAGTTGCATAGCTCTCGGCAAAACCATGAAAACCTCGGTTTTGGGCGTGGGCGAACAGCGCAACTATCCGATGTTTTTTTCGATTCTTACCTGCGCTTTGGGCATAATATTTTTCCATATAGGCTTAGCTAAAAGCATAGTGCCTTTACTGCTTAAAAACAAAAAATTCAAAAACCGCGGCACCAACTCGTTCGTCTTGCGCAAACTTTCGGGACGTTTGAGCGCCGACTCGGTAATGATGGGCGCGCTCGCCTTTCTTATAGCGTTTGCCATGATAGGCGCAAACGTATCTTACACTCAAAAAACGAGCGCCGCCGCCGATTTGGACAAAACCGTTCCGTTCGACGTTTCGGCGCAACTCGACGAAGACTCGCCCGTATTGCCCGACGACGCCGAAAAGATAATTTCGGAATACGCCACCGTAAACAAGCGGTTGGATTACGTTACTCGCACGTCGGGAAACGACTACTTGCACGGGTTTACTCCGTGGCACGGCGAAGGGTACGCCTATCTGTACGACGTGTTTATTTCCGAAAGCGACTTTAACCGCGTGTTCGGTATTTTGGGATATTCGCCCGTAAACCTCGAAGGCGGATTTAAGATAATTCCCGGCGCGGCGCGAGCAAAAACCTGCGATTTTTCGGGCGCGCGAATTCGCGACGGAAATTCCGAACTTAAATTCACGGGATTTATAGACTGCCCTTCGCCCTGGTCCAACTACTTTACCGCCGTTGTGCCCGACTCCGTTGCGGCAAGCATGGAAAAAGAGTACGATTGCGTGGTTTTCGACCTTAAAGAAGACAGGTTCGACGCAACCGGTTTGCGCAATGAGTTGAGTTACGTAAACAACTCGTGGGGCTACGACATACTGCGTTGCGACTACAACGTACGCGAATACAGCCGCATTACAATGGGCGCGCAGACCGCCGTATTCATTGTAGCGGCGCTGTATATATCAATAATATTCGTATTCATGTGCATGGCGATACTCGCGCTGAAAACGCTATCGGGAATAGCCGAAGACAAAACGCGCTACAACGCTCTTTACAAGTTGGGCGCAAGCAAGCGCGACCTTGCACGCGCACTGTTTAAGCAAACATTTGTTTTCTTCTTTCTGCCGTTTGCCCTGCCCGTATTGCTGAGTATTCCCGCGGGAATGATATGCGCAAATCTGGTTACGTGGACGGGATACGCCGAAATAGCGGTTCAGTCGCGCATTGCGTCGGGCATTATCGCGCTTGTTTTAACCGCCGTTTACGCACTGTACTACTCGGCGACTTACCTCGTAACAAAACGCTCGGTCATAAAAGCGTAAAGCAAAAAAGCTCATACGAAAAAGCCATCGAACTCGCGTCCGATGGCTTTACGTTTGTTTTAGGTAAATCGGGTATTACCGTTTACACTTTTGCCGGCAAGAAGAAATAAAGAACGAACAATACCGTGATTATGAGCAGCACCACCGAAATGTTGAATTTGGGTTTTACCGCCGCGGCGTCTTTGTTCTTTACCGCGGCGTACTTTATCATATCTACCGCGTAGCAGAAAAGGTTGATGATTACGTAGGATATCATGCCTATGCCTATGCCGTCGGTTATGGAGTACGCAAGCGGCATCATTATAATGGTAAGGAAGGCGGGAACGGCTATTTTGAGATTGGTGAAGTCTATGTTCTTTACGTTAGACATCATGAGCACGCCCACGTACATCAAAGCGCCCGCAGCGGCGGCAGGAGGAATGAATGCGAACACGGGGAGAGCAAATATCGCAAGAGCAAAGAGTATCGACGTGGTGAGCGCGGTAAGTCCGGTTTTGCCGCCCGCGGCAACGCCCGTGCCCGACTCTACGAAGGTGGTAACGGTGGAGGTGCCGAGCATTGCGCCGCCGCAAGTTGCCACGGCGTCGCTCATCATAATGCGGTTAAAGCGCACGGGCTTGCCGTTTTTGTCGAGAAGGTTAGCTTTTGTACAGCAACCGAGCACCGTCCCCATGGTGTCGAACATGTCTATCATGCAGAACGACAAAATGGTTACGAACACCGTAAGCAAACTGCCCGCGGGGAAATGAATGTCGTGGAACGCCGCGAGGAACGAGCCGCCTTGAGCGGCGTCCATAGAAAAGAAGTTCTTAAAGTTCTCCCAGAATTTCCACGTTACTCCGCTCGACTTGCCGAGGAGTATGTCGTAGTCTACTATTTGGAACGCCATTCCCGCAAAAGTTGCTATTATTATGCCGAGAATTACCGAACCTTTTATTTTGTAATGCGACAGTATGGCAATAGACAACAACGAAATAAGCGCTACGCAAGCGGTTTTTGCGGCAGGCGCGCTTCCGCTTATAACGTTTATTATCTGTCCGCCCCAGTTGGTAAAGTCTACAAGGTCTATTTGAGTAAACGGACTGTGAACTATAAGTCCGGCGTTTTGCATGCCTATGTAAGCTATAAACAAACCTATGCCCACGGGAATAGCCACGCGGATACCTGCGGGTATAGCCTCGAATATCTTTTCGCGTATGCCTATGAGCCTGCCCGTTTCTTTATCGTGTCCGCAAGGAACGACGGTGAGAATAAGGAACAGCACGCCCGAAATGAGCACCATGAGCATAGCCGTGCCGAACGAGAATTTCATTCCCATGCCGTACGAGGCACCGCTTATCAGTCCGCCCACAGCGGCGTTCAGTCCCATGCCGGGAGCTTGAGCAAGCGGCATCTTTGCAAACAACGCCATTAAGAGAGTTCCTATAAGAGCGCCGAGCGCGGTTGCGATAAACACCGACGACCAAAGCGGCTCACTCGAATCGAACCCGATTATTTGGTTGGGGTTAACGGTGAGTATGTATGCCATTGCGAGGAACGTTGCGAGTCCCGCAAAGATTTCCGTGCCCACCGTAGAGCCCGACTTGCTGATACCGAAGAATTTATCGAACTTGCCGATTTTCTTGCCCGGTACCGTCTTTGCCGCGGTTGCGGCTTCGCCCGAAGGGGTACCCCCCCCCGCGGTCGTGACTGCCGACTCTTCCGCTACGGCGGTTTCTTCGGCAATCGTTTGCTTCTGTTCGTCCATATGTTTCCTCCTATGAGTATTTTATAACAGGTTAATGCTTGTCATTGCGCTCAGCCGAGCGCGTAGCGCGAACGCCACGAGCGTAGCGAGTATCGAGTTTACGAGCAGTCCAATCTCCTACGAGAGAAAGGTACAGCCGCCGCACGGGTTTGATGCAGGGGATTGCCGCGCGGCTACGCCGCTCGCAATGACATGGTTACCCGCAGGGGATTGCCGCGGGCACTGCGTGCCCTCGCAATGACATGGTTACCCGCATGGGATTGCCGCGCGGCTACGCCGCTCGCAATGACAAGGTAGCCCGTAAAAGGCGGCGGAGAAGGGTTGCGGATTGGCACAGCTGTGGGTGCGCCCGCGCGTGTGCCCTTATACGCTCGCCGTAAAGGCAACGGAGAGCGGTGCAGATACGCACAACAGGCGCAGTGCCCGCACGGGAGCGTACTTTGAGGTACGTGACCACGTGGGCACGAGCACGTAGTGCGTAGATGTGCCGCTATACGTTGCCGTAAATGCTGCGCTTCAAAATGCCCACATACGGCAAATTGCGGTATTGCTGCGCGTAATCCAGTCCGTAGCCCACAATGAATTCGTCGGCTATCTCGAAACAGGAGTAATCGGCTTTTATATCCACTTGGCGGCGGGAGGGCTTATCGAAAAGCGCAACGGTGGTAAACGACTTCGCTCCCCTGCCCATTATTAGGTCGCGCATGCGAACGAGCGTGTGCCCCGAGTCCACTATATCCTCAACGAGTATCACGTCGCGCCCCTCCACCGAAGCGGCAAGGTCCATAACTATCTTGGGCATGCCCGAGCTTTGGGCTTTTGAGCCGTAAGACGACACCGTCATGAAATCGAGCTGAACCGGCGTTTTCATTTCGCGCAACAAGTCGCAGAAAAAGAACACGCTTCCCTTAAGTACGCTTATGGCGAGCGGCTTGGAGTCTTTGAACTTTTCGTCGAGCCAACTCGCCGCCTCTTTCACCTTTTGCGCAATCTGCTCGCGCGTAAGCACAATGCTTTCCAAATCTTTATGCATAAGTATATCTCCTCGTCTTTGGCAAAAGCGAAAAACGGGGCGCGTTTTTGGGATACGCCCCGTCTTGCGTTTCGTTTTATTCTTCCGAGCCTTCTTCGAGTATCTCTTCTTCTTCGGGTTGAGCCACGGCTACGCAAACCACGTTGCCCTCGCCCTTCATCTTCATCATGCGCACGCCCTGAGTGTCGCGGCTTATTTTGCTTATCTCTTTGGCGCGCATGCGTATTATCGTGCCGTTGTCGGCGATTATCATTACGTCGTCGTCGGGCGTAATCTGCTTGAGGTTTACGAGTCTGCCCGTCTTGCTGTTGAACGTGCCCGCTTTTATGCCCTTGCCCGCGCGGCTCTGCAATCTGTAGTCCTCTATATCGGTGCGCTTACCGTAACCGAACTGCGACACCGTGAGCACCTCGCTGCCGTCTTTAACAACGGTCATATCCACAATGTAGTCGTCTTCGTCTATCTTCATGGACTTAACGCCCTGTGCGCCGCGTCCCATAAGTCGAACGTCGTCTTCGGCGAAGCGTATGCACTTGCCCGCGCTCGATGCTATGAGTATTTCGTCTCTGCCGCAGGTGAGCTGTACCGAAATGAGTTCGTCGCCCTCGGTGAGAGTTATGGCTATCTTGCCCACTTTGCGAATGGAGGCGAATTCTTCGAGCTTGGTCTTTTTAATGAGTCCGCGCTTTGTGGCCATTATAAGGTTGCCGCGCATATCCTCTTTAATGGGTATAACGGCGTTCACCTTTTCGCCCTCGCCGAGTTGCAAGAGGTTTACTATCGCCCTGCCGCGAGCCGTGCGCTCCGCCTCGGGCACTTCGTACGCCTTAATCGCGTATACCTTGCCGAAATTGGTGAAGAACAGCAAGTCGTCGTGCGTGCACGTAACGAACATGTTCTCCACAAAGTCCTCTTCTTTGGGACGGTGAGCAGTAATGCCCTTGCCGCCGCGGTGCTGTGCGCGGTATTCCGCCGTGGGCAAACGCTTGATATATCCGAAATGGGTCATGGATATAACCACGTCTTCGCGCTCGATGAGGTCGCCTATATCTATCTCGTTGTAGTCTATGCAAAGCTCGGTTTTTCTCGGCGTTGCGTATTTTTCTTTGATTTCGTTGAGCTCGGTCTTTACTATCTCTTCCACTCTGTGAGGATTGGCTATAATGTTCTTAAGGTCGGCAATGGTCTCTTTGAGAGCGGCGAGTTCGGCGCGAAGGTGCTCCACCTCCAAACTCGTTAAGCGTTGCAAGCGCATTTCGAGTATGGCGTTCGCCTGCTTGTCGGAGAGAATAAACTCGCTCATGAGTTTTTCGCTCGCCTCGAACTTGTCGCGGCTTGCCTTGATTATCGCCACAACCTTGTCTATGTTGGCGAGAGCTTTTACAAGACCTTCGAGGATATGAGCGCGTTCCTCCGCTTTCTCGAGGTCGTAACGGGTGCGGCGAAGCACAACCTCTTTTTGATGCTCGAGATAGTAGTAGAGCATTTCTCTGAGATTGAGAATTTTGGGTTCGCCGTTCACGAGCGCGAGGAAAGTAATTCCGCCCGAAACCTGCAATTCGGTGTGCTTGTAAAGCGTGTTGAGCACCACTTGCGCCTGCGCGTCGCGCTTAACCTCTATAACTATGCGCATGCCCTGGCGGTCGCTCTCTTCCTTAACGTCGGAGATGCCCTCTATGCGCTTGTCTTTCACAAGGTCGGCTATGTGCTTAATGAGCTCGGCTTTGTTTACCTGATAGGGCAGTTCGGTAACTATTATGCGCTGACGGGTCTGACTGCTGCCGTCGCGCATGGGATATTCTTCTATTTCGGTTTTGGCGCGCATTACCACGCCGCCCCTGCCCGTGCGGTAGGCGTGGCGGATATTCGCCCTGCCCATAATGAGTCCGCCCGTGGGATAGTCGGGCGCGGGTATATACTGCATAAGCTCGTCTACCGTAATTTCGGGATTGTCTATGAGTGCGCAAACGCCGTCTATTACCTCGCCCAAGTTGTGCGGCGGTATGTTGGTTGCCATGCCTACGGCTATGCCGTCGGAGCCGTTTACCAAAAGGTTGGGAAAGCGCGACGGGAGAACGGTGGGTTGCTCTAAAGTATCGTCGAAGTTGGGATACCAGTCAACCGTTTCTTTGTCTATATCGCGGAGCATCTCGCCCGCAATCTTACTGAGTCGTGCCTCGGTGTAACGCTGAGCCGCGGGAGGGTCGCCGTCTACCGAGCCGAAGTTGCCGTGACCGTCAACGAGCGGGCAACGAATGGAGAAATCCTGCGCCAAGCGCACGAGAGCCATATATACCGCGCTGTCGCCGTGAGGGTGGTACTTGCCGAGCACGTCGCCCACTATGCGGGCGCACTTGCGGTACGGCTTATCGGCGAACAGGTTGAGTTCGCCCATAGAGTAAAGTATACGGCGATGCACCGGCTTTAAGCCGTCGCGCACGTCGGGAATTGCACGCGATACGTTAACCGCCATGGCGTAGGCTATAAAGGAGGTTTTCATTTCCTCTTCGAGCTGAACCTTGACGATTTTGGTGTTGTCTACGTGCTTTATTTCTTCTTCCGAAAAGTTTCTCTTTTTCATTCTATTTTCCTCAATATTAAACCAACTTTTACTTTCTCATGCATGGGATTGCTTCGCTACGCTCGCAATGACGGGATATATGCCCTCATGCATGGGATTGCTTCGCTACGCTCGCAATGACGGGATATATGCCCTCATGCACGGGATTGCTTCGCTACGCTCGCAATGACGGGTTGGGTGTGATATGGATTGCGCGTCATTGCAAGCGTTTACCTGTCATTGCGAGCGAGCTATGCGAGCGCGGCAATCTCATACATAGAACCCGTACGTTACTAAATATCCAATTCTTTAACGAGTTTGGCGTTTTCTTCTATGAACTGACGGCGCAGTTCGGGCATTTCGCCCATAAGAATGGTGAATATCTCGTCGGCGGCAAACGCGTCGTCCATAGTAACCTGCTTTAACGTGCGGAACTCGGGGCTCATGGTGGTGTGCCACAACTGTTCGGCGTTCATTTCTCCCAAACCTTTGTAACGCTGAACGTCGCAACCCTTTCTGCCGAGCTTGTCGAGCGTTTCGTTAAGCTCTTTTTCGGTGTAGCAGTAGCTGTCGTTCTTGCCTTTGCTCACCTTGTACAAAGGCGGCATTGCGCTGAACACGTGCCCTTTCTCTATGAGCGGGCGCATGTAGCGGAAGAAGAACGTGAGAAGCAGTATTCTTATGTGACTGCCGTCTACGTCGGCATCGGTCATACAAATGATTTTATCGTAGCGCAACTTGCTTTCGTCGAAATCTTCGCCCACGCCGCAACCGAACGCGGTTATCATAGCCTTTATTTCGGCGTTTTCGAGCACCTTGCCGAGTCGCGCTTTTTCCACGTTGAGTATTTTGCCGCGAAGCGGGAGTATCGCCTGAAATCTGCGGTCGCGCCCTTGTTTTGCCGTGCCGCCTGCGGAGTCGCCCTCCACTATATATATTTCGCAGTGCGCGGGGTCGCGGTCGGAGCAGTCGGCGAGCTTGCCGGGAAGCGTGGTGGTTTCCAAAACGCCCTTTCTGCGGGTGAGTTCGCGAGCGTTGCGAGCCGCGTCGCGCGCGCGTTGCGCCGTAATGCACTTTAATACGAGCTCTTTGGCTTCCTTGGGGTTCTCCTCGAGGTAGGTACCCAGCCCGTCGGTAAGAGCCTTTTCCACGTAGCCGCGCATTTCGCTGTTGCCGAGCTTGGTTTTGGTCTGCCCCTCGAACTGCGGGTTGGTGAGCTTAACGCTCACTATCGCCGTGAGTCCTTCGCGAACGTCGTCGCCCGTGAGCTTTTCTTCCTCTTTTATTACCTTTTGCTCGTGCGCGTAATCGTTGATAACTTTGGTGAGCGCGTTCTTAAAGCCCACCAAGTGAGTGCCGCCCTCTTCGGTGTTTATGTTGTTCGCGTAAGCGTAAATGAGTTCGCTGTAGCTGTCGTTGTATTGCATGGCAATTTCAACGGTGTTGTCTTTGAAAGTCTTTTCTATATACAAAGACTGCGGAAACAGCGTTTCTTTACTGCGGTTTAGGTAGTCCACAAAGTCGAGTATGCCGCCGTCGTAACGGAAAGTTTCCTGCTTTTCTCTGCCGGGGCGATTGTCTATGAGCTGTATGGTAAGCCCGCGGTTGAGATAAGCCACCTCGCGCATGCGCGTGCGGATAACGTCGTACGTGAACTCGATTGTTTCGAATATCTCGTCGTCGGGGAAAAAGGTTACTTTGGTGCCCGTGCGCTCGGTGCGCCCCACCTCGGCAAGCGGACGCATGGGCACGCCGCGGTTGTACTTTTGGCGATACATCTTGCCGTTTTTGTACACCTCCACCTCGAGCCATTCGCTGAGCGCGTTAACTACCGAAAGTCCCACGCCGTGCAAGCCGCCCGACACCTTGTATCCGCCGCCGCCGAACTTGCCGCCCGCGTGCAACTTGGTAAGAACGACCTCTACCGAGCTGATTTTTTCTTTGGGGTGAATGTCTACGGGTATGCCGCGCCCGTTGTCGGTCACGGCAACCGCGCCTTCGGGCGTAAGCTCTATAATAATCGTATCGCAATAACCCGCGAGAGCTTCGTCTACGCTGTTATCCACGATTTCGACTATAAGATGGTGCAAGCCGCGCTCGTCGGTACTGCCTATATACATGCCCGGACGCTTGCGTACCGGTTCGAGTCCTTCGAGTACCTGTATCTCGCTGCTGTCGTAATGCGTGTCTACCTTTTTCGCCATTTTGTTCGCGCTCTCCTCTATAGGAAATTTTACCTCTAAATTATAACACAAACGAGCCGAAAAATAAAGCGTTTTTCGGCTCGTTACGTGCGAATTTTGTAATTATTTTTTTGCTCGCGCTCTCTCGCGCCCTCTAAAGGGGCATAATTGCGCGAAATCGCCTTCTTCGGCATATTTGTGCGCTTTTCAATCGCAATCGCGAAAATCCTTTTCGAGATTACGGCTGCCATACTTTTCTCATGGCTGAGATTGCCGCGTCGGGCTTCGCCCTCCTCGCAATGACACGGGTAGCCGCATATATTGTCGCAATAACAATGTTATTTACTTATATTTCTCGTTGTCCGAAATGTGTTGCCTTACGGCGAGCGGTATGCCCATATCCGCAGCCAATTTTCGACAGCGGCGTATGCTCACGTTGGGAATTATATCCACCGCCGTAAAGCGGGTGGATATGCCCGCCTCTTTGCAACTCTTCGCAAAGTCCAAAATTTCGTCGTGCGCGAACATGCCGAATTTGGGGTGGCACAGGTTTTGATACGCTCCGCGGTCGGCTTCGTTGAGCGAAACCGAAACTTCGTCTATCTTGCCCGCAAGCTCGGGCACTATATCGCGCTCGTTTATGAGTCTGCCCTGACCGTTGGTGTTGAGCCGCACTTTTGCCCCTCGCGACTTTAAGTATTCGGCGGTTTTAACGAGAGTGTCGAAATTGTAAGTGGGTTCGCCGTAGCCGCAAAAAGTGACCTCTCCGAGCGGGTCGGGCAACTCGTCTATCGCCTTTTTCATATCCTCGAAATCGGGCTCGCGGGAAAGTTTCATATCGTAACCCACAAGCGCGTCGGAGTTGGAGCGAATACAAAATTCGCACCTGTTCCCGCAACGGTTGGTTATATTGAGATATATCTTCCCTTTGAGTTTGTACAGATAATTATCCATTCCTATCCTTTTTGGTAACGTTGTTTTCTCGTGCGCAAAAAATCATTTCATTTTCGCAAACGCCCTATATGCGTTGTCGCGAGTAATCTTTATTATTTCTTCTACCGAAACGCCTCGTATTTCTGCTATTTTTTCGGCTTGAAAGCGCACGTATTTGGGGTAGTTGATTTCTCCGCGGTGCGGAACGGGCGCAAGATAGGGGCAGTCGGTTTCTATGAGTATACGCTCGAGCGGCAACGCGCTTATTATTTCGCCCGCCTTGGAATTCTTAAAGGTTATACTGCCCGAAAAGGATATGTAAAACCCCATATCGGCGTAAACGAGGGCGGTTTCCTTACTGCCCGAAAAGCAGTGCATAACCGCGCCCGCGGTAACGCAATCGCGATGTTTGCTTATAATATCGTAAAAATCGCCGTATGCGTCGCGCACGTGGAATATAGCAGGCAATTTCTTTTCGCGCACGAGTTCGAGTTGTTCGCAGAGAACGCGGTGTTGAGCGCGTTTGTCGGTGTCTTCGTAATGGTAGTCAAGCCCTATTTCGCCTATCGCCACGCACTTGTCGGAGTCGCAAAGGTCGGAAAGCGCACCGAGATAGCCCTGCCCCGCCGTTGCCGCGTCCGAGGGGTGAACGCCAACGGCGGCGAAAATCTTTTCGTTTTCTTCGGCTATCTTAACCGAATACGCGCTCGTGAACTCGTTGAAGCCCACCGCTATTATGCGCTCCAGCCCGTCGGCTTGCATGTTGTCTATTATTTCCCGCGCCCCGCCGTATTTCACGTCGGTAAGATGCGCGTGAGTGTCTATCAGCATACTTCCGCTCCGCTCGCTATCGCGCTCTCGGGCGTTACGAGCACCAACTTGTCGCCCTCCGACGCGCAAAGTATCATGCCTTGGCTCTCAATGCCGCGCATTGCTCGGGGCTTGAGGTTAGCCACGAGCACAACCCGCTTGCCCACCATTTGCTCGGGCGTGTAGTGCTTGGCTATGCCCGACACCACCGTGCGCGTTTCTTCGCCCACTTTGAGCGTGAGCTTTAAGAGTTTATCCGCCTTTTCCACCTTTTCGCAGGCGATTACCTCGGCAACGCGCAACTGCGTGCGGAAAAATTCGTCAATGGTTATAAGTCCGTTTTCTTCGCTCATTTCCTTTTTATCCTCTTTCTTTTCTTTGTTTTGCTTGTCTGCCTTGCTTTTCGCCTTGCCGTCCTCTTTTTCGCCGCTCTTTTCGAACTCGGCAAGCTCCTTTTTCACGTCCAGCCGAGGAAACAGCGCGTCGAGCGCAACGGTTTCGTAAGATTTCACATTGCCGTATTCGAGCCCGTCGAACGAACTCGGCGCTTTAAGTTTGAGATTGTCGAGCACCTTGCCCGCCGTTTCGGGAATAAAGGGCGCAAGCAAAACGCCCGTAATGCGTATAGCTTCGGTTAATACGTAAAGCACTTCGCCCAGCCGCTCGGTTTTGCCCTCTTTAATAAGCACCCACGGCTTGGTTAAATCTATATATTTGTTTGCCGCGCCCACGAGGTCGAATATCTTTTCGAGCGCGACTTGCGGCTTGTATTCGTTCATCGCGGCTTTAACCTCGCCGTAAAGCGCGTTCATTTGCGCTATGAGCGGCAGGTCGTCGCTCTCCGCTTTGCCCTCCGCGATTTTGCCCGAAAAATATTGCTCGTTCATTTTCACGGTGCGGCGCACGAGGTTGCCGAGGTCGTTGCAAAGGTCGGCGTTTATGCGGGTTAAAAATGTTTCTGCGGTAAACGCCCCGTCCGCTCCGAACGGCATGGCGCGAAGCAGATAGTATCTGAGCGAGTCTTTTCCGAAGCGCGGCAAAAGTTCGAAGGGGTCAACAACGTTGCCCTTCGACTTGCTCATTTTGTCGCCGTTAAACTGAAGCCAGCCGTGCGCAACCACCTTTTTGGGAAGCGGAAGCTGTAAAGCCATGAGTATCGCCGGCCATATTATGGAGTGGAAACGCACTATCTCTTTTGCCATGAGGTGCAAATCCGCGCTCCAGTATTTTTTCATCTGCGGCGAAAGTTCTTTGCTTTCGGGATTGTAGCCGAGCGCGGTTATATAGTTGCTGAGCGCGTCCACCCACACGTAAACTATGTGCCCTTTGTCGAACTCCACGGGCACGCCCCACTTAAAGCTGGTGCGCGACACCGCCAAATCCTCGAGTCCCGCGTCTATAAAGTTGTTTACCATTTCGGCAACTCTGCTCTCGGGCTGCAAAAAGTCGGTTTGCGTGAGAAGCTCGCGCACTCGCGGCGCGTATTTGCTCAGGCGGAAAAAGTAGCTTTCTTCCTCCGCGTCTTGCACCTCTCTGCCGCAGTCGGGACACTTGCCGTCTTTGAGCTGAGTTTCCGTCCAAAACGCCTCGCACGGCGTGCAGTATTTGCCCTTGTATTTGGCTTTGTATACGTCCCCCTGCTCGTACAAACGCTTGAATATCTTTTGCACCGCGGCAACGTGGTAATCGTCGGTGGTGCGAATGAATTTATCGTAAGAGATATCGAGCGCGTTCCATAGCTCTTTGATTTCGGCAACGAGTCCGTCCACGAATTGTTTGGGACTCACGCCCGCCGCCGCCGCGCGTTTCTCTATCTTCTGCCCGTGCTCGTCGGTGCCCGTAAGATAAAACACGTCGTACCCTTCCATGCGCTTAAACCGCGCAACGGCGTCGCCGTATACGGTGGTGTAGCAATGCCCGAGATGCCACTTGCCGCTCGGATAATATATGGGCGTGGTTATATAAAATTTCTCTTTCTCTGCCATAAACTCTTTTCCTTTTAACCGTGTACTATATATTATACCGCAACCGAGCCGCTAAAAGCAACCGTTTGCGCGGTACATTATATAGTGGGTGGCCTATGGCATTATCCACTAATTTTATTACAAATTTTTGATTGCCTCTATGGGTTTTTGCCCCGCGATTTTTATAAGCGGCAACAGCGTAGCCGCAACGGGCAGTACGAACGCGCCGCCCAAAAGCGTAAGCACGGTAAATATATCCACCCTCAAATATGGAACTTCGAGCAGTTCCGAAAACCTGTAAAACGCCGCGCTCAAGTGGTTAAATCCCAACGCCGCGCCTATAATTGCCGCAAGCGCAACCGCGCAGGTAATAACGGATATAATCAATGTTTCGAAAATGAAAATTTTCAGCAAATCTTTGTTAGACGACCCGAGGGCGCGAAGTATTCCTATTTCTTTGCGGCGGTTCATCACGTTGTAGGAAATCAAATTTATTACAAACAACAGCAGTAACAACGCCATTATGACGGACAATGCCAAAAATACAATTTTGAACGTCCACAAATCTTCTTCGAAACCGTAAACAAAGGAAAAATATTGTATTCTTTCTCCGTCCGTTATGGTTTCTCCTACGTTACTCACATATCCTTGATGATATTTTCGGAAATCCACGAGAAATTCTTCGGGCTCTTTTATGCTCGCCAAGTTTATCAAAATTTCGACGTCTTTATCCAAACGCTTCATTACGTACTCGAACGCGGCTTCTCCGAAAAACATTCGGGTATCTTTTTCATCCGCCAAGTTTCCGTACGATGAGGGCGGCGTTTCTTCGTAAAATTCTATGCCCGCGAACTTTAACGACCGCACTTCGCAATACGTTTCCCCCGAGGCGTATCCCTTAAAGCAAAAATCCATTCTCTTCCCTATTTGCTCGGGCATTTTCAACACCGTTTGCAAATCTCTCGACACATACGACCACCTCGGGTCAGCCTTGAAATATTCGCAATACATTTCGTATGTAAACACAACTTCGTCGTCGGCAAGTTCCAACTCCCTCGAAGGTATCATGCCGTTTTCCGTCATTACCGCCGAATTACTGCGGTTGAAATCTTTTTCTATCCGCATTTCGCCCGAATATGCCGCTCCGTCCAAAAACAGCGTAAGTTCGGAATACTCTTTGTCGGTGTTGTACCAATTCGAATATATCTTCTTTACCGCGTTCTTTTCGGTGTAATATTCGTCAAACAAAGCAAATTTCGAAAGAGGATTTACGCGGGTATCGTCTATCACTCCCGCCAAAATCAAATTTTCGGAATTTTTGCTTCCTACCTTTTTGCCTATAAGATATTCGGCGGGATGAAAGTCTTTTACAAGCGGCTCTTTTTTTCCGTCGATTTCCACAACCGAACTCATCGAGTCGTATAACTTATCAAGCCCCGAAAGCGTGATATAATACGAAGAGTCGTCTATTTCGATATACTCGCCCGCAAAAACAAGTCCCATATCCAAAATATCCCGCGAGCTTTCCACCTCTCCGTTTTTAATGAAAGTTGAATTTTGCGTAATGTATTGCAGAGTAGAGGGTTCTAAAATGTATCCGTATCTGAATTCCGTAATATAATGCGTTTGCCCCTGCCTTACGCAGATATAATCTATGCCGTTCTTTTCGATAAATTTCGCCATGGTTTTCTCGGGCGAATACGCGCTCACGATTTGCGCGACCAACAGCACAAAAACGGTGCATATCGCAAACAACGCGGTACACACCGTTTTGACTTTTCGCTGCATTAAATTATTCGCGCCCATCTTAAAGCAGGTGCTTATAGGCAAACCGCACCTTTTTGCGTTGTAAACTTTTTCGCCCTCGTCCGCGTCTATTTGCTTTCCCGTATCCGAAACAATCTCGCCGTCGGCTATTTCTATTATTCTGTCGGCGTATTTTTCCGCGCTCTCTCGGTCGTGCGAAACCGCGATAACGAGTTTTTCACGCGATATCTCTTTGAATATCTCCCATATGCCGTTGCCCGTTGCGGCGTCGAGATTGCCCGTCGGCTCGTCGGCAAGTATCAGTTCGCTGTCTTTTACTATAGCCCTCGCAATCGCCACGCGTTGCCTTTCGCCGCCCGACAGCTCTTGGGTTTTGCGCGTTAAATACTCTTCGCCGAGCCCCACTTTTCGGAGCGCGGAAAGCGTTTTTTCTTTGGTTTCGCCCTTTTCGCCCAGCCGCAACGCAAGCGCGACGTTGCCGCTCACGTCGAAATCGCCGAGAAGATTATAGTCCTGAAACACGAACCCCACGCAACGATTGCGGTATGCGTTGTAATCCGCCTGCTTAAAGTCCTTGAAACTTTTGCCGTTAAAGAAAATTTCGCCGCTCGAAACCTCGTCTAATCCGCCGAGGATATTGAGAAGCGTAGACTTGCCGCTTCCGCTTTTGCCGAGTATAAACACCATTCCCCTGTTGCCGATATCGAGCGAAATATCTTTCAACGCACGAGTCTGCAACTTGTTTTTGGCGGTGTAGTCCTTCCCTACGTTTCGAAGGCGTATCATCTCTTCCTATCCCCTTGCGTTCGTATAAGATAAGTATACACCATAAAGCGCGAGTTGTCAATATGCGATTTTTTTTCGCGTTGCGCTTTTACTTGTTTACGCTCTTTCTTTTGCGCAGGAGTATATATGTTGCGCCGCAAAGAAGCGCCGTAGCCGCCATGCCCGCGTTTGCTCCCGCAGAGCCGAAACAGCCGCCTTTGTCTTCCGAGTCGGAAGAACCGGGCTTGTTGTCGCCGTCGTTGTCGCCCGGATTAGGGTCGGGGTCCGGCGTAGGGTCGGGATTAGGCGTAGGGTCGGGATTAGGCGTAGGGTC
>NZ_CALPCH010000018.1 GCF_943193005.1 Pumilibacter intestinalis
AAGGGCGGCGGGGACACTTTCGGCTGTGTCCCCTGCACCCCCGCAACGATAAGGGCGTTGCCCTTAACCCACACGCTTACGCGTAGGGGTTTTATTTCGGGTGGCCGCTACTTTGCATGTCATTGCGAGGGCACGCAGTGCCCGCGGCAATCTCAAACATTTGAAAGGGTATGTAAATGCAAAAGAGAGTATTGTTTTTTTCGGCGGCGATAGGCGCGACGCTTGCAGTCGCGCTTTCGTATTTGTACGCAAAAAATAATTACGGGTGGTTGCTCGCGCTTACTTGCGTTGCCGTTGCGCTCACGCTCGCGTGCGTGGCGGCTTTGCTGTATCTTTCGCGAAAAAACGCTTCGCCGCAACAAAGCGTTTACAGCCGAAAGCGCGAGTTTATGTCGCGTTCGGAGTTGGAGTTTTTACATACTCTGCGCACAATGCTCGGCAATCGATACGCGGTGTGCGTTCAAGTTCCGCTCGTGTCGGTAATAGAAAAACGCGCCGCGGCTTTCCGCAACGAGCTTTTCCGAGTTATTGATTTTATGATAGCCGACTCCGTGAGTTACGAGCCGCTTTTGCTCATTGAACTTAACGACGCGTCGCACAACCGTGCCGACCGCGCCGAGCGCGACCGCAAAGTGGCGGAAATTTGCGCCGCGGCAAACATGCCGCTCGTTACGTTTACGCTCGCCGAGTCGAAAAATCCCATTGAGGTTAAAAAACGCATTTTTAAGTATTTGTAGGGTTCTCATGCAGGGGATTGCCGCGCTCGTTACACTCGCTCGCAATGACGTTTGTTCTATCGCAGGGGATTGCCGCGGGCACTGCGTGCCCTCGCAATGACAGGGCAACCGCAAACAGTCATTGCGAGGAGGGCGTAGCCCGACGCGGCAATCTCATGCATGGAGCAAAAGCATATACGGTTTTATACTTACTATACCGAAAACAGAAGGTCGGCGTAAGAGGGCATGGGCCAGTCGGTTTCGGGTACGAGCGTTTCGAGTTCGTCGCATGCGGCGCGTAATTCTTGCATTGCCGTAAACACCGTGTCGCGGTAGGCCGACGCCTGCGCTTCCACGCCCGCTACGCTCTTTACTTTCACCGTGGCTTCGCTCAGGCGTTGATTTGCCTGATACGCCGCCGAGGTGAGCGCGTCGATTTTTGCGAGCAAGGTTTTTTCGGTTTGCGACTCGAAACCTATTGCGGTTTTGCTCTCTATGGTACGCGCGAGCGTTTTCATGTATTTGATACATGCGGGAATAATCTGCCTGCCCGCCATGTCTATCATGGTGAGAGCCTCTATATTTATAACCTTGCAGTAGTTTTCGAGCAAGATATCTTTTCGCGCTTCTATTTCCTGAGCCGTGTATATCTTGTGGCGGGCGAACAGCGCGAGGTTTTCTTCGCGGGTGTAATAGGGGAGAGCTTCGGGCGTGGTCTTGAGATTGAGCAAGCCGCGCTTTTTCGCTTCCGCAACCCATTCATCGGAGTAGTTGTTGCCGTTAAACACTATGCGCTTGTGCGCGGCGTAAGTTTCGGCGATAAGTTTTTTAACCGCGGTTTCCTTGTCTTTGGCGTTTTCGAGCACGTCGGCAAACTCGGCGAGCACGTCGGCTACAGCGGTGTTTATCATTACGTTGGGGCATGCGATGTTGAAAGCCGAGCCGAGCGAACGGAATTCGAACTTGTTGCCCGTAAACGCAAACGGCGACGTACGGTTGCGGTCGGTGGTGTCCGCCATAAATTCGGGAATGGTTTCCACAACCTGCATTTTGTTGCCCTTCTTGCCCTTATACTGCGCCCCGCTCTGCATGGAGTCGAGTATGCTCGTAAGCTCCGAGCCGATGAACATGGATATTATTGCGGGCGGAGCTTCGTTTGCGCCCAGGCGGTGGTCGTTGCCCGCGCTCGCCACGCTTAGCCGCAACAGGTCTTGCCTTAGGTCTACCGCCTTTATAACCGCGGTTAAAAAGAGCAAAAAGCGCAGGTTGGTTTCGGGCGACTTGCCGGGATTGAGAAGATTTTCGCCCGTGTCGGTGCATAAAGACCAGTTGTCGTGCTTGCCGCTTCCGTTAACTCCCGCAAACGGCTTTTCGTGCAACAGGCACACGAGCCCGTGGCGGTCGGCAAGTTTTTTCATAACCTCCATGGTGAGCTGATTGTGGTCGGTTGCCACGTTCACCGTGGTGAATATGGGCGCAAGCTCGTGCTGAGCGGGCGCAACCTCGTTGTGGCGGGTTTTGGCGTGTATGCCGAGTTTCCACAGCTCGCGGTCGAGGTCGTCCATGTAGGCTATTACGCGGGGGCGAATGTTTCCGAAATAGTGGTCTTCGAGTTCCTGACCTTTGGGCGGCCGCGCTCCGAAAAGCGTTCTGCCCGTAAAAATCAGGTCCTTTCTCTTTTTCCACAGTTCGCGGTCTATCAAAAAGTATTCCTGTTCGGGTCCTACCGTGGCTATAACGCGCTGAGCGTTTGCGTCGCCGAGTGCGCGGAGAAGACGCACGGCGCAGTCGTTTAGCGCTTTCATGGAGCGGAGAAGCGGTGTTTTTTTATCGAGTACCTGTCCGCCGTAAGAGATAAAGGCGGTGGGTATGCAAAGCGCGCCGTCTTTTATAAACGCGTAACTCGAGGGGTCCCAAGCCGTGTACCCGCGAGCCTCGAATGTGGAGCGCAGTCCGCCCGAGGGAAAACTCGACGCGTCGGGTTCGCCGTGTATAAGCTCTTTGCCCGAAAAGTTCATGATTACCGCGCCCGCTCCCGACGGAGTGATAAAGCTGTCGTGCTTTTCGGCGGTAATGCCCGTCATGGGTTGAAACCAATGCGTGTAATGAGTCGCGCCGTGCTCTATAGCCCAGTCTTTCATTACGGAGGCTATCGTGTTTGCAAGCGACGGGTCGAGCGGCGTGCCGCTTTCAACCGTTTTCTTGAGCGCGGCGTATGTATCTTTGGGGAGCCGTTCGCGCATGGCTTTATCGTTAAACACGAGAGAGCCGAACATTTCGGGTACGTTTGTCATAAGTTTGTTATCTCCTTTGCGGCAAGCCGCTTAAAAAAGTATACGTATGAAACGAACGGGCAATAAAAAACGCCGCAACGATTTCGTTATGAGTCCGAAATCCTTACAGCGTCGTTGCCGGAAGCAATTTACAGGAATATTATAGCACTTTGAAAGCGAAAGTCAATCGATTTTATATGCAAAAACGCACATTTTTTCGCGCTTATAAAAACGCCTACTTTCGATACTTACATTATATAATAAAATGTCAATATTGTCAATGCCCTTTTCAAAATTTTAGCAGATAAATTTCAAAACCCCTTGAAATTTGCTTTTATATGTGGTATAATATTACAAAAAGGGCGATGAGGCGAAAGACTTAACATGGACGCTTGGACGGACGCATTTTACGAAGGGACTCTATACGAAGCGTATAAATATTTCGGGTGCAAATTAGGTAAAGACGAAGCCGAATTTACGGTGTGGGCGCCGCGAGCCAAAAAGGTGAGCGTGGCAGGCGATTTCTGCGATTGGCGCGAAATACCGCTCGAGCACAACCGCGGAATTTGGAGCGGCAAAATAAAGGGCGTAAAAGAGTACGATTGTTATAAATATATCGTGGAAACTTACGACGGGCGGAAACTTTACAAGTCCGACCCCTACGCCGCGCATTGCGAAAACGGCGGTAACTTTTCGAGCAAAGCATACGACCTTTCCAAAATAAAGTGGACGGACTCGGAGTACATGCTTGCCCGCGAGAGCACCGACACGTACCATTCGCCCGTGAGCATATACGAGGCGCACATAGGTTCGTGGCGCAAGTACGCCGACGGCAACTGTTTCGACTATCGCAAGTTTGCCGACGAGGCGAGCGAATACGTAAAAAAAGCGGGATTTACGCACATAGAACTCATGGGTATCGCCGAATATCCTTTCGACGGCAGCTGGGGATATCAGGTAACGGGCTACTACGCGCCCACGGCGCGTTACGGCACGCCCGAAGATTTCGCGTATCTCGTGAACAAATTCCATAACGCGGGCATAGGAGTAATACTCGACTGGGTGCCCGGTCATTTTCCCAAAGACGCGCACGGGCTTTACGAGTTCGACGGCGCGCCGCTGTACGAGCCCGACGACCCGCTCAGGCGCGAGCACAAGGAGTGGGGCACTTGCTGTTTCGACTACGGCAGAACGGAAGTGCAAAGTTTTCTCGTATCGAACGCAATATATTGGCTCAAAGAATTTCACATAGACGGCTTAAGGGTGGACGCGGTTGCGAGCATGCTTTATCTCGACTACGCCCGCAAGGAGTGGCGACCCAACAAGTACGGCGGCAAAGAAAACCTCGACGCGATAGAGTTTTTCCGCAAGCTCAACACCGAGGTGTTCTCTCGGTTCGAAAACGTAATGATGATAGCCGAGGAGAGCACGGCGTTTCCGCTCGTGACGCACCCCGCCTCGGAGGGCGGCTTGGGCTTTAACTACAAGTGGAACATGGGGTGGATGAACGACACTCTTTCGTACGCCAAGACCGACCCGCTGTTCAGAAAGGGACTGCACAACAACCTCACGTTTTCCATGACTTACGCGTTTTCGGAAAACTACATACTGCCCATATCGCACGACGAGATTGTGCACGGGAAAGGCTCGTTGCTCAACAAGATGCCGGGCGACTACGAGCAAAAGTTTGCGGGATACAGAAACTATCTTATGAACATGTACGCTCACCCCGGCAAAAAACTGCTCATGATGGGGAGCGAGCTGGGCATGTTCAAAGAGTGGGCGTTTGCCGATGAGCTCGACTGGGTGCTTTTGGATTACCCGTCGCACCGCGGCGCGCTCGAGTTTGTGAGTAAGCTCAACGCGATTTACAAGTCGCACCCCGCAATGTACGAAATAGACGACGACTGGCGGGGGTTCGAGTGGCTTGTGCCCGACGACCGCAACAACAACGTAATAATATACGAGAGGCGCGACGGCGCGGGCAACCGCTTGCTGTGCGCGTTCAATTTCTCGCCGGTGGGAATAGATGATTACGTGTTCGGGTGCGATAAGGGCACGTTTACCGAAATACTGCACAGCGACGTAAACGGATTTACTCAAGAGGGGATAAAGCACAAAACCGAAGAAAGGGAGAGTCACGGCAAGAAAAACAGCATAAAGATGAATATTCCGCCCATGTGCGGCATATATATGGTTGGTAAAGTAGCGGCTCCGAAAAACAAGGTGCAAATTTCGGAAAAGACCGTGAAGAAAAAAAACGCCGCCCGAAAGCCTGCGGCACAAAAGAAAAGGCAATAAAACAAGGAAATAACACTGTATAAAGGGGATATTATGAAAAAGAAAAAATGTGTGGCAATGTTGCTTGCGGGAGGACAGGGCACGCGCCTATACGCGCTTACGAGCCGTGCGCCCAAACCCGCGGTGTCTTTCGGGGCAAAGTACCGAATTATAGATTTCCCGCTTTCCAACTGCATCAATTCGGGAATAGACACGGTGGGCGTGCTCACCCAATATCAGCCGCTCATACTCAACGAGTACATAGGCATAGGCGAGCCGTGGGACTTAGACCGCACCTACGGCGGCGCACACGTGCTTCCGCCCTATCAGGCAAAGCACGGCGGAGAGTGGTATAAGGGCACGGCGAACGCGATTTACCAAAACATACACTTTCTCAACGAGTACGACTCGGAGCACGTGCTCATTCTTTCGGGCGACCACATTTACAAAATGGACTATTCGGAAATGCTTCGCGAGCATATAGAAAACGACGCGGACTGCACCATAAGCGTTATAGACGTTAGCGAAAAGGAAGCGAGCCGGTTCGGCATAATGGATTACGCCGAGGACAAGCGAGTGCTTTCTTTCGAAGAGAAGCCCAAAGAGCCCAAGAGCAATCACGCGAGCATGGGAATATACATATTCAAAAAGAGCGTGCTCGTAGACGAACTTGTGGCCGACGAAGCCGACCCCAAATCGAGCAACGATTTCGGAAAGAACATAATTCCTTCCATGCTTGCCGAGGGCAAGAGAATGTTTGCGTATCAGTTCAAAGGCTATTGGAAAGACGTGGGCACGGTTTCCAGCCTGTGGGAAGCGAACATGGACTTGTTGGGCGAAAAGCCCGCGCTTTCGCTAAACGACTCGAGCGGCAAAATATATTCGAGGAACGAGCCTTTGCCGCCCACGTTTTTCGGGAAAAACGCCAAAGTGGATAACTGCATTCTCACCACGGGCTGTGAGATATACGGCGAGGTGACAAACTCTGTTATAGGCGAGGGCGTTTGTATAGGCGAGGGCACCGTAGTGGAAAACAGCGTTATCATGAACAATTCGGTGATAGGCAAAAACGTGCGTATTTCTTACGGCATGATAGACGAAAACGTGGAAATAGGCGACGGTGCAACGGTGGGCGACGAAAAGAGCGGCAAGAGCAAGATAGCTCTCGTGGGGCGCGGCAACAAGATAGCCGCGGGCGCGAAAGTCGCGGCGGGCGAAATAGTGGATTGAGGATAAAGAGGAGAAAACGGTGATAAAATGAAAACTTTGGGAGTAATATTCAGCAACATACACGACCGAGAAATAACCGAACTTACGGGCAAGCGCACGCTTGCGTCGATACCGTTCGGCGGCAGATACAGGCTTATAGACTTTGTTCTGAGCAACATGGTAAACAGCGGCATAACCAAAGTGGGCGTGATAACCAAAATGAACTATCAGTCGCTCATGGACCACGTGGGGAGCGGCAAGTATTGGGACTTAAACCGCAAAACGGGCGGGCTTATGGTTCTTCCGCCCTACGGCGCGGGCGAAAAAACGCTGTATAAATCGCGATTCGAGGCGATATGCGGCATAGACCATTTCTTAAAGCGGAGCGACGAAGATTACGTTGTGATGAGCGACTGCGACACCGTGTGCAATTTCAACTTTGCCGACGTTGTGGCAAAGCACGAGCAAAACCACGCCGACATAACGGTTATAGTAAGCAAAATGAAACTTAAGGGAACGCAAACGCAGGTGCGTTCGGCGGTGGAGTTCGACTCCGAAAAGCGAGTTACCAAAGTTACCACGTCGCAAAAGTTGAGCGGCGAAAAAGTGGTGTTTACGAACATGATGGTAATATCCCGCACCTTCTTGTTGCGGCTTATAGAAAACGCCGCCGAATGGGGATACGCGAGCTTTTCGCGCGACGTGCTTGTTAAAGGGTGCCGCGAGCACCGCATATTCGCTTACGAGTACGACGGCTACTTTGCCAAAATCGACTCGCTTGCCGACTATTACGCGCGTTCGCTCGAACTTTTGGATAAGGCAAAGCGCGACGAATTATTCTACAAAGACGGCGCGAACATTTACACCAAAGTGCGCGACAGTGCGCCCGCAAGATTTTCGCAAGGCGCGAAAGTTACCGATTCGCTTGTTGCCGACGGTTGCGAGATTGAAGGAGAGGTGCGCAATTCCATACTGTTCCGCGGCGTAAAAGTTGCTCGCGGCGCGGTGATATCCGACTCCATTGTGTTTCAGGACACCGAGGTGGGCGAAGACACGCGGCTTCACTGCGTGATAGCCGACAAGTCGGTAAAAGTGCTCGGCGGCAGATTGCTCTCGGGCCACGAAACGCACCCCTATTATATAGCCAAAGAAACCGTAATATAGCAGGAATTAATAAAAAAGGAGAAAACTTATGGCAACCAAAAAGACTGCCGCCGCAACGGCGGAGAAAAAACCCGCTAACGCCGTAAAAGCTACGCCTACTCAAAAAGCCGCACCCGCGCAAAAGCCTATTATTGAGAAAAAGACTCCCGCGAGCAATAAAAAAATACTGTTCGTGTGCAGCGAAGCGTTCCCGTTTGCGGGCACGGGCGGACTCGGAGAAGTTATGGGCAGTTTGCCGCAGGCGATAAACGCCAAAAAGAGCGGATTCGAGGCGCGGATAATATTGCCGCTTTACGAGAGTTTCCCCGCGGAGTATCGCGCTAAACTCGAGTTTATCTGCCACATAAACGTACCGCTTGCTTGGAGAAATCAATACTGCGGACTGTTCAAGCTCGATTACAAGGGCACCCTGTATTACTTTATAGACAACGAGTATTATTTCAAACGCCCCAACCTATACGGATATTACGACGACGGTGAGAGATTTGCTTTCCTTTCCCGCGCGGTTACGGAGCTTATTCCGCACCTCGGCTTTAAGCCCGATATAATACACTGCCACGATTGGCAAACCGCTCTCGTGCCCATTTACTACAAGCTGTTTTATATGTATCGCGAGGGCTACGGCGGCATCAAGATGATGTTTACGATACACAACATAGAGTATCAGGGCAAATACAGCCGCAGTATTATAGAGGACGTGTTCGGCATACCCGACTCCGAGTATATGAGCATAGAGCACCGCGGTTGCATAAACCTCATGAAAGGAGCTATCGATTATTCGGACGCGGTGGGCACGGTTAGCCCTACCTACGCCCGCGAGATAATGGACCCGTACTACGCGCACGGACTCGAGAACGTGTTGTTAAAGAACAGCTTTAAGTTGCGCGGCATATTAAACGGTATAGACGTGGATACCTACAACCCGCGCACTCAGCCCGCGCTGTTTGCCAACTACGACGAAGACCATATGGCGGGAAAGGCAAAGGGCAAAGCCGAGCTTCAAAAAATGCTCAATCTGCCCGTATCGCCCGACACTCCCGTGATAGCCATAGTATCGAGGCTTGTGGGGCACAAGGGGCTTGACCTCGTACGCGCGGCAATGAACGATATTTTGCGCAAAAACGTGCAAGTCGTGCTACTGGGAAAAGGCGACCCCGACTACGAAAACTATTTCACGCACGTGCAGAAAATGTACGACCAAAAGTTCAGCGCGGTAATAGCGTTCAACAAAGACCTTTCGCACAAGATATACGCGGGCGCGGACATATTCCTTATGCCGAGCAAGAGCGAACCTTGCGGACTGAGCCAAATGATGGCGTGCCGCTACGGAACAATACCCGTGGTGCGCGAAACGGGCGGACTTGCCGACAGCATAGTGGACTGCTACAACGGCGATATGGGCAACGGTTTCCGTTTTTCGCGCTACGCCACCGACGATATGATGGGCGCGATAGACCGCGCGGTTGGGCTTTACACCGACTACAAAGACAAATGGGCGGGGCTTGTGCGCCGCGCGATGACTACCGACTTTACTTGGACGAGTTCGGCGGGAGAATACATTAAGAACTATAAAGAATTGCTGTAACGGAGGACTCATGACGCAAGAACCTGAAGAAATGCTCGAACTGATTTCAGACAAACTGAACAAATACTTTGCGGCGACCAAAAAGACCGCAACCGAAGAACAAGTATATAAAGCTCTCGCGCTCGTACTGCGAGATAAACTGCTCAAGAAAAAGCAGGCGAACAATCAGCGCATAGTGCAAAGCAAATACAAGCGCGTTTACTACCTGTGCATGGAATTTTTGCTCGGCAGGAGCTTAAAGAACAACCTTTACAATCTCGGGCTTGAAGACAGCGCGAGAGAGGCTCTCGGCAAAATGGGCTTTAAGCTCGACAGGCTTTACGAGCTCGAGTCCGACGCGGGATTGGGCAACGGCGGACTCGGACGGCTCGCCGCCTGCTTTATGGACAGTCTTGCCTCGCTCAACTATCCGGCTATGGGCTTTTCCATAAGATACGAATACGGGCTTTTCCGCCAAAAGATAGTGGAATGCCAACAGGTTGAACTGCCCGACATGTGGCTTAACAGCGGCGAGGTGTGGCAAATGCCGCGCTCCGACAAAAACTTTCAGATTAAATTCGGCGGCAGAGTTATAGAACATTGGGAAAACGGAAGATGCCGCATAGAACACGTGGACGCCGACGTGATAGAAGCTCTCCCGTACGATATGATGATATCGGGCGGCGACAGCGACGGCGTGAGCGTGCTCAGGCTTTGGAGCGCGTCGGGACGGAGCGATTTCGATATGAAATCGTTTACGCAGGGCGACTACGTTTCGGCAATGCGAGCCGACAACAAAGCAGAGCTCATAAACAAAGTGCTGTATCCGAGCGACGACCACGAGCAGGGCAAACAGCTCAGGCTCAGTCAGCAGTATTTCATGGTGTCGGCGAGTTTGCAGAACATACTTAAAGACCACCTCAAAAACAACGCTTCGCTTGATAATCTTCCCGACCTTGCGGCGATACACATAAACGACACGCACCCCGCGCTCGCCGTGCCCGAACTCATGCGCTTACTCGTGGACGAACACGGCTACGATTGGGATACCGCTTGGGATATGACCACGCGCACCATAGCGTACACAAATCATACCGTAATGGCGGAAGCTCTCGAAAAGTGGCATGAAAGTCTTTTCAAGCTTTTGTTGCCGCGCATATACATGATAATAAAAGAAATCGACCGCAGATATTGCAATTGGGCAATGGAAAAAAGCAACGATTTCGACAAAGTGAACAGGGTTTCGGTGCTCGGCGGCGGCATGGTGCGCATGGCTAATCTTGCCGTGATAGGTTCGCACGCCGTAAACGGAGTGAGTGCGCTTCACAGCGAGATAATAAAGGAAAGCGTTTTCCGCGACTTTTACACGCTGTCGCCCGAAAAGTTCACGAACGTGACCAACGGCATAGCGCACCGCAGATGGCTTTCGCAGTCTAACCCCGGTCTTAAGTCGCTTATAACCGACCTTGTGGGCGACCCCGACCGCGACGCCGGCAAGCTCGAGGGACTGCTCAAATACAAAGACGACAAGCGCGTGCTTGCCGAAATAGGCAAGATTAAGCATGCGTGTAAGGTGGATTTTGCCAAGTATATCAAAGAGCAGTCGGGTTTTGTGCTCAATCCCGAGAGCCGAATAGACACGCAGATAAAGCGGTTGCACGAGTACAAACGTCAGCTTATGAACGTGCTCAAGATTATCTCGCAGTATCTCGATTTGTGCGATAATCCCGATAAAGACGTTACGCCGCAAACTTTCGTGTTCGGCGCGAAGGCGGCGGGCGGCTACTATCACGCAAAGCGCATAATAAGCCTAATAAACTGCCTTAGCGAAGAAATACAGAAAAACCCCAAAATAAAAGAAAAGCTCGACGTGCTGTTTGTGGAAAACTACAACGTAACGCGAGCCGAACGGCTTATTCCGGCGAGCGAGGTGAGCGAACAAATTTCGCTCGCGGGCAAAGAAGCGAGCGGCACGAGCAACATGAAATTCATGTTAAACGGCGCGATAACTTTGGGCACGCTCGACGGCGCGAACGTGGAAATTCGCGAGAACGTGGGCGACGACAACATATTTATCTTCGGGCTTAAAGCCGACGAGGCGGCGGCTATGTGGGGCAATTATTTCCCGAGCAATTTGTACACGGGCAATCACGAAATTCGCCGCATAGTAGACAGGTTGCGCGAAGGCTTCAACGGAGAGAGTTTTGCCGATATAGCAAACTATCTCATATTGGGAAGCAACAACATTGCCGACCCGTATATGTGCCTGTACGACCTCGGCGACTACATGCGGGCGGCTCGCGACGTGGACGAAGCGTATAAAGACAAAGAGCGTTGGAACAGAATGGCTCTCGTGAACATTGCCAAAGCGGGAGTGTTCGCGTCCGACCGAAGCATAGAAGATTACGCGCAAGGCATATGGAATTTGCGCAAGGTAAAGAAAGCGAAAACAACCAAACAGTAAGAATAAAGGAGGAAAGAAAAGTGAACGAGCAGGTTAAATTTTTTCCCAACAGCGAAGAATTCAAAACTCCTCTCGGGGCGGTAAAGGCGGGCGAGCCCGTTAAGCTTACGCTCAAATTCAATCGCCCGAGCAATCCGAGCGAAGTGTTTTTGGTGCTCACCAAAGACGGCGAGAGCGACGTGTACTATCCCATGAGTTTCGTATCCGTAGACCACGAATACACCATGGAATATAACGTGAGCGTAACCGTTACCACTCGCGGATTGTATTTCTATCACTTTATAATAAACACCGAAGACAAACAGTACCGCATAGGTTGCGGCGACGACTTAAACGCGCTTTTGGGCAAAGGGCACGATTGGCAACTGAGCGTATACGAAGAGATATACAAAGCCCCCGAGTTCTTAAAGGGCGGACTTATATATCAGATAATGCCCGATAGATTTTACGACGGCGGCGCGCGGCTCAAAACCAAAGACTACGCGCGTTATCGCGAAGATTGGTACGGTTTGCCCGAGTATCGCCCCGACTCCGAGGGCAAGATACGCAACGAGGACTTTTTCGGCGGCAACCTGCGCGGCATAATCAAAAAGCTGGGCTACCTAAAGGGCTTGGGAGTAACGTGCATATACCTAAATCCCATATTCGAGGCGCACAGCAATCACAAGTACGATACCGCTAACTACCGCAAAGTGGATTCCGATTTCGGCACTGCCGACGACCTCAAAGAGCTTATAAAGAAAGCGGACAAAAAGGGCATAAAGATAATGCTCGACGGCGTGTTTTCGCACACGGGCGACGACAGCATATACTTTAACAAGTACGGCAGATACGACAGCTTGGGCGCGTACAAGTCGGTGCACAGTCCGTACTACAAGTGGTATAGTTTCAAGGACTATCCCGACTCGTACGACTGCTGGTGGAACATAGATATACTGCCGCAGGTGCGCGAGTGCGAGCCTTCTTATCTCGAATACATGTGCGGCGAAGACGGCATAATTCGCTATTGGACGGAGATGGGCATAGGCGGTTGGCGGCTGGACGTTGCCGACGAGCTTCCCGACTGTTTCATAGACAGGGCGGTGCACGCCGCGAAAGCTGTTAATCCCGACTGCCTCGTGCTCGGCGAGGTGTGGGAGGACGCGAGCAACAAAATATCTTACTCGCAACGAAGAAGATATCTTTTCGGCGGACAGCTCGACAGCGTTACCAACTATCCGTTCAAAGAAGATATATTGAATTTCGTGCGCAGTGCCGACGCCAAAAAGCTCGCCGACACCGTAAACGTAATAATAAACAATTACCCGCAGTTCGTGGTTAACAACCTTATGAACCTGCTCGACACGCACGACACGGCGCGTATAATAAGCGTGCTCGGCGACAGCGGCGACACGTCCACCCGCGACAAACGGGCGAACGCCGAAATCTCCGACGGCGAACACGCGCTCAAGCTCGTTAAGCTCGCGGCAACGCTGCAATACACTTTGCCGGGCGTTCCGTGCCTGTATTACGGCGACGAGGCGGGACTCGAGGGGTTCGAAGACCCCTTCAACCGCAGATGTTATCCGTGGAAGCGGGAGAACAAAAACTACCTGCGCATGTATAAAAAGCTGGGCGCAATGCGCACGCGAGAAAAGGGAGTTTTCGCCGACGGCAAGTATGTGCCCGTGGCGGCGGCGGACGGCGTGTTTGCGTTCTCGCGCAAGAACGAGCACGGCGAAATAACCGTTATAGTAAACCGCGGCGACAAACCGTATGCAACGGGAATAAAGGAAGGCTACACCGAACTCGTTTCGCTTAAGTCTTTCGGCGGAATTGTAGCCCCGTTCGACGCGGTTATAATAAAAAAGACTGCGGACACGGTATTTCCCGAAAAGAAGAAAAAGTAATAAAACGAAAAGATAAGAAAAAACCTTCGCGAGAAAAGCGCAATTCCCATAGGGATTAAAAAACAAAAATTTTATAAGAGTTGCACTTTCAAGCGATGAAAAAGAACAGGATTTCAAATCGAAGTCCTGTTTCTTTTTACATATTTATTGCAACTGACTGACTAACTTTGTTACTTCTTCTTGCTATTATATACTTGTCAAGCGACAAAAAATAAAAATTCAAGGAGAAACAAAAAAATGAAAAAACTGACAAAAATTTTGATGAGTGCATTGTGCATAGCTGCAATCGGTAGCTCTATGGCTGCACTCGGCGGTTGCGGTAGTAAAAAGGAAAGCATTACCGTTTCGGGTTCGTCTTCCGTTACACCCATAATGGAAAAACTTGCGGCGGAATACGAAAAGACGCACGATATCCGTATAAAAATCAATGAGTCCGATTCGAGCACGGGCATTAAAGACGTACAAAACGGATTAAACGATTTCGGTATGGCTTCAAGAGATTTGACCGAAAAAGATACGGGCGTAAAAGGTTATACGCTCTGCATGGACGGAATCGCGCTTATCGTCAATAAGAGTTGCGATATAACGGACGTAAGCAAAGCGGACGTAAAAGCTCTTTACGAAAACGGCACGTCAATCCCCAACTCTTCCATTACCGCGGCAATCGGAAGGGAAGCTGGAAGCGGCACGCGCAAGGCGTTCGACGACCTTATGAAAATAGAAAAATATTTGTCGGGAACGAGCGATAAAGTCGTATCAGAAATCACTTCGACGGGCGGCGTAAAGACAACCATTGCAACCGCGACGAACAGTATAGGTTATATTTCCTACGGAAGTCTGGACGATACGGTTAAAGCGGTAAGTTTAGACGGTGTTGCTTGCACGGTGGAAAACATTATGAATAACACTTATGCTCTGCAACGTCCTTTCGTAATCGTACTCAAAGAAAACGGAACGCTGTCGGCGGCGGCACAAGGCTTTTACGACTATATTATGAGTGCGGAAGCTCAAACGGTTATAACGGGCGCGGGTTATATTTCGGTAAAGTGATATGACTACGCTAACAAAGATAAAAACGGCAAAGTTTTTTTCAAAGGAAAATATCGCAAAGGCAATATTTATAGCCCTTGCGGCATTTTCCATTCTTGCCGTATTTACGATTATCGGTTATTTGCTTTATGCAAGCATACCCGCTTTTCGTGATATAGGTTTTTTCAAGTTTATTTTCGGCTCTGAATGGTCGGCAAAATCGGAAACTTTCGGAATATGGCGAATGATTGTCGGCACGTTCTTTCTAACCGTATGCGCCGTTCTGCTCGGCGGCACGCTTGCTGTATTTACGGCGATGTGGCTTGTATTTTATTGCCCTAAACGACTGAAAAAGATATATACGCAGATAGTAAATTTGCTTGCGGGTATTCCGTCTATCGTGTACGGTCTGTTCGGGTATAAATTTTTAATGCCGCTACTCGTCGATATATTCCACCCGAATAATGCGGGTTTCGGACTTTTGGCGTGTACGCTTATTCTCTCGGTTATGATATTACCGACAATAACTTCCATAACCAAAAACAGTTTGGAAGCAGTACCCATGCACTACTACGAAGGCGCGCTTGCGCTCGGCTGTTCAAAAAATCAAGCGGTATGGAAAGTTTTGCTGCCCGCCGCAAAGAGCGGAATTATATCGGCAATCATACTCGGCATAGGTCGGGCAATCGGCGAAACAATGGCTGTTCAGATGATAGTGGGTAACGGTTCGGGTTATCCGTTCGGTGCGTTCGTGCCGTTTACCACGCTCACAAGCAATATCGTACAGAATTGGGGTTATGCAACGCCGTCCGAACAGTCTGCGCTTATTGCCGACGGGTTCGTATTGCTTATCTTTATACTCATACTTAATCTTTGCCTTATGGCTGTAAAAAAGGACAGCAAGGGCGGCAATAAATTCTTCTCTCGTAGATTGAGAGAAAGCGAACAGAAAGATACGTTAAAAAGCTATCGTCGCACGGGTAGCGCTTGCGATGCGCTATGGATAGTTTCTTGGGTTATTTCTTTGCTGGTTGCGTTCGTTCTCGCATTTATCGTAATATTCGTTTTCGTAAAAGGCTTTCCGCATTTGAGTATTGATTTTATGTTCGGGGAAAGCGGTAACGCACACACGACGCTTGCGCCCGCTTTTGTATCAACTACAATGCTTATAGGTCTTGCGCTGTTGCTTGCTTTGCCGCTCGGTGTAGGCGCGGCAATCTTTTTGAACGAGTATGCAAAGAAAGGAAGCATTTTCGTTAAAGTGATACGCCTGTTCGTCGATACGCTTGCCGGTATTCCGTCGATAATATTCGGGCTGTTCGGAATGGTATTCTTTGTAATCGGTATGAATATGGGCTATTCTCTATGGGCGGGCGGTATTACTTTGGCTCTTATCATTTTGCCGACGATTATACGCAGCACCGAACAAAGTTTATCGGAAGTGCCCGACAGTATGCGTGAAGCAAGTTACGCTCTCGGCGCGGGAAAACTGCGGACGATTTTCGTCGTTGTTCTGCCGCAGGCAATTACGGGAATTATAACGTCGATTATTCTTTCAATCGGGCGAATCGTAAACGAAAGCGCGGCTCTCATATTTACGGTGGGCTCGGCATCTACTTTTATTCCGCAAGGTTACGGTGATAGCGCGGCAAGTTTCGCCGTTCTCGTATGGAAGTTTATGAGTAACGGCTTGCAAGTAAACGAAGCCTACGCTACGGCAAGCATATTGCTTATATTCGTTATCACACTTAACTTACTCGTTTCACTTGTGGAATGGTTATTTAATCGGAGAAAAAAGATATGAAAAAACACATTATAGAGCAATTTGATTTGAGCGGCGATATTGCCGTTTCGGTCAAGGAAATGAATTTATACTACGGCTCGTTTCACGCGCTTAAAAGCATTTATATGGATTTTCCGAAAAATAAACTCACTGCTTTAATCGGTCCGAGCGGTTGCGGCAAATCCACGCTCATAAAATCGCTTAATAGAATGAACGATTTAATCGAAGGCTGTAAAATCACGGGCGAAATCAAAATCGGCGATACGGATATTTATTCCCGCAAGACCGATTTATCCCGTCTTCGCAAAAACGTGGGTATGGTGTTTCAGCGCCCCAACCCGCTTGCTATGAGCGTTTACGATAATATTGCATACGGTCCGCGCACGTTCGGAATACGCTCTAAAAGCGAATTGGACGGGATAGTCGAAAGCTCGCTCAAAGGCGCGGCTATGTGGGACGAAGTAAAAGATAGGTTGAATAAATCCGCGCTCGGACTTTCGGGTGGTCAACAGCAAAGGCTTTGTATTGCCCGTGCGCTGTCCGTTGAGCCGCAAATTCTTTTAATGGACGAACCGACGAGTGCGCTCGATCCCATTTCTACCGGAAAAATAGAAGAACTCTGTCTTGAACTCAAAAAGAATATGACTATTATTATGGTAACGCACAATATGCAGCAGGCGTTCAGAATAGCCGACTATACGGCGTACTTCCTTTTGGGCGAAATGATTGAAATGGACGAAACCAAAAAGTTGTTTGCTCATCCGCAGAACAAAAAAACAGACGATTATATCAACGGCAGATTTGGTTGATATTACAATTTTATTACAAGCGGCATATTCTCAACACTTTATTTATCAAACAAAAAATGATATAATTAAAGCAAGGTGATATTATGAAAGGTACGGTTTTTATTTTAGAAGACGATACAAGCATTTGCGGACTTATAAAAGTTGCGCTCGAAATGAACGGATTGGAATTTAAGGCGTTTTCAACCTTGAAATCTTTTACCGCCGCACTTTTGGGCGAACAGCCGGACGTTGCATTGCTTGATATAATGTTACCCGACGGAAGCGGTTTAGACGCTCTGCGTTTTATCAAAGAGAAATTTCCTGCCGTAAGCTGTATTATGCTCTCCGCACTATCAAAGGAAGAAGATAAGGTAAACGGTTTGAATATGGGCGCGGACGATTATATAGCAAAGCCCTTTTCCGTATTGGAACTTACGGCAAGAGTAAACGCAAGATTGCGCGGAAAACAGCGACAAAGCGTTTTGTCGGTTGGTAATGTTACGCTGAACTCTGAAACTTTCGTCTGCGAAATCGACGGCAAAGAAGTATCGCTCAATCATAAGGAATTTGAACTATTACAATATTTTATGGCAAATCACGGAAAAGTTTTATCCCGTGAAAAACTTTTAACCGCAGTTTGGGGGTACGACGTAGGCGAAACGCGAACGCTCGACAATCACGTTGCCCGTCTTCGCAAGCTCGGCGTAAAGATTGAAACGATATTCGGTGTGGGGTACAAATTATGAAATGGCGCATTTGGATTTTATCGCTTGGAATTACGTTTGCCTGTCTTTTTGTCTTTTCTTTTGCGGCAACGCAAGTTTATTATAAATCGTACGTAGATAACAGCAAAGAATATTTGCGCGTTTATATGAACGGCTTTGACGATAGCTTAACTTTGGAAGATTTGAACGCACAAAGTGCCGCCGCCTTTTCGGAAAAATTGAACGGCGCAAGGGTTACGTTTATGGACGCGCAAGGCAACGTACTTGCCGACAGCATTGCCGAAGACGATTTGGAAAACCATTCAGACAGAGCGGAAATAAAAGACGCTATTTTCGACGGAGAAGGCTTTGCCGTGCGCGGCAGTTCTACGCTCGGTAAAAATATGGTGTACTTTTGCAAAAACTTCGACGGACAATTTTTAGTGCGGATTGCTATATTCACCGATACCGATTGGAGTATTTTTGCAAAATCGTTACCTATATTACTGTATTTCTTCATCTTGGCAATCGTATTGTGCGCCGTCATAGCCTTTGTATCAACGCACTATATCTTAACGCCCGTAAAAAAACTTGCAAGCGACGCCGCAAACAATCCGCAAGTTACAAGCAAATATTCCGAACTCAAACCCGTAGCCGATATTCTCAACGAGCGCAATCGCAACATTCAAAGGCAAATGAGCGAGATACAAGCGGAAAAAGAGCTTGTGGAAAAAGCGCGTGTTTCAAAGGACGAATTTATATCCAACGTAACGCACGAAATGAATACGCCGCTCACGTCTATTCACGGATATGCCGAATTATTACAGGCGGGCGGTATGAACGAAAGCCAATCGAAAACGGCGTATAAAACCATTCTCACGCAGAGCGAACGCCTTACAAATTTGATTGCTAGTATCATCAATTACAGCGAAATCGACAATGACGATTTACCCCCTTACGAAGTGGACTTTTCCGCGCTTGCAAAAGAAACGATTGCCGCATTGAAACCCGAAGCGGACAAAAGGAATATTACGATAACGGAAAAAATAGACGATAACGTAATCGTAATGAGCAGACACGAACGATTAAGCGAAATCTTCGGAAATCTCGTGCGAAACGCCATTAAATACAATAAGGACGGCGGCAGTATAACGGTTACGCTTAACTATCAAGGCTTGACTGTTGAAGATACGGGAATAGGCATTGCGGAAGAAAATATGAGCAAAGTATTTTCACGTTTTTTCACGGTTGACAAATCGCACAACGGTAAAAACGGCGGCTTTGGTTTGGGGCTTGCCGTTGCCAAAAAGATATGCCAAAAATCCGGTTGGAAAATAAGCGTCGAAAGCACGCTCGGCGAAGGCAGTAAGTTTACCGTTGAATTTTAGAAAGTCGCTTTTTGAAAATCTATTGACTTTATACTGTCATAGTGATAAATACATAGCATACCACAGTGGTGTAATGAGTGGTATTGTACCCTTTTGAAGACGATGACGAAACCTACAACTGACACAAGCAACTAATATGAAAGCGTTCAGCTTGCGGCGAGAATTTTATTCACGGTTTTCAGCAGTAGGGGAACGTCGAGCGGTTTGTTGAGGTGCGCGTTCATGCCCGTTTCCATGGAAATCCGTTTGTCGCTTTCGAGCGCGTTTGCCGACAGCGCGATAATGGGCACCGAAGCGCGGGCGGGGTCGGGCAGTCCGCGTATTTCGGCGGTTGCCTCGTGTCCGTCCATTATGGGCATTTGTATGTCCATTAAAATGAACGAGTATTCGTTGGGTTGAGCCTTTTTCACCGCGTCCACCGCGAATTTTCCGTTTACTGCGGTGTCCACCTTAAATCCGAGGTCCTCGAGTATTTCGGTTTCTATTTCGAGATTTATTTCGTTGTCTTCCACCAAGAGTATCTTTTTGCCCTCTATGGCGGCTACCGACTCGGGGTCTTCGCTTTCAATCGCCGTATCTCTTTCCTGTTCCTGAACGCGCATTGCGATTGTAACGGTAAACACGCTTCCTTTGCTCGGTTCGCTCTTTACCGTTATGTTTCCGCCCAGCATTTCGGTGAGATGCTTTGCTATGGTAAGCCCCAGTCCGGAGCCGTATTCGCCGCAGTGCGTGGTGTTGTTCTCCCGTTCGAACGGTTCGAAAATTCTTTCGAGCGCGTTTTCGGAAATGCCTATGCCGTCGTCGGAAACTTCGAAACGGTAGGTGGAGAACTCGCTTTGCGCCTTTTGCTCCTCGGATATTTTAATTGTTACGTTGCCGCCCTTGGGCGTGTATTTGATTGCGTTGTGCGCAATGTGTTTGAGAATGCCGCGTAGCTTGTCGGCGTCGGCGAAAACGGTGAGGTGTTTCACCTCCGAAAGACTGCGTATGAATTTTATTTGCTTTGTTTTCGCCTGCGTGAGCAGAGAGGTATACACTCCGTAGGCTATTTCGCGCAAGTCGCAAGGAGCTTCGGTTATGCGGAAATCTTGAGTTTCCATATAAGACAGCTCGAGCACTCGCTCAATGAGTTCGAGTATGTTGTTGCCCGCTTCGCGTATTTTATCGAGATAGCCCGCGGCGACTTGCGGATTGTTTATGTTCTTTTCGGCAAGCGTGGCAAAGCCGAATATCGCGTTAAGCGGAGTGCGCAAATCGTGCGACATATTGGAAAGAAATGCGTTTTTTGCTACGAACGCGAGGTTCGCGTTTTTGAGAGCCTGTTCGAGTAACTTTTTTTGCTCGATTTCCTGCGAAACCTCTTTTTTGAGTTTGCGAAGCATCTTTTCGGTTGCGTCGCTTATAAACACGTAGAATATATCGCCCGCCGCTTCGCTGCGCACGTAGTGCCCGTAGTCTTCCACCCAGCGGGTGTTGCCGTCGGCGTCGGTGATGCGATATTCCACGTAGTCGAGATTGTCGCAACTGTTTTTGATTTGCTCGTATATGCTCGCTTCAACCGCGTCGAAATCGTCGGGGTGAACTATCCCGCGGAAAGAACCGCCCGTGTGTTTCATGAACTGCGCGAAATTGTCGCAGGCGAAAATGCGTAAAAGAGCACGGTTGGCGAAAATTATTTCTTCGTCGCCGCCCGCTCGGTAGATGAGAAAACCGCCGGGTATTTCGTCTATAAACGCTTTGAGTTGCTCCGCCGTTTCGAGATAGCCCTCTTTTGATGTAACGCCCGAGTGCGCGAAATGCTTGTTTAAGTCGCCATTCTCCCGTGCGCCCAAAATTGAGAGCATATGCTCGATAAGATTTGGTTCCGTATTCGTATTCACGAAAATTCGTCTCCTTATATTGCCCTGTATTATATCACATTCCCAACACTTTGTCAAATATATGAGCGGGTGGGCGATTGCCGCAGAGGCGGGGGGGGGTAACCGTCGTTGCGGGCACAAGTGCCCTCGCAATGACGGGAAAGGGCGCATGAAAAAAGAGCGTTTAGCGCGGGGCGAGAAAAATTTTGTAACGAAAAGTCAAGCAGTTTGAGCGAAAAAGTTAAAAAACCTTAAAATTTATATTAGAAGTATAGCATGTAAGAAGGGGTTTGTTAATTATGGCTACGAAGAAAACGTTTCCCATTCCCCTTGCAAGGGGAATGGGAAACGCGCGCGCGGGGCGGTTGTGCATACTGCGTATAGCAAAATAGCCGCCATGCGGCAGCTTATAAGCATAAGAATATAACACGGTTCCTTAACCCCGATTGCAGACCTCGAAACGCGACTACGTTTCGAGGTCTTATACTATAGCGGCGAGTTCGGCGGCAAACATTTCGGCGGGAGTGGCAAACCCGAATATCTCACGCGGGTAATCATTTAACCAACTTTCCACAAAGCGCACCTTTTTTAACGGAGATTTTGAAAAGTCAGTGCCTTTAGGAAACCACCGCCGTATATCTCTATTTATTCGCTCGTTACTTCCGCGTTCGCATGAAGTATACGGGTGACAGTAATAAATCTTTGTGCGCTTATCGCCGAATATAGATTTTTCCATGCCGTCGAAATCCGAAAACTCTACGCCGTTGTCTACCGTAATACTCTTAAATACTTTGCGAAACTTTGTTTTACCGAAATTGCGTTCGAGAATGTCTAAACACTTAAGTACGCTTTCGGGTTTCTTATTCGGCATGCGAAAAATCTTTTCGTATCGCGTGTTGCGTTCGGTAAGAACAAGGAGTACGTTTTTTGTGCATTGTTTTCCTACTACGCAATCCATCTCCCAATGCCCGAAACTGTTACGCTCCGCAATATCCGCGGGGCGTTTTTCTATGCTTGTGCCGCGCGGCGGGCGATTGGCAACCGCTTTGCGATATTTTTTCTTGCGTAAGCCCATGGGCAAATCAGCCATAGAGATATTGCTAAATATGCCCATTTCAATATAGCGATATAACGTTGTTTTGCTTATACAGGTGCGAAACATTTTTTTGCGTTTTATCTCTCCGAGTACAGCGCAAGGGGACATGCGGTCGTAAAGCACACGGTGTTCTACATAATTTACAAAGTCGTAATCGTTGCCGAGTTTTAACGGAATACCTTTGCTCGTCATGTTTAAGTGGTAATTGCTTTGAGCTAAGTTTGGACTGTATGCCGTAAAGTATTTGTAATGTTTTTCGCCAAACCAGTCTATGTAGTGTATCTTTTTCATAGTACATTGTCCGCGCTTTATTTCACGATAAACCGTAGAAATGTGTACGCCGAGCTTCTCGGCAATGGTTTTCTTTCGTAACTTAGCGTTAAGACAATTTTCGAGCATAAGGCGTTGAGTTAAAGTCAAATTTTTTCTTCCGAATGTACCCATAGTTTTGTACCGTCCTTTTCCGTAGTTTAAGAGAGAGTAAGCATAACCGCGCAAGCCGTGTCAAGGGGCGTAAAAATTTTTCGGCATAATGCAGTAGCTTATACGAAAAATTTTTACTTTTTACCCTTGACACAACTGCGCGTGCCATGCTTGAGAAATAGCTAAGAAGTGAATGGCGCACCATTCACTTCTCCATTGTGGGAGAAGTAGCGGGTTGTAAGCGGAAAGCCGCGGCGTTCACGTCCGAAAGACGAAGAAAAAGAAAGGGGCGCGGCGTTCCGCTAAACCGCTTGGAACTTCCGCGCCCATACTTTCTTTTTCTTCTTCGTCACAGCTTTTCGCCGTTCGGCAGTACAATGTTAATTTCAAGCGTACAGCCGAGAGCCTCGACAAGTCGCTGATATTCCGACAGTTTGTAATTGTCCCGTATCATTTTATTTGAAAGATTTTTTTGCGTTTGGTCGGTAAGTTCCGCAAGTCGCGTTTGCGACATGTTTTGCTTAATCATAGCAAATCTTAATTTTTCAGTCAAACTTAATTCCATTTTACTGCACCTCGTATTATAGAGTATACAACATAAAAATGGTGCTGTCAATAAAAAATACGTAAAATCGCTAAATAAATTACATTTACCACTACAAAATAGTAGACAACACTACAAAAAAGTGGTATAATAGTACTATAAGATAAACAAGGGCGGCAACCTTAACAGCCAAAGGAGAAAAATAAGTTAATTGTAGCAAATCACGAGGGTAAATTGAATAACTTTCTTGAGCTCAATAAGTTTATGCTTGAAAAGAACGCAATACGCGCCGCCGAAAATATCGGAATATATTATCCCGAAGAACGCGAAAAGTATATCGTTGTTAAAATCGGCGAGTATTACAATCTTGCAAAAATTGTTAATGAAATAGCGCCGCAAATATACGAGGTCGAAAAATACATTTATCCTTTCGATTCTGACCGCATATATCCTATGCAGGAACTTGAAATCAAAGCAAATTATAGATAAAATCACTTGCCGACCTGCGGCGGCAAAAGTCCGCAGGAAAGGGGTAAGACATGAAATACTTTGTAAATGTAGAAACAATCGACGAACTTAAACGGCAATATAAAACGCTTGCGTTCAAGCACCACCCCGACAGGGGCGGTAAGGTGGAAGACATGCAAGCTATAAACGCCGAGTATGATGCGCTGTTTGAGCGTGTAAAGAATGTACACGAAACGGCGAACGGCAAGACGTATACCAAAGAGCAAGCCGCCGACATACCCGACAATTTCCGCGAGATAATAAACGCAATAATATCTTTTGATTGCACAATTGAGCTTTGCGGCTCGTGGCTATGGGTATTCAACGCGTATGCGTACCGCGCCGAGCTGAAAGCCTTAGGGTTCTTTTGGTGCAGTAGTAAAAAAGCGTGGGCGTGGACGGATAAGCCGAGCGACAATAAGCACCGTTTAACGCTTGAAGAAATACGGCGGCTACACGGCTCGGAGATTATAAAGGAAGAAGAAAAGAAACGGTTGCAAGCGGCTGTATAAGCCGCTTACCGCCGAAAGGAGAGCAAAGCCATGACGGAACATTTAACGGAAAAATTCAAACACTACGGGCGCAGTGAATACATAACGCCCGACATGTACTTTATAGGCGGGATATGGAATCCCAAAAAACTTGACACGCTCGACCGCATAACCGAAAGCGACAAAAGCGCCGAACGCATTATACAAGCCGCCGAACAGCTTATACAAGACATGCGGAGTTATCGCCGTGACTTGTATATACTGTACAACGACATGCAGGCGGCGCAAATCGTATACGACATACACATACAACTTTTGCGGCACAAAGACCACTACCACAACAAAGTATACTATACCGTGTGCGTATTCAAAGGCTATCGCAAAGGCGGGCAACCGTTTGAAAAGATAATAAGTGAACGATTCGAGGGTAAGGAACGACACAAAGCCATAGCTCGCTACAAAACATTGCAAAAGAAATACCCGCAAGCAATAGCGAAAGACGATATCAAAAAATAAGGAGCACAAACAATGACAATAGCAGAATTTGAATATTTGAAAGTTGGGGCAAAAGTGGAATATAAAAACGAAGTATATACATTAACAAGCATAGCTCCGCTTCGTTTTCCCGTTAATGGTTTTGTAATGCATAATAGTAAAACTATGGTTTACGAATTTACAGCCGATAGCGATAATTTATCCCGACACTTTATAACAAAAAATCATTTAGCATTTATAGCTGAATTACAAGAGTTTGACTTTGACACGTGGTTTGAACAACACCCAAATGCGGTAATACAAAGCCATTCATACGACAATGAGGAAAAGGGCGGGTGACCGTCCTTTTTTCATGCGCAACTGTATAGCCTCGAAACCAACACGGTTGCATAGCACCGGAAAATAACCCCGGTGGAAATTTATTGCCCTTAGCCCAAGCCACACCCGAATTCTATGCGCACCGTGCGCGGTATCCCTATTCGCGGCGAACCGCTCAACCCTTTCCGCAAACCCCTAAGCCATTTGCGGTTATAAAATGATTGCATATTTTTGTAAATTATGGTATACTGTCGGCAATTCAAAAACAAAAGGGGTATTACACTATGGGAAAAAATTGTGCAATTTGCGGCAAGCCAGGATACAAATTTTATCCGCTGTGCTATGAACATTTGCAAATGAAAGCCGACGGCAAAGTTGTAAAATGCGAAGATTGCGGCGAGTGGCGTTTTTCGGACAAGTCGTGCACAAACTGCGGGGGGGGGACGATTTAACCCCTAAAACAAAAGAACGCGCGGATATAGAAACGCCTGTATTCGATTTTAGCAGAAAACAAAACAAAGAAGAAAAACAACCGTATGTGCCGCAAAATGAGTGGAGTATTGGAAATAACTGTATTGTTTGCGGAACTGAAAGCAACGGGTATTTATTTTGCCGCACACATTACAACAAATACAAAAACAAAACATTGTTATTGAAAATCACCAAATGTTCGGAAATCGAAATATTAGATGAGTCTTACGAGGGAATATATATTTGTCGCGACGGACATGTTGTTAAAAGTAAATCGGAACGAGAAATCGATAATTATCTTTTCAGTAACAAAATTGCTCATGCTTATGAAAAAGCATTAACTATTGACGGCGAAACGTTTCACCCAGATTTCTATTTGCCTGAACTAAAAGTTTACATAGAGCATTGGGGATATGATGAAAGCAATTATGAATACACACGTACAAAAAACTATAAAATAGAAAAGTACCGAAAAAAAGGCATAACGTTAATATGCACGCATGAGAAAACCGACACAAAAGATATAGAGGCAACATTAGACAGAAAACTTGAAAGTTATGAGGAAGGCAAAATAAACTTTCTTGACGAATAACATAAAAAGGACGGAGCACCGTCCTTTTTCTCTTGACATTTTCATTTAATTGCCGTATACTGTATACAAGTAGCGTGACACTCAAGTGTTAATGAATGGGCGGTTTTGCTTAGCCCGTGGGACGCTACTTTTTTTATTTCATTTTTTCGGATATTTCCACGCTAAGCGTTTGCCGAAATATTTTTTCTTATCATGTCGTTTACGCCTAACTATATACATGGGTTTATCGTCTTTCGGATTAGGATTTGGTTCTAATTTATCGTTACTATGCCGTCCGTCTTTACTGTCATGCGTTACCTTTCGGTAATCGTATTCGTCTTCGGAATGCTCGCCAGTAATAAGAGCGGGGTGCTTAGATTTGCGATACCACCGAAAATGCGGGAAAGTTTCCTTTTTATGGGGCTTATTACTTTTATTTTTCTTTTTCATTATGTTTACCTCGCATACTGTTAGTTAAATCGTGAATAAAGTAACTGTTTTGCATTCGTAGTTCTTCGAACGTAGCTTTTTCGGCGGCGTATTCGGGCAAGTCGTTTATGCCCGTAGGGGAGCGCAACGCCTTTTGCGTGAAGAAATCGGCAAAGCAGTCGGTAGAAAAGCGTTTACTGTAAATCTTTTTGTGCATTATAAAATACTTGTTTTCCGAACGCTCGCCGTCTTGCGTTCCGCTCTCTACTTGAACCTTAAGAACGTTGTAGCCAAAGCGGTTATATATGCCCGAATAATATCCGTGCATTTTCGCCGTTATCGCTTTTAGTAAGTACATGGGCAAAGTATTGTCGGAACGCACATAACGGTATTGAGAATACAGCCCCGCGAACTTAGGGTACAGCCACCCGAACAAAAGCTCGCCGAGAGAGAAGAAAGGCATGGCAAGGCGCGTGTCGCTCTTTTCGCGTATGTAAACAAGTTCGCATAAGTCGCGAGCGTCGGCGCCCCAACTCTCGGGGCGTTGTTCGTCGGTAATCACCTTTACAAATGGGTAGTTGTCTATTGTCGCGCTGTGGCGTATCATTTTGAGCCATTTATTAAAGCCGTCGTTATTTTGATTGGTTTCAGCCGTTACGGTCTTTTTGCCTTTGTTCTCCAAATTATTGCCGCGCTCTTTGCCGACCTCGGTTATAAGTATTACGCCGAACTCGAACCCGTCGGCGTTGCGGTTGTTCGCTATAACGCGCTTACCGAGTCGCAAGCTGTCAAAGTCGAGAATGTGGGCATGCCTACTGTATGAGTCTATAAGCCTACTGTCGCGGTGGAAAAAGTCGCTATTCCACATAGGAAAATTGCCGAGGTCGGAAAGCAAATCGTCAACGCGCACCGAGAAATTTGCGAGCAGGAGCGAAGACTCTATAACGTACACAAAATAGAGTTGCGAGTATATCTCGAGAACCTGCCACAAGTCGGTTATTTGCAAATGGTCATGATACTTTGTGCCGTATCTTTTTTTATCGTAATCGAAACATTGCAACGACATGTTTGTTACGCGCACGCCGTATCGCCGCCGCAAATGCCGCCGCACGGCTTTTATATCCGTTTCGGACAAATTATAGCACTGTGCATTCCAATGCCGTAATAGCCGCACAAACTCTTTACACGTGGCAAGATTATATACATCGTGGTTTTCCATTGCGCGGCGCAATTCGTTCTCTAAATTTATCCACGGAAAGTACGGAAACTTGAGGTCGTTTTCGAGCAATTTTTCAAACGCTTTATCTCGGAACATTACGGTTTGACTTAAGCCCATATCTACGCTCGAAGTAGTCTTGCCCGTGCCCATAGTGCCGTTTATCATAAAAACAACGGGGCGGGCGTTCACAAATCCTCGGTTGCGCATTTCCATGTGGTGCAGTCGGGCATACGCAATCTTTTTGCGGAAACGGTCGAACAGCCAAATGCCGAGTATTGACCATACCCAAATCGGGATAAAATCTATTGCTGCCCACAAGTCCGAAAACAACTTGTATACTTGACGGTAAACGGCAGAAATATCGAACGAAACAATGAAATAAAGATAGAAAGCCAAAAATTCCAATACGATAGTATACGCATTGAAATACAACAGCCACATGCACAGCCACGATATGTAATACCCTTTGTGTGCGCGGATAAAGTCGAACAGCGAAACCAAAAAGTTTTGGATAGGGGAACACACGCTCGAAACAAATTTTTTATATATGCGAAGCGGCTTGCTATCGCGGTTGTAGTCGTTGTTTTCGTGTTTGAGATACCGCTTGAAAGCGAACCACAGCGCGAACACAATAGGCAATGCTATTACTACAATTTTGCATAGTATGGAAACAATGTTGCCGATTGCCGCAAAATATGCAATAACGTTTTCGCCGCTTGCCCATAGCCGCCAATACGCAGTCCACTTGCTTTTGAACCCGTCGAACGAGTCGGGCAGAGCGGGGAAACCGTGCGAGGGCGATTGCGGCAAGTTATTTACGGTGGGGACAATATTGTGTTCTATGCCGAACATTTCACAAAAATAGTATGCTACCGATTTGCCGAAGTCCCGACCGCCCTCTATTACGCGAATGAGAGCGGACGGGAACGCGAACACGCAAGCCGCACAGCCGATTGTTGCGGCAATGCAAATTATATGACGGTAGTTAAACTTTTTCTTTTCGGTCATACGTTGCACCCTGTAAATACAAAGTACCCGACTACAGCTATAACGCATAGACCGAGCAAAAGCATTAAAATGTGTTTTAATTTCTTTTTCATAAGTCTATCCGTCCTTTGCGTTTTTCTTCGCGCATTCGCTTGCAATTAGCAACCATTATTTTTTTGCCCGTATTATACAGGCTTTCGTAACATTCTTTATACATGCATTCGTTTTCTTTGCACAGTCCGCACTCAAGCGGACTGAACGACGTTTGTGTTTTTAACATTTTCGACTATCCGTCCTTATAAGATTTTTGTTGACTTTTTCCGTAATGTGTGATATTATAACAACAGTGGCGTCGGGTATCTTCCGACCAGACATTTGAAGTCTATCCACGTTAAAGGGTAACAATTGTTACCCTTTATTTTTTGGTCTACTTTTTGTGCCGACTTTTTTCATATCCCACTTGTTCAATCGCGTTTTGGTTTTACTCAAATACTTTTCTTGTATTGGCTTGCCACTTACCGTTTTACGAAAGGTTTTGACCTCAACTCCGCTCGGTTTTGATATATCGGGATATTTTTCTATGGGTATCAGATTTTGCTTTTTATTGCCGTTTTTATCATACAATGAGGAAATACGCCTTACAGCCATATTATTTTTATCATTACCCATAGAAACAACTCTACGCTTTTTGCCTTTACCGCCAACAAGCACTTTGTCGTTTGTTATATAAATTTTACCTTTTATGTACCGCTTTCTTCTTGACATTTGTCACCTCGCTTTGTTTTGGTACTTGTTAACTTTCTTGTGAGCTTTTACGCCCGCGCCGAACCCGCGCTTTACGGCGAACCGCGCGCTGCGAGTGTCGGCTATTTTCTCAAAGGCGTTATAACCGTCTTTATAACCCGCATTGTAAGCGGCTTTTATTTCGGCAGTATACTTATTCCACCTTTCGCGAATGGGCGGCTTTTTTTCTTTTTGTTTTTCTTTTTTACTCATAATTATGTACCGTCCTTTTTTGTAAATGTTTTTTTAATTGAGCGGAACAAAGCCGCAATAGCCTTAAACGGTAATTTTATAAGCCACAATATGCCCGATAAGATATGCGGAAGAATAGGAAATGCAACTATAATAAGCAACACAATGAGTATGGCGAAGAATACCCACGAAAGCATTTTTCCGCACCCCACGTTGCCGAAATCCAACGGCGGGCGAATTGCCCCTATAATATCTATAGGGTGGGACACAACGGGCAAAACGGTGAATTTGCCCTCTTTATTGAATGTGAGTTGCAGAATATCGAAATCGAGGAATACCGTTTCATATGCCATATACGATTTGTCTTTTATCCATGCGCCCCCGTTTATATCCGCCGTTATTTTGCTTGAATAATAGTCGGTTGCCGCAAATCGAAACAAGAAAGTTGTTTTCTTTAACTTTGCATTCTTTTGGCAATAGTCTTTGAATTTGCTTTCGTCTGCTTTATCTATAAGCAACGCATTTGCAAGCGTATCGCCGCTTAAACTCAAATCGCTGTCGGTTACGGGGTGAATAGGGGACACATTCTTTCTATCGCTGTTCGTCGGGTGCTTTTTGAATACCGTATTCCAAAAACCATAGTCGCTTACCTTATCCCAAAATCCGTGGCTATTATTGTATGACAGCAAATTGAACTTATCGCCCGCATCTATATCCACACAGTTATACCCGCGCGTGCGCCCCTCGTCTACGGTATCACGGAATAAGTCCGCGCTAAGCGTTTTACTTGGTGTTTGGATATAGCCGCCGATTGCGCTTTTATCGTAGTTAAGCATATACTTTGTTAAGTCGGAACTTGATACGGTATAATCGTTTGCGGCGATACCGTCGGGCGTTTGTATGAGGTAGGGAAGAAACGTACACGTTTCACCGGGGAAAACGCCTTGTACCGACGATTGTGTGCGACCACAATTAAACGACCAATCATACGCAATATTTGTGTACTGCCCGCTACCGCTTATAACTTGATTTGTGCCCAAACGATAACCCACACTTTTAGAGTGTCCGTTCTCGTAATCGGGCAACGTGCTAATGTCTTTACCGATATATGGGGTAAGTGCCGTCACCATATCGCTATCCGAGGTAACAATAATAGGTTGCGTTTTGTATTCCCACCATTCGGCTTTTATCTTTTGCAAGCCGAGCGTTTCGTTTTTCCAATCGCCGTACTTTTCGATAACCGAATTGTCTACGGCAAAATACACGCTTGTAAGTTGGTTTTGGTGGTCTTTGCCTAAGTCGCTACCGTCATCACGGTACACCGTGCTTTCTACTTGTAACCGCACCGTTTCCAATTCCGTTACTTTACATTCGAGCGTACTTTCCGCGCCCGAAAGACCGTAGCCCGCCATATAGCCAGTAAATGTGAACGTGCCGCCAACGGTACTGTCAACGGCGTTGCTTTGCCCTTTAATATGTAGTTCAATGCCCGAAATATCATACCGCCGCGCGTCTTTGTTCACACGGGTAAGAATGCTGTTGCCGTCATGTTCGCTCACATGGTCGATAATACGGAATTTATACAGTGCGCCTTCCTCTTCCTTGTATACCGATTTTGAACAGTATTTGAGATTGAATTTTTCGTAATCGTCCGCAACGGTGACTGTTTCACCGTCTTGTGTTTCGGTACGCCACGATACCGCCATTTGTACTTTATTCGCCGCGCTGTCTTCTATAATTTCATAGCCGTTGGGATTGTAGACATAAAGGTATAGCCCGTAATTGTCTTGTAAATTCGTTTTGTACGAATAGCAGTATTCCATAAAGTTCATAACGAAAAATTTGTTTTCCGTGTCGAGGTGCTTAAAAGGGTAATCGGAATAATTAAAGTCGGTTATCCAATCGCCGTTTTCGTCCTTGAAATCGTCGAGCAACACGGTATTATCAAAAGCGTTATCGTTGTTATACGCATACGCCGTTGTTGCCGAACGGTAGGCGGGGAAAGCGGAAAAGACGATACACAATAATAATGCTATCGCCGTTCCCGCCAATAAAAGATTGCGTTTTGCTTTCGTCATATTCTCACCGCCTTAATGAAACCATATTGTAACCGTTGCTTTTTCTTCTTCGGAATATACAACGATACTCAAATAGTCCTTTTCGTATAGGTTTATAGCGGGTACACCCGCTACCGCGCTATCGGGGTAGCACGCTTGCAACAGTTTGTGCAAAGTCAATTCTTCGGGTAGATACACCGAAAAATATCCCTCGCCTTTGGCAATCGTCAAGCCTTGCGTTAAGTCCAAATTGCCGTAAAAGCCTTTTGTTTTGCCGTCTACGGTAAAGTCGAAATCGGCTATAAGTTTTTGGTTCGGCTCAACACGCACGGTGAAATTGTTTGCTTTCGCTTGTTCGTCCGTTACGCCGAGTACATTTTTGCAATTGAATAGTGTAACGGCGTTTTTGGGCAATTCCACGTTTTCCGCCTTATACGATATTTTCTCGTTGCCGTACTGAACGTAAAAGTTCTTTTGTCCGTTGTTTACGAACGCGAGCACAAGCGCAATCACGCCCAATATGGCAACGATAATGATACCGTATACGATTACGGAAACAATCGTTTTCGTTTTCATGGCGCACCTCGTTTAATAGCGATACGCTTTCTTTTTCTTACGCGAGAACAAAGTCGAAATAAGAACTACAAGCACAATTACGCCGCCTACCGATAACGCAATAGTAAGCCAATTATTTTTAATGGTGTTTTGCACTTTGTCCGCACCCGTCATAACCTCGGCTTGCACGTCTACGTCTTCAGTTAATCCGTTTTCGCCTATGTTTATAGGCGCACCGTTGCTTGCTCGCAAAGACATGACTTGCAAATTCATTGCCTGCGCTTCTTCGGTCAGTTCTTTGAGAGTGGTACCGTAATCCACAGTCAATTCGGCGTGCTTTTCTTCGCCTACGTAGAACGTGACCGTAAAAGTTTTTATTTCCCAATGCGCTATAAGAGTCGTATCTTCCTTTATGGGTTGATTTGAATATTCCGTACCGTCCGAAAGATACCAACCTAAAAAGTTATATCCTGTTCTTGACACGGTAGGTTTTTCGGCAACGGTATTCCAGTCCAAAACCATAGAATTTACAGGAGTGCCACCCGCGACATCATATGTAACGGTATAGCGGTTTATATTGAAATGCGCGTGCAATTCCGTATCTTCGTATATGGGGGCACCGTCGTAAGCTCGGCAGTTTTCTTCATGCTCAGCTTGCGTGCCGTAATACCAACCAGCAAAAGTATGCCCCTCTTTTACGGGGTCTTCGGGAAGAGTAACGGTAGAACGCGGAATGACATACATATGTTCTTCTAACGTATAAGCATGAGAATTAAGAGATAATACCCCCATATAATCAAAACCTAAACTGACCAAATCATTAAATTGAAAATACCCACCGTTTTGGCAATAGCTATAGTAAGAATTATAGTTTTCCGAACCCTTAGGACAAGAATACACGGATTTTTTAGAAGAGCCCTCTTGAATATATACGGTAAAGTCGTATGCCGTTAAACTAAAAAGTATAGAGGGCAACGAGGTATACTCGGAATTACGATGAGCCGAATGAGCAAAAGAACATTCTAACGGAAAACAAATCGACGGCGGCTCGTCGGCAATGCTATCATAGGAATAAACATTTTTAGAACAAGAGCCTATCGTATACCCACGGTAAACGTTTTTGTATTGTGTATCAGCACTATAGTAAAAAACGGGAGTTATTCCAAAACCGATAGAAGTGGTTCCGTTATTTTCGGCAATACGAAGAACAAAAGCAGGCGGGTCGGTAGAGTCGCAAAACGGAGAGTTTTGAATACAATCAATTTTCATAGTAACGACATATTCGAAATTCTCTTTATCCGGAACCGAAGAATACCATGAGTTGAACGACGAGGCATAATTTATCGAAACCGACGAGTCTTTCCTCGGATGACAATTGCTGAAGAGTTCAACAGGTTCTTCTTTAGCCGCCGCCATTGCGCCGCGAATTGCACTTGATTTAACAGGCGCTTCGGTTTGCTCCGTTTGCTTCTCCGCTTTTTTGAACCACTCAGATGGTTTTGCTTTTCCACTGCCGAACACTTGCAAGCATACGCCAGCAAGCAGTACGGCAAACAATACGAATGTAATTGCCGTGAGAGTCCACTTTATTTTGTCGCTTTTCTTGTGCCTTTGCAATTCGTTTCTTTTCATTTTTTTCTTACCTCTCAAAAACATTTTTGAAAGATTGTACAAGCTCTTTATGTAAAATCCCCTTTGTTACTTTTTGTCTGTGCGTATAAGATATGCCACTTTACGATTATTGCTTTTCAAAAGTTTGACTATATCGTTTTTTACTCTTTTGGGTAATCGGCAAGTATCTTCTATCACTTTGTGATTGCCGCCCGAAAGATTTGTAGTAGTTACAAATGCGCTTGTACCTTTATCCACTCTACCGAAAATTTCAATATCTTTTCGCAAAACGGATTTTCCGCTTTTGTTTTTCGTCCATACTTTATCCGCCGCAACTACTTCAAGTTTTACCAAGTCTTTATTTTTCTCGCGAAAAGGTCTTGACATATTTTTGCCCTCGTATTATAATGGATTTATCTTTCAAAGGTCTTATACAAGACAGTTACGCAATTGTGGTAACTACAAGCAAAATCCCATGAAAGATATAAAGTAGGGGTAATTTGCTTTAACCGTCCGAATTAAATCGGGCGGTTATATTTATAGTTTTATCTTTGCCATTGTTCTATCACCTCCCGTAAATAATTTTCCTATATCGGATACGGCGGGGAAGTAGCCCGCGCCGTTTCGCCGCCTTTCAGCGTTGCTCGTCAGTCCGATTTTTTGTTTTAACTCCGGTATGTAACCCCGGAACAAAGCGCAACTTATGCGCACCGTTAGTGTTAAAACGGTAGATTACCGTCTTTTAATTCCACCAATTCGCTTAAATCGATTTGTTTCGGTTTTTCTCTGCGCTTGCAAATTTTGTCAAACGCCGCCGCAAAGTCGAATTTTTCTTTGGGTGCGCTTTTTAAGCCGTAAACTTCGTTTTCGTATACTACGCCCTCGCCTAAAGGCTTGCCGAATTTGTCAACGCCGTCATACATAATAACTTCTTTTTCGGATACGACTACGTAACAATTTATTCGCCTGTAAAGCTGGTCGAGAGTATCAAACTCAATATGCCGTTCGCGCATTACGCCGTTTCGCACAATCGAGCCGCTTTTATACCAATACACAAGAGGAACGGGAGAAGTAATAACTATCATTTCACCGTTAAACACCTTGTTATTGAAACGGCTACGAACCGAACTTAAAGTGTCGTTGTCGAGTATTTTCAGTAAGTCGTCAAGGTCAAATACGTCGTCGCGCAAATCGTCGAGTATTATTCCTTTTTGTCCCATGTAATCTTGAAACGGGTCGTTTGAGGAAGAGGATATACAAAAATCGAGTTTTTGTTCTTTTAAGAATTTTTTTGCAAAGTATGTTTTGCCCGTGCCGCCCTTGCCACAAATAAAAATTACGTTTAATTTTCTATCCGTTTTCAATGCAAGGCACTGGCAGTGCAGTTTCCAAAGTTTTTCGAGTTTTGAAAACGTTGCCGCTTTTTCGCTTAAAGGCAAGCTGTTTACGTATCGTATTTGCTCGGCGTAGCTATACTTTTCGAAATCTCCGAGAATTTTTGCGTTTTCTATTTCCACTTGAAAATCGAAATTCGCAATTACTTCGTCGGGTGAATACTGATGTTTGTTCTTTTGACTGTCGTTACCGTGCGTTAAATAAAGCAATACATCGGTCTTTCGACCTTTACACCGTTCTATAAATTGCTCGCCGCTATGTTCTACGCCTTTTTCGTCCGTATAACCTAACTGAAACCATTTTGCCACCATAGCCGTATCGCAACTGCTGTTGCCGAAATTAAGATAAATATGGTAGTGGTCGCGCGTATCGTCTTTATCATGTAAGATATACGCCCATTGTTTAATGGTTTTATAATTCATACAGGTTTCTTGAATGTCTACTTTGAGTTTGTCCGCGTCGGTAACGATTTCCATTTGCCTTAAAACCATTACATAACCCCTTTGTGTGAATTAAGAATTGTTTTTTATACGTTTACCACCTCTTTTTATACGTTTTTTTGTACATTTTATACGTTTTGGCGCACCGCTTGGACGAGCCCTAAGCGGTGCGCTATTTTATATGTTTTTATATGCTTTTGCTTGTTTTTTGCCCGTTTTCGCTACTTTTTATGAATTATCCACATTTTGTGTCTACGTCGTTTTATACGTTTTATACGTTTTGGCAATTTTTTAACTCGCTTGTTTTGTAACGGTGGGGGAAAATGGCTTTTTCGGCGGCGTCTATACGGGATTTTATTTCTTCGTAGCTTTCTTTTACCGTAATGCCGTCCATGCTCTCGGTAACGATAAACGTACCCCGTTTATCGTCTACGCCCACCATTACTATATCGCCTACGCGAAGATACAGCGGTTTATCTTTACTTGTTACTTCGATAAACATTTTGCACCTCGGTTAAGACTGTGCGGCAGGGGCGGGACTGTCTTGTGGTTTAGCGGTTTTCTTTTTACCGCTATCGGGCAGTTCGGGGAGCAATTCCGCAAACGCCGACATTACCGACTTGCGGCTAAGATAGTCTTTGTCGGGTTTAGTTTGCGTACTGAAATTCGTTACTTCGATTGCAATGAGTCTATCACCGCACATAACATAAAAATTCGTTGCGGTTTTTTCCTCATTGGTCTTCTTGTCGGTATAGGGGACTAACTTCTTATACAGTTTTAATTCTTGTGCCATATTTTGGCTCTCCTTTGCCTATTCGGCTTATAAATTTATTTACAACAGGCTATACGCCGTGATTGTACGAATATTAACGGAAAGCCTTTTCGTTGGTATTGACTACGTCTTCATTTCTTGGGTGCTTTATCCCGTTACCTACGGGCACCGTCTATGTCGTTTGTGGCTTTTTTATGTGTCTTAAACCGTTGTATTGCCCAAAGGGGGAGTGCCTACAACGCCGACACTCACGGCTTAAAGGCTTGTACACCTTTCGCTACAAGTATAAAACTGCACGAGAAAAATTTTGTAAAAAATATTTTCATTGTTTTGCTTGACAATACCGTAAATATAAGTGTATACTGAAAGGTGTGCTCTCTGCGTTTCTTCGCGGGCGCACGCGCGTATATAAGCAAAAAAATATAAACGGACCGGAGAGTAAAAATGGCTGAAAGAACTATCAAAACGGTGAAATACGGCAACACCGAGCGCAAGAGCTTTGCGCAAATTCATGAAGTCATCGATATGCCTTACCTCATAGAGGTGCAAAAGGCGAGTTACGAAGAATTTCTTCGCAACGGTATCGACGAAGTGTTCAAGGATTTTTCGCCCATCACCGATTTTTCCAATCGCATCGAGTTGCATTTTCTCGGGCACAGGCTGGAAGACAAGCCCAAGTACAACGAGAAAGAGTGCAAAGAGCGCGACGCGACTTACGCCGCGCCCCTCAAGGTAAACGTAAGGCAGATTAAGACCGAAACGGGCGAGGTGATAGAACAGGAAGTTTACATGGGCGATTTCCCGCTCATGACTCCCAACGGTTCGTTTATAATAAACGGCGCGGAACGCGTTGTGGTGAGTCAGCTCGTGCGCTCGCCCGGCGTGTACTTTAACTTTACGCCCGACCACAAGACGGGCACACCGCACTACAACGCAACCAACATACCGTCGCGCGGGGCGTGGCTCGAATTCGCCGAAGACGACAAGGGCGTGCTTTGGGTGCAGGTAGACCGCATGCGCAAGGTGCAGGCTTCTGTGCTCATGCGTACTTTGGCGTCGGTTACGGGCGACCAAAAGTTCCGCGAGAACGAAAAGCGCAGTTGGATTGCGCCCGATTACGCCATGGCTACGGACGAGGAGATACTCAAGCTCTTCCACAACGAGCCTTTGATGGCGAGCACTCTCGATAAAGACCTTGCCAAAACTCCCGACGAAGGACTTGTGGAACTCAACCGCAAGCTCCGCCCGGGCGAAGTTCCCAACGTAGACAGTATCCGCGGCTACATCGAGGGCTTGTTCTTCGACCGCCGCAAATACGACCTCAGCCGCGTAGGCAGATACAAATACAACAAAAAACTCGCGCTTGCCGCCCGTCTTGCGGGGCAGACATCCGCGCAGGACGTTGTCGACTCCGACGGCGTGCTGTACGTTCGCAAGGGCGAAACGATAACCGAGCCGGTTGCTATAGCCATTCAGAACGCGGGCATAAACGAGGTTGCCGTTGCGGTGGCGGGCGAAGAACGCGAATTCACCGTAATGGGCAACCGCCAAGTAGACCTCAAGGGCTACGTTGACTGTGCGCCCGACGAACTCGGCATACACGAAAAAGTTTATTACCCCGTGCTCCGCTCGCTCATGGAAGAGGCGGCGGGCAACGCCGAGGAGCTTAAAGAACTTATCAAGCAAAACGCCGACCGCCTTGTGGCAAAGCACCTTTTGGTGGACGACGTAGTTGCAACCATAAACTATCTTATAGGACTTCGTTACGGCGTGGGATACGTTGACAACATCGACCACCTCGGCAACCGCCGCGTGCGCAGCGTGGGCGAACTGCTCCAAAATCAGTTCCGCATAGGCATAGCGCGCTTAGAGCGCGTTATACGCGAAAGAATGCAGATACAGAACGAAGCCGAGGTTTCGCCGCAAAGCCTTATAAACATACGCCCCATAGCAAGCGCGATAAAAGAGTTCTTCGGCTCGAGTCAGCTCTCGCAGTTCATGGACGAAAGCAACCCGATAGCCGAGCTTACGCATAAAAGAAAACTTTCCGCGCTCGGACCGGGCGGACTCAACCGCGAACGCGCGAGTTTCGAGGTGCGCGACGTTCACTACACGCACTACTCGCGCATGTGCCCCATAGAAACGCCCGAAGGTCAGAACATAGGTCTTATATCTTCGCTCAGTAGCTACGCCCGCATTAACGAGTACGGCTTTATAGAAGCTCCTTACCGCAAGGTGGAAAAGGTGCTCGACGCAGACGGCAACGTGGTAAACGGCAAAGTTACCGACACGGTGGAGTACATGCCTGCCGACGAAGAGGACCGTTACCGCGTGGCGCAGGCGGGCGAACCGCTCGACGAAAACGGTTGCTTTGTGAACAACCGCGTGCTCATGCGTTACCGCGAAGATATATCCGAGGTTGACCGCACCGATATAGACTACGTAGACGTGTCGCCCCGCCAGATGATAAGCGTGGCAACCGCGCTCATACCCTTCCTTGAAAACGACGATACCAACCGTGCGCTTATGGGCAGTAACATGCAGCGGCAAGCCGTGCCTCTTCTCAAACCCGAAGCTCCCATCGTGGGCACGGGCATAGAGCACAAAATAGCGTACGACTCGGGAGTAATGGTTATTGCTCGCGAGGGCGGCGAAATTTCTTACGTGGACGCCAACGAGATAGTGGTGCTCGAGAGCACGGGCAGCGTTGCTCGCTACACGCTCAAAAAATTCGTAGGCTCCAACCAAGGCACTTGCATAAACCAAAAACCCATTGTGAGCAAGGGCGAAAAGGTGCGCAAAGGTCAGGTTCTTGCCGACGGTCACTCCACCGAAAACGCCGAACTCGCGCTCGGCAGAAATATTTTGATAGGCTTCATGGCGTGGGAAGGCTACAACTACGAGGACGCAATCCTCATTTCCGAACGCCTTGTTAAAGACGACGTGTTCACCTCCATTCATATAGAGGAGCACGAACTCGAAGCTCGCGACACCAAGCTCGGCGAAGAGGAGATAACCCGCGATATTCCCAACGTGGGCGACGACGCGCTCAAAAACCTCGACGAAGACGGTATAATACGCGTAGGCGCGGAGGTAGACAGCGGCGATATTTTGGTAGGTAAGGTAACGCCCAAGGGCGAAACCGAACTCACTCCCGAGGAGCGTTTGTTACGCGCCATATTCGGCGAAAAGGCGCGTGAGGTGCGCGACACCTCTTTGAGAGTGCCGCACGGCGAGGGCGGCATAGTGGTGGACGTAAAAGTGTTTACCCGCGCCAACCGCGACGAAATGAGCCCCGGCGTGAACAAGCTCGTTCGCGTATACATTGCGCAAAAGCGTAAGATAAGCGTAGGCGACAAGATGGCGGGACGCCACGGAAACAAAGGCGTTATATCCCGCATATTGCCCGAAGAGGATATGCCGTTTATGGCGGACGGAACTCCGCTCCAAATAGTGCTCAATCCGTTGGGCGTTCCCTCGCGTATGAATATAGGTCAGGTGCTCGAAGTTCACCTCGGACTCGTAGCCAAAGCTCTCGGCTGGAAAGTAGCCACTCCCGTATTCGACGGAGCGCACGAGAGCGACATAAGCCGCTTGCTCGGAGAGAACGGTTTCGTAAATCCCGAAGGCAAGGTAGACGGCAAGATACAGATGTACGACGGCAGAACGGGCGAACCGTTCGAAAACCGCGCTACCGTGGGCTACATGTATATGATAAAGCTCATCCACTTGGTAGACGACAAGATACACGCCCGCAGTACCGGTCCTTACTCGCTCGTAACGCAACAGCCGCTCGGCGGCAAGGCGCAGTTCGGCGGACAGCGTTTCGGCGAAATGGAGGTTTGGGCGCTTTACGCTTACGGCGCGGCGAACATCTTGCAAGAGATAATGACCGTTAAGTCCGACGACGTTGTGGGCAGGGTGAAAACCTACGAGTCCATAGTGAAAGGGCTCAACATGTCCGAACCCGGCGTTCCCGAGTCGTTCAAAGTGCTCATAAAAGAATTGCAGGCTCTCGCGCTCGACGTGAAAGTTCTCACCGAAGACAAAGTGGAGATAGGCATAAAAGACCTTATCGAAGACGAATTCGACGAGCCCGAAGAGAAAGGACGTTTCAAGCACTACGAAGCGGGCGAACTCAATTTCAACGACGAAATCGACCTTATGGGCGACGATATGTTCGAAGACGAGCTCGGAGAAGACGACAGCGTGGGCAACCTTTTTGCGGACGAAGACGAGCTTTCGTTCGACGACCTCGACGACCCGTTTGCCAACGCGGAGCTTGACGAAGAAGACGACGCGGAGTTCGGAGAGGATTTCGACCTCGACGACGAAGACGGGCGGGACTCGGGCAAGAAAGGCAAAAAGGCGTAGTGTGAGAGGAGAAGACAGAGTATGTTTGAATTAAACAATTTCGATTCGATGCAGATAGCAATCGCCGGTCCGGAGAAAATTCGCGAATGGAGTCACGGCGAGGTAACAAAACCCGAAACAATCAACTACCGCACGCAAAAACCCGAAAAAGACGGCTTGTTTTGCGAGCGCATATTCGGACCTACCAAGGACTGGGAATGCCACTGCGGAAAGTATAAGCGCGTTCGTTACAAGGGCGTGATATGCGACAAGTGCGGCGTTGAGGTAACGCGCAGCAAGGTGCGCCGCGAGCGCATGGGGCACATAGAGCTTGCCGCGCCCGTAACTCACATATGGTATTTCCGCGGAGTGCCTTCGCGCATAGGGCTGCTCCTCGATATGACCCCCAAGGCTCTCGAGCAGGTAGTGTATTTCGTGCATTTCGTGGTGCTCGACCCGGGCGAAACCGACCTCGAGTATAAGCAGATACTTTCGGACGCCAAACTCGCAGAGGCGAGAGAAAAATGGGGCGAAAACGCTTTCCGCGTGGGAATGGGCGCGGAAGCGGTGAAAGAGCTTTTGGCGGCTATAGACCTAAAAGCCGAATACGAAAAACTCAAAGAAATAGTAAACAAATCCACGGGACCCAAAAAGGTTAAGGCTATAAAGCGGTTGGATATTCTCGACAGTTTCGTGCGCAGCGGCAACAGCCCCACCTGGATGGTAATGGACGTGTTGCCCGTGCTTCCGCCCGAACTGCGCCCCATGGTTCAGCTCGACGGCGGCAGATTTGCAACGAGCGACTTAAACGACCTTTACCGCAGAGTAATAAACCGCAACAATCGCTTAAAGAAACTCATGGACCTTTCCGCTCCCGATATAATCATACGCAACGAAAAGCGTATGCTCCAAGAAGCGGTTGACGCTCTCATAGACAACGGCAGGCGCGGCAAAGCCATATCGGGCGCGGGCAACCGCGAGCTTAAGAGTCTTTCGGGACTTTTGCGCGGCAAGCAAGGTCGTTTCAGGCAAAACCTTCTCGGCAAGCGCGTAGACTACTCGGGACGAAGCGTTATAGTGGTAGGACCCGAACTTAAGATGTATCAGTGCGGACTCCCCAAAGAAATGGCACTCGAGCTTTTCAAGCCGTTTGTGATGCGCGAGCTCGTGCAACAGGGCAGAACGCACAACATAAAGTCGGCTAAGCGCATAGTAGACCGCGCGGGAAACGAGGTTTGGGGCGTACTCGAAAACGTAATTAAAGAGCACCCCGTGCTTTTGAACCGTGCGCCCACGCTCCACCGCCTCGGCATACAGGCGTTCGAGCCCGTGCTCGTAGAGGGCAGAGCCATAAAACTCCACCCGCTCGCATGCGGCGCGTTCAACGCCGACTTCGACGGCGACCAGATGGCAGTGCACGTTCCGCTCAGCGTGGAAGCGCAGGTTGAAGCAAGATTTTTGATGCTTGCGAGCAACAACATACTCAAACTTTCGGACGGCAGACCCGTTTGCTCGCCCACGCAGGATATGGTAATAGGCTGTTACTATCTCACCATAGACAAGCCGGGCGCGAAGGGCGAAGGCAAAGTATTCGCCGACGTAGACGAAGCGAAGATGGCTTACGCCAACAAGGAAATAGAGCTTCAAAGCAAGATTTGGGTGCGCATGTTCAAAGAGATAAACGGCGTTACCGAGCACGAGCGCATCGAAACCACCGTAGGGCGCATAATCTTCAACGAAGCTATCCCGCAAGACCTCGGACTCACCGTACGCGACCCCAAAGACCGCAAGAGCTTGTTTGCCCTCGAGGTAAACTACAAGGTGGGCAAGAGTCAGCTCCAAAAGATAGTAGACGCCACGTTTAAGCACAAGGGCGCGACCGAAACGGTTAAGGTGCTCGACAACGTGAAAGCTCTCGGCTTTAAGTATTCCACCATAGGCTCGATTACCACCTCGGTATTCGATATGAACATACCCGAAGAAAAGAAAGCCATACTCGACAAAGCGGAAGAGAACGTAATAAAGATAGAAAATCTTTACAAGATGGGTCACATGACCCAGCGCGAAAAATACGAGCGCGTGGTGGGCGAGTGGAGCAAGGCGAACAACGAGGTTACGAGCGCGCTCCAAAAAACGCTTTCGGAATTCAATCCAATAAACATGATGGCGGTATCCGGCGCGCGCGGCAGCATGAAGCAGATAGCTCAGCTTTCGGGAATGCGCGGACTAATGACCAACCCGCAGGGCGAAACGCTCGAAACTCCGGTGCGTTCGTCTTTCCGCGAAGGACTTTCCGCACTCGAATACTTTATTTCTTCGCACGGCGGCCGCAAAGGTCTTGCCGATACCGCGCTTAAAACCGCCGACTCGGGTTATCTCACCCGCAGGCTCGTCGACGTGGCGCAAGACGTTATCGTTCGCGAAGATGACTGCTTCGGCGGCGAACAGCCCAAGGGCATACGCACCGCGGCAATCATGGAAGGCGACCAGGTAATAGAGAGCCTCGAAGACCGCTTAAACGGCAGGTTTGCGGCGGAAGACGTTGTAAACCCGTTCACCAAAGAGGTTATAATCCGTTGCAACGAGATGATAACCGAAGACAAAGCCAAAGAAATCGCGTCGCTTACAAATCCCAAGACGGGTGAAAAAGCAATTACTTCGGTAATGATACGCACCGTACTCACCTGCAAGAGCAAACACGGAGTTTGCGCCAAGTGCTACGGCAAGGATATGGCGGGCTCGAGCAAGGTTAAAATCGGCGAGGCAGTGGGCATCATAGCCGCGCAAAGTATAGGCGAGCCGGGCACACAGCTTACCATGCGTACGTTCCACACCGGCGGCGTAGCGTCGGCAGACGATATTACCCGCGGTTTGCCCCGAGTTGAGGAACTTTTCGAGGCTCGCAACCCCAAGGGCGTTGCCGTTATAGCCGAATACGGCGGAAAGGTTCGCATAGAGGAAAAGGACGGCGCGAGAAACGTATATATAAAGAACGACGAGGGCAAAGAGGACCGCTATCTCATACCGTTCACCGCCAAACTCAAACCGGGCATTACCAAAGGCGCGGTTGTTGCGGCGGGCGACCCGCTCACCGAAGGACCTATTTACCCGCAGGATATTTTGCGCACCAAAGGTCGTCGCGAGGTTCAGGAATATATTCTCAAAGAGGTTCAGTCGGTTTACCGCAGCCAAGGCGTGCAAATAAACGACAAGCACATAGAGGTTATCGTTCGCCAAATGCTCAAGAAAGTTAAGGTTGAAGACGGCGGCGACGCAGACCTTTTGCCGGGCGAGCTTATAGACCTCTCGGTATTCGAAGAAGCCAACGCAAAGGCTCTCGAAAACTACGGACGCCCGGGCGCGGCAAAACATACCCTGCTCGGCATAACCAAGGCGGCTCTCGCAACCGACAGCTTCCTTTCGGCGGCGTCCTTCCAAGAAACGGCTCGCGTGCTTACCGAAGCGGCCATCAAGAACAAAATCGACCCGTTAATCGGACTTAAGGAAAACGTAATACTCGGTAAACTCATTCCCGCAGGCACGGGCATGAAAAAATACAAAAACATTTACCCCGTAGAGCTTTCGGGCAACGACGAAGCCGAAGAAAACGTAGCGCGATAGCGCTGATAAAGGGCGGTCGCAAATGCGGCTGTCCTTTTCGGTATATCGCCGTTTTATGCGCGGCAATCCCATGCGGATTACCGTCATTGCGAGCGAGCAACGCGAGCGCGGCAATCTCATACCCGTTTACATTGTCATTGCGAGCGAGCAACGCGAGCGCGGCAATCTCATACAATAGGAACTATGCTTTCAAACGCAAAACAACTTATAGAAAAGTACGCGCTCGGCAAGCGAGTGGCGGCGGCGGTGAGCGGCGGAGAAGACTCCATGGCGCTTTTGTCGCTCCTTTTGGAGTACGCCCGCGCGGATAAGTTGAAGCTCGTTGCGCTCAACGTAGACCATTGCATACGCCCGTGCTCCGCCGCCGACAGCGCGTTTGTGGAAAAGTTTTGCGCGGACAACGGCGTTAAGCTGATAAAAAAAGTTGCGGATATTCCCGCGCTGTGCCGAGAGTCGGGCAGAGGGACGGAGAGCGAGGCGCACTTTGCGCGAAAAGAGTTTTTCGAGAGCGTATTGAGCGAGGACAAAGCGGATATGGTTGCAACGGCGCACCACGCCCGCGACAACGCCGAAACCGTGCTTATGCACCTGTTCCGCGGCACGGGTCTTAAAGGGCTCGGCGGCATGAAGACTCTTTCGGGCGGCATATTCCGCCCCTTTCTCTCCACCGAAAAACAGGAAATACAAAATTACGTTAAGGCGAAAAATGTTCCTTTCGTGGTAGACGAAACCAACGCCGACACATCGTACTGCCGCAACTACATACGGCACGAGATACTCCCGCGCATAGAGCAAAGATTTCCCTGCGCGGAACGCGCAATATGCCGCGCCGCAGGTTTTGCCGCCGAGGCGGACGAAATTATTACGCGCGGTATGGAGCAAAGCGCGATAACCGCAAATCCCGACGGGAGCGTTTCGCTCGGCGAAAACTATCTTTCCGCGCCGTATATATTTAGCGCGCTTGCCTTGCTCGGAAAAAACGCCGACATTTACTACACCGCCGTAGACTCGGTGCAAAGGCTCGCCGCGCAAAAGGATTGCGCCCGCGCGGATATAGGGGGCGGAATTACGGCGGCGCGAGAGTACGGCAAAGTTACGTTTTACTATAAAAGCGGAGAGAGCGAAATTGCGCAAACGCCTTTCGTTTTGCCCGATATGAGCGCGTCTTTTCGGGTGGGCAACACTGAAATTACGGTGGAAAAAGTTCCTCATGCGGGAGATTGCCGCGCGGTTGCGCCGCTCGCAATGACGCGGGGCGCCAACCGTCATTGCGAGCGAGTATACGAGCGTGGCAATCCCCTGCGCTTAGCCCATTGTCATTGCGAGCCCTCTGTGTTACCTTGTCATTGCGAGGAGCGAAGCGACGAAGCAATCCCTGCCGTGTTATCCCGTCATTGCGAGGAGCGAAGCGACGAAGCAATCCCCTTCATGCGAACACTATACTTCGACTCCGACAAACTCCCCGATAATTGCGTGTGGCGCAATCGCCGCGCGGGCGACGTATTCACCCCGTTCGGCGGGGGAAGGCGCAAACTCAAAGAATATCTCATAGACGAGAAAATTCCGCTCCGACTTCGCAACGGACTTGCTCTTTTATGTTCGGGCGGCGAGGTAATGGCGATAGCGGGCGTGCAGGTGAGCGACAAACTCAAAGTTACCGCCGAGAGCAAAAGCGTTTACCGCATTTCGGTAAAGCGGGGGTAAGCCATGCGCAGAGAAGAAGACTTGCAAACGCACGGACTGCGTTTCATACAGGATACCGACTTGTTTTTGTTCGGCACTGACGGAGTGGAACTCGCCAACTTTGCCGCGCCGCCCGCGGGTGCGAGAGTGTGCGACCTCGGCGCGGGCACTGGTATAATATCGGTGTTGCTCGCCGGCAAATACGGTTGCCGCGTTACGGCGGTGGAAATTCAGTCGGCTTGTTGCGAACTTTTGAGAGAAAACTCGCGCATAAACGGGTTAAACATAGAAATAGCGAACGTGCCCATGCAGGAGTTTACCGGGCATTTCGACGCGGTTGTGTGCAATCCGCCGTACAGTAAGGCGGGGAGCGGTGCGCCGCGCGGCACGGAGAGCGAGCGCATTGCCTGCTTCGAAGAAAAAGTTACGTTTGCCGAGGTTGCGGCGTGCGCGGCAAGACTGCTCTCTACGGGCGGCAAATTCTATCTCATTCACCACATTACCCGCCTTGCCGAGGTTATGGCAACGCTCAAATCCCACAGGCTCGAACCCAAAAAGTTACAAATATTGCGCCCCGCGCAAAACAAGCCGCCGCATTTATTCATGCTCGAGTGCATGCGCGACGGCAAAGAGGCAATCGTAGTACTGCCCGAACGCACCGTCGGCATATACTGAAAGCCATGAATAACAATGTCATTGCGAGGAGGGCGTAGCCCGACGTGGCAATCCCATACATGAGGAAAAATAGTATTTGTACATGCTCCATGCCTGAGATTGCCGCGCTCGCGTTGCTCGCTCGCAATGACAGTAAAACGGTTAGCCCGTCATTGCGAGGGCACATAGTGCCCGTGGCAATCCCTTACGGATTGCCCGTCATTGCGAGCGGCAAAGCCGCGTGGCAATCCCATACATGAGAAAGGAACACCATGTTGTATCTCGTTTGCACCCCCATAGGAAACTTAAAAGATATCACCGTTCGCGCGGTGGAAACGCTCAAAAGCGCGTCGCTGATTTTGGCTGAAGACACGCGGCATTCGGCTATACTTTGCGCCGAATACGGCGTTACCGCGCCCATGATTTCGTATCAAAAGTTCAACGAAAAGAGCAAGTGCGAAGAAATTATCGAGCGACTTAAAGCGGGCGAGGAAATCGCGCTCATAACCGACGCGGGCACTCCGTGCATTTCCGACCCCGGCGCGGTGCTCTTAGGGCGGGTAATAGAAGAAAACCTGCCGTATACGCTCGTGGGAAGCGCGTGCGCGTTCGTGTCGGCGGCGGTGCTCTCGGGATTCGATTTGCGGAGTTTGGCTTTCGGCGGCTTTTTGCCCGAAAAAAATTCGGCTCGCGAAGAGTATTTGCGCGGCTTTATAAACTTCGAGGGCACAATTGCGTTTTACGTTTCGCCCCATTCGTTCGAGCGCGAGTCGGAAGCGTTTTATAAAGCATTCGGCAGTCGCAAAGCCGCCCTTGTGCGCGAAATAAGCAAAAAGTTCGAGGAGTGCGTGCGTTTCACTCTCGGCGAAATTCCCGAGTTTACGCAAAAAGGCGAATACGTTCTCGTAATAGAGGGCAAAAAGGCGGAGTGTGCGCTCAATAATCTTTCCGTGCGCGAACACGTGCTTACCTACATGCGGCAGGGCATGGAAAAGAAAGATGCGATAAAAAAGGTTGCCTCCGACCGCGGCGTTGCCAAAAACGAGATATACAGGGAAGCGATAGAGTTATAAGCCGCCGATTTCACTGTCATTGCGAGCGAGCAACGCGAGCGCGGCAATCCCCTGCATAAGGAACTAATATATACGTCATTGCGAGCGAGCAACGCGAGCGCGGCAATCTCTTACATGAGAAAATATTCTTTGTAGTATAAATAAACGCGCAAACGTCAATAATCCTTCCGAAAACCCAAACGGGAGGATTTTTGCTTTGGTTACTTATTATATAGGAAACGTGCGCAATAAGAGAAGACTTTTTCGCGAGCACGGTCCGGAAACGGCAACCGCCGATAACTGCGACGTTCTCGCCGATTTCAAGTTCGGCGGCAAAGTGTGCTTTGTGCTCGGCGATATTCCTTACGGCGATATGCGAGTGGGGGAATACCTCGCCTATGCCCGCGCACTCAAAACGCAACTCCCGCTTTCGGCAAAACAAGCCAAAGAACTTTTGCGGCGCGTGGGCGCACAGGTTTCGCTCGAACGTAAAATGTCGTCGCTTTCGCGGCTTGTGTTTCGCTTCGTGCTCCTTGCTTCGGTTGTGGACGAAGACACCGAAGAGGTGCGCCTTAACCTCGACGGCATAGCCTACAGCCGCCGCACTCGCAGAAAAATGCGACTGCTCGTTAAACGCGCAAGCCGCGGCTACGGTTGCGTGCGCGTTGCCGTTTCCGATTACCGATTTATCCCCAAATCGGCACGCGTAATGGCTGTAACCGCCGACGGCTCGGTTACGGAAGGCAAAACAAAGTCCATGTCGCGCCGCTACTGCCGCATGCGCTTTTCTCGCGATAAACGCAAAGAAAGCCTTGCTTTATGCGCTTTGAGCGGCAGAAAAACCGTGCTGTGCGATAATTGAATTTCCATATTTTTACATTTCATGTCATTGCGAGCGAGCCATGCGAGCAGCCCAATCTGCTGCTTTAGAAAGCAGGGAAATTCCCGCTTTTGGAGGCGCCCCAAAAGCGGGGCAAAAGGGCGGCGGGGGCCC
>NZ_CALPCH010000019.1 GCF_943193005.1 Pumilibacter intestinalis
TCGCAGTTCTGCGCACTGCTCGCAATGACAAATAAACCTAACCGTCATTGCGAGCGGCGTAGCCGCGCGGCAATCTCCCGCATTGAACCCATGCAATCATTGACGATTTTATTTTATTGTGGTACAATAATAAAATGAAAACCTTCTCTAAGAAAATTTCGGCGGCTTTGCTGTCGGTAATAATGATATGCTCGTTCGTATTCGTATCGGGATGCGGGCTTTTCGACGTTTCGGTTACGGGTATCGCGTTTGTTTCGCAGGGCGAAACTATATCGCAGACCGAATTGACTCTCGGCGACAGGTTGGATTTGAGCTCTATGGTTTCGGTTCGCCCCGCGCTCGCTTCAAACAAGAGTTTCACCGTTCGGAGCGATAACGCCGCCGTGCTCGAAGTGGAGTCGGTCACGTCGGGCGGAGTGCGCAGAATGTACGCGCAGTCGGTGTCGGTGGGAACGGCAACGCTTACCGCAACCACCGAAGAGGGCGGCAAGACCGCCGAACTCGAGGTTACCGTAACTTACGCCGAGCCGAGCGGCATAACCGCGCAGGCGGCGGGCGAGAGCACCGCGGTGCGCGGCACGGTGATAATAAACTCGCGCGATATAGGCAAAGAAATCGCCTTTGAGTCGGTGCTCGGCGAGAATACCGACCCGCAAACCGAGGTGAGTTGGAGCGTTAGCGGAAGCGATACCGTTGTGAAAAAGACGGCGGGCGAAACTTTCGCGTTTACGCCGCAGGCGGTGGGAAGATACGAAATCACCGCTTCGGTTAACGCGGCGCAAAACAAGTCTTTTTCCGATACGGTTGCGGTTCACGTTACCGATACCGTTACGGGCGCGATTTTGGAGTGCGACGGAAGCACGGAGCAGGAAGCCGAAAGATACACGGCGGTGCGGTTCGGCATTAAGCACGACCCGTTGCCCGAGGGTAATCCCGAGCCTATAACGGAGTGGCTCGTAAACGGCGAAGCCGCGGCGTACGGCTACACGTTCGTTTATACTCCGTCGTCGCCGGGACTGCACGAGATAGAGGCGCGGATTAACGGCGAGAGCGCGGGCAAAAGGGAGGTGCGCGTGAGCGGTACGGTAGTGCCGCAAAACGTGTACGTGGATTTCGACAACTGCTATCCCGAAATATGGATACGTTGGGATACCGTTCCCGCCAAAGTGGACTATAAAATTTCGGTTACGGATATTGCCACGGGCAGAGAGGTGAGCAACGATATTACCTCTCGCAATTCGGCTATTGCCGACAAATTCACAAACTCGGGCTTCAACGCCTCCGATTTTATCACCGATATATTTTCGAGCCGTTATGCGGTAAAGGTTAAAACGCTGGGCGACGGCGACTTGTTTGCCGAGTCCGATTGGTCCGACTCTTTCACAACGCCCGAGCTCTCCGAGCGCGCACGCGAATATCTTAACAGTAAGTTTTACGACGGCGCGCGCAACCGCTATATTGCGAGCCGCGACGAGTTTTACGAGTGGTTCGAATACGCCATGCTGTGGCGCACGCCGCAAGTAGAGAACGGCGAAAAGCTGTATCTTGCGTACGATTACGTTTCCGCCTCCGCCGAAATAGAGTGGGCGATGGGCGCACAGCACTTTACCGGCTCTTATCTTTACGGCGCGAGCGAAGACCGAAGAAACAGGCGGGAATGCACCTTTACCATAGAGTTTCAAACCGACGGTTCGCCGTCGTTGCGCACAACGGGTCACAGCGGCGAGGCTTGGAACGCCATGCGCCCGCACGTTAACTACGACTCGAGCAAAGCCCGCCCCGCAAAATACGAGTTTCCCATAGACAAACTCACGCCCGTATCGGTGAGCACGAGCGACCAACTTTATTACACGGCGCAGCTCGGATACCGACCCGTGCCCGTGAGCGGCAGCGCGGCGGAAAGGCTGTATAATTACGCGCGGCGCACTTTGCGATATATAATCACCGACGAAATGGACGATGTGGAAAAGTTGCACGCAATTTACGACTGGATAATGTGGCGCAACATTTACGACTACGAGGTTCTCTCTTACACCTCGCTTTCCGCGGCTGTGAAATACGAGGCGTATTATCTCGAAAGCATATTCACCGATATAAACCACTACGGCGTGTGCGACGCCATGAGCAAGGCATTCGCGCTCATGTGCAGTATAGAGGGCTTTGAGTGCATGCGCGTTACGGGCACTGCGGGCACCGGCAGAGACAGCGGCGGTCATGCTTGGAACAAAGTAAAACTTTACGGAAAGTGGTATATAGTGGATTGCACTTGGGGCGACGTGAACGTACAGCTCTTCACGGGCGGCGACGCGCGAGAGTCGGCGAGTCACATGTATTTCCTCGTTACCGACGCCGACGTTAAGAGCACGCATTTCGAAGACGATTTCATAGGTTTTCCCAAAACCGCGACTACGCGCTATCCGTGGTACGATAAAGACGAGGAGTTCGGCGACAAAACCGTTAACGGCTATTTCGGCAGCGAGATATCGGCTGCGGAGTTCGGTTCGCGGGTTGCCGACTATGCCGAATACATGGTGAGCGCCGCACGCTCTGCGGAAAAGACCTACAAAGTGGGGTTTGACGAAGCCAACCGCACCGCGCCTATGTATATCGCGTTCGAAATCGTGTCGTCTGTAAAGTGGGGAAGCGGCGAGCGTTCGGTGTTGAAAACCGCGCTCGAAAACGGACTCAAAAAGCAGGGGCTTTCTTACTCTCGGCACTACTATATAGTTACGAGCACAATGGGCACGCTCGTGCACGCAATGGTGTTTTTGAGTAACGCGGTATAGGCGGTTTGCTTACTGTACGAGTTGCACAAATTGCACAAACAAATATGTGCTTGTTTTCGTTGCCAAAAAATTACGGGTTTGTTATAATTAAATAAATTATGGATATTTTTATACCGGAAGCGGTCAAAAGACTTGCGGCAGCCGCGGGCACGCCTATTTATCTTGTGGGCGGTTGCGTGCGCAACGCATTCGGCAATTTGGGGGATACCGACGTAGACTTATGCGGTCCGCTGATTGCCACCGCGCTCAATTTGCCGCGCGGCGCGCGCGTTAAGATAGTGAACTACAGGCTCGGAACCGCCCTTATATCGTTTATGGGCGGCAATTACGAATACACTCCGTTCCGACTCGAAAAGTACGCCGAGGGCGGCGGGCACACGCCCGTGGAGGTGAAATTCACCACCTCTCTCGAAGCCGACGCAATGCGCCGCGATTTTACCGTAAATTCGATATACGTAAACGCATCTACGGGCGAGGTAAAAGACCCCGTGGGCGGCATTGCGGATATTGAACGAAAAGTTTTGCGCTCCTATTCGCCCGAACGCACTTTCGCGTCCGACGGGTTGCGCCTTTTGCGTCTTGCTCGCATAGCTGCGGAAACGGGCTACAAGATAGACGGAGCAACGGCGCGTGCGGCAATCGCGGCGGCGGAGAACTTAAAAGACATATCGGGCGAGCGCAAGCGCGACGAGCTCGAAAAGATATTGCACGCCGACCAAAAGTACGGCGTTGCCGACGCGCACTACCGCGGGCTCAAACTTATGTGCAAGCTCGGGCTGTTGCCGTATATACTCGAGCCGCTCGACGGCGCGGACTCCGTTCCGCAAAATCCCGAATACCACGAGTACGACGTACTCGAGCACACGTTGCGCACGGTGAAAGCCGCGCCACCCTCGGTACGGCTCGCCGCGCTTATGCACGATATAGGCAAGCCGTACTGCTACAGGCTGTACGGCAACTTTCACGGGCACGAAACGCCGGGCGAGGTTATCACCCGCGATATTTTGGGTCAGAGATATCTGCGTTATCCCAAAGAAACGGTGGAGCGCGTTGCCGCGCTTGTTGCCAACCACATGTACGACGCGGCGGGCAACACCCGCGAGGGCAAACTCCGCATGTTTATAGTGAAACATTTCGATATGATAGACGATTTGGTTGCGCTCATAAAAGCCGACAAAATCGCCACGGGGAAGGTTTCGGCGGAAGATATAGGACCGAGCAGAATTTTACAACTGCGCGATAAAATGCTCGACGAGGGCGTGCCGTTCACTCTTTCGGATTTGGATATATCGGGCGCGGACGTAACCGACATGGGCTACGAAGGACCTGCGGTAGGCGAAATACTCGAAGATATCTTCGGGAAGTGCGTGGCTAATCCCAAACTGAACAACCGCGAGTGGCTCATGGCATACGCGCAAAAAAGACTTGACAAAAGCCCGAGAAAATAGTTGATTATTTCTCGAGCTTTTGAGATTTACTTAAACCCGTTCAATTAATACGGGAGCAGGCGGGGCGCTTTTTCAAAAGCAGTGCGGCAACCGCAAGGAGCGCGAACGCCGCAACCGTGCCCGAAGTTGCCAAATCTCCGCCGCAGCCGCCGTCGGGCGTTTGTTCCGCGGGAGGGTTTGCGCCGCCGTCGGGAGCGGGAGTTTCTTCGTCGGGAGGCTCGGGGGTATCGGGCACTACCGGTTCGGGAGGCTTGGGGGTATCGGGTTTTTCGGAAGACGCGGGCTTGGTAATTACAAAACTTTGAGTTACCAAATTTACTATATCGCCGTAATAAGCGACTACTTTATAGCAGTCGTCTTTTTCTTCTACGGCTATAACCGTGCCCGAAATTTCGCGTTGCGCGCCCGCGTAGGTGGTTGTAATAACGCGCACTTTGTCGCCCGCGCGCACGGTTGCTTTTTCCGTTTCTTTGCCTTTAACCGTAATTACGGCGTTGCGGTAGGCGTCGGCTCGGTTTGTGGTAAGCCCCGTGTAGCCGATTTTGGTGTCGCGCTGCATTTCGGCGGCGTTGGCGTAAGTCCAGTACCAACCTATAATGCCGCGGTCGCGGAGCGCCGCGTTGAATTCGGCGCTTGCGTTGGGGTGGGTGGTGTCTACGCCCGTATTGTATAAGCCCATCCATTCGAGCGACTCCGTTAGCGTAGCCATGCTCGCCGTGTTGAGGTTTGCGGTGGGAACTTGGGGCAACACGTTTTTCATTTCTTGCAATATTGCGGTGTAAAACGAAATCACCACTACTTTGTTCCAAGCGTTAAGCTCGGTGAGTTTTTGTTTGAGCAGAGGAACTATTGCGAGGTCGTTGGTCTTTATTTCGAATATGAGTACGGCGTTCGAGCCGTCCATTGCGTTTATCACGTCGGTAAACGTGGGGATTTCTTCTTCGCCGAATTCGTCCAGTTTATAGCGGCGTATCTCGTCTAAAGTCATGTTTGCAATTGCGCCCGTGCCGTTGGTGGTGCGGTCGAGCGTTGAGTCGTGCATAATTACTATTTCGCGGTTGCCGTTCTTGTCCGCTTTGCAAATGTGACCGTCTATTTCGAGGTGAGTCGCTCCCGCGGCTATGGCGGCTTTTACGCCGCTCACCGAGTTTTCGTTGTGCGTTTCGGGCAGAGTGCGGTGCGCGGCGTTAAACGGCATGCGGCTCATAGTGTCGTTGCCGTAGCTTTCGAGAACGTCGTAAACCGCGTTGAAATCTTCGGACACAACGCCGTAAGCTCCGCTTCCCACGCAGTCGTATACGTCCATGGCGGAGTTGTTTCGGGCGCGTACCCAAACGGTTTTGAAACGCGCTTGTATGTAGCGAACGTTATCCACGCTTGCCGCGCTCTGCGGAATTATCGCAACGTTCGCAAAAGACGAATTGGTAGCGCTTACAACGCCGTAGAGTTCGTCTTGCGTGTTTTGACGAAACGCATCTTCGGAATATTCCACAATACCGCGCACTTTGGCGTTTTGCTCGCGCACGTATTTTACCAAATCGGGGGTTTCGCTCATAACGGCTAAATCGAGCATTTCGGGGTTTTCTTTCAAAAACTCCGAGAGCGCGTTTGCCGCGGCTTGGCTGTTTACCTTCAGCACAGGAATTATTTTGCCGTCGAACGCCGCGAGAACGTCTGCCAATGCGCCTAAGTCTTCGCCGCTTAATCCCGTAACGTGCAATTGTTCGTTAAGGCTCAAAACGGCGTTGCTCGGCTTTCTTTGACTTGCGGTTATGTTATCGAGCACGGCTTTGCCCGTTACGTCGCACACTACGGTGGGAGCGTTTATCATTTTAACGTTTTCGTTTTTGTATACCGATACCAAAGCCGAATTGCCGGAGTCGTTTTGTGCGTACGCGTTTTTCGCGCTTGCGCCTATGCCGATAACGGCGAGCGTCAAAGCGCAAACAAGCAACGCGCACATAAAGTTCTTGGTGTTTTTCATACATTCCTCCCTTTGGGAATACTTGTTTTGAAACTCTGATTCCATTATAACATGATTATTTTGTTTGTCAATATTGTTTTTTGAATTGCGATATTCCTTTTTGCGCCGCAATTTTATGCGTGCTATTTTTTTTGCGCCGTTTTTTCGCTTTTGCACGAATTCGTTTTTTAATATATCTTTTTTTTGGGCGGGAGCAAACGCGAATTTTACTTTGCCGCCGAACGCTCCGCAAGAGTTTATTCGCATAATCGAAAGTAATAGGTTAAGGATAAAAAGATAATGCAAAAAAATATGCCGCAATTAAAAAAATATGCGCCCGAAAAAAGAATAATGAATAAAAAAAATACATATTGACAAGCGAAAAATATATGTTATAATGACATTGTAGCACGATATGGCGGCGCACCTCTATGCGTTGCACGTGCGGGCAAATAATTCGATAGGAGAATAAATATGAGAAAATTAGGGAAGATATTGTGGTCGGTTTTTATGTGTTCCCTCGTGTTTTCTTTTTGCGCTTGCGGAGTCGACGCCGTCAAAACCGTTGCGGAGATAGCGGTGGGAGAAACGCAAACGGAGTATTTTGAAGGCGACGCGTTCGGCGGCGGCAAACTTGCCGTTACATATACCGATAATACTACCGAAACGGTAAATATAACAGCCGATATGCTTTCGGGGTTCGATACGAGCACTGCGGGAGAAAAGAAAGTAACGGTTACTTACGGCGGAAAGACGGCGACGTTTAATATAACGGTAAGAGAAAAGTTTACCATTGCCACCGAAACGAACTTTGACGTTACCGCCGCGCTTGCCGATACCGAAGAAAACAAGTGGGGCGGAGTTACCGTTCAAACGGTGTTCGACTCGCAAAACAAGTTTTTGAGCTTTCGCGAAAAGTCAAACGCGTCGGTTGCCTATCTCGCAAAGGGCATGAGCACGGGCGTTATGGAAATGAAGATGAAAGTAGACGTGCGCAGCGACACCACGGCAACGGTAACGTTTTCCAATCAAAGCAACGCGCCCGCGGATTTCTTTTACGAGCGCGGCGGCAGAAACTATTCGCTCGAGTTCGCTTCCGACGGAAAGATGTACGTTAAAAAATGGATAAACGGCGAAGAAACCGCGCTTTCGGGCGCGAAGCCTTCGGCGGATATACCCATGGTGCTGAGCAACGCTTTTACAACCGTTAAAATAGAAGTTGCGGAAACGAACGGCGCGGTTAATATAGACGTTACCGTGGACACGAAAAAACTTTTGAGCGTTACCGACGGAAGCTCGCCTATTTTGGGCGGCGGCGCGGTAGGATTTTCGTATATGGGCACGGGCGGCATGGCAATAGGCGGCGCCGACAGCGTTACGGCGAATTACGTAGCTCCCGAGCCGCTCGGACTTGACGTGTACGAGTCGCCGAACGTAGAAAAGGCAACCGCCGACGTGGATTTGCTTGCCGACTTTTCAAACACGTGGACGGGCAGAGAACGCATATTCAACACCGTGAAAGAAGATAACGGCGTGCGGTTCACCTCTAAAGACAACCCCGAAGAACCGCAAGCGGGAGTCACCGAGTTTCAGGGGCTGTATAACAACAAAATATTCGGCGACGTTCAGCTCGAATATTCGTTCAACGTGATATCGCACGGCGAGTGGATAATGTTTTGGTTCCGTTGCGTTCCCGAAAGGAGCGACAACGTGTCGATTTGGGGCAATAAGAAGACCAACGAAAACAGTAACAGTTATTCGGTGCTGATTACGCCCGACGGAACGGTGCAGTTCCACAAATGGGCGGGCAGAACGCAAATTTATCTTAACGGCACGGGCACGAAACTGCCCGGTTCGGTAACCGCGCAGTTGCAAGACGGCAAGGCTGTCAATACCGTTAAAATGAGCATAGAAAACATTACGCAGGCGGGTCGCGACGCTGTGGAACTGCGCTTTCAGTTGAACAACGGCGAAGTTCTCTCCGTTCAAGACACCGACAAAACCGTGTTCTTAAACGCGGGCTACTTGGGAGTGCAGGGCTACGCCATAAACAACGGAACAAGCTCGGTGCGCTTGCTTTCGGCAACGGCAAAGCAAGAAATAACGCTTTAACTTAAAATTCAAGTTTCGCTTGAAAAAGCGGATAAAAAGATAAAAATCAGGAGGAAATTATGACAAAATCGGTTAAACGTGCCGCAATCGTGTTGTGGCTTGCGCTTTGCCTGGCGGCGTCTTGCATTTGCACGCTGATTGCCGCCGCGGACAGCGAGGAGCCGGCACAGCCCGCCGCAATAAATTACACCACTGCGGCGGACATGGCGGCGGATAAAGACAACTTGTGGGGCGAGGCAAAAGTTCCGAACATACACCTTGCGGTGGGAAACAACAAGATAACGCCCAACGACAATCGAATATTTTACTATAACAACGCCGATACCAACGCCATAGATTTGGATTTCAAACTTACGAACAATGCGCCCGATATGTGCTTTGCGTTGCGAGTTCCGAATACCACTAATGGCGGCGTAGATAGCGTTATAGGCGGGTACTGGGCACATATAGTGCTAAAAAATCCGGCTGACAAGAAAATGAATAATCCCATTGCTATATATCTTCATTATTCCGACGGGACAAAAAAACCGAAAGAAACGCAACTTATATTGAAAGATTGGGTTGACGCGCGCATATTCGACGGAAAAATTCATAACGTAAAATTTTCAGCCGTGGATAAGGGCAACGGAAAAACCGATGTATCTATAATGTTCGACAATAAAGCCGCAACTACCGCTTCGGCAGAAGCGGACACGCTATCCGCCGAAAACACGGGCGTGTATATCCGTAGTCAAAATTTGAGCCCAGAAAATAATTTAGCGTTAGCTAATTTCGAAATTTATATAGAGCCGCCTGTTGAGAGCGTTAGTTATACAACTTCGGGCGCTATGGCAGAAAACGCGGAAAAGATACTCAAAGATTACGCGGGCGAAGCGGTAACTCTTACCGCCGACGGCAACATTCCTTCGGATAACGGCAAACTTGCCTACAACGCCGAAGTTCAGGGCATAGACAGCTATATACGTTTTACCAAAGCAACGCAAAAACACATGCTGTTCCATTTGCGCACGCAGGGCGGCAACGCGCCTTGGAACACCGGACACGTGAGTTACACCGCCGAGGTTAACGGCAAAAACGTAACGCTGTACCGCGCCGATTCTGGCGATAACGGTTGGGCTTCGAAAATAATTGCAACAAAGACAAATTTTGCAAACGATATTTTCGACGGCGACGCATACCCTATAAAGTTTTACGCAACCGAGAACTCGAGAGGGCATTGCGAAGTGGCGTTTACCATAGGCGACGAAACGGTTAGCGGCGTAGATACCGAAACTCCGCTTGCTGTGGCAAACACTAAGTTTTTTGTTCAACCCGTAACGCCCGGTGCGGCTGAATTCGAGCTTTTGCCGAATTACACGCCGCCCACAACGGCGCAATACGTTGACGCCGACGGCATGATATTCTCTAAGCTCCTTTACAGCGGCACAAGCGCAAACGCTACGCAGTTGAAATCGGTGCTCGACGCAGTTGACGTGCCGAACGGAACTTTGGTGTATAAAAAGGCGATAGACGCGGCGGACTTGGATATAAAAGTTACCGCGGGCGAAAGTTTGCAGTTTGCGCTCAGAGCGTCTTCGGACGATTTGAGCAGTACAGCGGGATATTTCTTAAAAGCCGAAAAGAGCGGCGAGGGCACTGTGTTTACTTTATATAAGCGTGCAACGGCGGGCGGACAGCTCGAAACTCTCAAAACGGGCGAGAGTGCGGTTAACCTGTTCGACGGCAACAAGCACAATATCCGCTTTAAGGCGTTCGGCAAGCAATCGGTAGCGATATCGGCGGAGCTTGACTCGGCAGTCGTTATAGAAGAATACACCGACGAAACCGCACCCGTAGTTCAGGGCAATACGGTATTCGTAATAACGCACTCCGCCGACTCCGCGCTTGCGTTCAAAATTTACGGCGAAAACGGAACGGATATAACAATTCCGCAAAAACCTTACAGCGTTTACACCACAAAGTCGCTTTTCAAAAGTTCGGCGCTTTGGGATAAGGGCGGCACGGCGTTCAAAGACGGCGAACTTACGAGCGTTGCAACAGAGCCGAGGGCAATGTATCGGCGTTCTTTTGAAAACGTTATGTACAAATTCGACGCTCGCATAGATTTGGACGGCGCTTGGTTTGCCGTTTATCTCAACGCCAACAACATGAACATGCCCTGGCAGACGGGACTGCGCACCGTAATGATGTTTGTGCAGGGAACGCAGGTTTCGATACAATATAATTTGGACACCGTATTCGCGAGTTTCGATATAGGCGACGTGGCTTTGAACGCTCTTAACACTTTCGAGTGCGGCATATACAAACTTACCGCCGACAACGGCAAAGAGTATGCGTTCGTGCGCGTGGCAATCAACGACAAAGAATACTATAACGAGCCGTTGCCCGAGGGAACGTATTCCGCGCCCGGCATGCTCGCGTTTGTAGGTTACGGCAGTTGCTCTTATACCGTTTATCCCACTACCGACGAAGCCGACAAGATACCTTCGGGCACCGACGGACAAGAAGAAACGCGCGGCGACGAGAGCGGCATGAATAACAACGTAAAAGTTACCGACTTTGCTCCCATAACCAACTCGTTCGCGCCCGCTTATTCTTATATAGAAAACGAGATGATACTCCGCGGCAACGGCGACGTATCTTACAAAGCGGCGGTGGACTTTACTAAGTTTGCGTTCTCTTTCAAATTGGATACCGACGCCGACGAAAAGGGGCAGTACCTCGAATTCTTCTTTAACCGCAAGCGGCAAGACCAGTTCAGAGGGGCGCAACTTGCGCTCGACGCGAGCAACTACGCTTACGGCGTGCGTTTGCTTCCCAACGGCTCTGTCGAGCTTATGAAGACCACTGCCGGCTCGGCGTTTACAAAGCCCATGACGTTTGAGGCGGGCATGGATATGGGCGTGGATTTTGCCGACGGCAATTACCACACCGTTACGGTGTACCGCGAACTTCTCGCGGGGGGGGGTCTTAAAATTACGTTGTTCGCAGACGATTTCGAGGTGGGCTACTCCTACACCGACACCGACTACTACGCCGACAATTACCCCATGCAAGGCTATATATCGTTTTGCCACTCTACCGCAAACGCGTATGCGAGCATAAGAGATATCGTGTTCGAGGGAACGGAGATAAGCCCCGCTCAGCCCTTTAAGGCTCAGCCGTGCAACTTTGTTACCTATTATCCCGATACTACCGAGCAAACGGGCGGCAGGATATATTTTGTGCCGCAGGGCGCGAACAGCGCAACCAAATGGACCGAAGCGTACGGGCTTGACGGCAACGGAAACTACACCGTTCTGCTCGGGCGAGCGTTCTTCCCCGAGCGCGAAATTACGTTGCCCAAAACGTATACCGGCAACTCGGTGCGCGTTGTAAGCGTGGGATTTACCGACGAGGCGAGCCGCTATATAACGATTGCTCTTAAAGACACCGAGGCGGACTACACGGTGCCTCAAGACGAAGTGGAGCGCATTGCCATACGCGAGAGCGAAGACGGCGCGTACTTTATATACGCGGAGTCGGGCAAAGAATATCTTCCCGTGGGCGGCAACTACATGGGGCTGCGCGGCGGCGACCATTCCACTTTCGACGCGGCAACGTCGTTTACCGAGGCGGATTACGACCCGATTAAAACCGACGCCATGATGCGCGAATTCGCGGCGGCGGGCGGCAATATGATACGAGTGTTCCTTATAGGGCGCACGGACATTAACCCCGGAATATCGGGCGACAAGAGCTATGCTATTGACGACGAACAATATTACTACGAGGGGCTTTACGTTCCGTATATGGAGAACGTGGCGCACTTCCTTTCCAAGGCAAAGCAGTACGGCGTTTACGTAATGCTCACTCTCGGCGACGCCGACGTGCCTAGCAACAGTTATTATCTCGAATTGCAGGGAGGGCAACCGCTCAGCCGCAACGAGATGTATCTTACCGAAAACGGCGTTAACGCCCGCGCGGCTTACGCTCGAAACGTTGTAAAGTACTTTACCGAAAAACACGCCGAACTCGTTCCCGCAATATTCTCCATAGCTTTTCAGAACGAGTTTGCAATGTACGGCAACGAGACTCCGTTTGACGATAAAAGCGCCGCTTCGTTTACGGCGGCTAACGGCGTAACTTACGATATGACCGACGGCGACGACAGGCAAAAATGTTTCGAAGACGGCGTTATATACTACTTGAACGCGCTTACGGCGGCGGTAAAAGAGATAGACCCCGACATGCTCGTAAACGAGGGCAGTTTTACGCTTAACATAGTGGGCAACGGCAACGAAGTGGGGTGCCCCGCTCGGCCCGAAAACGGCGACCCGCGTTATCCCGCGCGTTTCGACGTATACCTTTCGTCGAATATAGACTTTTTGGACGTGCACATTTATTTCCGCAACCGCGACAACAACACCATTCGCAGTTCGTTTGCCAAAGACCTTACCGATATGAATTTCTACGGCGAAGAAACGCAACAACTGCTCAAGAAAAAACCTTTGTTTATGGGTGAGTTCGGAGCGGCTACATCGTGGGCGGCAAACTGGGACGAACCCAACGGGGCTTTGCCGAGCGCACACGACGTATTTATAGAAACGGTGCGGCTTGCCAGAGAAGCGGGCTTTAAGGGCTTTGCCGTTTGGACCATGGAGTCGCACTTGCAGAACACCTGGTGGAACTTGCTTTCGTACGACGGCACGTTTGCTACCTTTAAGGAAATGATAGCCGAAATGCACGGCGTTGAGCTTATTACGGGAGTGAGCGCACAGGACGTGAGCGGCAAGGCGGGAGAGAACAACTCTATAACCGTTACGGGAGTTGCCGAGGGCGACAAAGTTTATTACCGCACGCAAGAGTTCGGAGAGTGGACTCTCGAAAATCCCGTGTTTACCGAAGAAGGCGTTTACACCGTTTACTACAAGGTAACGCGCGAGTTCGCGCCCGAATTTACGGGCAGCGCAACGGTTACCGTGGCGGCGGCACAAGAGCCTAAAACGGCCGGTTGCAACTGCGGCTCTTACGTTGTTACGGGCGGCATGCTCTCGGCGGCGGTAGCAGTGCTCGCGGTGGCGTTCGCGCTTGCCGCAAGAAGAAAGAAAAAGCAAAACTAAACGAGGACATAATATGCGTATTCACGTAAAACAAGGTATACTCGCCGTGCTTGTTGCGGTTTGTGTGTTCACAATGGGGTTCAACGTTTTCCGCTTTCGCGAAAATTCGTCTAAACTCAGGCTGGCGTTTTGGGGCACCAATCTGCCGTATTACAACGCTTTGCAAGAAGTTGCCGAAATGTATAACGAGCGGCAGGACAAATACCAAGTGGAGGTTCAGCGGCAAGACGCGGGCAATTACCGCATTTGGATGAGCTCGCAACTTGCCGGCGGGACCGCGCCCGATATTTTGGCTACCACGAGCGTATACGCCAACGCCGACGCGCAAAACGGATATTTGTACGATTTTGCCGAAGTTCTTAACGAGCCCAACCCCTATAACGCAGACTCCGAAATATCGTGGCGCGACAGCTTTGCGGGAACGTATCTCAGTCAGCTCGAAGACCCCAACAAGAAAGGGCGGTTTACGAATATTCCCACGTCTACCGTGTCGGTACGCATAGTTATCAACGAAGAAATGCTGGAAAGCAAGCGCGACGCTCTTGACGCGAACGGAATAAACATAGATACCGATATTAACGAAGACTGGACTTTTTCGCAGTTCAGAAAGGTGTGCGAGGTTTTCGAGGCGGACGGCAAAACCGCCATGCAGATAGCAAATCAGCAATATATAAATTATCACGTGAGCTGGCTGCTCGATATTTTCATGGCTCAGGTTAAGTACGACGAAATTACCGAGTGGGACGAAAACGACAACGGAATGATAGAGTCGGAGGAGATATGCGGCATGATACTCGGCGACGACGGCATGAATTTTTCTTCCGACTCCGATTTCAAAGAAGTTTTGCGCTTTATGAAATACTGGTCTAAGTACTGGGGCGACGGGTTCAACTCGCGCTCGGACACGAGCGAAAAGTTTTTGCGGCAGGAAGTACCCATGATGTTTTGCGGCTCTTGGGGCGTTGCGGGCATAGAGATGACGCTCGGCAATCAAAACCCCGACGCCGACCAAACCAACCCGTACACCATGTTCGAGTACAAGTCGCTTCCTTTTCCGCGGCTCACTCCTCAAACGTACGTAGACGGGCAAGACGGCGGCACTTTTACGTTTAGCAACTTAAAAGAAGGGCTTCCGCTACAGGAAATGGGCGAGCCTTCGGGATGTTTTTGTATTCCTCTTTCCACGCAAAAGAGCGGTAAAACGGAGGGCGCGGTAGACTTTTTGAGATTTTTCACCTCGCCCGAAATAGCCGCTTACATGGCTGACGCGGCTTACGAGATACCCGTTATGAAGGGCGTGGAAGTAAACGAGATAATGAGCGACTTTCTTCCGCCCGATAACAGCCAAACGGTGCGCATGCGTTTCGGGTTGCAAAATCTCTCGAGCGGCACCGCCGAAGAATTTCACTTTAAGCGCATGCAGATGTATTTGGCTACGGGGCGCGACGCGATAAGTTTGAATGCTTTGTGCTCCGACGTGCAGAAAAAGTACGTTGAAATAACGTCGCAACTTGCCGAAGACAACGGGTGGTACTTGTAAAATGAACTTGAAATTAAAAAAGAAACTCAAAGGCGACAAAATAGCCCCTTATTTGATGATTGCACCCACTCTGATATTGCTTGCGATATTCGCGCTTTATCCGGTTGTGCTCTCTATAGTGAAATCGTTTTTCCGCTGGTCGGGCGGTTTCGGCGGCAACGGAATAAATCAGTTTGTAGGTTTCGGCAATTATTTGCAGTTGTTCAAAGACCCCGTGTTTTGGCAGTCGTGGGGCAACTCGCTGTTTTTTATGGTAACCGGAGTCGTCGTAAATCTCATTTTTCCGTTTTTGTGCGGTTTCATGATATTTTCCGTAAAAAATCCCAAAGCCTCTTACAGGTGGCGAGTGGCGTTCGTTGTGCCTATGGTTGTGCCGAGCATGGTAATATTTTTGCTGTGGCAGTTCATTTACGACGTTGACATAGGCGTAATAAACAACATTATAAGAATTTTCGGCGGGAGCGGGGTGGACCTGCTCGGCTCGGCGTCGTCGGTTAAATGGGCGATACGTTTTATGGGCTTTCCGTGGGTGGGCGGCACGTTCTTGCTCGTGTATATTGCGGGGCTCGGCAACATAGACAATTCGGTGCGAGAGGCGGCGAGAATAGACGGCGCGAGCAGGCTAAGGCAATTGCTGTTTATAGATATTCCGCTGCTTAAGCCGCAATTCAAAATGGTGTTTACGCTCAGCGTTATAGGCGAAATTCAAGACTTTGTAAAAATTCAAACAATAACGGGCGGCGGACCGGGCTATTACTCCTACGTGCCGGGACTTTACATGTATAAAACCGCGTTCGACTCGGGAGAGTACGGGCTTGCGAGCGCAATGGGCGTGCTCATGATGCTCGTTATGTTGGGTTTTACTTACCTTTCAAACTTTTTGTTTAAGACGGAGGCGGCTGACTGATGTTGCAGGCATACAAGGCAAACAAGCGCAAGATATCGGCGGGCACGGTGATAAACCGCGTTATGCTTGTGATTTTTCTTATCTTTACGCTTGTGCCGTTTTACGTTCTTATAGTAAACTCTTTCAAAACTCAAAATCAGCTTTTGGGCGGCGTGCTGTTTTTCAGCTATCCTCTTTATTGGAAAAACTATTCCGACGCGTTCGTTAAAATGCTTCCGTTCATTTGGAACTCGGTTACCGTTACCGTGGTTTCCACCGCGGGCGTTACCTTTTTGGCGGCGCTGTGCGGCTACGCTTTCGGGCACTACGTTTTTCGCGGCAAGCGAGTGCTTTTTGCCGCAATACTCGTAAACATGATGATACCGTCTATTCTTACCCTTGTGCCGAGTTATCTCGTTATAATACGGCTGGGGCTTTACAACACGCAGTTTGCGCTGTTGTTGCCCTATTTGGCGGGCGGCTCGGTTATGGGAATTTATTTGGTGCGCGGCTTTGTGGAGCAGTTGCCCAAAACGGTTTTCGAGGCGGCTAAAATAGACGGAATAAGCGAATTCAGGTGCTTTATTTCTATAGGAATACCGTTGCTCGGAACGATACTCACCACCGTTTCCATACTCGCCCTTCTCAACTTTTGGAACGATATAGTTTGGCCGATGTTGGTAATAGAAAAGAGCGCGCTCAAAACCATACCGCTCGGGCTTTTGGAATTCAATCAACAACAGGGTAGCAACAAGGGTGCGTTGTTCGCAGGTTACATTTTGGCAAGCATACCGCTTTTGGTGTATTTTGCTCTCAACATGCGCAGTTTTATGGACAGTCTTACCGAAGGAGCAATAAAGTAGAGCATATGCAAAACGATAATTTTATACCGTTCGGCTTTCAGTATTACCGTGCGCCCACGCCCAAGGCGGACAAGTGGGAGCGCGACTTGAAAAAACTCAAAGCCGACGGCTACAACACCGTAAAATACTGGGTGCAGTGGCGTTGGAACAATCCCGAACCCGACCGCTACGACTTTTCGGATATAGACGAACTTATGGATATTGCGCACGAAAACGGGCTTAAAGTTGTGCTCAATTTGATTTTGGACGTTGCGCCCGTTTGGCTCGAAGAAAAATATCCCGACGTTGCCATGATTACCAACCGCGGCGAACGGCTTTACGGCTACGCCACCGAGTGCCGCCAAATAGGCGGCGTGCCCGGACCGTGCTTGCACCACGCCGATGCTACGCGGCTGAGAATGGAATTCATAGAGGAGTGCGCTCGCCGTTACGCGAACCACCCCGCGCTGTACGTTTGGGACGTGTGGAACGAGCCCGAACTTACCGTAGGACTGCGCCGCGAGCCGCATGTGGAAGACCTTGTTTGTTATTGCGAGCACAGCGTAAAAGAGTTTCGCGCGTGGCTTAAGAACAAGTACGGCGCAATTGAAAAGCTCAACGAGGTATGGGGGCGCAATTATCGGAGTTTTTCCGACTGCGAGCCTTCTCGTAGGCGGGGCACCACCATGGATATGGCGGACTGGCGTTTGTTCTTTTGCGACACCGTTACAAACGATATGAAATTACGCGCGGCGGCTGTAAAAAAACACGACTCGGCTCATCCCGTTATGTGCCACACCGTGCCGCCTCCGCTGTTTAATTCCGTAACCTGCGCGAGCGACGATTTTGCGCTTTCGCGCATAGGCGACATGGTGGGAAACAGCGTGGGCAGTTGCTCGCTTGCGGCGGGCATACTCGCAAGCGCGGCAAAGGGCAAACCGGTAATAAATTCGGAGATACACGCCGTGCCCGGCAATTCTTTGAACGGATTTCACCGCCCGACTCTTACAGACTTATTGCGGCACATATTCATTCCGCTCGGCTCGGGCGTTCGCGGGTTTATGTTTTGGCAGTACAATCCCGAAAAGTTGGGGCTCGAAGCTCCCGCGTGGGGCAATCTCGACCTTAAAGGCAACAGCGCTCCGTGGGACGAGCAACTGCAAAAAATAGTTAAGTTCGTGCTCGCCGAAAAAGACGCACTCGCCGCGCCGCGCCCGCAATCCGCTCGGCAGGTGGGAGTGTTTTTGGACGCTGCCTGCGAGATTAACGCATGGAACGCGAGTTTCGGCACCGACGTTTACAACAATTCGTTGCTCGGCGGGTTCAAGATGTTCCGTTCGTCGGGCTACGACGTTGGATTTTTCTCCCGCGCCGAGATAGAGAGCGGAGAAATATACGAGTACAAAGTATTGTATTTTCCCGCCGCTTTATGTTTGGATACGCGCATTACCGAAAAGATAGCCGAGTTTACCGAGGCGGGCGGCACGGTTATATTCGAGGCTTATGCGGGCATGACCGACGCCGATACGGGAATGCACTGCGAGGACCTGCCCGGTTGCGGACTTGCCGACTTAGGCGGCATACACGTGCGCGAGATACACGCCACCACCCGCATAGAAAACGGTTACGACAACGTTTTGCACAACGCGGCGGGCAGCCATTTGTTGCCGTTTACGTATAAAGGGCGCAAACTTGCGGGCGCAAAATATCTGCTTGCCTACAATGCCGACGAAGGGACCGAAGTTATTGCGAGTTTCGACGGCGGCTTGCCGGCGGTGTATGCCAAAAAGTCGGGCAAGGGCAAAATAATAAACGTTACCACTCTTCTCGGTTACGGTTGCCACGGTTACGCCGAGGCGAACCCTTCCGAGCTTTTGTACGATTTGTGCGGCGCACCCGCAATCGAATGGAAAAAAGACTTGCCGTACGGCGTTTGCGTGGATAGCGTTGAGGGTACCGATTTATGGGTGGCGTACAGCGAAGAAGACCGCGAACTCGAATTTACGTTGCCGTGGAAGGCGCGCGACGAGTTCGGTACGGCAAAAGTCACTAAAAAAGGGTTCGCGTTGCCGCCGCGCGGCATAGCCGTTTTGCGAAAAACGCAATGATTTGTATACAAATTTTTCGTTTCGTGTTATAATACGAAAGGGAGTACCCGCAACATTATAAATAACGGAAGAACGGAACATGATAAATCAGTGCTTTGCATACGAATATGTGTACGAACAGATACTGCGCGACATAGAAAACGGAGAGTTGAAAGAAAACGGCTATCTTTTGTCGGAAAAGGAATACTGCCGCAAGTTCGACGTGAGTTTGACTACCGTGCGCAGAGCGCTCGAGCGGTTGCGCGCCGAGTGCATTGTGGAGAAGATTAAGGGTAAGGGCACGTTTTTGAGCAGCAAGGTGCGGTGCGTATGTTGCCCGCCCAACCGCTACATAGGCATGCTTGTGCTTTCGCCCAGCGAACAAAACAAACCCGGTTCGCGCAAAACAAAGTACGTGAACATGTACGCGCACAATATTTACAAGTCTATATTCAGAGAGCTTAACGGAGAGTATAATTTGCTCATAGACACCATAGCCGACGACGAGGTGGAAAAACGTTTTCCTTCGTCGGTGCTAAGTCATATGGACAAATTGCTTTTAATGGGCGAAACTCGGCGGAGCGTGGTGGAATATTTGCACGGGCAGGGAAAGTGCGTTGTGGTATACAACTATTTCGAGCCGGACGTGCAGGTGTGCCGAGTGAACAACGACGAACGCCGCAAATTCGGCGAAGTGGTGGGGCAGTTCGTCAAACGGGGACACAGCCGCATAGCGTGCATAAACGGCACCAACAATTTCAGCGAGAGTTTGGAAAGATACATGGGATATCAAGACGCAATGATACTCAACGATTTGTATATAGACGCTCGCTACGTAAAGTGGGGCAACATGACTCCCGAAGACGGATACGACCTTACCAAAGAGCTTCTTGCCGTGGACCCGCGTCCTACTTGCATAGTTTGCATAAACGACGGCGTGGCAATGGGCGCGTGCGACGCCATAGCCGACGCCGGACTTATGCCGGGGCGCGACGTGCTTGTTTCGGGGCACGATAACGCGCTCGGAGATAATTACAAGTACAAGTTCACCACCATTGACCCGCTGTATGACAACGTTGGCAAGATAATAGCCGACAAATTGCGCCGCACCACCTGGATAGACGACGAAACGATTCAGCCCGGAACGCTCATATTCCGCGGAGAAGACGAGGAGAAAATTATATGAAAAGAATAGTTTGCGCTTTAGTTGCTTTGTGTTTTGCTTTTTGCTTGAGCGCGTGCGCTTTGCAACCTGCCGAAGGTCCGCTCGTTGTAACGGCGACGTCGCGCGAGGGGCATGACGCCGCGCTTGCCATGGACGGCGACGTTTCTACCGGTTGGATAGGCGCGCGCAAGGCAAACGACACCACGCCGCAAATACTTAATATAGATTTGGGGCGGAGAGTATCGTTTTCCAAAGTGACCATAGACGACTCTTTTGCCGACGGTTACACCAACCGCAAGCCCGAATACGTAGCCGCGAAACCCGCTTTTCGCAGGGGCGACGCCACAAGCATATCGGGCGGGACGTCGATACCCAACCTTTTCACGGGGACTGCCGACGGCAGGAGTTGGAAAAGCGAAGAAATTCCCTCCGACACCGCGCCGCAAAAGGTGTATTTTACGCTGTCGAGCGCGTTGCAGGTGCAAAAACTTACCTTCGATAACGATATGAACGGTACGGTGCCCGCAAAGTTCGCCGTTTATTACACGCCCGAGCAGGTAGATGGCGACGGGCTCGACGAAAATAATTACGAGTTGCTTGCCGAAGTTAAAGACAACGCCGACGCGGTGTGCGATATAGAGTTGCAGAGCGTTGTTTCGGTGCGCAGTATGCTTATAGTTATATATTCGCAAACCGGCGAGAACGGCGCAACCGAGGCGGAAATGGACGAAATATTCTTTTACGTTGCCACGCCCGACGATTATTCCGAACCGCATTATCCGGTGCGCTTTCATTTAATGGGCTCTGTCGACGGCGAAACTTACGAAATTTTTGCCGAGGAAAACGGCAATTACTCCGAAATATGGGAAAAAGAATTTTCGAGTGCGCTTGAATACAGATATATAAAATATCTTTTATTTGAAGAAAACGGCAATAATTATCCTTCTATATCCGAAATAAGTTTCGGGTGAGGAGTCGGCAACAAAAATTCCGCGGTTGAATACCTGCGGCAGAAAAAAAGTTCAAAAAACGCTTTCATTCGCTTGACGAAGTCGGGGGGGGGTATATAATAAGGTTCTTGATTGTTTTTACAAACGGTCGAGAACTTTTATATACACGGGAGGAATGAAAATGACAAAACGACTCAAAACTTACGCGGTGGCGTTTGCGCTTATGCTCGCTTGCTTTTTTTGTTGTTCGGCATGCGCGGGCGGAGGAAACGGGAGCGGTACGGGCGGCGAAAAGCCGGAAGAAAAACCGCAACACACGCATACATTTTCAACGGAGTGGGAAAGCGACGCAACCGAGCATTGGCATGCGGCAACTTGCGAGCATACAGAGCTGAAAGACTCTAAGGCGGCGCACGAGTTCGGCGAAGATTACGAGTACACGCTCGGCGGGCATTACAGGAAATGCACGGTATGCAACAGAGCGGAAGAAAGCTCGGCGCACGAATACGGAGAAGAGTATACGTTTGACGAAAACGGGCACTACCGCACGTGTAAAGTTTGCGGGAAAGAGGAAACAAAATCCGACCACGTATACGAGGGCGTAACGTGCAAAGTTTGCGGTTTCGAGCTTACCGAAACACCCGACTTATCGTATAAAGAAATTTCGGGCGGCTACGAGGTGACCGAGTATAAAGGGAAAAGCAAGATAATCATAATACCCGAAACATACAACGGCAAACCGGTTATTGCCGTAGGGGCAAACGCTTTCAAAAGCAAAAAAAATATAACATACGTAAAAATACCCGACAGCGTGAAAACTTTGGGTTCATATGCGTTTTACAGTAGCGGCGTTTCTTCCATGGATATCGGCAACGGCTTGGAAACCGTAAACGATTATGCGTTCGGCAATACCAAACTTACGGAGGTAACGCTTCCGAACAGCGTGAAAAAAATCGGCATGGGCGCGTTTTACTACGCAGGTTATTTGAAGCGTGTTAAACTGCCCCAAAGTTTGGTGTCCGTGCCTAAGTACACCTTTCGCAATTGCGTTTCTCTCGAAAGCGTGGATATGCCCGCCGTTACCGAGGTTGGTTTTAACGCGTTTGAAAACGCCGAAAAATTCGATATGGACGTTTCCAAACTTACCAAAATAGAGTCGTTTGCTTTTCAAAACAGCGGACTCACCGAAGTTACGGTAAACGCAGTGAACGCGATGGTTATAAATCAGTACGGCGGCATGGCGAACGGCGAGCAGAACATGGGCAACGACGTTTTCTCCGGTTGCAAAAAGCTCAAAAAAGTTACGCTCGGCGATAAAGTGGAAAAACTTTACGCGCAAACTTTTGCTTTTTGTCCCGCTCTCGAAGAAATAAACATAGGCAACGGACTCAAAACAATGGCGAGGGGAACGAATTACAGCGGAGTGTTCGCCGGTTGTAACGCAAGAAAAAAACTTACCGTTGGAGCAAACAACACTCATTACAAAGCGGTGAACAACGCGCTCGTATCGGCGAACGGAAAAATACTGTATCTCGCGAACGCGCAAGCGGAAATTCCCGCCGGCGTTACGCAAATAGAAGAGGCGGCGTTCGAGGGGCTTGAGGTTACCGAAATAACAATACCCGATACCGTTACTACATTACGCGCGCAAATTTTCAAGAACAGCACAATAGAGTCGATAACCATAGGGTCGGGCGTGAAAGACATTTCTTCTATAGGTTTGTTTTACGGTTGCAACGCGCTTACGAGCATAACGGTTAAGAGCGCGAACACAACCTACAAAAGCGCGGGCAATTGCATTTTGAACGCGGCCGGTACGATTGTTGTTGCGGGTTGCAAAACGAGCACGATACCCTCGGGCGTTATAAGCATAGGCGACAGGGCGTTTATGGGGTGCAAGGAGCTTACCGAAACAGTGCTTCCGAGCGGCGTTGAAAAGGTGGGAGAGAACGCATTCTTCGAGTGCTATGGGCTTAAGAAAGTTACTTTGCCCGCGAGCGTGAAAGAATTTTCGAATTATGCTTTCGGAAGTTGCAAGGCACTTGTAGATATAGAATATAAGGGAACTGTTTCGCAGTGGAACGCCGTGAAAAAGGCGGTGAACTGGGCGAACCAAACGGGCGAATATACCGTGCGTTGCACCGACGGAAACGTAAATAAAAGTTAGCGAAATAAATACGAAAAACGAAGGGTGCGCATACTAAAGGCAAATAGGACTTTGCCGACAGATGAAAAACACGCACGGAAAAAAATTCGGATTTTTGAGAGGGGCGTGGCTGCTTACCGCCGCCGCGCTCGCAAGCAAACTTATAGGCGGCTTTTACCGCATACCGCTTACGCGAGCTCTCGGGGCGCACGGCATGGGGCTTTATCAATCTGTGTTTCCCACTTACGCGCTCATAGTAACGCTCACTGGCGGCGGGCTTACCGCCGCGGTAAGCAAACTTACGGCGGAGTGCGACGGCAAAACCGACTGCGCCGCGCTCGCCGCGGTTGCCGTGGGGATATCGTTGCCCGTCACGTTTTCGGCGGCGGCGTTCGCGCCGCTTATCGCCTCGCTTTCGGGTGCGCCCGAAGCAACGGGCGCGTTGTGGACTCTTTTGGCGAGCGTGCCGCTCTCTGCGGTGTGCTCGGTTATGCGCGGATATTTTCTCGGAACTGCGAACGTGCGCCCGTCGGCTTTCGGTCAGCTTTTGGAACAAACGGTTAAACTCGTTGCGGGGCTTACGCTTGCCGTGCTTTTGGCAAAGCACTCGCTTACGGCGGCGGTTGCGGGGTGTGCCGCGGGCGTGTCGCTCGCCGAAGCGGCGTCGGCCGCGTACTACTTTTACGCACGCAAAAGAACCGTTGCCAAAAAGGACAATTGCGAGCAAAGTTTGAGCGCGGGAGAATGCGCCGAAAAGCAAAACGCGGTCGCGCTCGCCGAGGTTTCGGAAGAGCTTGCGCCCGCTATGGATATGCAGGGCGGCTCCGCGGCGTTGCCCGCGGTTGCGGCGGCGGACGCGGCGACTGTGAGCGGCGGCAAATTGCAGGCTTTTTTAACTTCGGCGGCGTTACTTGTAAAAGCGTCTTTGCCCATAACTCTCGGGCTGATAATCTTGCCGCTGTGTCAGGTTGCGGACAGTTTCACCGTGGTGAATATTCTTACCGCGTCGGGCGAGGCTCGCGAAACCGCCACGGCTTTATACGGCATAGTGACGGGGCCCGTAGGCTCGCTCGTGAATATGCCCGCCGTTCTCACGGTGGGGCTTTGCGGTACGCTGTTGCCCAAGGTTTCGCAGCTTTGCGGCAAAGGCGAAAAGATAGGCTCAACGGCTTTTCGCGCGGTTGCGTTTGCCGCCGCGCTCGGTCTTGCGGCGTTTGCGGGGCTGGGGCTTTTCGCGCCGCTCGTTTTGAAAATTTTGTACGGAAATTCGCTCGGAGTGGAGATTGCCTCCGCCGCGCGGCTATTGAGAATTTCGGCGTTTGCCGTTCCCGCCGTTGCCACTCTTCAAACCGCGGCGGCGGTGTTGCAGGGCGCCGGCAAAGCGTATATACCCGCGTTCAATCTTTTTGCGGCGGCGGCAGTGAAAGAGATACTCAATTTCGTGCTGATACCGCATTTCGGCATAGCGGGCTTCGCCGTTTCCAACGCGGCGTTTTATTTGCTCGCGTGCGCGGCGGATTTGGTATCGCTCGCCGTATTTATAAGAAAACGCCCCAAGCGATAAAAACAGTTGATTTTTTTTTGCTAAAGGGTTATAATCTTAGGTGAGAAATTTTTGAGGAACAAAAGCATGTTAGACTTAAAGTTCATCACCGAAAACGCCGACCTCGTAAAAAAGGCTATGAGCACGCGCAGCGGCACGTATGACGTGGACAAGGTGCTCGCGCTCAACGCCCGCAGAAAAGAGATACTCGGCAAAGTTGAAGCAATGAAAGCCGAGCGCAACCGCGTGTCGGACGAAATAGCGCGTATGCGCAAAGAGAAGAAAAACGCCGACGATATGATTGCGGCGATGAAAAAAGACAACGAAGAGATAAAGAGATTGGACGAAGAGCTCGGCGCGGTGGAAGCCGACTTGCGGCTCGCCGTGATGAGCATACCCAACATTCCGCACTCGAGCGTGCCCGTGGGCGCAGACGATACGTTTAACAAAGAGGTGCGCAAATACGGAGAGCCGCGCAAGTTCGATTTCGAGCCCCTCGCGCATTGGGATATAGGCGCGAACCTCGGAATACTCGACCCCGCCACGGCGGCGAAGATAACGGGCGCGCGCTTCACCGTATACCGCGGATTGGGCGCAAGGCTGGAACGCGCCGTTGCCAACTTTATGCTCAACGTGCATACCGAAAACGGCTACACCGAGATTTTTCCGCCGTTTATGGTTAACCGCGACAGCATGTACGGCACGGGTCAGTTGCCCAAATTCGAAGAGGACGCGTTTGCGGTGAAAGACACCAACTATTTCTTGGTGCCCACCGCCGAAGTGCCCGTAACCAACATGCACCGCGGCGAAATACTCGATAAAAAATCGCTCCCCATAAACTACTGCGCATATACCGCGTGTTTCAGAGCGGAAGCGGGAAGCGCGGGCAGAGATACGCGCGGACTCATTCGTCAGCATCAGTTCAACAAAGTGGAGCTCGTAAAATTCTGTGCGCCCGAAGACAGCTACGCCGAACTCGAGAGCCTTACCGCCGAAGCCGAGCTCATACTCAAAAAGTTGGGGCTTGCGTACCGCGTGGTGTGCCTGTCTACCGGCGATATGGGCTTTAGCTCCGCGAAAACTTACGATATAGAGGTTTGGATGCCGAGCTACGGCAGATATGTGGAAATTTCGTCGTGCTCAAATTTCGAAGACTATCAGGCTCGCCGCATGAATATAAAATACAAAGAAAACGGAAAGAATTCTCTTGTGCATACTCTTAACGGAAGCGGGCTTGCGGTGGGGCGCACCACAGCCGCCATACTCGAGAATTTCCAAAACGCCGACGGCTCGGTTACCGTGCCCGAAGCTCTCGTGCCTTACATGGGCGTAAACGTAATTAAATAGGAGAACAAACGCGTGGGTAAATTCATTCTGAGAATATTCGACGGCATAGCCAAAGTTTTGGCTTTTGTCCTCATATCCCTCGGACTGTGGTTGCCCGCGGCTTTCACGGTAGGATTTTTCATAACCTGCGGCGTGACGAACACCGCTTTCGCCGGTCTTACCGAAGGACTGTTTTGGGGCGGGCTTGCCGTAACCGCGGTGCTCGGTTTCGGACTCGCCATGTACGTGCGCAGCAGAAAACGCAATAAAGGCGTTTCGTCCGCGCCTTCCGCGCCAGCAGTGGAACGCAAGCGCAAAAAGAAAGATAACGCCGAAGAGTACGCTCAGCAAAACATAGCCTATTCGCACGGCTACATGCCGCCGCAACAGCCCTATCCGCCGCAAAACGCTTACCCTCCGCAGTCATACGGAGCGCCGTATCCTCCGCAGGGTCAGCCTTATGCGCCGCCGTATTCGCAACCCTATTATCCGCCGCCGCAGTCTTACGCGCCGCCTCCGCCGCCCGAAAGACCGCGTTCCGACGTGAGCGACCTCGAAAAAAAGTATTTTGCGGAAAAGCCGCCCGAGCGTTACGAGCGCACCGCTTCTTTCGACGAAGGCAGTTTCTTTCAGGAATACGGCAGAACCATGAGTAAGACCGAACAGCGCGAGGCCGACAGCAGACTCGATTCCGAGGAGCTTTGGCGCAGGCTTTCGGGTACGGACGTGCCCGACGAACAGCCGCTCGTGTTCCGCACCCGCAAAGACCCCGACTTATACGTGTACGAATATTCCGACCGCTATCAATATTGGCGGCGCACCAAAACGGGCATGGTTTTCGAGAACACCGAATATAAAAAAAAACAAACTGAAAACGCGCGATGACCGCGCGTTTTTTATTTTCAATGCATGAGATTGCCACGCTCGTAAACTCGCTCGCAATGACGGTTTAGCGTAGCCCTTGTCATTGCGAGGGGCAAATCGGGCATACATGTCATTGCGAGGGTGCTTGCGCCCGAAGCAATCCCTTGCATGAGAAAGATATCGCTCTAAATCTTCAAATCTTTTGCAAAGTCGCTTACGGTTTGGTAGCGGTCTTCGCTTTTTACCGCCATTGCTTTCATAACGGCGTCTTCCACGTATTCGGGCAGGTCTATTCCCAAAGCCGAGGGGCGGGGGAGTTTGTCTTCCTTTTCGCGCTCGGAGGCAACCGCGGGAATATAGCCCGTTACGCAGTTATACAAAGTTGCGCCCATTTGGTATACGTCCGTCCACGGGCCGAAGCCGCGAGGGTCGGCGCGGTAGAGTTCCACGGGAGAATAGCCCGCCTTTTGCACAACGTAAGGTTTTTCGTTGCCGTTCACTTTGTATAGCGCGGCGGCTCCGAAATCTATCAGTTTAACGTATTTGTTGAGCACTATTATAATATTTTCGGGGCTGATGTCTTTGTGTATCACGCCGTAGCCGTGGAGCACTGCGAGCGACTCGAAAACGGGGCGGAGTATGCCGAGAGCTTCGTTATACGGGATTTTGTAGTTGCGTTCGGTGAGATGGTTTCTGAGCGATTTGCCCTCGAGATAGTCGGTAACTATGTACGCCGTGTTGTTGTTTTCGAAATAGTCGAGCAGTTTCACAACGCCGTGCAGGTGCTTTATGCGCATTAAAACTTTGGCTTCTTCCACAAACGCGCCCAGCCAGTGATTGAACGGTTGCACCACTTCGGGAGAAAGCACGTTTACCCGCGAGTCGCCTTTTTCGCGCGTGGCGTAGCCCTGCGGAAAAAATTCCTTTATGGCTACTTTTCGGCTTTCGTTCAAGTCCCAGGCAAGATAAGTTATGCCGAAACCGCCTATGCCCAAACTTTTGCCCGTCATGTATCTGCTGCCAATCACCGAGCGTAAAGGAAGCGCGGCGGGAGGGTTCGCTATGCTTTCGGGCCGTATGCCGCACGAACGGCAAACGCCGACGCCGTCGAGCGTGCCGAAACAGCTCGGGCAAATATTTTTTATACTTCTTACGTCTTCGCGCATGATAACTTAATTATACACCCATTTTCATTCGCGGTCAATGAAATAGCGTGCCCGAATTTAATTGACACGGAGCGCATGAAAGGGTTATAATAAAATAATGGAAAACAAAGAGCGCAAACGGCGTTCGTATTCCAACCAAATCGCGTATTCGCGAGGAGAGGAAACGGCGAACATCATAACACATGCGCTCGGCGCACTCCTGAGCGTTATCGCGTCGGTATTCATGATAGTAAAGGTTTCTTATTCCGGTTCTCCGCCGGTTAAGGGAAACGCGCTTGCCATAGTATCGATATGTTTGTATTCGTTTTGTCTGATAGAAATGTACGTTATGAGTGCGCTCTATCATGCGCAACCGCTCGGTAAAACGCGCCGCGCGGTTTTTCGCAGATTCGACCATTGCGGAGTTGCGTTGCTTATTGCAGGCACATACGCGCCGTATATGCTCGTGGGACTTTCCATACTCGGAGCGCAGACGAGTTTTGCGAACTTTGTGTGGGGCATAGTGATTGCCTCTGTCGTGCTCGGCATGGCGGTGCTCGTAATTGTGTTCAACGCAATAAACGTGCAAAAGTTTCGCGTGTTTTCGCTCATAGCCTACGTGGTTATGGGGTGGGCGTGCGTGATAAGATTGCCCGCGCTGTACTCGGCGATGGGCACGGGAGCGTTTTGGTTTTTGCTCTCGGGCGGTATCGTATACACGGCGGGTATAATATTCTACCGCATAAAAAAGATACCGTGGCACCACTTTATTTGGCACTTGTTCGTGCTTGCGGGCAGTGCGCTTCACTTTATTTCGATATACTGTTTTATTCTCTGATAAAAGGAACTACTCACCATGTATGACAAAGCTGAACCAAACAAAGACTTTACGGAGCGCGAGCGCGAAGTTATAGAGTTTTGGAAGCAAAACGACGTTTTCGGCAAAACTTTGGACGCAACCGCAAAGGGCAAAGAGTTTTCTTTCTACGACGGACCGCCCACGGCTAACGGCAAGCCGCACATAGGGCATATTTTAACGCGCGTAATGAAAGATATCATTCCGCGTTACAAAACCATGAAAGGCTTTCACGTGCGCAGAAAAGCGGGGTGGGATACTCACGGCTTGCCCGTGGAGCTCGAGGTTGAGAAAACTCTCGGGTTCGACGGCAAAGGCGATATAGAAAAATTCGGCGTAGAGCCGTTTATAGGCAAGTGCAAAGAGAGCGTTTGGAAATACAAAGGCGAATGGGAGAAGATGAGCGACCGCGTGGGATATTGGGTGGACATGGACAACCCTTATATCACCTACGACGATAACTATATAGAGTCGGTTTGGTGGGCGCTCAAAGAGATAGACAAAAAAGGACTCATATACAAGGGGCACAAGATAGTGCCGTATTGCCCGCGTTGCGGCACGGCGTTATCCAGCCACGAGGTTGCGCAGGGCTATAAAGACGTAACCGAAAAAACCTGCGTTGCGAAATTTAAGGTGAAAGGGAAAGCCGACACCTATATACTCGCTTGGACCACAACGCCTTGGACTCTTCCGAGCAACGTGGCTCTTTGCTTCAACGCAAACTACGACTACGCCGAGATAGAGCAAAACGGCGTGAAATACATTCTCGCGCAAGAACTCGTAAGCAAGCATTTCGAGGGCGAATACAAAACGGTAAGCGTAAAGAAGGGCAAGCAGTACGAGTTCACCGAATACGAGCCGTTGTTCCCTTACTACAAAGAAGATAAGAAAAAGTGCCGCTACGCGGTATGCGACGATTACGTTACACTTTCCGACGGCACGGGCGTGGTGCATATAGCTCCCGCGTTCGGCGAGGACGACGCCCGCGTGGGCAGAAACTACGATTTGCCGTTTGTGATGATGGTGGACGAAGCGGGCAAGTTCAAGCCCGAGGCTACCGACTTTGCGGGGGTATTCTGCAAAGACGCCGACAAGCTCATACTCAAGTATCTCAAAGAAAAAGAGTTGCTGTTTTCGGAAGCCATGTACACGCACAGTTATCCTTTTTGCTGGCGTTGCGACACTCCGCTTTTATATTACGCCCGCAGTACTTGGTTTATAAAGATGACCGAACTGCGCGACAAACTCGTGAAAAACAACGCGTCGGTAAACTGGATGCCCGAGAGTATCGGAAGCGGGCGCATGGGCAATTTCCTCGAGAACGTAATAGATTGGGGACTAAGTCGCGACCGCTACTGGGGCACTCCGCTCCCCATATGGGTGTGCGAAAAGTGCGGCAAAACCCACGTTATAGGCAGTAGAGAAGAACTCAAAAAGCTGGGCAAACTCGATAAGAACATAGAACTGCACAAACCTTACGTGGACGAAATCACGTTCGACTGCGAATGCGGCGGCACTATGCGCCGCACTCCCGAGGTGATAGACTGTTGGTTCGACTCGGGAAGTATGCCGTTTGCGCAGTACCACTACCCGTTTGAAAACAAGGACGTGTTCGAAAAAACTTTCCCGGCGGATTTCATATCCGAAGCGGTAGACCAAACTCGCGGCTGGTTTTACACATTGCTCGCAATTTCCACTTTGCTTTTCGATAAAGCTCCGTTCCGCAACTGCATAGTGCTCGGTCACGTGTGCGACAAAAACGGACTCAAGATGAGCAAGCACAAAGGCAACGTGGTAGACCCGTGGTCGGTGCTCGACGTGCAGGGCTCTGACGCGGTGCGTTGGTATTTCTATACCGCTAGCGCGCCCTATCTTCCCAGCCGATTTTATCCCGAGGCGGTGAGCGAGGCTCAGCGCAAATTCCTCGGCACGCTGTGGAACACATACTGCTTCTACGTACTTTACGCCGAGATAGACAAGTTCAATCCCACCGAGCACAAACTGAAAGACTGCGAACTTTCGGTTATGGACAAGTGGATACTTTCATCGCTCAACACGCTTATAAAAACCGTAGATAACGGACTTAACGAATACAAAATCACCGAGTCGGCTCGCGCGATAGGCGACTTTACCGACAGCTTGAGCAATTGGTACGTTCGCCGTTGCCGCGAACGCTATTGGGGCAGCGAGGAAACGCCCGACAAGATTGCGGCGTACATGACTTTGTACACCGTGCTCGAAACGCTCGTGCGCGTCGCAGCTCCTTTCACGCCGTTCATGTGCGAAAGCATTTATCAAAACATAGTGCGAAGCGTGGATAAAAACGCGCCTTTGTCGGTGCACTTGTGCACGTTCCCCGAATGCGACGGCAAGCGCATAGACGAAAAGTTGGAGAGCGATATGGCTGTGGTGCTCGAGGCGGCTACGCTCGGGCGCAGTGCGAGAAATCAAAGCCAAATAAAGAACCGTCAGCCGCTCAACAGACTGTTGCTTGCGGGCGATGGCGCGGCTCGACTTTCCGCCGATATGAAAGCTGTTATCGCCGACGAATTGAACGTAAAGAGCGTTGAAATCATAGACGGCGCGGCGGAATACGTTGCATACGAGGCAAAGCCGCAACTACGCACTTTGGGTCCCAAATACGGCAAACTGATAGGCAATATACGCGAGTATCTCGCCCAAAACGGCGAAGCGGCGGTAAAGGGCACTGCGGGCGGCAAAACGTACAAATTCACGCTTTGCGGCGAAGAGGTGGAGTTATCGGAAAGCGACTTGCTCGTTAAAGTGGTTAGCCGCGAGGGATTTGCGGCGGAGAGCGGAGAGCTCGTAACCTGCGTGCTCGATACGTCGCTTACTCCCGAACTTATAAGCGAAGGCTACATGCGCGAGCTTGTAAGCAAAATTCAGGCGTTGCGCAAAGACAAAGGGTTTGCCGTTACCGACCACATAGAGCTTACTTTGGGCGGCGACGAAGAAGTTACGAAAGCCGTAAAAGCGTTTGAAAAAGAGGTAAAGCAAGCCGTGCTGTGCGATAAACTTACGTTTGCGGACGGCGGCGAAAAAACCGACGTTAACGGCAAGACCGCCTTTGTGGGCATACAAAAGATATGAGCGACGCTATAGGCGCGGCAACGGGCTGGCGCGATTACGAGGTGCTCGGCACGGGCGGCGGCGAAAAACTCGAACGGTGGGGAAGCGTGATACTGCTTCGTCCCGACCCGCAAGTTATATGGCGGCAACAGTCCGACTTATCAAAACACAAGGGACTGTGCGCCCGATACGTTCGCTCGAACTCGGGCGGCGGCTATTGGGAAAAATACAAAAGTTATCCCGAGGAGTGGACGGTAAGTTATCGCGATTTGAAATTTGCCGTAAAACCCATGGGGTTCAAGCACACGGGCTTGTTCCCCGAGCAGTCGTATAACTGGGACAAAATGCGCTCGCTCATCGAGGGCGCGAACCGCGAAATACGCGTGCTCAACTTGTTCGCTTACACGGGCGGCGCAACGGTTGCGTGCGCAAAGTCGGGCGCGTTCGTCACTCACGTAGACGCGGCTCGCGGCATGGTGGACAGGGCGAAACAAAACTGCGAACTTTCCGGCATTGCTCAAGACAGAGTTCGTTACATTGTGGACGACTGCAGCAAATTCGTTGCTCGCGAAATCAAGCGCGGCAAGCGATACGACGCCGTTATAATGGACCCTCCGTCTTACGGGCGCGGTCCGGGCGGCGAAACTTGGAAACTCGAAGACAACGTATACGACCTCGTAAAACTCGCCGCACAGGTGCTTTCCGATAACCCGCTGTTCTTTCTCGTGAACAGCTACACAACGGGACTCGGCTCGCTCGTAATGCGCAACATACTCGAGCTTGCCCTTCCCAAAGGCGTTACCGACGGCTACGAACTTTATCTGCCCACGGCGGAGCGCGGAATAGTATTGCCGTGCGGCAACTCCGCCATATGGCACGGCGGCGTATAGCGGCACATCTGCGCACTACGAGCTCGTGAACTTGCCTGTCATTGCGAGCGTAGCGAAGCAATCCCCTGCATGGAACAGTATCCGCACCGTTCTCCCGCATGAGATTGCCGCGGGTGCAAGCACCCTCGCAATGACGTTGTGACCGTTAACCCGTCATTGCGAGCTCTCAACTGTCATTGCGAGCGTAGCGAAGCAATCCCCTGCATGGAACGGTATCCGCACCGTTCTCCCGCATGAGATTGCCGCGGGTGCAAGCACCCTCGCAATGACGTTGTGACCGTTAACCCGTCATTGCGAGCTCCCAACTGTCATTGCGAGCGTAGCGAAGCAATCCCATTCATAAGAAAGGAACATAATGGAACCCGTAATTCTCTACGAAGACAACCACATAATCGTTGCGGTTAAGCCGCAAAACGTGCCTACGCAAGCCGATTCGAGCGGAGACGCAGACTTTTTGAATATAATCAAAGAGTACGTAAAAGTAAAATACAATAAGCCGGGCAACGCGTTTATAGGTCTTGTGCACAGGCTCGACCGCCCCACGGGCGGCGTTATGGTGTTTGCCCGCAACAGTAAGTCCGCCGAAAGGCTTTGCCGTCAAATCGAGCAGGGCGATTTCGAAAAGAAATATCTTGCCGTAACCGTGGGCACTCCGCGCGACTACAGGGCAAGGCTGTCCAACTGGTTGGTAAAAGACGAAAAAGAAAATATCGTGCGCGTAACGCCCGCAAAAACGGAGGGAGCGAAATTCGCCGAACTCGATTACCGCGTACTCGAAACAAACGATAAAATCGCGCTCATTGACGTAAACCTTTACACGGGCAGAAGTCATCAGATACGCGCACAGTTATCCAACATAGGCAAGCCGATATTCGGCGACGCTAAATACGGCGGCGATACGCTCGCCAAAGGTCATAATCTCGCGCTTTGGTCTTATCAGCTTTCGTTCGTGCACCCCACAACCAAAGTGCCCATGGTATTCAAGGTTTTTCCGCCGCTTGAAAAAACGCCCTGGAAGTTCTTTCAGGTGGAAAAATATATAAACACAGTAAAACCCGAATAAACAACCAAAAGGAGTAAAAAAATGTTAATTTATCCGTCCGTTGAAAGCCTGCTCTATTACGCGCAGTCGCACCTGCTTTTAGACGACCTCGACGTGGTTTGGGCGAGAAACCTCATTCTCGACGAGCTCAAGCTCACCGACTACGTGCAGTACGAGGTGGACTACGAGGCAATAGAGTCGCTCGACCGCCCCGACACGGTGCTTGCGCCGCTCGTAAATTACGCAGTGGATAACGGCATAATCACCGAGGACAAGCGCGAATATTTCGGCGGCAAACTCATGAACATAGTTTGCAAACGCCCCGGCGAAATCGCCGATATATTCGACGAACAGCACCGCAAAAATCCCGTTAAAGCGTTCGATTGGCTTTACGACTACGGCGTAAAGAGCGATTACGTTAAACTCACCAAAATAGGCGAGAATATCAAGTGGGAAGCTAAAGGAACTCGCGGCAAGCTCGAAATCACCATCAACACCTGCCGCCCCGAAAAGAACAACAAAGACACCGAGGCCGCGCTCAAGGCTACGAAATCGGGGTATCCCGCTTGCACCATATGCAAAGAAAACGAGGGCTACGCGCACGGCTCGCAGATACGCCAAACGCTTCGCACCGTTCCTCTCGAGCTCGGCGGCGAAGAGTGGTTTTGGCAGTTCTCGCCCTATGCATATTTCAATCAGCACGGCATTGCGGTAAACTCCGAGCACGTTCCCATGAAGGTGGACGATTCCACCATAGTTAAACTGTTCGACTTTATAGACTTTATGCCCGGCTACTTTATAGGTTGCAACGCCGCGCTTCCGCGCATAGGCGGCAGCGTTCTCACGCACGACCATTTCCAGGGCGGCGCGAAGCTCATGCCCATGCACAAGGCGGGCGCGCTCGTAAAACTCAAGAACAAAGAGTATCCGTATATAGATATGTGCATTGTGGACTGGTACAACTCGGTGCTTCGTCTCGCTTGCTCCAACCGCGAAAAACTCATAGAGTTCGCTCAAAAGGTGAACAACGCATGGCAGGATTACTCCGACGAGAGCGTGGGCGTGATTGCCAAAACGAGCGAACAGCACAACGCCGTTACTCCCATAGTGCGCAAGGCGGACGATAAGTACGTAATAGATATAATCTTGCGCAACAACCGCACGACCGACGAGTATCCCGACGGAATATTCCACGCTCACCCCGAGTATCACAATATAAAGAGCGAGAGCATAGGGCTTATTGAGGCGATGGGCTTGTTCGTTCTTCCCGGCAGACTCGCTCGTCAAACCGCCGAAATCGAAAAATATCTCACCAAAGAGGAAAAATATTCGGAGGCGAAACTCGCGCCCGATATGCTTTGCCACAAAAACATGATAGAGCGACTTGTAAAAGCGGTAGGCTCGAGCAAAATAAGCCCCGTGGAAGCAAAGCTCAACATAAAAGACGAAATAAACCGCGTTTGCGAGGAAATACTCGTAAACACCGCGGTGTTCAAGCCCGACGAACAGGGCAAAGCCGCCTTCCTCAAATTCCTCGCAACTTTGGACATAGCCGAAAAGTAAACTTTATTGCTACGCGAAAAAAAGTCCTCTCACCGAGAGAGGGCTTTTTTTGCTTGCGGCGGGGAGTTAACCGTTTCAATATGAATTTAACCGCCGAACGGGCGAGAATAAAGCCGAGCAGTTCGGCGATAACGGCGTAGGGGAAGAACTGTCCGAGCGTAAAAAAATACATTACGGCGAGATGCGCCGTCACCGCCGCAAGAGCCACGGCAACGTCGGCGGGTACGGCGAACGCAAGCCCCCACTTTTTTCGCAGCGGCGAAAAAGCTCCTTCCGCTATGCCGCACAAAACGCCCGCGGCGAAACAGAGCAAGAAAATCCCGAGCGTCATTTGAAAATGCGTTTAATGAGCGACTGCTTTGCGCCGCTGTACTTGAGCGAGTTTACGGTCCCCTCGAAATCGAGAGTGCCGTCGTCGGCGTTGAACTTGATTATTTTGAGATTTTCGCCCGTAATGCTTAAGTTGCCGCAACTCGAAACGAGGCACAAAGAGGTATCGCAAGACGATATCACTTTTTCTATGCCGGTGAGATAGCCTTTGTTGCGCTCCGAAAGTTTCAGTTCGTGATTGCGGCGCGGTTTGTTTTCGGTTTTTTCCATGAATATCACCTCGACAATTTATATGCGGCGAGAGTATAAAATAACACATTTTGCGTTCAAATAGGTTGCTTTTTTTCGGCTTCTTTGCTACAATATATAGGCGTTTGCATTAGTGCGGATTGCTCATTATCCGAGAGGTAAAAGACTCGAGGAGATAATAGGCGTCAGAACCGATAACCTACTGTCCGAGAGGAAAAAGCTCGAGGAGATAATAGGCGTCAGAACCGATAACCTACTGTCCGAGAGGTAAAAAGCTCGAGGGGATAATGTGAATCCGAACAGATAACTCACTGTCCGAGAATTAAAAGAAATCCGAGAGGTAAAAAAATGGATATTGTAAAGAAACTGAGCGAAGAGTTTACCATGCGAGCCGACTACGCGGCAAATATAGTAACTCTTCTCGACGACGGCAACACCATACCGTTTATAGCGCGTTACCGCAAGGAAATGCACGGCGCGTGCGACGACCAAGTGTTGCGCGAATTTGCCGACAGGCTCACGTACTTGCGCAACCTCGTAAAGCGCAAAGAAGAGGTGCAAGCGGCGATTGAAGCGCAGGAAAAATGGACGGACGAGCTCAAAGTCGCGCTCGACGCCGCCGTTACGCTCACCGAGGTGGAAGATATCTACCGCCCGTATAAGCAGAAAAAGAAAACTCGCGCGTCGGTTGCAATAGAGAAAGGACTCGAGCCGCTCGCCGACGTAATAATGGCGCAGGAACTTACAAGCGGCGACGTGCTTGCCGTTTGCGCTCCGTACGTTAACGAAGAAAAGGGCGTTGCCACGGCGGAGGAAGCTCTCGCGGGCGCGAAAGATATTATCGCCGAGCGCATTTCGGACGACGCGAACATAAGAAAGAGTTTGCGTTCGCTCATGTACGAGATAGCCACGCTCGACGCAAAACTCGACCCCAAAGACCAAAACAACCCCAAAAAGGTTACTTACGAAATGTACGCCGAATTTTCCGAAAAGATTTCGGCTATACCCAGCCACAGAATTTTGGCTGTTAACCGCGGCGAAGCCGACGAGTGCCTTAAGGTGAGTCTTAAGGCTGACGAGGAAACCGCGCTCAATAAGATTAAAGCGTACTATAAAAAGGAAAGCATATTTTCCGCGGTTATGGACGACGTGGTTGCCGACAGCTACGAGCGACTCATTTTCCCGTCTATAGAGCGCGAGGTGAGAAACGAGCTTACCGAAAAAGCGGACGAACAGGCGATTAAGATGTTCGAGCAGAACTTAAAACCCCTTCTCATGCAACCGCCGCTCAAAGGCAAAGTGATACTCGGGCTCGACCCCGCGTACCGCACGGGTTGCAAAATAGCGGTTATAGACTCCATGGGCAACGTGCTCGACCACACGGTGATATATCCCACGCCGCCGCAGAAGAAAACCGAGGAAGCCAAAGCCGCGCTTAAAAAACTTATAGATAAGCACAACGTAGACGTAATAAGCATAGGCAACGGCACGGCGAGCAAAGAGAGCGAGATATTCGTAGCCGAGCTTATAAAAGAGTGCAGTCGTCCGCTTTCTTACGCGGTTGTAAACGAGGCGGGCGCAAGCGTGTATTCGGCGAGCAAACTCGGCGCGGAAGAATTCCCCGACCTTACCGTGGAGTACCGCAGTGCAATATCCATAGCTCGCCGTCTGCTCGACCCGCTTGCCGAGCTCATCAAAATAGACGTAAAGAGCATAGGAGTGGGGCAGTATCAGCACGATATGCCGCAAAAGCGACTCACCGAGGTGCTCACGGGCGTGGTGGAAGATTGCGTTAACAGCGTCGGCGTAGACCTGAACACCGCGTCTTACAGTCTTTTGGCGTTTGTGTCGGGGCTCAACACCTCCATAGCCAAAAATATAGTGAAATACCGCGAAACCAAGCCGTTCACCTCGCGCGAACAGCTCCGCGAAGTTCCCAAACTCGGACCCAAAGCGTTCGAGCAGTGCGCGGGCTTCTTGAGAATAACGGACGGCAACAACGTGCTCGATAACACCGCCGTTCACCCCGAAGCGTACGCCGCAACCGAAAAGTTGCTCGCCCGTTACGGCAAGAGCGACGAAGACGTAAAGGCGGGCAAGCTCGAAGATATAAAAGGCAAAGTAAACGCAGAGGGAAGCGGCAAAGTAGCCGAAGAGCTCGGAGTGGGCGAGCCTACGCTTTTGGACGTGCTCGAAGAGATAATCAAGCCGGGTCGCGATATCCGCGACGCCCTTCCGCCGCCGCTCCTCAGAGCCGATTTAATGGATATAAACGACCTCAAAGAGGGCATGGAGCTTACGGGCACGGTGCGCAACGTAATAGATTTCGGCGCGTTTGTGGATATAGGAGTTCACCACGACGGACTCGTGCATATTTCCGAAATTTCGGATAGGTTTATAAAGCACCCGAGCGAGGCTCTCAAAGTGGGCGACGTGGTGCGCGTGCGCGTTATAGGCGTAGACCCCGCCAAAAAGCGCATAAACTTGAGCATGAAAGACCCCAACGCCCCCAAAGCGGTGCGCGTTCAGCCCGAGCGCAGAAACGGAAACAACAATAACAACCGCAACCGCGACAACAAAGACAACCGCGCCAACCGCGGAAATTTCAACAACCGCCCCGACCGCAACGGCTCTCGTCCCGAACGCAGTTTAGACGATATGTTGAAGGCGTTGCAGAGCAAGTTTTCCAAGAAATAAAAATAAGCCTTTTGATGTCAAAAGGCTTGCGAAAACCATGAAGGGAGGGGCGATTTCGACGCGCCCCTCCCTTTCAAAACCCTCCTGCCACGACTTCTCTGCGAGAAGCAAAAAAGGCTGAAAACGAGTAAAACCTGATTTACCGTGATTTAGCCGTTTCGCTTCCCGAAGGGAAGTCGTTTAGAAGGGGGAGTTAAGAGGGGGAATACAATCGAAAGTATTCCCCCTCTTACCTTTTTTCGCTGAGCCTTTTTGAGGTCAAAAAGGCTCATTGTGGCAATTGCAACCAAATGCTATCGGAGCATTTAATTGCGGGCGGATGCACCCTTGGCTTTTGCCGACGTAGAGCTTTTCGCCGACTTCGAAGAGCAGCATTTCTGCGTTTTGCTTGCGGTGCTCTTAGCCGAAGTAGCTTTGCTTTGAGCAGTTTTACTCTGAGTCGCCTTGCTTGCGGCGGCTTTCTGAGTAGGTCTGTTCTGCGCGCTCTTGGTCTTGTTTTGCGTAGTAGCCATGTTCTTACATCTCCTTGGTAACGGGCTGCGTTACAGTAGTATTATTAACAACGCGAAAAAAACTATACACGTGTGTAGAGATTTTTTTGTGAAATTTTATGAGAAACTATTGACAAAACAATGCGCATTGTATTATAATTGTATGCAATAATATAATATACAACGGCAACGACGCTGTGCGAGGATATCTCGCGCGGCGTCGATTTGCATTATATTGTATATACTAATTCGGAGGTGCTCTGTATGAAAAGACCTGCAAAAAAGATGCTGTTGTGCGTGTTTACCGCTCTTTTGCTTGCGGCGAGCATGCTGTTTGTGGCTTGTTCCGACAACCCCGAACCTCAAAAACCCGAGCCGGGCGCGGAGTCGGGCGTATATTATTACGACTCGACGGACGGCGAGTATCTGCTCACGCTGTCCGACGGCGACAAGTTCGCGCTCGATATGGGCGAGGGCAGGAAATATTCGGGCACGTATTCGCTTAAGGGCGAAAAGCTCGAGCTTTCGTTTGCCACTCCCGTAGAAGACGCGAATATTTCGGCGACTTATAAGCAAGAGACGGTAACGCTCACTTTCGGAACGAGCACAATGCGCTTTATAAGAAAGGTTGAGTATAAAGTTACGTTTGACAGCAACGGCGGCAGTGCGGTTGCGGAACAAACCGTGATAAACGGCAAAACTCTGAATAAACCCGCCGACCCCGTAAAAGAAAACAGCACCTTTATTTGGTGGTATACCGATAACAATAAGTTCGAAAATCCGTTTGCGTTCGGCTCTCGGCCCGTAACCGCGCCGCTCACTCTGTACGCGCGTTGGGCGGGCATGCCCACGGAAAAGGAATATACCGTTAAGTTCGACCTCAACTACGAGGACGCGAACAACAATATTCCCGCGGTAACCACGATAGCTGGCAAACTCTATATCACTATGCCCGCGCCCGAGCGCGAGGGCTACGTGTTTAACGGCTGGTACGTTTCCACCGCTCACAGCGGCGACAAACTTTCGTATCCCGTTACCGAAAACATAACGTTCGAAGAAAATACCACCGTGTACGCTTGTTGGAGCGCAGTGCCTACGGGCAGTAAGCTCGCAACTCCCAAAGTAACCGTTTCCGCAAACGGCGTTTCGTGGGAGCGCGTTTCGAGCGCGGCGCAGTACGCCTACAAAATCACCAACCCCGATAATACCGTGTCGCAAAACGGACAGGGAAGCACTCCGAGCACCTCGGTTGAATATAATTTCGATAAACCGGGCGAGTACAAAGTCGAGATAACCGCCATACACAGTGCTACAGCCAACAATTCCGATACTGCCGTGCGTTACTACACGGGGAAATCGCTTGCTCGCGTTTCCCGCTTTACCGTAACCGACGGAAACGTGCTCACTTTCGATAAAGTTGCAAACGCAACGGGCTACAGAATTACCGTTGTGTGCGGCAACTCCGCCCACACGCACATAGACGAGAATATTTCGGATATAGGCGAGGGCGATACCGTAAGCTATAACTTTGCGGGTTGCCCCATGATTGAGGGCGGCATACGCTTTACCGTAACGGCTTTTGCAACGGGCTACGTTTCGAGCATAAGCGAAACTTTCGTATTCGACCGCACTCTTGCCGCGGTAGAAGGACTTGCGTTTAATGCCGAAACTTCGGTTCTCACGTGGAACGCCGTGGATAACGCCGAGCAATACGAGGTAAAAGTAGCAAACAATGCCGCAGTGAAAGTTACGGGCACGGAATACAGCCTTAAAGAATTAGCGGCAGGTGAATATACCGTTTCGGTTAAGCCCGTTGCCTTCGGCTACAATTCTCCCGCCGCCGCTACGCTCGAATGCGAAAAGGTCGGCAAAGCCGCTCCCGCAAACGTGAAACTCGAGGGCACCACTCTCAAGTGGGATAAAGTGGGCGAAGAAAATAACTACACCGTGCTTTTCAACGGCGAAGAAATCTCCGTAAACGGAGCTACGGAGATTAACCTTGCCCAAAAACTCACCGCTGTTGCGAACGGAACGGAATGTTCGGTTGCCGTAAAAGTAGCGGGCGACGGCAACGCCTACAGCCGCGCCATAGTAGGCAAAAAAGGCGTGCTCGAGGGCAAGATAGCGTATGCCGACGGCGCGATAAGTTGGCAACCCGCTTTCGGCGCAACCGAATACGAAATATCGGTTAACGGCGAAACCGCTAAAACTACCGCTAACACCTCTTTCGATTTGAATATTACCGCCGCGGGAACTTGCGAAATAACCGTTAAGGTAAGCGGAGCGCAAAACGGCATAAGCGATTCCGTTGTTTTCCTTCAAATTACGCTCAACGTAAACGGCGGAAATGCGCTCGATAAAACCGAAATTTATCTTGCCGACGGCGACAAACTGCAATTGCCCGCCGAAATCGTAAAAGATAACTACGTGTTTGCCGGTTGGTACGACTCCGCGAACGGACCGGAAGGCAACGGCAGAAAATACGAGAGCGGCGAAATCTTCCGCGGCGCTCAAAATATAGAGTTGTACGCCTACTACACGCCCAAGCCGTTTACCGTGCAGTTTGATTTGGGTGATGAGGGCAGCGGCTCTATAGCCGACGCAACCGTTTATTACAACGAAAACTTTACGTTGCCCGTACCCACGCCCCAAAACTCCGTAATGTCGTTTACGGGCTGGTATAGCGCGGCGGGCGGAACGGGAACTCAGTATACAGACGCTAACGGCGTAGGCATAGGAACGTGGAAATATACAGACTCCGACACCGTTACTTTATATGCGGGTTGGATGAACGGCGCGTTAATCTTCGAGCTTAATCAAACGGGAACGGGCTACAAACTTACATCGGGCGAAAAAGCGGGTTTACTTACCGAACTTACCGTGCCCGAGGAATACAACAGACTCCCCGTTTTGGAGGTGGGCGATTTCCGCTACGGCTACAATCTTAAAACCGTGAATATACCCAACACCGTAACTTATATTGCGCAGACAGCTTTTGCCAATTGCTCAAAACTTACCGAAATAAACATTACGGATGCGGGCGCGGAGACGCCTACGTATATATCCGAAAACGGCATAGTTTATTTGCCTGCCGACGCGCAAAAAGGACTTACAAAGTCTTACTATATTTTGCCTACGGCGGTTACGGGCGAGTTTACCGTGGATAAAGAAATAAACAATATCGCGGCGGGCGCGTTCTCGAGCACGAGCATTACGAGCATTACAATTCATGCCGACGTAACCTACGTTGCTCCCGAAGCCTTTGCGAATTGCAAAAAACTCGAAACCGTTACTTTCCGAAACCCCGAGCAAGGTGCGGAGAGCAAAGAGCTTACCATAGGAGCTAAAGCGTTTGCCAAGTGCGACTCGCTTACCACCGTTAATTTGTCGTCGCGCAAAATTAAAGACGGCTTACCGCTCAATAGATATACTCTCGGCAGTTTGGTTGGTAGCAGCGGCAACGCGAACAAAACCGTATACGACGATATAGACGGAATAAAGCACACCTCCGTAAGTCCCGAAATCACTAACGCCATAACAGATATTTTCTATACGGGCTACGTAAAAGAAGAAATTGCTACGGATGGAAACAAAGTAACAACCGTTATAAAACGTGCGCCCAACTCCCTGCAAAATATAAACGTAGACGCCGCCAACCCCGATTACAAAAGTATAGACGGCATACTTTACAATAAGAGCGGCGATACGTTGTTGTACTGCCCCGAAGCCAACGCCGCAACCGACGGCACGCTCAATTTGCATGCCGACGTGCGCACGATTGCGAACGGCGCGTTTATGCACAACACCGCAATAAAGACAGTTAACATTCATGCTTTGGGCGTAAATATCGGCGAAATCGCTTTCTATGCTTCCGCCGTGGAAAACGTAACCTTTGCGGGTAGCGACACTGCTCACCCCGTAGTTTTGGGCGAATACGCGTTCCGCGAAAGCAATATTACCGATTTGACTTTTGCGGAAAACAGCAAAGTTACCGAAATAGGCGACGGCGCGTTCTTCGACTGCAAATCGCTCGGAAATTTCACTATTCCCGCGAGCGTTACCAAAATCGGCGCAAGAGCTTTTGTTGACTGCAAGTCGCTTACCGAGTTTGCGTATGCGGAGAGGGGAACAAAACCCGAAATCGGCGTGTATCCGTTCTACGGCTCTGCGCTTACCGTTTATCCCGTGCTTGCCGACGAAACCGTGCTTCCCGATTTCGAAGGCATAGACAACCTGCAAAAAATAGAGATAGCGGCGGGCAACCCCAACTTTGCGACCGACTCCGACGGCGCTGTGTTTAACGCGGATAAAACCATACTGCTCTACACTCCCATAGGCATGAGCGGAGCGAACGGCGTATATACCTTGCCCGATACAGTTACCGAAATAGCGAATAACGCGTTCCGAAAAAATACTCAACTGAATAAAGTGATAATAGGGGCGAACGTAACCAAAATAGGGCAGAGCGTGTTTGCCGAAAGCAATATTTCCGCAGTGGAATTTTTAAGCGGCGGCAATGCCACTACTCTTTCCATAGGCTACAGGGCGTTTGCACTTAGCAAAATTACCGAAATAGTGCTTCCGCTTCGCACTAACAGCATAGACAGTCAGGCTTTTGCCGAAATGCCCGAACTTACTCGCCTTGTGTTCAACGAAGGACTCGAACATTTAGGGCATGTAGACAATGAAACTTTGTATCCCGACGTTTCGCAAATTGCCATAAAAAACCCTAAACTTGCGAATGTTGTTATATCGTCTACTTTAACTACTATCGGTGCCGAAACATTCATGATGAGCGGCGTGGAAGCCGAAACGGGTTTAACGGTAACCTTTAGCGGCAATTCGAGCCTTAGCATTATAGAAGGCGGAGCGTTCCGCAATGCAGGATTAAGAAATATTACCATACCCAAATCGGTTACTAAGATAAACGCATATGCTTTTATTGCAAACGCGCAATTAGCTACGGTTAATTTTGAAATCGGAGGCGCGGAAGCATTGGAATTGACCGACGGGTATTCGTACGACCCTAACACAGGCTTAAAAGGCAATCAATTTGCGAGTTGCGTAAATCTTACTACTGTTACGTTGCCGTCAAGACTTACTGTTATCGGACAGAATGCGTTTAGTGGTTGTTCGAGTTTGTTTAGCGTTGAGTTTGAAGACGCGGCAAATAGTAATTTAACAACGATTTCTAAATCTGCATTTTATGAGTGCGGCAGTTTGTATAGCTTTACCGTAACTCCTAAAGTTGACGTTAACAAAATCGGAAGCAATGCATTTAGGTATTGCAATAATCTTATCGAAATTTATAATATGACGCAGGTAGATATTGCAAATAACTCCGCATGTTATTATACAAGTTACCTTGTACGTTATGCCGAAAATATTTATAATGCGAGCGAAGGCAACAGTAATATAAACAGTTCCGACGATTTTGTTTTCTATTCGGATAGCAGTAGTACCGTGTTGCTCAAATATTTGGGGAATTCGGCTAATGTGACGCTTCCTGCAAAATATAACGGTAACTCGTATACGATAGCTTCTTATGCGTTTGTAAACAACAAAAATCTTACGAGCGTGGTTGTGCCCGACGGGGTAACCGAGATTGGTGAAAAGGCATTCTACGGTTGTGAAAAACTCGAGAGCGTACAACTGCCCGCTACGGTAACAAGTATTGGAAATAATGCTTTCGGCGGTTGTAGTTTGCGAGTGGCTCATTTGCCTGTGTCTGCTTTGTCGGGAATTGCTAAGAGCGGACTTGAAACCGTTGTTATAGTTAACGGCGAGAATTTGCCTGCTGACGCATTTGCAGGGTGTGAAAAACTTGTTTCGGTAACTCTGCCGAATACTTTGAAAGCCATAGGTGCTCGCGCTTTCAGCGGCTGTACCGCACTAAAGAGTATCTCTATTCCCGACAGCGTTGAGGAAATATTCGACGAAGCGTTTTTTGGTTGCGAAATGCTCGAGGAAGCCGAATTGCCGAATGGACTCGTAAGTTTCGGCAGCAGAGTGTTTGATAATTGTTCGGCGTTGCAGTTTAATGAATATAACAACGCCGTATACGCGGGAAATGCTTCCAATCCGTATATTGTTTTGTTGAGAGCAAAGAGTGTTACTATAGATACTTGCACTGTCAATGAAACTACAAGAATAATAGCTTACGGAGCATTTGAAAACTGTATAAAATTAACGCAAGTATCAATACCCGATTCCGTTGTTACGCTTGGCAAGAAAGTATTTTTCGGATGCTCGGGACTTAAAACCGTTAATTTGGGTACGGCTATTTCCGAGATTGGGGAAGACGTTTTTGCCGAGTGCTCGAGTCTTGAAACCGCAAATCTCGAAAATATCGAGATTATAGGCGATAGAGCGTTTAATAATTGCGCTAAACTTAAAACGGTTGACTTGTCGAGCATAAAAAGCATAGGTGTAAAATCTTTCGTGGGGTGTCCTATACCTTTGGTAAACCTGTCTGCAGAGTTGGAGTCTTTGGAAAGCAATTCGTTTGATGCAGTCACTGATATTACCATAGACGAAAGTAATGCAAAATACATGGCTAGCGGCGGTGGAATGTGGAAGAAGGGAGATAGACCGGAGTTATTGTTTATTCTTCCCGGCACTACAACTCTTACTTTGGTGGAGAACGCTAATATTTCGGATGGTAATAAGGTGCTTAAAGGGACGAGCGGCGACAATTGTCCTATTAAAGTTCTTATTATTTCCGCCGGCGTTTATTTGGGCGATGAGACTTTGCAGAATTGGAAGAAAGAAAATCATACGATATATTGTTTAACCGATAAATCACTTGCAGATACTTGGAATAAATGGTGGAACTGGAGTGGCAATTTTACGGTGGACGATATTGTATGGAACTATGTTCCGCCCGCTCAATCTTGAGAATAAAATACCTGTGTGAAAGAAAATTTCAAATAAATATAGTGTAAAACCGTTGGTGAATTCGGCGAAATGTGATATAATATAAGTAGTATCGCCGAATTTTCCGCGTTTCCGTGTCCTCATGCAGGGGAAAAATATAAAAAATTCGAAGGAGGCACTCCTATGAAAAATAACGGTATTTTCGATAAATATTATTCGCGACTTGTAAAAGAGGGCGTAATAAAGTCCGGTGCGTGCGGGCTTATTACGGGATTTGCCGTGATGTTTGCGGTTGCGCTCTTATCATGGATTTTCGGATTTGCGGGCGGTATATGGCTTGCGCTCGGATTGTTCGTTGCGTGTTCCGCGGCGGTGGGCGTTGCGTTTTACTTTCTCAAATTCAAACCCACGAGCAAGCAGATAGCGCGGCGTGTTGACGCTCTCGGACTCGAAGAGCGCACAATCACCATGCTCGACCTCGAGAACGACAATTCGTATCTTGCAATGCGCCAACGCGAAGACGCTCGCGAGCGGCTCGCGGCTGTGGGCAGCAAGAGTTTGCCTATAGTTTTGCCCACGCTCATGATAGTGCTTGTCGCGGTGTTCGGCGTGCTCGGCGCGTCTATGACCACCGTTATGGAGCTTGCTGCTCTCAACATTTTGCCGAGCGGCATGGAAATGGCTAACCCCGACTCGCGTTACGACTATATCGCCGTAAGCTACTTTGCCGAAGAGGGCGGAGAGATAGAGGGCGAAGCCGACCAAATAATAGAGCGCGGAGCGAGCGCAACCTCGGTGCTTGCCGTAGCCGAAGACGGCTGGGAGTTCATAGGTTGGGACGACGGCGTGACCGACCCGTACCGCGAAGACCTTAACGTATCCGAAGACCTGTTCGTAATGGCTATTTTCGAGCGTTTGGGCGACGGCAACGGTGACGAAGACGGCGACAGGATAGACAACGCGGGCGGCGAAAACGGAGATATTCCCACCGACCGACCCGGCGGCTCCGACAGCGACGGCAACGACGGCGGCGACGCCGAAACGGGCAACGGCGAAGGCGACGGCAAAGGCGAAGTAAACGGAAGCGGCGACGGCGGCGACGAAGGTATAGAGGGCGGCAACGGCACGGGCAACGGCGCGGGCGGCGGCAAGTACGACCCCGACAATCAAATAATAGACGGCAACACGCATTACGAAGACGAGCTAAACGCCTATCTCGAAACGCTCAAAGAGATGCTTGAAAACAACAAGGAGCTTACCGACGCCGACAAAGAATTTATCGAAAAATATTTCGGCGGTTTGTAATCCTAATGCATGGGATTGCCGCGCTCGCGTTGCTCGCTCGCAATGACAGCAACACCCAACATGTCATTGCGAGGAGGGCGTAGCCCGACGAAGCAATCTCAGCCGAAAGAAATGTACAGCCACTGTACGTGTTCCATGCAGGAGATTGCCACGCTCGCGTTGCTCGCTCGCAATGACAGCAACACCCAACATGTCATTGCGAGGAGGGCGTAGCCCGACGAAGCAATC
>NZ_CALPCH010000020.1 GCF_943193005.1 Pumilibacter intestinalis
AGGGCGGCGGGGACACTTTCGGCTGTGTCCCCTGCACCCCCGCAACGATAAGGGCGTTGCCCTTAACCCACACGCTTTCGCGTAGAGGATTTAGTATTTGTGGTTGAATATTACATTTCAAATACTGTCATTGCAAGCGAGTGAACCGAGCAGCCCAATCTTAAGCGATAGAACGAACGTCATTGCGAGGGCACACAGTGCCCGCGGCAATCTCAGCCGAGAGAAAATAGTAGTTACTGTACTTGTTCCATGTAGGGGATTGCTTCGCTATGCTCGCAATGACAAGTAAACCGCCTGTTGCCTGTCATTGCGAGGGCATTTATGCCCGTGGCAATCTCAGCCGAGAGAAAATAGTAGTTACTGTACTTGTTCCATGCAGGGGATTGCTTCGCTACGCTCGAAATGACAAGTAAACCGCCTGTTGCCTGTCATTGCGAGGGCATTTATGCCCGTGGCAATCTCAGCCGAGAGAAAATAGTAGTTACTGTACTTGTTCCATGCATGGGATTGCTTCGTCGGGCTTTGCCCTCCTCGCAATGACATGGTAGCCGTAACCCCAAAGGCGGGCGGAGAAGGGTTGCGGATTGCAACAACAGGAGCAACGCACGCGCACGGGCTGTATATTTAATACTGCCCTGTGCGGGCGGTGCTCACGTAGTTGCAAGACGCGCCCTTATACGCCCGCCGCCTACATTTTTTCGAAGAAAGTTCTCTTAAGCACCTCTTCCCTGTGCCCCTTGCTGAGAACGCAGAAACGAACGGCGTAACCGGAAACGCGGATTGTGAGGTTGGGATATTTCTCGGGGTGTTCGTGCGCGTCCAAAAGTACGGCGCGGTCGTACACGTTTATATTGAGGTGATGACCTCCGCGCGTAAAGTAGCCGTCCAAAATAGCCGCGAGATTTTTTTCGCGGGTGGGCTTGTCCTTGCCCAAAGTGGACGGAACTATGCCGAAGGTGTTGGAAATGCCGTCGCGGCAGTCGTTGTAGCTCAACTTGCTAACCGAGTTGAGCGAGGCGAGCGCACCGTTGTGTTCGCGGTTGTGGAGCGGATTTGCTCCGGGCGCGAACGGCTCGCATTTCTTTCTTCCGCAGGGCGTTGCGCCCGTCTTTTTGCCGTAAACCACGTTGCTCGTAATGGTGAGCAAACTCAAAGTGTGTTTTGCCGAGCGGTAGCACGGGGTGCGGCAAAGAGCCTTATAGAAATAGTCGGTGAGATGACGCGCTATATCGTCTACCCTGTCGTCGTCGTTGCCGTATTTGGGGAACTCGCCCTCGGTGATATAATCGGTTACGAGCCCGCTCTCGTCGGCAACGGGCGTTACGCGGGCGTATTTTATAGCCGACAAACTGTCGGCGGCAACGCTTATGCCCGCCGCGCCGAACGCCATAAGTCGCTCCACGCTCGTGTCGTGCAACGCCATCTGCAATTTTTCGTAGGCGTACTTATCGTGCATGTAGTGAATTATATTCATTGTGTTCACGTAAGTTTCTGCGAGCCAGTCTATATATTTGTGATAACGCTCGAGCACTTCGTCGTAATCGAGTTTGCCTTTAAGCGGCGGCATTTCGAACGCCACGCGTTCGCCCGTCATTTCGTCGCGCCCGCCGTTGATGCTCATCAAGAGCACTTTGGCAAGGTTGCAACGCGCTCCGAAAAACTGCATTTGCTTGCCTATCTTCATTGCCGAAACGCAGCAGGCTATGCCGTAGTCGTCGCCGTATATGGGGCGCATGAGGTCGTCGGACTCGTACTGAATGGACGAGGTGTCTATGCTCACGCGGGCGCAGAAATTTTTGAACTCGGCGGGGAGTTTTTCGCTCCAAAGCACCGTAAGGTTGGGCTCGGGCGAGGCTTTGAGATTGTAGAGCGTGTGCAGTATGCGATAGCTCGACTTGGTTACGAGCGTGCGCCCGTCTTCGCCCATGCCGCCTATGCTCTCGGTTACCCAGGTGGGGTCGCCCGCGAAAAGCTCGTTGTATTCGGGGGTGCGAAGCTGACGGTTAAGACGCAGTTTGAGCACGAGTTGGTCTATAAGTTCTTGCGCTTGAGTTTCGGTGAGCACGCCGTTTTTAATGTCGCGCTCTATATAAATATCGAAGAAAGTAGAAGTGCGCCCTATGCTCTCCGCCGCGCCGTTTTGCTCCTTTATCGCGCCGAGGTAGGCGTAATAAGTCCACTGGATTGCCTCTCGCGCGTTCTCCGCGGGACGGGTTATATCGTCGCCGTATTCTTTCGCCATTTGCGCCAGCTTGCCCAAAAAGTCCACCTGACGGAAAAGCTCTTCTCTGAGCCTAATGTTCTCCTCGTCCATGTACTTATGCGCGAGCGTTTCGAAATCCTTCTTTTTATCGGCTATGAGCCTGTCCGTTCCGTACAAAGCCACTCTGCGGTAGTCGCCTATTATGCGCCCCCTGCCGTAGGCGTCGGGAAGCCCTGTGAGTATGCCGTATTTTCTCAGTTTGCGCATTTCGTCGGTGTACACTCTGAACACGCCGTCGTTGTGCGTGGTCTTGTATTCGAAATTGTCCTCTATCTTTTGGCTCAACTTGTAGCCGTACGCCTCGCACGCGCCGCGAGCCATGCGTATGCCGCCGAACGGATTGACTCCGCGCACGAGCGGCCGTTCGGTTTGAAGCCCGAAAATTATTTCGTTTTCTTTATCCACGTAGCCGGGCTTGTAGCTTAACAGCGAAGAAACTTTTTCGGTGTCTACGCCGAGCACGCCGCCCGCCTCTCGCTCGCGCTTTAATAGGTCTTCGTAGTCGGCGAGCAGTTTTTGGGTTTTAGCCGTGGGCTTAGCCAAGAAATCGCCGTTTCCGAGATACGGCGTGTAGTTTTTTTGTATAAAGTCGCGAACGTCTATGCTCTCGCTCCAGTTGCCTTTTTTGAAATCTTTCCATGCTTCCATATTCGTTATTTTCCTTTTTAAGGTTATAATCCTTACTTACTTTGTTTAATTTTCGCAATTTTCGACAAAATTATACCTTTTCCGCGCTTTCGTATACGCATTCGAAATCCATCGTTTTCGTGCCGAGGTCGCTCGTGACCGCCACTCTGCCCGGTCCCGCAGATATGCTCCGAACGAAAAATCCGCCTTTGCCGCCCTGTAACGACAAGTGCCCGCTCCCTTCCACCGAAAGGCTTCCCGACGCGCACACCGTAACGGGCATAAAGCAGTAATCGAGCACGTTGCCGCGCCCGTCTTCGGCGGTGAGCGAAAACGCTATGCGCTCGAAAGATTTGGTGCACTTGAGAGTGCCCTCGCACGAGCTTTCCACCGAAAGAGTCTTTCTTATGGCGGGCATTATAACGCGCGTCTTTTTCACCTCGCCGCCGTATACGGCTTCGAACTTGTACGTCACGCCCTGCGGCGGTATGCGCAGATATTTTTCGGCAAGCGCGGTAATCTCGGCGTTGTCGAGCTTGCACAGCTTGCCGAGAAAATATGCCTTTTTGGACGCAACCGCGCCCAGCCGCGTAGGTCCGAACTTTTCGCAAGAACGTATCACGCTCTTAAACAGCTTGAGCCTGAGTCCCTCTCCCACCTCGCGAGCGGGCAGGTCGCCGCAAAAATCGTCTATCACCACGGGCGGATGCTTTAAGTGCGGGAAACGCTTGCGGTCGGGCAAAAATTCGCCCGTCTTTTCGCCGTCGCGATACATAACAATTTTGTCCGCGTTGGTAAACACATAAAGTTTGCCGGTAAAATCGCACTCGCTCAAATTACTGCTCAGTTCGAGCACCGGTTCGCCGTCGGTTTGGCTCATGTAGGCGAACGCCGCGAGCTTGGGATTGCGGTGCGCGTCGAACACGCCGTAGTGGTTCACGTTGTCGCCGTCGCCGTGCATGCGCCCCGCGGCAAAGTCGCAAAAGCTCATGCCGAACGCGCCGAGAGCCGCGCCGCCGAGAGTATCGTCTATAGCTTCGAGGTGGCGCAACGCCTGCTCGAGCCGCACGCTTTCGCCGCTGTACGCGCTCGACGGGCACACGCTCCCCGTGTGTTCGCTTATTATATAGGGCGCAAACCATTTGCGCTTAATCCGCCTTGCCCTCGAAACCCGTTCGCACTCGTTGTACGCAAACACGTCTTCGAACATTTTGCTCGCAACGAAATTGCGCGCGCCTATCGTGGCGCGGGTGGGGTCGGCGGCTTTCGCCGCTTTGTTCGCCTTAAAATACAGCTCGTCGCAGTCGGCGGAATTGTTTACCCGTATGCCCCAGCCTATTATGCAGGGCGCGTTGCGGTCGCGCAGTATCATGTCGGTTATGCTTTCGGTAAACGCTTCGCGCCAGTCGGCATTGCCTATGTAGCCGTCGCCGTACACGTCCTCTATTACCATTAGCCCTATGCGGTTGCACTCGTCTATAAAGTCGCGGCTTGCCTGTCCCATAGTGCGAACGGCGTTACAGCCCATTTCCTTTATTATGCGGGCGTCGCGCCTTTCGGTTTCCGCCGTGGCGGCTCTGCCTATGGCGGGATAGCAGTCGGCGCGGTTAAGCCCTATAAGTTTTATCTGCTTGCCGTTCAAATAAAATCCGTCGCGCCTGAACACGGCGGACGCGAAACCGAACCGCACCGTTTTGCAGTCTATAATCTTTTTGCCGCTCTTGAGTTTTACCGACGCCGTATACATTACGGGATTGTCGGGCTGCCAATACTCGGGCGACGACACTTCGCCGTGCAAGCGCATAGCCGAGCCAACCACCGTGCGCGGCGCAAGCTCGCCCACGGAGTTTCCCGAGGGGTCGAGAATTTCGCCGCTAAGCTCGGTGTCGGGATAGTAATCGTAAAGTTCCGCGTCGGCGGTGATTAAGCTCTTATTGCCCTCGCGCACCGTGCGCACGCAAACGTCGCGTATATCTCTGCCGTCGCATATCATAAACACCGCGTCGCGGTGCACTCCGCCGAAAAGCGTGAGCGGACCGCGCGTGCCGCTCCCGTACTCGGGTCGAAGCGCCGCGTCGGCTTTAATCACTATGCGGTTTTCGTAGTTGTATTTTACGGGCGCGGTGATATCGGCAACAAAGGGAGCTTCGCCCTTGTGACTCGTAACGAATATGCCGTTTACGTACACCTCGGCATACGAAAGCACCCCTTCCATTCGCAGAAGCAAACGCTTGCCGTTGTAGGTTTCGGGCACGGTGAGTATGCGGGAATACGTTCCCACCGCACGCATTGCGCGTTCGTCGAAATAATTTTCGCTGCCGCACTTTACGTTGTGCGGGAGCTGTACTATGAAACTGTCCGACCAGTCGAAATCGGGTTCGAGGCAATCTGCCAAAAATCCTCTTCTGTACAGCCAACCGTCGTTAATAGGTATTTCCTTAATCAATGTCCGCCTCCGTTCAGCATTGTAAAATACTGCACAAACTTATATTCGCTACGTTGCGAGTATATCTTGCCTTCGGCGTCTTTGCAGTAAAAATATACGTATGGATTGCTTATTTTGAGCGCGTCCGCCTCGCTCTGCTTGAACATGAACCGCTCCATTTCCTTGCGGTAAGAGGCAACCTCGCCGCGCACGAGCAGGTGCGGGATATTGTTTATATCGTCGGTTGCGGCGTAAAGCGGACGGTAAGAAACGTATTTGTCGGCGCAGTGCAAGCCTATTTCCACCACCGAAAGATTGCGAACGCCTGTGTTTACAATTCGCCAAATGAGCCTCTTGCTGTCGGGTATCATCTTGCCCTCTATACGCGCGCGCTTTTTGTTGGAATAAACGAATTTGACTATTTGCATTGCCGCCAACGCAAGCAACGATAAAGGCACTGCCGTAACAAAGAAATAAAACAGTATATCGAGTATCATTCGCATTACCTCTCTTTTGAGTTATTGCAACAGTTTCGCGCTTCGCATAATGCGCATGAGTATGGAAACAAGGAAATACGAACCGAGTATAACCGTTGTGGCAAAGAACAGTTCCGCCAAATCCAAGCCGGTCACTCCGAACAGGTCGGGCAGGAATATCACGCCCACTATGCTCACCGTAAGCACGGTAATCATGAGCACGGTGCGGAAACCGTCGAACGGCTCGCAAGTCTTATAGAGCACCATCATGCCGGTATAGGTCATTGCTATAACGAGCATGCTTTGGTAAATATCGTTGGGCATTGCTGGATTGCCGAATTTTTGATACAGATACGTTGCCATAACCGCGCAGGTGAGCGTAACTCCGCCCGGCAAACATCGCCCTATTACGTTCGACAGGAACCTGCCGCGTATGATATCGGTGTTTCTTTGGAAAGCGAGCGCGAAACTCGGCAGTCCTATAACCAGCATTTCGAGCATGAGAAGGTTGGAGGTATCGAAAGGATACGGCTTTCTCAAAATCAGGAAAATTACGGAGAGAGCCATGCTCATGAACGTTTTCATAAGGAACAGCGAGCTTGATTTTTGAATGTTGTTTATAACCCGCCTGCCCTCTTTCACCACGTCCGGCATGCTCGTAAAGTTGGAGTCCAAAAGCACGAGGTGGCTCACGTTTCTCGCCGCGTCGCTACCCGAGGCTATTGCCACGCTGCAATCGGCTTCGCGCATGGCGAGAATATCGTTCACGCCGTCGCCCGTCATGGCAACGGTATGACCTTTGGCTTTGAGAGCTTTCACGAGCAAGCACTTTTGTTCGGGCGTGACTCTGCCGAACACGGTGTACTTGTTCGCCGCCTCTATCACTTCCTGATTGCTGAGCCCCTCGAGCGAAATATAAAGTTCGGCGTTTTCCACGCCCACGCGGCGGGCAACCTCCGAAACGGTGATGGGATTGTCGCCCGATATTACTTTTACCGAAACGTTGTTTTCCTTAAACCACTTTATGGTTTGCACCGCGTCGTCGCGAATATGGTCTTCTATAACTATAAGGCAAACGGGACGGCGCACCGCGGGCAACTTTTCGCCCGATATCTCGGCGGGAGAATGAGCAAGCACGAGCACGCGGTAGCCGTTGGCGGCGTTCTCGCTCACAATCTTTTCTATGCGCACGCCCATATCTTTGAGCACAAACTCGGGTGCGCCGAGCATGTAAGTGCCCGCGCCCTCGAAAGTAACCGCGCTCAGTTTGCGCTGACTGGAAAAGGGCATAACCGTTTTGGGCTTGAGCACCGAGCTGTAGCCGAACTTGTTGGCGAGAGCCATTGCCGTTTGGTTGTTGTCTTCGGTGGCGGTGAGAACGCTTCCTATAATTTCCGAAAGCGAATTTTCCTGCGCTCCGCCCTTTATTTCTATTACGTTGTTTACCTGCATGCTGCCGTCGGTGATAGTGCCCGTTTTATCGAGGCACAGCACGTCTACGCGAGCGAGCATTTCTATGCAGTACAAATCCTGCACGAGCGTTTTCTTTTTGGCGAGCCGAATTACCGACACCGCGAGTGCGCTCGAGGTAAGAAGGAACATACCCGAAGGTATCATGCCTATAACCGCGCCCGAGGTACTGCTTATAATCGCCCGCCACTTTTCCATGCCCAAAAGCGCGGCAACGTCGGGACTTTTGTACGCGCTCCACAGCAAAAGAGCGGTAAGGGGTATCAAAATCACGCCCACCACGCGAATTATAAGGCGCACCGAGTTGTGAAGCTCGGATTTGGGCTTGCGGTACTTTTTGGCGTAAGACGTGAGCGTTTCCACGTAGTTGTTCGCGCCCACCTGCGTTACGCGGGCGTATGCCGTGCCGCTCGTAACGAAACTGCCCGAGAAAAGCTCTCCGCCCTCTTTCTTGCGCATGGGAACGCTTTCGCCCGTGAGCATGCTTTCGTTAACCTCTATATCGCCTTTTATCACAACCGCGTCGGAGGGTATCTGCTTGCCCATTTCGAGATAAATAATATCGTCGAGCACTATGTCCGATATGGGCACGGCTTTCTTTTCGCCGTCGCGCACCACAATCGCGCTCGGCGCGGTAATCAGGTTGAGTTTGGCTACGGTGCGTTTACTCTTTATTTCCTGCACTATGCCTATCGTTGTGTTTGCAACCGCTATAACCAAAAACAGCATTTGGTTGAACTTCGCGCCCACGGTAATGAGCGCGGCGGCAACGATGAAAATTATGAGGTTGAAGAACGTGAACAGGTTGGATATGAAGATGTGAGCGTAAGACTTGCCCGTTTTGGTCTTGCTCACGTTCACGTAGCCGTCGGCTTCCCTCTTTTCCACCTGAAAAGCGGTGAGCCCTTTGGAATACTCGGGCTCGTAACGCTCCGCCATGGAATAATCGGTGCTCACGAAACGCTTGCGCTTTTTTCTTCTCTGCGCGGTGAGCCTGTCTTGACTGAGCATAGAGCCGTCTATTGTTCTGCTTCGCGAAACGGTGCTCGCGCTCCCGTCGTCGTCGTTGCCGCCCGCCTCGAACACCCGCCTGTCTATGCGCAAGTCTATGGTGTTGGTGTCTTTGGTGACTACTTTGGGAAGCCCCTTGAGCCGCTCGCGCGTTTCCTGCTCGCGCTCCGCCCTCGCCGCCGATTTTTTGGCGGCGGCACTCTTGGTCGGCTTGTCTTCGCCGTCCATCATGCGCTTGGCTATTATTATTTCTTCTTCTGCCGATTTATCGAGCGGCGAACGGTTCTTTTCGCCTGCCGAAACGGTCTTGTTGCCCGCGGTTTTCTTCATGTTACAATTATACAGCAATGCGCCGAATGTGTCAAGCCCGATTGCGAGTAAAAAATTATCGCCGATTGTTACGATAAGGCGAATTCCCTTTTGCTTTTAATCCGATACATCGGAAAAAGCAACTTTGTCCAATTTTTTCACCGTAAAAACAATATCAAACGCGAAAAATTTCAAAAAAACTTTACTTTTTAACGCGGATACTGTATAATTATATAAAGATAATACTTTTGACAACAAAAATCGACTTTTTTCGATTTTCTATTTTACGGAGAAAACCACCGCATGCGTTGGAACTTAAAAAGAGCCAAAATGCTATTTGCACTGATACCCGCTATATCCATAGTGTTTTTCATTTTGACCTCCAATAACAATATATTCGCCGACCAGAGCTTTGCCGCCTTTGATATTTATATGCAAATATGCGACGCGGCGCAACCCGAAGAGGGCAAAAATTCGCCCCGCGATTACGACGCGGCGCAAAATTTCGCCATTGCCGCCGACGTTTACAACAATACCGACTCGGTGCAGGGCACCATTACGGGCACGGTTAACGCCCTCGGCGGCTTTTACACGCAGAAAGTGCAAAACTACCACGCCAAAACCGCGGGCCATATTTTCACCGAGTCCGTTTCCCTTTCGGCTATAGCCTCGGTAGCCGAGCAACGCTATTTCAAAGACGGCGCGCTTTTGTACAGAAAGGGCGAAACCTCGGGCAGTACCGTTACCGGCTGGGCAAGCGGCGTAACCGAGCTTGCGCCCGCGGTATACCGCCAGCGTTACGGCATAGTGCCGCAAGAAATATCCAAATACAGCGTTACGAGCGGCAACGGAGAAAAAGAAGGCTCGATAATTTCGGGCAGTCTCGTATCCGAAAACGCCGACGGCACGTTCACTTACGAACTCATATTAAACGGCGAACTCGCGCAAAAATACTCGCGCTACGAAATGATGACCTTTGCGGGCGTGACCGAGTACCCCACTTTTTACTCCTGCCGCATGGTTTACACGATTGACTCGGCGTGGCGCATACTCGAAGTTAAGAATTTCGATACCTACGATATAGCGGTAATGAACGGCATCAGGTGCGAAAGCTCGCTCACCGAAATTTTCAGTTACGAAGAAGGGTACATGCCCGAACGCGCAAAGATATTCGCGGACTACGTTCCCACCGGCAACACCGGCAACGTGGACGTTCAAAAAGGACCTTCGGAATATTTGAGCGAGGCGTTCGGCGATTACATATCGGGCGTAAAGCCGCTCAAACTCACCGCAAAAGCCGAATTGCTCGGCGAAACTTTGGATATCGCCGCGGCTATAGATATAAAAAACAACGATTTCCGCTTTAAGATAGGCGAAGATATCTTCGCGGCGTATTCGGGCAACGAAATATTCCTTTCGCTCGGCGAGAGCAAAGTTCGCGCCGCGGTTTCCGACCTAAGCCCCCTGCTTTCTTCGCTCGGCATAGATTTGGGCGGCTTCGGTTTTGACGCGAGCATACTCGACAAGCTGTTTGCCAACCACACCATAGAGGAAACGGACTCTCACGTGCACATTTTGATGCCTTTCGAACTAATGGGCATTAAACTTAACGTGGATATGGGGCTTATAAAGCTCGAAAACGGCAAGACCGCCGCCGACACCATAACCGCCGAGATTACGGCGGGTTCGGTAAATATAGACGCGGCCATACAAATCACCGACTCCGTTTCCCTTCCCGAGCTCGATAAAAGCGAATACGTTTCGATTTCGCCGCTGCTCGGCTCGATAGCCGATACTCTCTCGCAAAAGGCGTTCTGCGCGGATATAGCGGTACTCTTGCAAACCGACAATGCCGCCGAGAGCATAAGCGGCAAAATAAACGTAAACTTAAATAACGGCACGCAGATTTGGGGCGAACTCGGTTTATCGGGCATAGCCGCCGAATTCGCGTACGCAGACAACGCCGTTTATCTCGGCGCGGGCAATATAAAGCTCATGCTTCCGCTATCCGACGCGCACAGTCTGTCAGACTCGGTAAACGAAATCTTCGGCAGCATGGACGAGTTCGCGCAAAACGTCGCGCCGCTTTTGGGCAAAGAAACGGCGGACAAAATCGTTGCCGCGCTCGACACTGTAGACGATGCGATTTCCTCGCTTAAAAACGGGGATACCTCCGCTCTGCTCGACAAGCTGAACTTTATTTTGCCCGAACTCGGCGTAAACAGCATACTCAAACTTTTGTGCGGCGCGGAAATAACCCAAAATTCCGTAAAACTGCCGATTACCGCCGCAAACGGAAACGCCTTCGATATTTCGCTTAAAACGGACGGAAATTACATATCCGAGCTTTCGCTGAGCGGGCTCGAGCTGTTCGGCGTAAAAGCCGACTTAAACGCCGCGCTTACCTTCGGCGACAACGGCAACGCCAACGTAAAGCCCGACGATTACGTAAATATTCTTGCGCTCAAACCGGTGCTCGACGCGTTGCCCGCGCTGTTAAAGTCGGACAAATTCAACCTCGAAATAACCGACGGCTATCTCGGAACGTCGGTGATATCGGGCGAGCTTAACGGAAAGATACAGCTTTCGCTCTCCCCTCTTTCGGTAACGGGCAAGCTCGAGTTCCGCGGCAAGCACGATATTGCCTTTAAGTTCGAAAACGAAACGATATACGCTGCTATAAACGACTTGCGGGTTAAACTCGCGCTTTCGGACATAAACTCCATAGCCGACAAGATAGCCGCGCTCATTCCGCCCAAAACTCAAGACGGCGCGGCGGTGGGCGACGCGGCATACTCCGCGATTAAAGCCGCGGGAATTATACAAAACGCGCTCGGCGGAAAAACGCTTGCGGATATCCTCTCGTATGTAACGGGCTTTACTCAAAACGGTAACTGCGGCGTTACGGTATCTTTGGCATTCGGCGACTTTGCCGCGGATATCGCAATTTCGGCAAACGCAAACGCGCTCGTTCTCGACGCCTACAACATAAGCTACGGCGACGTGCTGAAAAACAGCCGCATAAAATCAGCGCTTTCCCCCGCCCTGTCGGTGGACTCTTTCGCGTTCGATACCGCTACGTTCTGCGACCTCGCAACGGTGAGCGACTACATTGCGCCCGTGTTCAACACGCTCGACGAAAAATATTTCAACGTGGCGTTTGACGGCAGCGTGCTCGACAGCCGCAACTCCGCGATTACCGTAAACGGCGAACTCAAAGTGCGCGTAACCGAGGGCTTTGCGGATATATACGCGCAAGTTTCGCTCGGCGGCAAAACGGGCGAACAAAACCTAAAAGTTTATCTTATAGACGGCACGGACTACTCCGCCGAAAACGCAAAGTTCGACGCCTACAAGTTACGCGCCTATCTCGACTACAACGGATTTACGGCAACCATAGACTACGAGTCGGTGCTCCGCATTGTGGGCGCGCTCTCCGATATCTTGAACATAAAGTCGGATTTGATAGACAACCTCGTAAAAGACGTTTACAACGAGTCGCTCGACCCGTCGGTATTCGAAACTCTGAACATAGCGGGGCTCGATTCAATCCGCGACGCGCTCAACTCCGTGCTCGGCGCGGCTGACGGCGGACTGTCGTCTATTCTCGGAACTGCCGCCGACAAAATGCTCGACTCCGTTCTCGCGGGCATATCGCTCGGATTTAACGAAAACGGTTTCCTCGAAATAGGCGTAAACAATTCGGTGTTCAATCCGTTCGACACGGGCAAAGCGGTTATCACGCTCGGGCACGACGGCAAACTTTTAACCCACGCGGGCATAAGCAATTTGAGCGTGAAAGGCAATACCGTGGATTTCAACGCGCGACTCGATTGCCAAGCGTTCGAGTTCCCCGCAGAGCCTACCGAAAACGTGAAAGACTTTTCGAGCATAGACGAGCTTTTGATAGCGGTTATAAAAACCGCGAGTCTGCGCGAATTCGAAATAACGGGCAAAATCAAGCTCAATTTGCTCGGACTGATTAAGCCCGAAATCCCGTTTAACGTAAAAGTCAAAATTCTTTCCGACGGCTCGACCGTTGCGGCGGTTAAGCTCGAAGTGCCTTACGTAATGTTCGGCTCGCTCAAGCGCACCGACAGCTACATTTACTTTGCCAACGACATGTTGTATTTCGTGGTGGACGTATGGGACAACGGCGCGTTCGGCGCGGGCAATTACAAGAACACCGAGTTCAAATCGGCAACGCCCGAGGAATTTTTGGCTAATCCCATAGATTACCTGTTCTTCCTGCTCCGCATGAGCGACTCCATACAGTCGCCCATCAAAAACGCAATGACCGGCTCGAGCGGCGGCACTCCCTCCGCCGACCTTAACCAAATACTCAAAGCGTACTCGTATAGCGAGCAAAGCGGCGCGTTCAACTTAAAATTAGGCTTAAAGGAACTTACAGGCAGTAAAGACCTTAACGACGTTAACATAAATCTTTACACCACCGACGGCTACGTATCGGGATTTGCGCTCGACACCAAGTTTACCGATATGAACATAACTCTTTCGCTCGAAAACACCGTGCTTTCCAACCTAAACGTACAAGACGGCAAAGTGCTCGGCGCAAACAAGCTCGCAAACGTAAGTTTCGGCAAAAGCGCGGCACAGCTCGGCGGCAGTATAGACAACCTCGAAGATTATCTTGCCGTACTCTTCCCCGTTGAAGCCGCCCAAACTTTGGGCAAAAAAGCCGAGCACAAAGCAGACCTTGCAAACGCCGCGGCGCAAAAGGCGGGCGAGTCCGTAACGGCGGCTCAACAAGCCGTAGATACGGCGCGTAGCGCATACGACTACGCGAACAAAGCCGCCGAATACGCCGAAAAGGCGGCGGCTCTGCGCACCGAACGCGGATACGCGGCGGCGGGCTATGCGGCTCTCGGCTCTATAAAAGCGGTATCGGCAACGGTAAACGCAGTAAACGCGGCAATAATCGCGGCGCAAAACGCGGGCGACGAAGGGGCGCAAACGCTGGAGAACGCAAACGCATTGCGCTCCGAAATTCTCGCAAGCATATCTTCCGTAGCCGCAAAAGCGGCAACGGCGGCAAACGCCGCTTGCGCCGAAAGCATAAAGGTTGCGGGCGAAACCGTTCGCGCTGCAGTTCAAAAAGCGGACTCGGCGCAAAGCGCGAACAATTACGCCGATTGGTTCGAAGCCGCCGCCCTTGCGGGCGAAACGCTTTCCGCCATAGAAACGGTGAACACGGCGAGCCGAGCGGCAAGCCTTGCCGCGGCAATCAGCGGCGACCAAAGCCTTATAGCTCAAGCCGAGCAAAACGCCGCGGCGGCGAGCGAGATATCCGCCGACTACGCGGGCAAAGCCGCAAACGTGGCGATAAATTCGGCTGACGCAATATCCGAGCGCGGCAAAGCCATAGCGCAAAATGCGTGTGAGAACGCTCAAAACTCTAACTACGAGTCTGCGAGCGCGAGCATAACCGAAGCTCTCGACTACGCTCGCGCCGCATTGCAGGCGGCAAACAGCGCGAAATCCGCGGCACTGCTCGCCGAGCTCGAGCAAACCTCGAACGAGGCTCAAGCCGCCGCCGACAACGCAGCTAAAGCCGCGCTCATAATAGGCGACAAACTGCTCGACACCTGCTCGCACTCGGTAACCGCGCTTTACGGTTCCATATCGGGCAAAGACGACTCCCGCGCTTCGCTCGAAAGCTCGCAATCCGAACTTAAAACGGTAAGCGAATTTGCAAATCTCGCGGCGCAAGCCAAACCCTACGCGGGCGAAAACGGAGCAAGCAGACTGAAAGAAATTTACCGCACCGCGGCAGACTGTGCGAACGCGACTCTTACGCGGGCGAACAAAGTTTTGCACGAGCTTGCTCAAAGCGCGGCGGCCGCCCTTACGCAAACGGTTGCGCAAATAGGCTCGCCAAACTACGGCACGAGCGATTTCGACAAAATAAAAGAGCACGCCGCCAAACTCTCGAGCGCGGCAGACCGTTTCGACTCGGCTATATTTACCCTTACCGAAAGCACGCTTTCTACCGCGAACGCAATCTACTCCGCCGCTCTTCCCATTCTCGACGAAACAGCCAAGGAAACGGCGCGGGCGTTACTGTTTGAAACTCTCAACGACGGCAACACCGTAACGGGCGCGTTCAACTTGCTCGACTCGGCGATTTCCTCCGCGCAGGCAACCGCGAACCGCGTTTGCGAATATTCCGAAAAGCTCAAAGCCCCTTGGTACGACGCGGCGGGATTATTCACGGTTAAGCCCGCAAAGGAAGCGGCAACCGCCGCCCGCGACAAAATAAACAATATAAACGCCGCCGCAGACACTGCCGCGACGGCATTAGACTCTTTACGTTCTTTGTATAAATCCATATACGCTTAATTGTCATTGCGAGGGCGTAGCCCGCGGCAATCTCATGCTACAAACACGTATTTTCGGCTTTATCTATTTACGAGAATGCGCCCCCGAAGCAGACGGTTATATACCGCCTTGGAGTATAACCTGCCCCATATTATGAGCGCGGACACAACGGTAACCCAAAGCACGATGTGCACCCAGCCGTAGCGGAAATCCAGCCAAATGCTCAGCGCGCTCGAAAAAAGCGCGAACGCGAACATCGCCGCCATGTAAACGTCGGCGGCAACGTGGTGCACTTTTATCCAAACGCGATTGTCGGCAAGGGTGTATTTGTTCTTAAGTCCTATCGCGTCGTTGCGCCTGAGTACGGGCAAAAAGTTTGCGAGCATACCCACGGTGAGCGAGGCGAGCAACGCCGCCGCGCCGAAAAACTCGAATGTCATGAGTAAGTCTATGCTGTACTTATATATATTGTATATCATGCCGTAGGCTATCGCGAACAAAAACACCACTCCGAGCACAAGCGCGGAAAGTATCATGTACTTAAAGTTCCTGTCCACCAAACGGCGAGCGCGGAACACTCGCGCGAATATAACCAAAAGCGCGGGCACAAATCCCATAAGCCCGAGATACAGGTACTGATATTTGCCGAGCGTAAGCGGCTTTTCCGCCCCGAGAATATTGAAAATTATTCGGTCGGGAAAAAGTTGCAAAGAACTCGCAACCAAAATAAACGGTAGTATGGATATCATGAGAGCCGCGGCGGAAAGCCATCTTTCTTTATTCGTCATTATTCTGTACCCTTTGTTATTATAAACCATATAAACGCTATTGTCAACACATACATAATACGGCGCTGTAGAACGCATAATATTGTTATGCGCAACCGTTCGTCAGTCCGAATAAACCGCTACGCCGAGCAGTCGCACGCCAAAAGAGCGTGCATTTTAATGATACTCACCGTTTCGGGCGCGTTTGTGGGCTGGGTAGCCGAAACGCTGTTGTTTTTATATAAGCGCGGCGACTTTGTAGACAGGGGTCTGCTCACCCTGCCGCTCTGCCCCGTTTACGGACTGAGCATGCTCGCGCTTTACGCGGTTATGCGCACGCCGCAGTCGGGATTTTGGAGGCTTTGGCGCAATAAATACAAAACAAAAACCGCACGGGTTACCGTAACGGTTTTAAGCGTTTTGCTTTACGCCTTAGTCGCCGCGCTGCTCGCAACGGCAACTGAATATACCACGGGCGTTGTGTTTTATAAAGGTTTCGGCATACGGCTTTGGAGTTACCACGCGCATAACAACAATTTCGGCGGCTACGTTTGCCTCAGCTATTCGGTAATGTGGGGTGCGCTCGCCGCCGCGTATATGGGGCTTGTGTGGTATCCCTTAATGCAACTGCTTTCTCATGCGGACACGGCGATACTCGCGCCTATTGCGTTCGTGCTCGTTGCGCTCACCGCCGCCGATTTCGGGTTCAATATTTTATACTTACATTTCCGCGGCGCAAGATACCTGCCTTTCGGGTAACGCCCGATATTTTTTGCAGTATGAGATTGCCGCGTCGCTACGCTCCTCGCAATGACACCGGGGAAGCATGTCATTGCGAGCGAACAAAGTGAGCGCGGCAATCCCCTTCATGGAACACGTACTATTTTTCTACCGTTTCTATAAAGGTTTCCATGTAGTCGGTCTTGCCTTGCCTATCGAGCGCGGCAAGATATTTTTTCTTTTCGGAAAAATACTTCTTTTTCTCTTTACCCGAGAGCGAAGCGACGTATTCTTCCTCGCGCTTTATATTTTGCTTTTTACGCTCGTTCTCGTCTATCACCGTTTGGAAAACCTCGAGCATTTTATCTACGCACGCCTCTATTCTGAACTGCTTCGAATACTCGAGATATTCCGCGCTCATCTTCTCTTTTTCTTCGGGGTGCTCTATAAACCAATCTATTTTGGCGGCAAGGTCGCTGCTGTCGCCGGCTCGGAAAATATTTCGGTCGGAAAGGGCGAACTGTTTGGTTGCGCTCATCTTAGCGTCGGCTATAACGGGCACGAGTCCGCAGAAAAACGCTTCCATGCAGGAAATGGCTTCGAGTTCCACCTCGGAGGCGTGCACGTACAAATCCGCCGAGCTGAATATATTTATAAGTTCTTCTTTGGAGCAAAATTTTATTTGCAACGGATTGGCGAGCAACTTTTCGCCCAGCTTTTCGAGCTTGCGCCGAATGTGCCCTTGCCCGCACAGCACGAGCTGTATTTTATCGGCGTATTTAGACTTTGCAACCGCCTTAATGAGCACGTCCTGCCGCTTTTCGCGCGCAAGTCTGCCCGACATAACTATTACGTATTTGCCTTCCCACTCGGTCGGGCGCACCGCTTGGGGATTGCCGTGAAAGTCGGATATCACGCCGTTTGATATAACGTGCTTGGCAGAGCGGTATTTGTATTTATTCAAAATTTCGCGGAGCATTTCGCTCGGGCAATGTATGTGCGAAAACCCGTCGAAAAACTTTTTGAACTTTTTATACAAAAACACGTTGAGCGGCTTGAGCTTGTTGAGCTTTATGTTATACGTGATGTTTTCGGGCTGAACGTGGAAAGCCGCCATATTCGCAACTCCCAACTTGTCCGCGATTTCTTTGGTAACTCGCTGTAGCTTAAAAGGCATAAGCATGTGCACTATATCGCTTCCCGCTATAGCCTCGGTTATTATCTTTTCGTCGGGTTCGGCAAACTTTATGCCGTTTCTGTCTATTATGTACTGAAACACGGGCAGTTTCCACTCGGGCAAAGTAAATATGCCGTCGCCGTCCACCTTAGAGGCGGTAAGCACACGCACCTCGTGTCCTTTTTCTTTTAATATTTGAGCGAAACGAAGCGCGGTGCACGCCGTGCCGTTGCTCGTTTCGCCGAATTGGTCCATAACGAACGTGATTATCATTGATTTTCGAGTTTATCTCCCTTTACGTCTACTAATATTATGCCACTTAATCCCCGAACTTGTCAACGATTAGCGTTAAATACAGGTTAAAAACGGATTAAATATCAATAACCGCGCTCGATTATGGGCAATAAGAACCGTCCCGTTTCGCTTCCCGCGATTTTGGCAACCTCTTCGGGCGTGCCCGCGGCTATCACCGTGCCGCCCTTGTCGCCGCCCTCGGGTCCCAAATCAATTATATAATCGGCGGTCTTTATCACGTCGAGATTGTGCTCTATCACCGCAACGGTGTTGCCGCCCGCCGCAAGTCTTTGCAAAATGGATATGAGCTTTTCCACGTCGGCTATATGCAAGCCGGTGGTAGGCTCGTCGAGTATATACAGCGTTTTGGAGGTGGAGCGACGGCTCAGTTCGGTTGCGAGTTTTACTCGCTGCGCCTCGCCGCCCGAAAGCGTTGTTGCGGGCTGCCCCATCTTTATATATCCGAGTCCCACCTCGTAGAGCGTGCGTATCTTGTTGGCTATCTGCGGAATGTTTTCGAAAAATCCGTACGCTTCCTCTATGGTCATTTCCAGCACGTCGGCTATACTCTTTCCCTTATATTTTACGGTGAGCGTTTCGCGGTTGTACCTCTTGCCGTCGCACACCTCGCAGGGCACGTACACGTCGGGCAAAAAGTTCATTTCCACCCGTATTATGCCGTCGCCGCCGCAACTTTCGCACCTGCCGCCCTTTACGTTGAAAGAGAACCTGCCCGCTTTGTAGCCGCGCTCCTGCGCGTCGGGCGTTTTTGCGAACAGCTCGCGTATCGCGCCGAACACGCCCGTATACGTTGCGGGGTTACTGCGCGGCGTGCGCCCTATGGGGCTTTGGTCTATACATATAACTTTGTCTATGCGCTCGAGTCCCTCGACAGAGGCGTGCTTGCCCACGGCGAGTCTGCCGCCCATCACCGAATTTGCCGCCGCGGGATATAGTATTTGGTTTACAAGACTGGATTTGCCGCTGCCCGAAACTCCCGTAACTGCGGTTATAAGCCCTATGGGAAAACTCGCCGTCACGTTTTTGAGGTTGTTTTGCTCGCAGCCCCTCAGAGTTATAAAACCGTTTTCGGGCTTTCTGCGCGTATCGGGCACGGGTATGCGCCGCTCGCCGCTCAAAAATTTACCCGTAACGGAGCGCGGCTCGGCTATAATTTCGGGTATTGTGCCCGCCGCCACTATCTCGCCGCCGTGCACGCCCGCGCCCGGTCCTACGTCCACCACGAAATCGGCGGCGCGTATCGTTTCTTCGTCGTGCTCTACCACTATGAGCGTGTTGCCGAGGTCGCGCAGGTGCGTGAGCGTTGCGAGCAGTTTTTCGTTGTCGCGCTGATGCAGTCCTATGCTCGGCTCGTCGAGAATGTACAGCACTCCCTGAAGCCCCGAGCCTATTTGCGTGGCGAGTCTTATGCGCTGAGCTTCGCCGCCCGAAAGCGTAGCCGCCCCGCGCGAAAGCGTGAGATACCCGAGTCCCACGTCTTTGAGAAAGCCCAAGCGGGCGCGTATTTCTTTGAGAAGCGGTTTTGCTATTATTTCCTTTGCGGGCGAGAACGTGAACGTATTGATAAAGTCGAGCAGTTCCACTATGCTGAGCCGAGTAATCTCTTCTATATTCCTGCCGAACAAGGTTACCGCAAGGGCTTCGCGCTTGAGTCTTTTTCCGCCGCACGCCTCGCAGGGCCGGGTGCGCATAAACCGCTCTATATCGTTCTTTACGTAGTCGGAGGCGGTTTCGCGATAGCGCCGTTCGAGATTTGTCACGATACCCTCGAACGAGGTGTTGAAACTCCCCTTGAAGTTATATGAGTTATACTGCATTTCTATCTTTTCGCCGCCGTTGCCGTACAACAAAATGTTTTTTATGTTTTCGGGCAGGTCGCGAAAGGGCACGTCGAGCGAAAAGCCGTATCTTTTGGAAAGCCCTTCGAAATAAAGTTGAGTTTGCGCCCCGCTGTCGAAATTCCAGCCGCTTATGGTGAGCGCACCCTCGCGCAAAGATTTGCTGCCGTCGCCGTAGATGAGTTCGGGGTCTATCGCTTGCTTATAGCCCAGTCCCAAACACTCGGGACACGCGCCGAACGGACTGTTGAACGAGAACAGCCGCGGCTCTATTTCGGCGAGCGAAATGCCGCAGTCGGTGCAGGCGTATTTTGTGTTGAACAGTCTTTGCTCGCCCGCGCACTCCACTACCGCTATGCCCTCGCTCAGCTTGAGCGCGGTCTCCAAACTGTCGGTAAGCCGCTTTTCTATTCCCGCCTTTACAACGAGCCTATCCACAACAACGCTTATGTTGTGCTTAATCTGCTTATCGAGCTTGATTTCTTCGTCGAGCGTGTAAGTTTCGCCGTCTACCCAAACGCGGGAAAAGCCCTGCTTGCGGTAGCCCTCGAACAGTTTGCCGAACTCGCCCTTTCTTCCTCGCACGGCGGGCGCGAGAAGCAGTATTTTACTGCCCTCGGGATACGCCATGATTGCGTCGGCGATTTGGTCTATAGACTGCTGTTCTATCTTTTTGCCGCACTTGGGGCAGTGCGCCTCGCCTATGCGGGCATAGAGCAGTCGGAGATAGTCGTATATTTCGGTCACCGTCCCCACGGTGGAGCGCGGGTTGCGGGCAGTGGTTTTTTGGTCTATGGATATTGCGGGACTCAAGCCGTCTATGCTCTCAACGTCGGGCTTATCCATTTGCCCGAGGAACTGGCGGGCGTAACTCGAGAGCGACTCCACGTATCGCCTTTGCCCTTCGGCGAATATGGTATCGAAGGCAAGGCTTGTTTTTCCGCTGCCGGACAGTCCCGTAAACACAATGAGTTTATTTCTCGGAAGCGTGATGTCCACGTTTTTGAGGTTATTTTCTTTTGCGCCTTTAATTACTATATTTTCCATTATCTTTTATCCTCTACGGCGGCGTATAGTGCACCGCATAGCGGCTACGTTTGCCACGCCCGCTCGGTTACGTATTAGAGTATACGCGCCCTCGCGTGCGCGGCAACTGTTGCCGCTCTTCGCCACACTCTCCGCCGCCTCATCTTTATCTTTTTATGGTAATGTTACTTGTTTTCTTGTCATTGCGAGGGCACTTGTGCCCGTGGCAATCCCAACCATGGAGCACGTACAGTTGCTTTTCCTTTCTCATGCCTTGGATTGCTTCGCTTCGCTCGCAATGACGGGGGGGGTGTTTCTTTTACTTGTCATTGCGAGCGAGCACCGCGAGCGTGGCAATCCCCTGCATGGAGCACGTACAGCCGCTTTCCCTTTCTTTCGGCTGAGATTGCCGCGTCGGGCTTCGCCCTCCTCGCAATGACGGTGTTGCTTATCTTTTCGCGCGTTTCATGCCGTCCTGTACCCTGCGTAGTTCCGTTATGCGGTCGCGCAGTCGTATTGCGGTTTCGAAATCGAGCGAACTACTCGCCACGCTCATCATACTGCGCAAACGGTCTATCTGGCGCGGTATATCCTCTTCGTCTATCTTCTCTTCTTCTTTCTTGGTGATTTCGAGCGTGTTGGTTATGGGCTTAACTATGGTTTTGGGCACTATGCCGTGCGCGTCGTTAAACGCCTTCTGCTTTTGCCTCCTGCGGTTGGTTTCGCCTATCGCCCGCTCCATAGAGCCGGTGAGCGTGTCGGCGTACATTATTACCCTGCCGCAGTCGTTTCGCGCCGCACGTCCCACCGTTTGTATGAGCGCGGACTCGCTGCGCAAAAAGCCCTCTTTGTCGGCGTCGAGTATCGCCACGAGCTGAACCTCGGGAATATCCAACCCCTCGCGCAACAGGTTTATGCCCACAATCACGTCGAACTCGCCCGCTCTCAGTGCGTTTACTATTTGTATGCGCTCCATTGTGCCTATATCGGAGTGCAGATAGTTTACGCGCACGCCGTGGTCGGCGAGATAGTCGGTAAGGCTTTCCGCCATGCGCTTTGTAAGCGTGGTTACGAGTATCCTGCCGCCGCGCCCTACCGTGCTCTTAATCTCGGTCAAAAGGTCGTCTATCTGACCTTCGGTGGGGCGCACCGTTATTTCGGGGTCGAGCAGTCCCGTGGGGCGTATTATCTGCTCCGCCGTAAATCCGCCCGCCCGGTCGCGCTCGTAAGGCGCGGGAGTCGCCGATACGTATATTGTTTGCCCTATCCGCGAATTGAATTCGTCGAAGGTGAGCGGTCGGTTATCGTACGCCGCGGGAAGCCTGAAGCCGTAATCCACAAGGCTTTGCTTGCGGCTGCGGTCGCCCGCGTTCATTGCCCGCACCTGCGGCAAAGTCATGTGGCTTTCGTCCACAAACAAAAGAAAGTCGCGCGGGAAATAGTCCAAAAGGGTGAACGGCGGCTGCCCGGGCGCTCTGCCGTCGAAATAGCGCGAGTAGTTTTCTATGCCCGTGCAATACCCCATTTCGCGCATCATTTCCATATCGTATTTAACGCGCTGACCTATGCGCTGAGCTTCAATGAGCTTGCCCGCGTCGGTGAAATATTTTATCTGCTCTTCCATATCGCGCTCTATTTCGAATAACGCGCGGTCCATTGTTTCCTTTTCCACCGCGTAGTGACTCGCGGGAAATATCGCGGCGTGTTTAAGCCTGTTAACCACTCTGCCCGATACTATTTCGAACTCGCTCAAGCTCTCGATTTCGTCGCCGAAAAATTCCACTCGCACCCCGAGGTCGCTCGAGGAAGCCACGAATATATCCACCGTATCGCCCTTCACCCTAAAGTCGGTACGCTCGGCGGCTGTGTCGTTGCGCTTGTAATTTATTTCTATCAAGCGGCGTATGAGGTCGTCGCGGCTCAGTTGGTCGCCGGGGCGGAGCGATACCGCGAGTTTATAATACTGCTCGGGTGCGCCCAGTCCGTAAATGCAGGATACCGACGCCACAACCACGGTGTCGCGCCGCTCGTAAAGCGAGCAAGTCGCGCTGTGCCGCAACTTGTCTATCTCGTCGTTTATCTGCATGTCCTTTTCTATATAAGTATCGCTCGAAGCGATATACGCTTCCGGCTGATAGTAATCGTAATAACTCACGAAAAATTCAACGCGGTTATGCGGAAAAAACTCGCGGAACTCGTTGCAGAGTTGCGCCGCGAGTATTTTGTTATGCGCGAGCACAAGAGCGGGCCGCCCCATACGCGCAATCACGTTCGCCATCGTAAAAGTTTTGCCGCTGCCCGTAACTCCGAGCAACACCTGACTGCGCAATCCGTCGCTCAATCCTTCGCACAGTTTATCTATAGCTTCCGGTTGGTCGCCCATGGGGGCATACGGAGCGCACAACTTATATTCCATGCGATTAGTATACCACTTTACCGCCTTTTTCGCAAGTAATTACAAATCTTTTAACAACACTTTAAGCAATTCCAAATCGCCCATTACCTTATCAAACCTTTGTGAAGATAAATCATATCCCTTTTTCTTACTGCTCCAATTTTCGCAACAACCGTTATAATCGATTATTTTTTCGTAAACGTCACAATAGTATACTCCTCGCCGCAGAAACCAATAGAACGGACCTTCAACCATCGTTTTGCACGCATTGCAATTGCCGCACTTTTTCACCTTGCTCGTTTTCACGGCTGTCCTCCTCTATAACCTCGCGTATCGCCGAAATTTGATTTAATAAATCGTTCAAACAATATTGTACCGACATTCTTATATGTTTGCGTAGCGGTTTGGCTTTATAACTTTCGCAATTTTCATGCAAGGTTACTATTCCGCGCTTTTCACAACACCACCCCACTTTGGATTTATTATATCGCTTATCGCCTTTGGTATAAAAAACATTAAATTTTCTGCATCTATAACAATGATTTCCCGAATTGTCCATAGCTTACTCTCCTTAAACTTTGTATTGTTAGCTAACATAAAACTATTTTACAATATATTTATAAACTTTGCTTGGTTTCTACATATTTGTAACCAGTAAAATTATGTAAATATTTAGTGTAAAAAGAAAATAGCCTGTTGCGAATAACGCAACGGGCTATTAACATGTCATTGCGAGGAACTTTAGTTCCGAAGCAATCTCATGCATGAGAAAGCAATAGCCGCTGTACCTGCTCCATGCAGGAGATTGCCGCGCTCGCGTTGCTCGCTCGCAATGACAAAGTAATCAGTGCTCGCTCGCAATGACAGGGTAATTCGCAGCTACTTTATTTCCGTTACATCGTAGCCGGCGTTTTCAATAGCGGCGGTGATTTCTTCGTTAGTTGCCGAGCCGATAAAAATCGCAGTGCCGGTTTCGTGACTTACCTCGGCTTTCTCCGTTCCCGAAAGAGCGAGTAATGCCTTTTGCACTCTGCCCGAGCAGTGACCGCAACTCATGCCGGTTATAAAAATCTTCTTTTCCATGTTTATATTCTCCTTTAGGTTTATTTGCAAATTACATGCGCCGCCGCAGTCTTGCACCGCGCGGGCGGAGGGCTTGAAAAGCCGCAATCTCAAAGCGTTTAGCACCACGCACACCGAGCTTACGCTCATAGCCGCCGCGGCAAACATGGGATTGAGTTTCACTCCCGCCCACACGAACGCGCCCGCGGCGAGCGGAATACACAGCAGGTTATAGAAAAACGCCCAAAACAAATTTTCTTTAATGTTTTTCACCGTTTTGCGGCTGAGCCTTAAAGCGGTTTCGGCGTCGGACAAACTCGACTGCATGAGCACAACGTCGGCGGTTTCTATCGCTATATCCGTGCCCGCGCCTATGGCTATCCCGAGGTCGGCGGCGGCGAGCGCGGGCGCGTCGTTTATGCCGTCGCCCACCATTGCCACGTATTCCCCTTTTTCGCGCAACTCGCGCACAAACTTTTCTTTGTCTTGAGGCAGAACCTCGGCGCGGTAGTCGTCTATGCCCGCCTTTTGCGCTATGGCTTTGGCAACCGACTCGTTGTCGCCCGTGAGCATGTACACTTTCATGCCCGACTTTTTGAGTTTTTCCACGGCTTCGCGACTGTCGGCTTTCACCTCGTCGGCAAGCGCGAACAACGCCGTAACTCTGCCGTTTTCGGCAAGATAGAGGGGAGTTTTGCCCTCCGCCGCAAACGCTTCGCCGCGCTCGGCGAACTCGGCGAAACCGTTAAATTTTCCGCACAGTTTTGCGTTGCCCGCAACGATTTCTTTGCCGTTTGCAACAGCCCGCACTCCGCCTCCCTCGGTTGCCGCAAAGTCGGAGCTGTTTATAAGCCTTGTCCCTTTAGCCGCCGCGTAGGCGCACAGGGCGGTCGCGAACGGATGCTCGCTGTTGTGCTCGAGCGCGTAAACGTATTCGAGAGCGGTCTTTTCGTCGGCGGCTATAAAGTCGGTTACCGTAGGTTTGCCCGCCGTGACGGTGCCCGTTTTATCGAGCACAACCGCCGTAACTTTGTGCGCGTTTTCAAGCGCGGTAGCGTTTTTGTAAAGCACGCCCAAACTCGCGCCTTTGCCCGTTCCTACCATAATGGCGGTGGGCGTGGCAAGCCCGAGAGCGCACGGACAGGATATGACGAGCACCGAAATAGCTATGCTCAAAGCGTAGGCAACGCCGCTCCCGAGTATGAGCCAAACTGCCGCCGCAACCACGGCTATTCCGAGCACCGCGGGCACGAAATACGCGCTCACTTTGTCGGCAAGCCGCGCAATGGGCGCTTTGCTTCCGCCCGCTTCTTCCACAAGCCGCGCTATCTTACTCAGCGCGGTGTCTGCCCCTACTGCGGTTATTCGCGCGTGAAACACGCCCTGACGGTTGACCGTCCCGCCCGTTACGCGCTCGCCCTCGCCGCGTTCCGCGGGAACGCTTTCGCCCGTTATCGCCGACTCGTCTATGCTCGCGTGTCCGAATATTATCACGCCGTCGGCAGGCACGCTCATGCCGGGGCGCACGAGCACGATATCGCCCGCCCTAAGCTCGGATACGGGTATTTCGCGCTCGGAGTCGCCGTCGAGCACCACGGCGGTTTTGGGGCTTAAGTCGAGCAGTTTTTCCACCGCGTCGCTCGCCTTGCCCTTGCTCAGTTCTTCGAGATATTTGCCCACCGATATGAGCGTGAGTATAGTGCCCGCCGACTCGAAATAAAGGTCGTGCCCGAAGCGTGCGGCAAGCGCGGTATCGCCGTGCCCCAGTCCGTACCCTATTGCGAACACGGCTATAATTCCGTACAAAAGAGCCGCGCCCGCGCCGAGCGCAATGAGCGTGTCCATGTTGGGCGCGCCGCGAAACACCGCCTTAATTCCGTTTATAAAAAATTTGCCGTTAAGTAAAACTATGGGCAAGCACAGCAAAAACTGCGAAAACGCGAATATGAGCAGGTTTTCCGTCCCGAGAAAAACAGAGGGAAGCGGAAGCCCCATCATGTGCCCCATGGATAAGTACATCAAAAGAACCAAGAACGCAACGCTCGCCCACAGCCGCACAAGCCGCCCCGCGCGTTGCTTTTTTTCGCCCGCGCCCGCGCTCGCCGACTTTGCCGCCTCGGACTGTTTGCCGTGCGACTTTTGCGCCGCGCCGTAGCCCGCGCGTTCCACCGCCGCTATTATGCTTTCGGCGGTTACGCCCTCCTCGCACTCCGCTTGCATATAGTTTCGCAAGAGGTTTACGGATACGCTCTTTACTCCCTCGAGTTTGCTCACCGCTCGCTCTATGTGCGCCGCGCATGCCGCGCAAGACATTCCGCTAACGTCGAATTCGATTTTGTTATAACTCAAAATTGTGTTCCTCCCGTAATTTTACCACCGTGCTCTCGCCGCCCGTAAGCAACGCGGTAGGATAGCACTTTGCCCCGAACGGAGCAATCGCGTACTGTGCCAAATGAAAGAACCTCGAGCCGATATATGCGCCGAAAACGGTTGCGTACCACACCCCAGCGCACAAAATACATATTAAAGACGCTTCCCAGCCCGTGGTTATAGCCCAAAACGCGTTGCCGAATTTGTGCGACATAAAATCTATATACGCGTTTTTGCCGTACGGCGCAAGGCAAAACGCCGCGCACTTAAGGAGCACATACGCCTTTTTAATTCCCACAATACTGAGCGCATACACTATGGCGGTTGCGGTAAAGTACAGGCATATCACCCAACCCCCGCCCACTCCGAACGCTATGTTTTTAACAACTCTCACGCATTTAGTATGGCTGTATTGCGCTTTGAGTATATCACAAAAGCAAAAAGTTGTCAAACAATTTGTTATCCGTGATTAACAAATCACATTTGCAGTTAACGTCATTCACAATTATAATTTTCGTTTCACCGTAATTGCGAGCGAACTTTAGAATTTTCCGAGTCATTGCGAGCGAACTTTAGGATTTTCCGAGTCATTGCGAGCGAGTGAAACGAGCGAAGCAATCCCCCGCATGAGAAAACAACAATAACTGTACAAGTTCCATGTAAGAGATTGGGCTGCTCGCGTTGCTCGCTCGCAATGACAGGGTTGAAATATTATGCCGCATGTTGTACTCAACCGAGCGCACGCAGCGAGCAGCCCAATCTCAGCCGCCACTTCTCTACCCCGTCATTGCGAGGAGTCCGCCGGACGACGCGGCAATCTCATACATGAGAAAGCCGCAACCACTTAGCCGCCTTTAACTCGAACATCATTTTATGTCTCGAATTATAAAAATATAACGAATAATCAACCGCTTCAACCCGCTCGTCTTTCATGGCTTTCGTTTCTTCCTTAGATAAAGGAATTTCCATAATTTTGCTATTTGATTTCCGACCTTGCCGCTCCCGCTTTATCTTTAGTCATTTTGTTCCCCTATTCTCGTTTTCGTCATTCGACAATTTTATTATATATCTTCTTTTCGTCATCTACAAGTAAATGCACTGTCGAATTGTGTCGAATAATAACTTTGATTGTCGATACCTTCTTTTCGTCACCTTTTTGTCCTTTTAATTCGTAAAACGGCATAATAATATCGAGTGATGACGTATGGAAAGTAAAATACAGGCATTTTCGGAAACGCTTTCCGAACTTATGGAAGATGCGCAAATGGGCGTTAACAAATTAGCGGAAACGGCAAACTGCGATAAAGCCGCAATTCGCCGCTGGTTTTACAATATGTATTTGCCCGACCCCCAAACTCTTATTAAAATTACGAATGTTTTCAACGTATCGGCAGATTATTTGTTCGGACTTACCGACGAAAAAGAATTTGAAAAAGTTTTATCAAACGATACGTTTTATCAAAGATATTCGCGCTTACGCGATAACGCGGGTTACAGCGATTATTTCGTTTCCAATAAACTCAATATTCGCGACAGCGCGATTTCCAAGTGGAAGAACATCAAAAGTTTTCCCACAACAATCTCTTTGCTGAAACTCGCCGATTTTTTCCATTGCAGTTTGGAATACCTTCTCGGGCGTTCCGCAAGTTAACTCTCTCGTTTTCGTCATCTCGTTTTTGCAAGCATGTTTTTTATATCATAATATACGCAAGAGGTGACGAATGGAAGATATCGAAATACTTGACGCGTTAAACTATTTTTCCGAAAAAGGGCTTATATCTTCCCTGCCCGCAAAAGATAATACAAACCGCCATAATAAGCAAATCGTCTATAAATTACATGTTCGGTTTATCCTGCAAAAAAGAGTTTAACTATTGTTTGCAAAACACCACATTTTACGAACGGTACGAACATTTGCGCGACCTGCGCGGCTACAATAATTATCAAGTAGCCCGTCTTTGCGATTTCGGCAACAGTTCGGTCTACGACTGGCAACAAAGAACGACCTGCCCCAAAGTTTTTCAAGTATTGAAACTGGCAATCAAATTGCAAGGCTCTCTCGATTACTTATTCGGCATTTCCGAATTGATATAATATACCACGTTACGTTTCCGGTCATTGCAATTATATCGGTTCGCTCACCGTAATTGCGAGCGAACTTTAGGATTTTTCGAGTCATTGCGAGCAAGTGAAACGAGCGAAGCAATCCCCCGCATGAGGAAACAACAATAACCGTACAAGTTCCATGTAAGAGATTGCCGCGCTCGCGTTGCTCGCTCGCAATGACGTGTAAAAGAGAATAACTATACAAAATAATATAATTCAATCTCCAAAACTTGCGCAAAGCGTTTGACATTTCGCGACGACTATTATATAATATATAAGCCGTAAACAAATTGCGGCGGAATGTGCGCTGTTAGCTCAACTGGATAGAGCGTCGGTCTACGGAACCGAAGGTTGGGGATTCGAACTCCTCACGGCGCGCCAAAAGGCGATTAAATCATAAAGATTTAATCGCCTTTTTCAGTAGGTCGTATGCTTCGAGGGGGTCGTTTGTTGCGGACACCGCCTTTTCCATGGGGCATATATCGGTGCCCGAGCGGTTTATTATTCTTTCGGTAAGCGTTTCGTACTCGTACTTTATTCCATACAGTTCGAGTATTTTTTTGCCGCTTCGAGACAGAGTTTTGGCATATACGCTTTTTATTCCGCTTTTCGCAAAGAGCAACGCCGCCGCCTTGCCCACCACGATATCGGCAACCGAGTAGCCCGCAAGATTTAAGCCGCTCGCCATAAAGTCCATCATGGGCGCGATACCTCTTTTATCGCTTGAGATACACGCGCCGTTTTTGCAAAGGCATATGGTGTGCCCCGCAAGATTAAACTTAGCGGTTTGCAAGTCGGTCATGCTATTTTTCTCTTTGCAGTAGGTAACGAATAACCGTAACCGCAACGGGCACGAGCACGATTTGCGCGACAACGCCGTAAATTCCCGCTTTTATCTGCGCCCAAACCGCGGGGAGCGCGAATTGCGTACCCGAGCCGAACACAGCCGCGCACAGCAAAAACGAAGCTCTGCCCGCTACGAACGCGAGCGCCGCGGCGGGAAAAGCCGCCCAACCGTTTTTAACTATATTTTTGGAGAACAGACCCGCAACCGCGGCGATTACGGCAAGTTCCGTAACGATAAACGGAAGCCGTTCCGCGGCGGGCATGGGATTGCCGACCGCAAGAGTGAGCAAAAAACTCACTACGGGCGCAAGCGTTGCAATGCCCGCGCCCCACGCAACGCCCAAAACGCAACCGCCGAGCAACACGGGCAAATACATGGGCAACCACGTCACGCCGCCCGACCGCCCCGCCGCGATATGCACGACTTGCGGCAACAGCAGCGCGAGCGCAACTATCCCCAATGCAACAATACTCTTTACCGTAAATTTCGCGCGTTCCGAAAAGTTCTTTCGGCTCAATGCGTTTTCCAAAATACTCTCGTTCACGTCAGTTTTCAAACTCCTCGGCAACTTTTTTCAACAGTTCGCGTATGGGCAAATGTTGCGGGCAGGATTTTTCGCATTTGCCGCAACTTATGCAGTCCGACGCCTTTCCGCCCGACTCGCTGTATATGTCTTTGTAGTAGTCGGCGTTCCAATCGTGGTATATGTTTTTGGCGTTGGAGCACGCAAACAAATCGGGTATGGATATCTTTTTGGGGCAGCCGTCGGTGCAGTAGCGGCAAGCCGTGCACTGAATTATGTTCATGCCTTTGAACGCCGCGCACACCTTTACCACCGCTTGCATTTCCTTTTCGTTCAGCGGCTTGAAATCCTTCATGTACGAAAGATTGTCTTGCATTTGCGCGGTGTCGCTCATGCCCGAAAGCACCATGAACACGCCCTCGCAACCCGCGGCGAAACGTATGGCGTAGCTCGCCGAACTCATGCCGCCGAGCTCTTCGAAATACCCTTTCGCGCCCTCGGGAAGATTTACGAGGTTGCCGCCCTTTACGGGCTCCATCACTATTATCGGCTTGTTAAACTTGTTGCACACCTCCAAGCACTTGCGCGACTGCACGGCGGGGTCTTCGTAGTCTACGTAGTTGAGCTGAATTTGCACCGTTTCTATCTGCGGATACTCGGTGAGTATTTGTTCCAAAACCTCTGCCGTATCGTGGAAAGAAATTCCCAAGTGCTTTATCTTGCCCTCTTTTTTGAATTCCAACGCCTGCTCGTAGGCGCGGCAACGCTTGAACTTCGCAAACAAATTTTTGGTCTGCGTGTGCATGAGATAAAAATCGAAATAATCCACGCCGCAAATTTCGAGCTGTTTTTCAAAGAAGGGGCGCACTTCTTCTTCGGTTTGGAAATAGTCGCCCGTGAGTTTGTTCGTAAGTATGTAACTCTCGCGCGGATATCTCTTTACAAGGCAGTCCCTTATAGCCGTTTCGCTCTTGCCCTGAATGTAGCCGTGCGCGGTGTCGAAATAATTGAAGCCCGCGTTTATAAAATCGTCGGTCATCTTATTAAATTGCTCGTAGTCCACCTCGTCTCCGCGCATAGGCAGGCGCATACAGCCGAACCCCAACTTCTTTTTTACTTCTTCGAACATTTTCAATTCACCTTTCCCGTTTGTTTTTTCACAGTCTTAAAATGCTTGCTTTGAGTATGGCGCGTATGCCGTTTTCTTCTTATTCTATTTTACTATTTCGACGCCGTTATGTCAAATACTTAAAAACATTATTATTTATGCGCCCGAGTTATGCTCGGCTACGTTGAAATTTTCGTTACACTGTGTTATAATATAATCGTGACCAAATCGAGCGACAGACTTATACTGCACTGCGACCTCAACAATTTTTACGCGTCGGTGGAGTGCGTGACTCACCCCGAGTGGAAGAATATTCCGCTCGCCGTTGCGGGCAATCCCGAACAGCGGCACGGGGTTATTTTGGCAAAGAACGAAATAGCCAAACGCAGCGGCATAAAAACGGGCGATACAATTTGGCAAGCCAAGCAAAAGCAACCCGACTTAAAGTGCGTTCCGCCGCACTTTTCGGAATATATGCGCTACTCCAAGCAGGTGTTCGATATTTACACCCGCTTTACCAGTCAAGTCGAGCCGTTCGGGCCCGACGAATGCTGGCTCGACGTTACCGCCTCCACCCGCATATTCGGCACGGGCAAGCAGATGGCGGACAGGATACGCGAAACGGTTAAAGCCGAAACGGGACTTACTTTGAGCGCGGGCGTGAGTTTTAACAAGGTGTTTGCCAAAATGGCGAGCGACCTGCGAAAGCCCGACGCAACCACGGTGGTTATGCGCACCAACTACAAGCGGGTGCTGTGGGAACTGCCGGTATCCGAAATGCTGATGGTGGGCAAGCGCACCGCCGCCAAGCTCAATAAGCTCAATATTTACACGGTGGGCGACCTTGCCGCCGCCGACGTAAACATGCTCAAATCGCATTTCGGCATAGTGGGCGAAAAACTGCACGCGAGCGCGAACGGCAACGACTCCGAGCCGGTGCGCGAATACGTTGACCGCCGCGAAGAAAAATCGGTGGGGCACGGCATGACCGCCACGCGCGACCTATACGAATACTCGGAAGCCGAAGCGCTTATCACCTATCTTGCCGACAAAGTGGCGTATCGCATGCGAAAAGGCGGACTGCGCGGCGGCGGCGTGTGTTTGGGACTTAGAAGTTACGACCTAAAGCACATAACGCGAAGCAAGAAACTCCCCCGCTCCACCTGCGCGAGCGCGGATATTCGCGCCGCGGCGTTCGCTCTATTGCACGAGAGTTGGCACGAGAACGTGGCTCTGCGCACCATAACGGTGAGCGTATACGATATAGACCGCACCGCTGCCGTACAGCTCGATATGTTCGGCGGCGAAAAAGCCGACAAGAGCGAGGCGCTCGAAAAGGCGATAGACTCCATTCGCGCCAAATACGGCGAAGACGCAATATTCAGGGCGGGCATTCCCGGCACGGATTTTATATACGACAAAAACGACGACGAGGACTTTTTGCCGTTCAAGAGGTGAACATTTCTCATGCAGGAGATTGCCGCGTCGGGCAAAGCCCTCCTCGCAATGACAAGTAGCCCCTCCCTCCTCGTCCTTAGCCGAGCGCACACAGTGCGCGAACGCCACGAGCCGTAGGCGAGTATTGCGAGCGAACGCAGTGAGCGACGTGGCAATCCCACACTGTAAACCCGTAAAAATACGCGTACAAATTTACGTTGTGCGCGTATTTTTTTGTCGAAGCGTGACATAATACGTTTAGAACATACAAAAGGCGGAAAAACTCATGAAAGTTTATCAGATAGAAATAAACGACGAATTAAACGAAATACTTGAGGAGGCTTCGAGAAAAATGGACGTAAACATCGAAAGTTTCATCACCCAAATATTGGACCGCTTTGCCATAGACCCGCATATTATGGAACAGGACGAGGTAAAAGACGGTTACCGCGAAGTGGGCGATATCAACCTCGAAATAAGTAACAAATGAGGAGCGACGTTTTGGAAATTCGGCGCGGCGATATATTTTATGCGGACTTAAGTCCGGTAGTGGGCAGCGAGCAAGGCGGCGTGCGCCCCGTACTTATAATTCAAAATAACGTGGGCAACAGGTACTCGCCCACCATAATAGCGGGAGCAATCACGAGTCAGCTCACAAAAGCCAAACTGCCCACGCACATAGAGGTTGTGAAAGGGCAGTTCGGACTGCAAAAAGACTCGGTGATACTGCTCGAACAGCTCCGCACCCTCGACAAACGCCGACTGCGCGAAAAGGTGGGCGCGCTCGACCGAGAAACCCAGCGGCGGGTGGACAAAGCCATACTGATTTCGCTCGGTTTTGCCGAAAATTACTGATTTACTTACTTAATTATTACGTTGCTTGCGAGCAGACTCTCCGCGCCGTATATCCTTTCGGCTACCTCCGCGCACTTGCCGAAATGATAGCACCCGAGCACCGCGGCGTTTAGCGGCGGCATGCGGCAGGAAAACGCGGCTATCATGCCGCCGAGAACGTCGCCGCTCCCGCCCTTTGCGAGCGCGGGCGTGCCCGTTGTATTGAGATACACCTCTTTTCCGTCGGATATAACGGTTGTCGCGCTCTTTGCCGCTATAACAACGCCGAGCCGTGCCGCAAGTTCTTTTACCCTGTAGGCTATCGAAGGCATATCCGACGGCGGCGCGTTTTTAACAAGCCGCTCGAACTCGCCCATGTGCGGCGTGAGGATTATATTCGCTTTGTGTTTTTTGAGAATATCCGCGTTTTGAGCAACGGCGTTGAGCGCGTCGGCGTCGAGCACGAGCGTGCCCGAAAAATTGTTTTTTACATACTCTATTATTTTTATAAGCTCGGGATTTTCGCCCATGCCCGGACCTATCAGTATCGCGCCCGTTTTGACGAAAAGCGAATTTATCGCGGACTCGTCGAAAATTATTTTGCCGTTGCGGTCGGGCAGGAAACACAAAGTTTCTTCTTTTACCCGCGACTGATACGCCGCCTTGAGCGACTCGGGAACGCACAGCACACTGAGCCCCGCCCCGCTCTTTAGGGCGGCAACCGCGCTTTCGTGCGCGAGCAGCGCCGCGCCTATCATTTCGGGCGAGCCCGCCACAACGCGCACTCTGCCGTAGTTGTATTTGTGGCTCACCGCTTTGCGCTCGGGAAGGGCAAGACCGTCGCCGAGCACCGCTTTTATTTTGCCCTCGCCGCGTATGCCGATATCGGCAACTACGAGATTGCCCGTGTAGTTGCGCCCCTCGCCTATTATGTGCCCCGCTTTCACGCACGAAAACGTGAGAGTTTGGTTTGCGATAACCGCAAACTCGGTTTCGCCCGTGTCGGCGTTAAGACCCGACGGGATATCTACCGAGAGTACGAAAACCTCGCAGTCATTGAGCTTTTGCGCGATTTCGAGCACCGTCCCCTCGAGCGGACGATTGCAACCCGTGCCGAGCATGGCGTCTACCGTTAAAACGTAATCGTTCGGCTTAAACTCCGCCGCGGGAAGTTCGGGCACGCCGAGCGCACGGCAAGCCGACAGCCGAGCCTTTGCCGCCGCGCCGAAATTTTGCGCCGTGAGCACAACGGTAACTTTTTTGCCCGCCAAATACAGCATGCGGGCAAGACTCAAGCCGTCCGCTCCGTTGTTGCCGCCGCCGCACAGCACGCAAATTTTATCGCGCGGCTCGGTGAGCGAAAGCACCGCTTCTTTTAGAGCCGCCGCCGCGTTTTCTATAAGAATATCTTCGCTAAGCCCCGCGGCAACGGCGCGGGCTTCCGCCTCTTTCACTTCTTTTACGGTGAGCACTTCCATATTGCGTTCCTCCGTTTTTTTGGATTTCTCATGCAGGGGATTGCCACGCTCGCGTTGCTCGCTCGCAATGACGGGATAACCAAACGTGTCATTGCGAGGGTGCTTGCACCCGCGGCAATCTCGGGCATGGAGCAAGTACGGTTACTTTCCCTTTCTCATGCAGGGGATTGCCACGCTCGCGTTGCTCGCTCGCAATGACGGGATAAATGTTCTCATGCAGGGGATTGCTTCGGCTTTTCACGCCTCGCAATGACATGGGGAGTGTAGCCGTCACGGTTGCTATACCTTTCTCGCGTTTACAATTGCTACGGCGGTGGCATACTCCGCGCAGTGCGAAATCGAAATTTCTATTTGCGCGTTGGGGAAAAGTTCCGCCGCCTTTCCTATGAGTCGCGCACGCGGCGCACCGAGCGAGTCATGCATTATTTCCACGTGGCAGGGGCGAAAGCCGCGAAAACCGCACCCGAGAGCCTTTGCAACCGCCTCTTTCGCGCAGAACATGCCCGCAAGCGTTTCCGCCCTTTTGCCGTGCGACTCGTAATATTCGCGCTCCGCCGCGGTGAACGCGCCCGCCGAAAACGACTCGTTTTCCGCCGACTTGCGCACCCGCTCTATCTCTATTATATCCGTTCCTATCATACCGTTAAACTTGGCGGAAAAGCACCGCGCTTTCAACCGCCTTGCTCACCGCCTCCACAGCCATAACTCCGAGCATTGCAAACTCGCACTTTGCCGCGCCTTTGGATAACGCAAACAACGTGTCGCCGTCATGGTCGGTGTGCACCGGTCTTATACTGCGGGCGAGTCCGTTGTGCGCAACGGAGGCGAGTTTGTTGGCTTGCACTTTGGTGAGCGCGGCGTTGGTTACAATGCACCCTATAGTGGTGTTGCCGTACATGAGCCTAGCGAAATTGCCCGAAAGAACGCAACCCTCGGTATCGAGAAAACCGCCCGCGTTGTCGTGCGCTCCCGCGAGAATTTCGTTGGTCTTGTAGTCCACCACGTCGCCGAGCGCGTTCACCGCAACAATCGCGGTTACAAACAGCTCGGGCGTGCCCACCGTTGCCGCGCCTATGCCGCCCGCCGACGAAAACTCTTGCCCGCGTATCTTGCCCACCGTTGCGCCCGTGCCCGCGCCCACCTTGCCGAAAGGTATGTTTTCGGTCGCGGCGTTTTGTGCGGCGAGCATGCCCATAGCGGTATCGGGATAGTTGTAGTCGGGCGAGTTCAGGTCGTATAGCACAGCCGAGCAAACTATGGGCACAACCTTATCGCCGATTGCAAACCCCTCGCCCTTATCGCGCAAGTAGCGCATTACTCCGCAAGAGGCTTCGAGCCCGTAAGCACTGCCGCCCGAAAGCACTACGGCGTTTATCTTTTCCATTGCCTTTTCGTTGTGCAAAAGGTCAGTTTCGCGAGTGCCCGGCGCACCGCCGCGCACGTCCGCGCCCGCAACCGCGCCGCCCTCGCAGATTATCGCCGTGCAACCCGTTACGCTGTTGTCGGCATGCCCTACGCTTACGCCCTCGGGCAAAAGTATTTCGGGTGTGAATTTATTCATTTTTCAATCCCTCCTTTATTTGGTCGTAATCAAAGCCTTTGCCGAGTAAGTAGGCAATGAGCTTGCGTTCGTTGTATTCGTGCGAGCAAAGATACTTTTCGGCTATGCGCCTGATTTCGTCGCTCTGCTCCCCCAACTCCTCGAGCGCGTCCTCTATTAGATTGAAATCCACGCCCTTGCTCTTTAGGTCGGCTTCTATTCTGCGCGAGCCGAATTTGCGGCTGTATGCCGAAACGTACTGCCTGCAATATTCGGCGTCGTCTACGTAGCCGTATTCGCAAAGTTTATCAACGGCAGAAATTACAACCTCGTCCGAATAGCCCTTGCCCGCAAGATATACGCGTATCTCATTTTTCGTGCGCGGTCGCGCCCCCAAATAGTTGGCGGCTTTTTCGAACGCCGCGGTGCACTCGCTTTCGCGCACCGCCTTTGTCAATTCGTCGGGGTCTATTTCGTCGCCGATTTTGAGCCTGCGCTCGAGCACGGTAATCTTTTCGAGTCCGCAAAAAAACTCGCCGTCTACAAACACGCTCACGCGGCTTTTGCTCTTTTGTTGGGGTTTGATATCGGTTATTACCATATCGGTATTATACACCAAGTATAAAAAATAATCAACCCGCGCAACCTAAAAATATCCGATAACGATATCGGGAAGGAGAAAAACATGATACAAGCAAGCAAAGTACGCGAAAAAGAAAAACTCGTTTACAAAAAGTGTTGCAACTACGCCTGCGAATGCGGAAGCGACAAGTTGCGCGAACTGTTGGGCGAAGCCGCAAATCAGTCCCGTTTGCGCCTCGGCATCTCGAGCGAAGAACTCAAAAACGACTAAACGGTCATGCGAGCAAACCCGCCGCCGCAATGTCATTGCGAGCGAGTTTACGAGCGTGGCAATCTCAAACTGAAAACAACAAACAAATCAAGGAGAACAAAACATGAAATTCGATTTTTTCAAGAAGAAAGGTTGCAAAACGGGCAGCGACTGCGAGTGCGGTTGCACCCGTGAAGCGAGAGAAAGCGTTCGTCTTACCGACGCGGAAATAGCCGAAGATATTCTCGGCGAACTCAACGAGCTCGAAAAAGAGTATTCCTGCCTTTGCGGAGAGGGCTGTGACTGCTCCGAAAAGCTGGAGAGCTGCCGCAAGAGCAAAGAGTGCCTTTGCGAATTCGTAAAAGACTGCCGCTGCGGAAAATAAGAAAAAAAACAAACATATTAAACCCGAACAAAAAAAGCCGAACGGAACTTTGCCGCTCGGCTCTTTTTGCATAAAAGTAACACAGCGGCGCAATAGTCATATCATGGAGTATGAAAGTTGTGGATATATCGGTAGGCAAGATAGGCGTGGCGAATTCGCTCGGCGAAAAACTGCCCGAGAGCGGGCTCGACGCGGTACTCGTGGCGGAACCGCTGCTGCGCGAGGTAAAACTCGAGGGCGAAATATCGGGCATAACGGCGTTCGCCGCCTCGGTCGCCGCCCTGTCCGAATCGTGCGACTACCCGCTGTTATGCGGTTGCCTTACCCGCTTCGGCTCAATGCGGCACGTATCGGTAATGACTTTCGCCTCCGGCAGACTCGCCGACATAGCCGACCGCACGCTCAATCTTTCCGCAGAGCCGTACTGCGAGGGCGATACCATAAAGATACTGCGCCTTAAGCGGTTCGACGCGGGACTACTCGTAGACACCGACTTACTGCTCGCTAAGAATTGGCAAAAAATCGCGCCGCGGTGCGACGCCGTGATAGGCATAGCAAAGTGCGGCGCGGACGTCGACTTCGGATACGTCCCCACTCTCGCGTCGCTGTTCGGAAAGCCTTACGCCGCGGCGTTTTCGGGCGGCGAAATACTTTGGGGCACTCCGCCCGCCGAATAGCTTATTTTCCGCTTATCGGCAATATCATTTTAATATGTTTGTTGAGAACGCGCACCGAAACCGAGCCGCTCTCGCCCTTTTCTCCGTCGAAATTCCAAACCGTGTTATCGGGCACGCGCACCTCGAACTCGCCGCCCTTATAAGAAAACACGTTGCCGCTCTTACTGAGCCGCTTGTATCCCCGAGTAAAAACTTTTAGAGCCGAAAAAAGATACCTTCTGTGCTTGCTGTGTTCCGACTCGTTTTCGCGAGGATACCCTTTTATAACCAAAACCTCGGCCTCTCCGTCGTCGAGCACGCCGCCGGGATTTACCCGCATGCTCGCAACGCTCCTGCCGTTCATAATCATCACCATTACCGCGCTCGCGTCTTCGCTCTTGTCGCCGCTCGAAAATTCCACCTCGTATTCGTCGAACACAAGGTCGTTTTTTATTATCTCCGCCGCGTAAGCCATTTTGCCGAACGCCCGCTTCCCGCTCTGCGGCGCACTGTACGAACACCCCGTAAGACCGCCGCAACAGGCTACGTACATAACGAACGAGTCGTTTACTTTCATTACGTCGAGTTCGCGAGGCTCGCCGCGCAAAATGTTTTTGAGTGCGCCGCCTATAGAGCGCGGTATGCCCGCGCTTCGCGCTATATCGTTTACCGTGCCCGTGGGAATGTAGCCGAGCGCGGGTCGGTTTTCTCTCTCGGCAAGCCCGTTCACAACCTCGTTAAACGAACCGTCGCCGCCCGCGAAAACCAACAAATCGTATTTGCCGCAAGCCTCGGCGGCAATATCTTTAAGTTCGCCCGCTCGAGTCGTGGCGCGAACGGAAACCTCGCCGAACCTTTCGGAAAGTTTCGCCGCTATCTTGCCCGCTCGCTTCGCCGCTTTTCCTTTGCCGCTTATAGGATTGTAGGCAAACAAACATTTCATAACCATATTATACACCCGAAGCGGCGCAAAGTAAACAAAATTTTATTCTATTATTATATCGAATTCGCCGTTATCGAGCCTAAGCTCGTCTTGTGAGCAAAGTTCGCCGCAACGAAGCGTTTTGCCGTGCGCCCTAACCGTGCACTTAGTGTTCGCGGGAGTGCCGATATGCAACGAAACGCGATTGCCTTCCCGCTTCCAAGCCGACGAAATTTTGCCGCGCACCGTATCGAGCGAAGCCGAGGCGGAGCTTACGCCGCACGCAAAACAAGGCTCTATCGCTATTTCGGAAAACGCGCCCGAACACTCCTCGGTGCGTATTCCCGCCACGTAGTTGTACAAAAAGCCGTCGTAAGCCGCAAACATAGGGTGATTGAACGAGTGCATATCGGTGCCCACGTTCGCCTCCCATCGCTCCCACACCGTGGTTGCGCCCTTTTCGAGCATGTACCCCCAACCGGGATACTCGGGATTTACAAGCGTTTTGTATAAAGTATCGGCGTATCCGGCTTCGGCAAGCCTGTAAAACAAATGGCGGTATCCGAGATTTCCGCAAGTGGTGTGATACCCGCGCGAGATTAAGTCTTGCGCAGCTCGCTCCGCCCACTTTTTGCAAAGTTCTTTCTCCTCGGGAAACACCGTAATCGCTATGGCGCACTCGGTTTGCGAACCGTTTCCGAGCGCTCCGCTTTCTCTATCAAGATATTTTCCGAAAAACGCCTTTTTAAGCGCGGCGCGTTTGTTGCGCCACTTTTCGGCATCGGCGGTTTTGCCTATTGCCTCGGCGATTTGAGCGGTGAGCGATATGTTCCAAATGTAGCTCGCGCCCGCCATGAATTTCTCCGAAACCTGCGCCGAATGAGTTCCGTCGCCGCCCGCGGAAAACTCGAACGCGGGGCACCAGTCGCCGTATATTCCCCACTCCATTATGCCGTCGCGCTCGAACTCGGCGAGCCTGTCGTTCCAACGGCAAAATCCCTCGTAGTTGCGCTCGAGCACGCGCTCGTCGCCGTAAAATTCGTACGCAAGCCAGCCGAGCACGGGATAGGCGTCTATGCCGTCGGCAACCGCCGACCCCACCGAAAAAGGAACGGTGTCGCCGAAAGCTCCGCTCTCGTCTTGCGATTCGGTAATCATATCCACGAAATTGGGCAAAAACTTGCTCAAATCGAAATTGCAAATCGCTTCGTATATGCGCGAAGCCATATCGTTGAGCCAGCCGAGCCGCTCGTCGCGTTGCGGGCAGTCGGTAAAAACTCCGTTTAAGTTGTTGGACTCGGTGAGAAAAGCCATATCGTGCAACTTTTCGAGCGTTTTATCGCAAGACCCGAATTCGCCGCACTTATCTAACGCGGTTCGCATGTGCTCCACGCTCACCGCCGTTATTTCCGCGCCGCCCTCGCACTCTATTTCGGCGTATCTGAACCCGTGGTAGGTAAAGCAAGGCGCGTAAGTTTCTTCGCCCTCGCCCGAGAGTATGTATAAATCGCGGTTTTCGGCAGTGCGCAAATTGGCGCGGCCTATCCGCCCCTCGGAGTCGAGCACCTCGGCGTAGCGCACGCACGCTTTGGAGCCGCGTTCGCCCTTAACCGATATTTTCAATCGCCCGCACACGTTCTTGCCCGCGTCTACCGCAACCGTTCCGCCCGCAAGTTTTTTTACGCTTGCGGGAGAAAACGAATACGTAATTTTCATGGGCGGCACGGGGCACGAAACGAGTTTGCCCGCGGGCGCGTCCACATAATACGCCGACACGAAACGCGCCGTGTCGGGCTTCGCTTTTTCCGAAAATATGTTTTGAGATATCCTGCCGTCGAAAATTTCGCCGCCGTAAATGCTGTTTCCCGTAACTCTGCCGCGCGTTACGTTCCACACCCTGCCCGCAACGGTGGGATACATTTCCTCCCTGCCGTCGGCGTAGGTGAGCCACAGCTCGGCTTTGCACTTTTTCGCGCCGTAAAACCCGTAGCCGAGCTCCACGCAAAGCGCGTTGTCGCCCTCGGCTATATCGAGCGCGTAGGCGCGGTAAAACACTCGGCGGGAATATACCGATATCGCGCCGTCGAAAAACGAGTTTGAAATTTCCTTTCCGTTAAGATAAAGTCTGTAACAACCGAGGGCGGCGAGATACAGCCGCGCCCGCACGGGCTTTTGCTTCGTCGCAAAATCCAGTCGCACAACGTCGGTGCAACCGTGATACGCAAGCGGCATGCCTATCCAACCCGCGCTCTTCATTGCAACGCCGAGATACGCCGTTTCGAATTTGGTTACCGCCGACTTTATGCCGTTGCACTCCGCGCGCCAAAAATATTCGGTGCGGTCGGCAAGCGGCTTTCCGCCGTAGCGCACGCACAAAGTGCGAGAAGAATTTATTTTGCCGCTGTCCCACATATCGGGCTTATCCGCAATCAAAAGTTCCTCGCGCGAAGCCACGCAAATGCGGTAATCGTGCTGAAACGTTCCGTTCTCGCCCCGCAGTTTCCAAGAAAAGGCGGGCTCGGGCGAGTCGATACCCAGCGGCTCGCGCTCGCCCTCCGTCCTCAAATCGTAAATTTCCATGATGCCTCTTATACGCCTTTCTCATGCTCGGGATTGCTTCGTCGGGCTTTGCCCTCCTCGCAATGACAGGTAAATCATTATGCCTCACGTTGTCCTCAGCCGAGCGCGTAGCGCGAACGCCACGAGCGTAGCGAGTATTGCGAGGGCATTTATGCCCGCGGCAATCTCCCGCATGGAGCTTGTACCGTTTCTATGCCTTTTTCCTGCGCATTGTAATTGCGAGCGCAACAGCGAGTATCGCCGCACCGAAAGCAAGCGAAGCAACTCCCGCTACGCTCGAGCCGCAACCGCAACCCTCTTCTCCGTCGCCGTTACCGCCGCCGTCGCCTACCGTAATCACAAACGTGCCCGAAACGGATACGCCGTTTACCGATACGCGGAACGTGAGTGTTTGCTCGCCGTTCTTCTCGGGGTCGTAACCGGTTACGCGAGCTTTGGTGAGGTCTACCGCCTCGCCTTCCGCGCCCGAAGCCATAATCACAACGCCTTTGAGTCCGAAATTCTCCACAAGCGCGGCAACGTCGAGTTCTGCGCCGAGCGCAATATTCACGGGTTTTTCGGACGTAATTTTGATTTCCTTTTCCACGTCCGCAACCACAACGGTGAACTCCGCCTCGTCTATCACCTTTCCGTCAACGTCTTTGAGCGTGGCGGTAACTTTGGTGCTGCCTATTTTAAGACCGCTGATTAGTCCCGACGTGCTCACTTTGGCGATAGCGCTATCCGCAACGGTGAAATACCACTCGCCGTGCGTGGCGTATACGGGAGTGATTTCCACGTTGGAAGCATGGGTTTTGCCCAAGCCCACGGTTACCGTTTCTTCTTTAACCGCGCCCGATACGGGGTCTATGTGCCAACTGAATTTATCTCCGTTGTACTTAATCTTTATATCGTGCTTAAGCTCGCCCACTTTTACGTAGTCGCCCTCGCCTACGGGCACGTTTTGAGCGTCTTTCGAGCCGAACCACTGATAGAACGTAAGTCCTTTTTTAAGAGTGATAACGTCGCCCGTTTCAAAGCCTTGAATTTGCGAGCCGCCGAAAGTGAACGAAGCAACCAAAATGTGGGTGAGATAGCTGGGAGCGTGGTCGCCCGAATTGAGCACCGCGCCTTTCACTCCGCCGCGCTCGAATTCTATAAAGTTCACAACCGTGGCTTTCTGCTCCTCGGTAAGAGCTTTCATGTGTACGTTTGCCATGTTGCCGAAAGTGCCGTTAAAGTATACGCCCACCGTGTTCTTTTGGTTTGCCCAAAGCGCAAAGTTGGCAATTATTACTTCGCGGTTGGGTTGCACGTCTACGTTTACGTTAACTTTGGCACTAAGCTCTTTGCCGCCTACGGTAACCGTTACCGTTACTTCAACGCTGTGCGTTCCCGTTGCGGTGGGCATGGTGAACTGCGTGTTTTCTTCGGTAAGCTCTATGTCCTCGCCGTAATAGGTCTTGCCGTCGCTGCCCGTGCCGCATATGAATTTGCCGCGCACTTTGGTTATATCCAGCTTTTCGCCCTCCGCCACGTAGAAAGTGCGGTTGTTGGAAAGCTCCACGCCCGTGGGTTGCGCTTCCTCTACCGTTACGGTGAATTTCTTCGCGCCTTGTTCGGTTGCGCTTACTATATACGCGGTTATTTCCGCACTGCCCGCGGCTTTGGCAAGCAGCTTTCCGTCTTTAACCTCGACAATTTCGGGACTTGCGGAAGCGTATTGAACTTTTATATACGAACCGGGAGGAGCGAGAGTCACCTCGGGCGCGAAATACGAATACTGCGGAACGGTAAGCGTTTCGTATGCGGGCGTAAAGTCGGTGGTATCGCTTACGTAATTTTTCCATTCGCTTCCCGTCCATACGAATTTGAGAGGTTGGGAGAATTTATACTTTGCCACCCAGCCGCCGTCTTGGGAGTGATAAAAACGGAAATTTTCGCGTAATTCCAAAACCGCGCCAATCTCGAGTTTATTCATTTCGGTAGCGTTAAATCCGTTGAAATACAGCAAGCACTGCTTTTCGCGCGAATGACCTATAGTGCTCAACTTATAGGTCTTTTCGCCCATAAGAGCGGGCACGCGCAACACCGCCATATTTTCGTGGAGTTGATATTTCGTAATATTGCCGAGTTCTTTTATGGCGCCGCTTGTCGTATACGTGCTCGCTGTGTAATCGAGCACTTTCACAAAGTTGCTTTCGGGTCCGCCCACAACGTCGGCAAAATACAGCATGAGCGCGTTATCCCATTTGTTCACTCTCGCCGCGCTTATCGCTTCCACCGTTTCGGTTTCATATACCATTACGGGCAAATCCGCGTAAAAAGTTTGCTCGGTTTCAGTACCTGCATTTAGCACTCTTTTAACTTTAAGCGAAGTTTTACCCGCCTTAGTAAATATAATCGGAGATTTCTCGGCTTTATCGAAATCTTCAACCGACATGGCTACGTTGGCTTTTTTTACCTTTTCGGTTTTGCTACACAAAAGTCCGTTTTCGTAAACGTATCTGCTTACGATTTCTCTGAGATTTCCGCTGGGAGTTTCAAAAAGATTTAATTCTTCGTTTACGTACGCTCTCAGCATATACTCGCCGTCTACTTTTACAACGCCGAAACTGTCTTCTATTTTTTCGAGAGCATGACCCGTGATTGCGGGAGTTGCGCCCACCGTTACGGTAACCTCATCTGCGGCTTGAGCGTATTGCACCTTTATGGTGACAGTGCCCTCTGACACACCGGTGATATATCCGCTTTCGGTAACCGTCGCAACAGCGGTATTGCTCGACGAATACGTGGGGGGAGCTTCGAACGCGTTGTCGTCTATTTCGGTTTTTATCTTTATCCTTTGATTTACGCAAAGTTTTTGGATATCCGTCTTGTTAGTTATTGCTACGTTTTCGGTGTATACGGGCGTGTTCCACGTTCCCTTTCCGTCGTAAATAAAAGTAACGTCTCGGTCGCCTACCGTGTAAAGCAAGCCGTTATAATCCACATAGTGGAAGCCCGCTTTTACGGTTACGCTTGCGCCGCGCTCCACAGAGTTTACCGCATTTTCGTCAAAATACAGCTTTAAGCCGCCGCTCTCCGCCTCGGTTCTGATGGGGTCGGCAACGCCGCTTCTCCACGCCACGTCTGCGCCCGAAGAGTCCTTAAACACGATATACTCTTTCATTGCCGCGTTGTTGGTTATTCCCGTTTCGCCCGAGTTGGGTGCTCCCGCATGCGCAAACGGATTGAGTTTTACGAACATTTGGTTTTGCGCCCTTACGCTTTCCACCTCGAACTTTTGTTCATCGCCTACATACCAAGCCCCGCCGCCTAAGTAAGTGTAAGTTACGCTTTCGTTAAGCGTATAAGTCTTTTTCTCGGCGGCAGCATATGCCGCATTATTTGCCGCTGTATCTTCGTCGCCGTTAGGCAAATGCTGAACGGTAAACCCTACAACGCCGTTAGCCGAAATACCGCTGCTTAACGTAAGTTTTGTGCCTTTTTCTAAGCCGCTCCCTCTTGCCCAAGACCTATCTACAAAGCCTTCGGTGCCTGCCGCGCCGGTATCTAAAAAATATATTTTGAGTGATTTGTTATTGCCTTCGTATCTAAAATTCGTAGCTTCCGTACTCTTGCTTCCGTCAGGCGATACAATAGTTACCTTTTCTTTGCCTACTTCCCCGGCCAAAGGAGTTTCTCTTTCGGTACCCGCAACATAAACAAACGGGTTCATTGCAACATGCACTCCGTTGTCGAAATTAGATACTTTACCCAATGTGAAAGTATTTTCCTCTTGAGTCGGCTCTTCCGCCGCATGAGCGGGCAATAACGCCACCCATGCCGACAAAGCCAACATAAGGCTCATGATTGCCGCAATTACGGCAATTCGCATTGTTTTTGTTTTACTCATAACTTCCTCCTAAAAGAAATTTTTTTATTAGTTTCCGTAAGGCTCGCCCCTGCGGTGAAACTCGGTGATATTTGTTAATGGGTTGCGTTCCTCATGTTTGGGATTGCTTCGTCGGGCTTCGCCCTCCTCGCAATGACACGGTAAAGTCGCTCGCAATAACGCGGTAAAGTCGCTCGCAATGACGCGGGGGGGCAAGCGTATCCTCGTCATTGCGAGGGCATTTATGCCCGTGGCAATCTCCTGCATGGTACATGTAATGTTACTTTCTCATGTTTGGGATTGCTTCGTCGGGCTTCGCCCTCCTCGCAATGACACGGTAAAGTCGCTC
>NZ_CALPCH010000021.1 GCF_943193005.1 Pumilibacter intestinalis
CCCCCCCCCGCGGCAATCCCTTGCATGGAACAAGTACAAGTATCTGCCGCTTTCTCTCGTATGAGATTGCCGCGCTCACTGCGTTCGCTCGCAATGACGGTATGTCAAAATAACACAGTTGCTCCTTTGCGCATATATTACAAAGAAAGTAATATGCAAAGGAGTTTTTTTATGACGGTGGCGGTTATATTCGGCGGCAGGAGCTGCGAACACAACGTGAGTGTAGTGACGGGCGTTCAGTCGCTCGGCGATTTTCCGAGCGGACACAAAGCCGTGCCCGTTTACATAGACGAAAAGGGCGTGTGGCACACGGGCAAGGAATATTGCGATATCGGGTTGTATGCGCAACATAAAGGGGCGTATCCCGGCAAAGAGGTGCATTTGCGCCCGTCGTCGCCCTACCTTTACGCCAAAAACGGCAAAAAGCTGCATAAGCTGGATTGTTGCCTTTTGTGCACTCACGGCGTGGGCGGAGAGGACGGGAGCTTGCAAGGGTTATTGAATTTGACCGGCATACCTTATACGGGGAGCGGCGTTTGCGCGAGCGCGGCGGGCATGGATAAGGCGGTTATGAAAAGGTTATTCGCGCAAGCGGGACTGCCCGTTGTGCCGTATGTGACTCTTTCCGCCGAAGAGTACGTAACCGACTCTTTTGCCGCGCTCGAGAAGATTAAGAGCAGTTTGCGGTTTCCGCTCATAGTTAAGCCGAGCAACGCGGGCAGCAGCATAGGCATAGGAATTGCGCGTGATTACAGCGAGCTTTTCGGGGCGGTGCGAGTGGCTCTCGAGTGGGATACCTGCGCGGTGATAGAAAACGCGCTCGAGGGGTTCGAGGAGTTCAACTGCGCGGTGCTGTGCGGCGAGCCGAGCGAGGTGGAAAAGCCGATAGGTTGGAAAGATTTTCTCACTTACGAAGACAAATACCTTAGTAAGAGCGAGGGCGTGGGGCGGGAGTTTCCCGCAAAAATCGACGGCGAACTACGCGAGAAGATACGCGCTCTTGCGGTAAGGGCGTATGAAACGATAGGGGCGGACGGAGTGGCTCGCATAGACTTTTTGTACGCCGACGGCGAACTGTACGTAAACGAAATAAACACCATACCCGGTTCTCTCTCGTCGTACTTTTACGAGGGCGGAGGGAGTTACGTAATAGAAAAGCTGATTGCTCGAGCCGAAAAGGTTCACGCCGCTCGCAAGAGGTTGAAATACGCTTACAAGCCTTTCCGCGGCGAAAGCGGAAAGAAGTGAAATTAGCTTTCTTTCGGCTGAGATTGCCGCGCTCGTTTCACTCGCTCGCAATGACATTGTTGCCCGTTTCCCGTCATTGCGAGGGTGCTTGCGCCAAACTTGTCATTGCGAGGGCACTTGTGCCCGTGGCAATCCCCGACATGCGAAAAGCAAATTTCATAAAAGCTCGAGCATAAGAAATGTACGTTTCCAAATCCCTTGACTTAAAACGCCGCGCATAGTATAATAGTGCAAAATTATTGCGGAGGTGCGCGTTTTGGCACGTATCAAATACAGTACGCCCATAGTTGAAATGCAGGGCGACGAGATGACGAGAATACTTTGGGACGAAATAAAGGAAATACTGCTCGAGCCGTATGTGGAACTTAACACGGAATATTACGATTTGGGACTCGAGCACCGCGACGAAACGGACGACGAGGTTACGGTTGCCGCGGCGGAAGCAATAAAAAAACACGGCGTGGGCGTAAAGTGCGCCACCATAACGCCCAACGCTCAACGCGTGGAAGAATACGGACTCAAAAAAATGTGGCTCAGTCCCAACGGCACAATCCGTGCGCACCTCGACGGAACTGTGTTCCGCGAGCCCATACTTTGCGAGTCAATACGCCCGTACATACCCGCTTGGACCAAACCCATAGTGATTGCCCGCCACGCTTACGGCGACGTATACCGCAACAGCGAGATAAGAGTGGACGGCAAAGCGGAGGCGTTGCTCGAGGTTAAGTATGCCGACGGCAAAATAACGCGTTCCAAAATAGCCGATTTTGCGGGCGCGGGAGTGGTGCAGGGCATACACAACACCGACTCCAGCATAGAAAACTTTGCACGGTCTTGCTTTAATTACGCGCTCGACCTTAAGCGCGACTTGTGGTTTGCCACAAAAGACACCATTTCCAAAACTTACGACCGCAGATTTAAGGAAATATTCGCCGAGCTTTATCAAAACGAATACGAAAAGAAATTTCAAGGCGCGGGAATAAAGTACGAATATTCGCTTATAGACGACAGCGTTGCGCGTATTATCCGCAGTAACGGCGGCATGATATGGGCACTTAAAAACTACGACGGCGACGTTATGAGCGATATGGTTGCCACTGCCTTCGGCTCGCTTGCCATGATGACGAGCGTTCTCGTATCGCCCTCGGGCGCGTACGAATACGAAGCGGCGCACGGCACCGTAACGCGCCACTATTACCGTTATCGCGCGGGCGAAAAGACCTCCACGAACCCCGTGGCAACTATATTCGCTTGGAGCGGCGCGCTCAATAAGCGCGGAGAAAAAGACGGCGTGAAAGAACTGTGCGCTTTTGCCGACAGGCTGGAGCGGGCGGTGAAACACACGATAAACGAAGGATTTATTACCGGCGACTTGAAGGCTCTGTATCAAAAAGAGGGCGTTGCGCCCGTTGTGCTTAACTCCCAAGAGTTCCTCAAAAAGATATCCGAAAATTTATAAAATTCTTCGCTTAAAATCGAATTGTTGACAAGGGCTGTCAACAATAATGTGGTATCATAATGTCGAAAATAAGATTTTGCCCGCATTTGCGGGAAAGGACGGATACCGCATATGGAAATCGAAATAGCCGCGATACTTACTGTCGCGTGCAAGCTCGCTCAACTCGAAAGAATACTCGATAAAAGGATGGAACGCGCCGCGCTCGACACGGTAAGCCCCACGCTGCCGCTGCTCGAAAAGGTGCGAAAACTCGGCGAATACAAGCGGCTCGCCGCAAATCTCGCCGTAATGGAGCACCGACTGCATTGCGCTCTCGGCGACGACGCCAACCTTATTACATACGCCGCTAACGGGCGATACGGCTTGACTTACTCGGCGCAAAGGGTGCGAGCGGCGTTTAAGCGGGCAAAGGAAACTCTGGAGAATTTGGGCGTGCGTTGCGAAAGCCTGAAAGAATACGGAGAGCTTCCGCTATATGCCGCCGAGTGCAAAAAACTGCGTAGGCTAAGGCGGCAAGCCGATATAATTATTCCCGACGCATGCCGTGGCGCGGCGTTCGCTTGCTTTCCGGGCGATAGAACAGCACAAGCATTATAACTCCCGCGGGAACGCACAGGGCGGCGATGAGCAATATGTTGCCCACGCTCGATATCTGCGACGAGCCGGGAGTTTGCTCCGCTTCGGTCGAGGGTTTCTCGACCTTTTCTATTACGTTGGGCGTAACCTCTTTGTAGGATAGTTGGGGCGCGTATACGTAGCCGTACACCGCGCCGCTCGGCGAGTCGTAGCGAACGTATTGCCAAAGGTTGCCCGCGCCCGCGAACAGTTCGCCGCCGTTGCGCGGCCCGTAGAGGGCGAGCTTTGCGCCCGCGGGCACGGCGCACAGCACCTTGCCCGTTTGCGAGTTTGGCGCGTCGCGAAGATTTACCGCCATGCCGTCGTTGTTTGGCGTAGCCGAGCGCACGGCGAATTTGGTTACCGGCTCGTAGTCGGTGATTTCCACGTTTTGGGCGGAAACGTAGCCGCGCAGGTCGAGGTAAGACACGGGATATTTGCCGTTTTGGGCGTCACCCTCGGCAACGGCGAAATAGGTTGCGGGCAAAACGCAGATTTCTTCGCCGCTCACCGACGATAAAACGGCGTCGGTGCGGATATAGAGGTAAACAACGCTCGAGTCTGCGTATGCGAGCGGAGCGGAAGCAAACAAAAGGGGCAACAGTAAAGCTGCAATAATCGAGGCGGCTTTTTTCATACGCGCATTATACTATTTTTGCGGGGGTTGTATTTTGAAAGAAAATGATGAAAACGGGCAAATAAGCGAGTATACCGAAATTCTGCGCCGTCTTGCGCTCAACCGCAGAAATACCGAACGCTACGTGCGCAACAACAAGTTGGCGTTTTACAACTCGGGCGAAACGGTGCACGTTAAGCAAGTGGAGTTTCATAAGTGCCTTAAGCGCAACCGCTGGGTGTTCGGCGGCAACCGCACGGGCAAGACCGAATGCGGCGCGGCGGAAACGGCGTGGCTACTTAGGGGCAATCATCCGTACCGCAAAGTGAGCGGGGCGGTTACGGGGTGGGCGGTGTCGGTAAGCTACGGGGCGGGCAGGGAGGTTGCGCAGAAAAAACTGCTTTCGTACTTAAATCCCGAGTGGATTGAGAGCGTGGGAATGATTAAGGGCGGCAAAGGCAATTTAGAGGGCGGCGTGATAGACTACATTGCCGTAAAGAACGTGTTCGGCACTGCGAGTTACGTTTATTTCAAGAGTTGCGAGGCGGGACGGGAAAAGTTTCAGGGGAGCAGTTTGGATTTCGTGTGGTTTGACGAAGAGCCGCCCGAAGACGTATACGAGGAGTGCCGCATGCGGGTGTTCGACCGCAAAGGCGATATATTCGGCACAATGACTCCGCTTAAGGGCATGACCTTTATATACGACAAAATATACCTTAATTCGACAAACGACCCCGAGGTGTGGTGCGTTTTTATGGAGTGGGCGGATAATCCCTATCTCGACCGCGAGGAGATAGAAAGGCTTAGCGGCGCACTCGGCGAAGAACAGTTGCGCACTCGAAGATACGGCGGCTTTGCCGAGAGCGGCGAGGCGGTGTATCCCGAATTCGACGAGCGCGTGCACGTAATACCGCCCTTCGATATTCCCGCCGAGTGGCAGGACTGTCTTTCCATAGACCCGGGGCTTAGCAATCCGCTTTCCTGCCACTGGTACGCGGTGGACGGCGAGGGCAACGTATATGCGGTTGCCGAGCACTACGAGCGCGGGCGCGACGTGAAATATCACTGCGAGCGCATACGCGAAATAAGCGACTCGCTCGGGTGGAAGCGCACCCGCACGGGCGCGGTGTACGCGCTTATAGACAGCGCGGCGAACCAACGCACTCTCGCGTGCGAAAAGAGCGTGACCGAGCTGTTTTGCGAAAACGGCATAGCGGTAAATCCAAAAGTCGAGAAGAATTTGTTCGCGGGCATAAATCGGGTGAGAAGTTATCTTGCGGGCGAAAACGGCAAGCCCAAAATTTACATATTCGACGTGTGCCGCAATCTTATCCGCGAATTGAAAGCGTACAGGTACGGCTCCGACGACTCGCCCGTAAAGCGCGACGACCACGCGCTCGACGAATTGAGATATTACCTCATGACAAAGCCGCGAGCCGTTCGCGCACCCGAAACAAAGGGCGAACTGGGGCAATTCAAGGAGCGACTCATCAAACATGTTGGACGAAGATGAAAAGCGCAGGCTCAAAGTCGCCGCCGTAAAGAAGGCGATGGGATACACGGCAACCGAGGTTACGGAAGAGTACGCCGTTCGCGACGGCGAAGAAACGCTCGTGCGCAGAAAGGTTGTGCAAAAAGACGTTCCGCCCGACTTCGCGGCGGTAAAGTGGCTCATGGGGGAACCGGAAACGGAGGAGATAAGTTTGGAAGAACTTGAGCGCGAACGGGCGGAACTGGAGGAAGCGTTTCTGCGCAATCGCGGATGCGCGGACTAAAACGCGCGGGATTGCTTCGAAAACAAAAAAACAAGGAGGAAAGAAAAATGGAACTTGTAGACACCGAATGCAAAATAAGGTGCGAAATGGGCGCGTGCAAAAACATGGCGGTAAAAACGGTTAAGCTCAGCCGCGTGGGGATAAAGAGCCGCATACACATATGCGCCGACTGCCTGAAAGAACTCTACGGTTTGATAGGCTCGACTTTAATACCCAAATCCATAGAAACCGCCGCAAAGAAGGTAAAGCGCAGTGAGAGATAAAACGGTATACGAAGAAGAAAAGGCGGCGGAAGTGCGAGCCGATTTCGAGCGGAGAGCTTCGGAACGCCGCGCGTTCGAGGCGCAATGGCAGATTAACCGCAATTTCGTGCTCGGCAATCAGTACGTATATGCGGGCGCGGACGGGAGCTTAACGGAGCGCGACCGCGACTACTACTGGCAGGAAAGGGAATGTTTCAACCACATTGCGCCCGTTGTGGAAACGAGGCTCGCCAAACTTCAGCGCGTGCGCCCCAAAATGAGCGTGCGCCCCGCGAGCGGCGACGAACGCGACAGGTTGAGCGCGAAAGCCTCCGCCAAAATTCTCGCTTCGGCGTGCGCAAAGCTCGAAACGGACAAGCTCATAGCCGACGCCACTATGTGGAGCGAGATATGCGGCACTGCGTTTTATAAAGCGGTATGGAACGCCCGCGCGGGCAGAAAGCTCGGCAAGCGCGACGGCAAAAACGTGTACGAGGGCGACGTTGAAATACACGTATGCCCGCCGTTCGAGATATACCCCGACAGCATTGCCCATTCCGCGGTGGAGGACTGCGAGAGCATAATTCACGCCCGCGCCGTATCGGTGGACGAAATTCGAAAAACGTACGGCGTTGTTGTGCCGCCCGAGCCAACCGACCTGCTCGGCGACTCGGGAAAGTGCATTACGGGCGGACTTGAGGGCGCGTGCTTTTCGCCCATGTTTTCGCGGCGAGCGGACGAAAGCCACTGCATGCTTATAGAGCGTTACACCCGCCCGAGCGCGGACTGCGAAGAGGGCGAATACGCAGCCGTAGCGGGCGGCAAATTGCTCGCGCTCGGCTCTCTGCCCTACAACTGCGGCGCCGACTTTTCGCCGTCGCTTCCTTTTATCAAGCAAGACTGCATTGCCCGAGCGGGCTGTTTTTACGGCACGAGCATGGTGGAGCGTTGCATACCCATTCAGCGTGCGTTCAACGCCGTGCGCAACCGTAAGCACGAATTCATGAACCGCATAGCCATGGGCGTGCTCGCAGTAGAGGACGGAAGCGTAGACACCGACAACCTCGAAACCGAAGGTCTGAGCCCCGGCAAAATTCTCGTATACCGCCAAGGGAGCAATCCGCCCTCTTTGCTCGACCCCGGCAGAGTGCCCGCCGACTTTCGGTACGAAGAGGACAGACTATTAAGCGAGTTTGTGGCGGTAACGGGCGTAAGCGAAATAATGCGTTCGAGCTCGGTGCCGAGCGGCATGACGAGCGGCGTTGCTCTGCAACTACTCATAGAGCAAGACGACACGCGGCTTTCCATAACCGCCGAAAACGTGCGCGGCGCGGTTCGCTCGCTCGCGAAAACGGTGCTTAGGCTCTATAAGCAATTCGCCCGCCGACCGCGTCTGGCGAGGTTTGTGGGCGACGACGGCGAAGTGGAACTAATACACTTTAACGCGTCGGATATAAGTTGCGACGACGTTGTGTTCGAAACCGAAAACGAGCTTACGAGCACGCCCGCACAGCGGCAGAGCATGCTGTTCGACCTACTGAACATGGGGCTCTTAAGCGACGAAAACGGCAAACTTTCGGACTCCACCCGCAATCGCGTGCTCGAGGCGGTGGGATACGGCGGTTGGGACGTGCGCGACAACAAAGACGACGGCGGCGACAAAGACGGCGGCGAAAAGGAAGGAGAACAAAATGAGCGAAGCGGAATTTGAAAATCTTTCGGACGAGCAGTTGTTTTATAAACTGAAAGAGGGCGGTAATCTCGAAAAAATAGTGCTTTCGGACGAACAACTTTGCAACGCCGTTGTGGAGAGATACATAGACGAGCTTGCCTGCGCTCCGCACGTGCCCGTCGTGCGCGGCTATTGCGCTCTGCGCGTTTTGCCGAGGCCCAAAACTCTCGAGGACGCTAAGCGCATAGTGGACGGAAACTGAGTAACGAAAACCGTCGAAAAAGCCGAGTATTACGACTGTTTCGACGTTTATATATATAAAAACTTATTTAAGGAGAAAAAAGAAACATGTTAACATTGACCAATGCGGAAAACGCGCTCAAATCGGTCTACCTCGGTGCGGTGACCGAACTGCTCAACACCAAAACAAACCCGTTGCTTTCCAAGATAGAGCAAACCTCGAGCGACGTTTGGGGCAAAGAGATACGAAAAGCCGCAAGCTACGGTATTAACGGCGGCGTGGGCGCGGGCGACGAAGACGGTTCTTTGCCGAGTGCGAAGAGCGTTAACTACCTTCAGTTCGTAACCACGCTCAAAAACCTTTACGGTCAGATAGAGATATCGGACAAGGCGATACGCGCGAGCGCGGACGGCAGGGGCGCGTTTACCGACCTGCTCAACAACGAGCTTCAGGGGCTTTTGGACGCCTCCAAATTCAACCTCGGGCGCATGCTTTACGGCGACGGAAGCGGACTTTTGGGAAGCGTGGGCGCGGCGGACGCCGACGGTTTCTGCTCGGTGTCCGCGCCTCAAAACCTCATAGAGGGGCTTGTGGTGGATATCTATTCCAAGGCGGGCGCAAAGCTCGGAACTTCGGCAATAACCTACGTTGACCGCGACAACAAGAGAATAAAACTCGCTTCCGCGCCGTCGTCGCTCGCCGACGAAAGCACTATGTACGTGCAGGGCAGTAAGGACAAGGAGATAACGGGGCTGGGCGCGATATTCAAAACCGACGGCTCTTTATACGGCGTGTCGCGTTCCGCTCACCCTTGCATGACTCCGTACATGAAAAGCGGCGTGGGTGCGCTCGACGAGATAATAATGCAGGAGGCGATAGACCGTTTGGAAATGACGGCGGGCAGTACGGTGGATTTCATCGCGGTTTCGGCTTCGGTAAAATACGCGTATCAGGAATACATGGCGCAGTACAAACGCAACGTTGACGTAATGGAGCTTGCGGGCGGTTTCAAAACTCTTTCCTATAACGGCATACCTCTCGTGTACGACCGTTTCATAGAGGAGGGGAGCATGTATCTTCTCAACACCAAGGCGTTTAAGTTGCACCAGCTTTGCGACTGGCAGTATCTCGAAACCGAAAACGGAAAGATATTGCGCCAAACGCAGGGCAAGCCCACGTATACCGCAACGCTCGTGAAATACTGCGACCTCGTGTGCGACCGCCCCAACGGACAGGCGAAACTCTCGGGCATAACTCGGTCGTGAGAGCGGGCGCGGAAATTGTGCGCGGCGACCTTTTCGGCATAGCGGACAGGCTCAAAAGCATAGACGAGGGATATTTCGTCGTGCTCGATAAACGCACGGGCGAATACGAGGTGCACAATCGCTTTCAGCGCGGAAACACTTTCGCGCTGAAAGTGCCGTACCGCGGCTTAGACGCCCGCACCGTAACGCTTGTGCTAAAGACGAGGGCGGAAAACGCGCGGAAACTGTTCGAGGAAATGGAGCGGGAAAACGCGAGGGCGGAACGCGCCCGAATACGTACCGCGATAGATAAGGCGCTTTCCGGCATGGAGGGAAAATGAAAATAGCGGAAGCGGTGCAATGCGCCGCGGTGTTTTTGCAACTCAACGAATTGGCGGAGGCAATGGACTCTCCCGATTTTAACGCGAACGCTCCCGAGCAAACGCTCGGCGCGGAGAACGCGGCGGAACTCGACTTGCTTGTAAGGTGCTGTAATTTGGTGCTTTTCGAGCTTGCCGACACCGACTTTCCGTTGCGGGCGCAAACGCGCGTGAATGCGGAAAACGGGCGAATAGATTACTCGCGGTTGCCGCAAAAAATAACCGATATAGTGAGCGTAACGGCGGGCGGAAAAAGTTTGCCCGTGTGCCGATATTTCGACTGCATAACCGTGCCGTACAGCGGCGAGTGCGTGGTAACTTATACTTTCGCGCCCGCAAAGGCGGCTTTGGGCGACGTTTCGCCGTATGCGTGCGGCAAGCCGAGCGCGAGGGCGGTTGCCTACGGGATAGCGCGGGAGTACTGCCAAATAAGCGGCATGCTTGACGAAGCCTCGGTTTGGGACGGAAGATTTGCGGCGGCGATAACCGAACAGGCGCGGGGAAAACGCGAAAAAAGAGTTAAGCCGCGCACGTGGAGATGAGCATGAAAAGAAGCATAAGACCGCCCTCGCGGCGGTATAAAAGAGCGTTCGCGCCCAATCTTTCGCGCGGGCAAAACTACTCGTACGACAGCCGAGTTTTGCCATTCGATATGAGCGAAGAGGCGTATAACGTAAGCGTGGAATCGGGTGCGCTCGAGGCGGGTTACGGAGCGGAAAGCACCGATATCTCGGCTCGCTACGGCATGGTTTACTATTACAGAACTTACGACGAGCAGAGCGAAACATACTCGGGGCACTTGATTGCGTACGACTCATTGAGCGGCAAAACGGGCGTTTTGCGGGGCGGCGAGTGGAGCGAAATTCAAGGCGCGGAGTTTGCTTCGCCGCCCGTGGGCACTAACTACAGGCTGTACGGCGAAGACGTATATCTTTTGTGCGGCGACGAAGGCATGGCTGTGGTTCACCCCGATTTCCGTGCGGTTACGGTTTCGTCCGCGCCCAAGATAACGAGCGTTGCGATGCACAACGAGCGCATGTTCGTAACGGTGGGCGGCAGGCGCAACGCGGTTTGGTTCAGCGACGACCTAAACCCCACCAACTGGAACCCCGAGCTTGACGAGGGCGGATTTATAGAACTCGAGGGCGACGGCGGCAAGCTCAACAAAGCGGTTGCGTTCGGCGGCTACGTTTATCTTTTTCGCGATTACGGCATAGCGAGGCTTACCGCATACGGCGACCAAAGCGAGTTCTCCGTTACCAATCTTTTCGTGTCGGGCGGCAAGATTTACGGCGATACCGCGCTCGTGTGCGGCGACCGCATAATGTTCCTTGCGGCGGGCGGGCTGTATTCGTTCGACGGAGTTTCTGCGGTGCGGGTGTGCGAGGGGCTCTCGGGGCTGTTCGAACGGTTTTCGGAGCCGGTTGCGTGCTATCACTGCGGCAAGTACTTTATCGCCTCGGGCGAGTATTTGGCGGTGATAGACGCCCGCACAAAGATTGTTTCGGTAAGCAAGGGCATGGAAATTCTCTCTTTTTCGCCCATTGCGGGAGAGGACGGAGAGCAACTGCTCGCCTGCGTTAAGGGCGGCGAAACTTTGGGGAAAATCGTGCTCGGCGCGGACGTTTTCGGCGTTAAGCAAAAGCGGCTGTGGAGGGGCGGCATGACCGACCTCGGTTCGCCCGAGAGTCGCAAACTCATTACCGACGCATACATAAACAGCAAATACGACTGCGTGCTGAGCGTGCGCACCGAGCGCGGGCAAAAGTCGGTGCGGATAAAGGGCGGCGCGGGAGTGCGGCGCAAGCGCATTAACCTGCTCGGAACTATGGCGGGCATAGAGATTACGGCGGAGGGCGAGCTGTCGGCGGCTCGTCCCGCACTGCGCTATACCGTTGTGAATTAGGGGTGACTATGGATTACGGACGACTTGCATACATAAAAACCGAGGAGATCGAGAGCGCGTTTCGCCGACGGAGTGCGCAAAGCGAGCGGCGCAATTCGCTGGGCGCGTCGTTCTATCCTCGGGCGGAGATTGCGGGCGGATATTCGCCCTGCGCGATTTCGGGCGAGGGAAGCGCGGGGCTTACCGTTTCGGTTACGCTTCGCGCACCCGCGGGCGCAAACGGCATAAAAGTGAGCTTGTACTGCGGCGGAAAGATAGCGGCGTACGCCCGCGTAACTCTCGCCGAGGGCGAAACGGGCAGATACTCTTTGCTTTCCGCGGTGTATCCCGCGGAGGGCGAGCGGCTGGAAATACGCTCCGACTCCGAGGGGCTTGTGCTCGAGGAGTTCGCGCTTTTAATAGAGGGCAACGCGGTAAAAATAACGGGCGGCGAAACGCGCGCGCGTTGCGACTGCACAAACGGAAAGATATATACCGCCTACGCGCAAAACGGCTACGTGTACGTGTGCGACGAGAGCGGCAAAACGGCGAGCGCGACTCACGGCGGCGTTTTCGATATATCGGCGGCGGACTCGAACGTGTACGTGATTTGCGCGGACGACGTGGGCAATCTTTGGGGAGTGCGCTACAACGCCGAGCTTAACGAAACGGCTCGCGAGTATTTGGGCGACGCGCCCGAAAAGGTTGCTTTGGGGCTTTCGCCTTTCGGGCTTACCGTAGCGGGACTGTTCGGCGGCGAAATACGGTTTATGGAGTGCGAAGAGGATTTTTCGGGGCGGAGCGACTGGGTGCGAGCCGATTTCGAAACCCGCGCCGACAACGTGTATTTCGGCAAGCAGTCGCGCTCGCCCGCGCTGTTTTTGGAGCGCGACGGGCATGTGTTTGCCAAACTGCCCGTGCCGTTGCTCGGTTTTAGGGAGCACGTGAGCGCACAAATACGGCTTGCATTCGGAGATTGAAGAAATGGAATTGCACAATTATTACACGGTGCGCGTGGGCGGAAGAACGCATACCGCTTTCAACTCGCTCGCCGAAGATTTTTGGCTTAAAGCGGCAAACTTTTCGCGCTGGGCAAACTTTCTCTCGCTCACCGCCCAAGACGGCACGAGGGTGTCCGCGCCCGCGGCGTTGGAGTTTTTGAATTGCGACTGTTCGCGCGGCGGCGTGCTGAGAGCCTCTTACCGCGCCGAGGTGATTTGCGAACAAAAGCGGTATGTAAGCGCGGAGCTTTGTTGCGAAGACGGGGCGGCGGGCGTGATGAGTTCTGCGGAAATCGACGTAGACGGCGGCGGCGAGAGCGCGGAAATCACGGCTACGATTATGCTTTCGGCTGTGGCGGGCGAGGGAGTGTGTTTGTCGGCTGGCAACAATCCGCTCATAAAAAGACTGCTCGGTTGCGGCGACGAAACGGAGTTCGAAATGGGCTGGGGAGAGTGCGATTATCCCGCCGTGCCGTGCGTGCGCTCATCCGACCTTATGGGCGAAATACTGCCCGCGGATTTTGTTTTCGACGGCAATATGAACGTATCGTCGCGTTCGCCCATGCAGGGCTGCGAACTCGTGCTTTACGGCGGCGGCGAGAGCGCGTTGCGGGCGGTGCGCCCGTATACCGTGTCCGCCCGAAGCGTTGCGGCAAACATAGACTCGCGCCGCGCGGTCCTCTTGAACGAAAAGCCGATAGAAAGCATATACGAACTTGCGGTAGACGGAACGAAAAGTTTGCGCATAAACAGCGGAACGGTTGCGAAAGCGGCGTTTGCCGCAATAGAGGGCAAAGTGCGAAACCTCGGCGCGGACGGCGAAATCAAGAGCGACCCCGACGGCGAGTACATAGCCTTTATCACCACGGGCTATGTGGAGGTGTACGAGGTTGACGTGCTCGACGCAGAGTGCGTGCTGCGCGTGGAGCGGACGGACGAAGAGACGGAAATATGCCGCGGCGGCTCGCTCGCCATGTGGAACAATTCCTCGCTCGTGATACACGAGCGGGCGGAAGACGGAACGTATTCGAGTTTTTCCACCGCGTTTCCCGCGAGTTACGACCGCGTGATAGTGCGCGAGGGCGACCGCTACCACTGCGGTTACAGGCGCAGTACCGCCTATTACAGGTTCGAGGTGACAAGGGCTGGCAAACGCCAGCTCGAGCAGGTGCGCGTTACCTCCGCGCTGTTTTTCGCGGGGCGTTGCGGCGACGCCATTGCCTACGGCGACAAAAAGCTGTATGTTAAAACCATAGATACCGACATAAGCGCTGACTACGCCTGCGCCGGTCTTGCGCTCACCACCCAACTGCGCGACGAGTGCGTTGCGGGCGAAAATTTCGTTATAACCGAGGAGGGCGGCGTTACCAAGTTGTACGACTTGGTGCACGACCGCGTGGACGAAATCGAAAAGGGGCTCAAAGTGTGCGGGAATTTGGCGTTCGGCAACGGCTCGGCATACGCCTACGATTACTATAACGGCATGCGCAAAATCGAGGGGAACTATCGAATATCGGGAGCTACGGGCGCGTGCCTTACCCGCCGCGGGCTGTGGGTACTGCTCGGCGGCAAGCTGTACGCCTATTACTTGAGCGGAGGGGGCACGGCTGTGCTCATGCCCGCCGGCAGTGCGGGAAAGCAGGCGGTGATAGGGGTGCGCGAACGCAACTACGAGGGTTTGGGCAAAAAGGCTAAATTCATTATAGGGGGAAATAACGGTGTGGGAAGATATACTTAGAGCCGCTTTGGAGAGCGGTTTGTGGGCGGCGTTGTTTTGCGTGTTGCTTGCGTATTTGTTGCGCGACTCGAGGGTGCGCGAACAAAAGTACCGCGACACAATCGACTCGCTTATGCGCGGGCTTGGCGTGCTCGACGAGGTGCGCGGCTACGCGAGCGAAACTTTAAGGCTGTTGCGCGGCAAATACAAGCGCGGCTTGCGCGGTTCGCTCGAGGCGGAAAACGCGGCGGGCGCGGAATGCGAGGGCGCGGATGTATAAAAAGGCGTTGTATTCGGTGGGCGGCGGCGAGCTGTGCCAAGCCTCGGAAGCCGACGGCGTGATATCGGTGCTCATACGCGAAAACGGGCGCATACTGCGGCGATACATGACCCGACCGAACGGCAAAATATACGGGGCGCGAGCGGTGAGCTACGCCGATGCCTACTTCGAGTTCCCGTTTGCGACTTTGGAGATTATGGGGGAGGAAAAAATTTATGAACACAAGACGGGCTACGGTGCGCAGACTCAAGCGCAGAATGACTAAAAAAGACGTGGCGGTAAGGAGCGGAAAACATGAAACCGAATAAAGCAGTTAACTACATACGCGAAGCGATAGACTCCGTGTTCGGCGGCGAAGAAAACAAAAAGAAGCGCAAGACGGCAACCGACGAAATAAACGAGTTTTTGGACGGCATGGAAAAGGACAAACTTCCCGAGCGTCCGGTTTTGCCCGACGCGCCCTCGTTCGACAGAATGGAGTACGACGCGCCCACGAACGAGAGCATACGCGACCGCGCCGAAAGCGAACTTACGGATTACAGGCAAAACGCAGTAAGCGGCATAGAAAAGGAGATAGCGGAGCTTGACAAAAAGTATAACGCCGATATTGCGGCGGCGAAAGAGCAAGCCGACTCCGCGGCGAACAAGACCACCGCCGCCTACGCCGAAGCCAAGCAAAACACCGACAACGATATGTTAAAGCGCGGCATTGCGCGGTCGAGCATTGCGGCTAACAAAAAAGCCGCCCTCGAAAGCGGAGAGGCGGCGGCAAAAGCGGAACTTTACGAGGAGTACGGCAGGCAGGCGAACGAGCTTTCGCAAAAGATAAGCGAACTTAGCGTAAAGCGCGAACAGGCTCTGAACGATTTCAATCTCGCTTACGCCGCCAAACTTTCGGACAGGATAAACGAGCTTTACGACGAGCGCGACAAAAAGGTGAACGAGGCTCTCAAATACAACAACTCGCTTGCCGAAAAAGAGCATAATTCCGCTGTAGACAAGCAGATGAAAGAGAGCGATTTGTATTCGGAGGCACTCTCTCAGCGCGAAAAGGAAAACAACCTCGGCGCGAATTCGGAAAGCGGAGAGTCTAAAGCATACGCCTTCATAGCGCAAAAACTGCGCGAAATGAACGGCGCGGACGCCCGCGACACGGTACTCAACAACCCCCGTATACGCGCGGCTGTGGGCAACACCTACTTTTACTACAAACTTTACGACGAGTTCTGCCGATGAAAAAGATTATGGCAAAACTGCGCACCGGCAGCTTTTGGGTTGCGCTTGCGGGTGCGCTCACTCTCATACTTTCGCGTTTCGGCTACGAAAACGCGGCGTCGCTCTCCGAAAACATAGTAGAGGGCATAGCGAGCGTGTTGCTCGTTTTGGGCATTGCGATTTCGCCCGTAAAGAGCGAAAAAACGCCCGACGAAACAAACTCTTGCGACGAAACCGAGCGCGATAAAAATAACGAATAATATAAAGAACCGACGAACGATATCGATTATATCGCCCGTCGGTTTTTTCGTTACGTTGCGGATTATTTCTTTTTCTTGCCGAATAGTTTTTCCATAAGCGAGGGTTTGTGCTCGCGAGTTACGGTTACGGTGCGCGTCGGCTGATTTGCGGGCGCGCTCCTTTCTTGCGCGGGCGCGTTCCTTTCTTGCGCGGGCTTTGCCGTCGGCTGTTGCCTTATCGCGGGTTGGGAATACTGAGGCGCGCGTGCGGGCTGTGCCGCGGAGGTTTGCGGCGTGCGTATCTGAAGAGCGGGGCGGGAGAACGCGGGAGCGGCGGGCTTACTGAGCCGCGCCGACTGCGAGCGCGAAAGTCCCGTTTCGGCAGGGTCGACGGAAACGTCGGCGGTAAACGATTTGCGAGCCGCGGCGGCGGTTGCGGAAGTGCCCGAGCTTTTGCGCCCGTACAGTCCGGTAATCATCTGCGTTACGTCTTGATAGCGGTGCCGCGCGTATACGGCAAGCGATTTCATGAGCGCGGACTCCTGCGTGGGGGATATCGTAGCCCCTTTTTCGCTCGGTCTTATTATGGTGTCTTTATACAGGCGTTGAATACTCTCGGGCGGGAGCGAACCCGTAATCGCGTAGTATATGGTTACGCCTATTGCGTATATATCCGTCCACGGTCCTTGCTCGCCGTGCGTGCGGTACTGTTCTTCGGGCGCAAAGCCTTGCTTTAGCACTATGGATAGGCTTTTGCCGTTTAGGTTGCTCTGCTTTGCCGCGCCGAAATCTATTAGTTTAACTTCGTTTTTCTTAGTAACTATTATGTTGTCGGGCGAAATATCGCGGTGAACGAGTCCGCACTTGTGCACCGAAATGAGCGAGTCCATAACGGGGCGGAGTATGGCGAGTATCTCGTCGCACGGCACTTTGCCGCCCTTTCGCTGCAAATACTTTTTGAGCGAAATTCCGTCGAGATATTCCATTACTATATACGCCGTGCCGTTCGCCGAAAAGAAATCGCGCACCGAAACTATGCCCGGAAGATTTTTTATCTTCGCGAGTATTTTGGCTTCTTCTATGAAACGCTTGAGTCCGCGGTTGCTCGCCGCCTGATTTTGTTTGCTGTTGATTATTACCTGATTGCTTCGCGGCATGCGGTTTACGTATCCCGACGGATAGTATTCCTTTATTGCCACTTTAAGCCCGCAACTTATATCCCACGCAAGATAAGTTATGCCGAAACCGCCTTCGCCGAGCGCACGGTATATGAGATATTTTTCGTTGAGCACCGTTCGTTGGGGCAGGTGGTGGGGCGGCGACGGAGAGTCGTCGGCTTTTTTCTTGCAACTTAAGCAAACGCGTTGAGAGTCGAGCGTGCCGAAGCAGTTAAGACACACGTTTTTACTCGTTCTTACCATTATCGGCAACCTCCTTCTTTTCCGACGTTATAACTTTGGCTACTACTGCGGAGTAGTTGTCGTTGAATTTGGTTATGCGCGAAAGCAAACGCTTTTCGAGCCGCGCGAGTATTTCCTCGGCATTGTCGGACGCGGCGAGTTCGGCTTCCATTTCTTCTTCGTACACGTATTCCCAAAAGCCGTCGGTGCACATTATTATCGCGTCGCCCGCGCCGAGCGGCTCGGCGCTTATCTCGCAGTCCGGCTCTATGTAATAAGCTCCGCCGAGCACGCGGGTGAGCTTGTTTTGGTCTTTGTGAGTGCGTATGTCGCGCAGGTCGATTTGTCCCATTTCCACCGCGAGCTGGCTTAGCGAGTGGTCTTTGCTTTGATACGCGAGCTTGCCGCCGCGGAAAAGATATATGCGAGTGTCGCCTATGTGGCTCATCGTCACTTTGCTTCCGTCGGTAACGCAACACGCAACGGTGGTGCAACTCGATTTTATTTCGGGCGTGTGGTCTTTGTAGTCGGACACGTAGTTATGCGCCGCGTGAATATACGACTGCACCGTTTCGGGCGCATACGCTCTTTCGGGCTCGGTTTCGCGCAGTTTGGAATAGAGTTCTACTATCTTGGTTGCGCAAAGCCTGCTCGCAACCTCGCTGCCCACGTAAGAGCCGAGTCCGTCGCACACAACTATGCAGGCTTCCGTTCCGTTCACGATTCCGGAAACGAAGTCTTGATTGTATTCTCTGCCGCCCTGTTTGCAAATGCTTGCCGCCGATATTTTCATGCTTTATACTCCGCGCAGGTATTTTATAGTGGAATATCTTTTTAATTAGTATACTACCTCTTTGCCGATAAGTCAAGTCTTTCGTTTTCTCATGCAGGGGATTGCTTCGTCGTCCTGCGGACTCCTCGCAATGACGGGGCGGGCGCAAGTCATTGCGAGCGGCAATCTCATACGGTTTTACGCGTCATTGCGAGCGGCAACCTCATACGGTTTTACGTGTCATTGCGAGCGGCAATCTCATACGGTTTTACGCGTCATTGCGAGCGAGTGTAACGAGCGCGGCAATCTCCCGCATGAGAACGGTGCGGACGCAATATCGTTGTATTCAATCAATTGACTTTTTCGGCGGAATTTTGTATAATGTTCGGGTACAGATTTTTTGGAGACATACAGTATGAAAGTAGCCGTTGTAATGGGTAGTAAGTCCGATTTCGAGGTGGTAAAGCCGTGCATTGCCGCGCTCGATAAATTCGGCGTGGAGCGCGAAGTGCGGGTTATAAGCGCGCACCGCACTCCCGAGGAGGCGCACGAGTTCGCGTTTTCCGCCAAAAGCCGCGGGGTGGAGGTTATAATAGGGGTTGCGGGTAAAGCCGCGCACCTTGCGGGCGTGCTCGCCGCGAGCACCACTCTGCCCGTGATTGCCCTTCCCGTGCAAACCTCCATGATGGGCGGGCTCGACAGTCTTTTGAGCATGGTGCAAATGCCGAGCGGAATTCCCGTTGCCACGGTGGGAGTAAACGGCGGCGAAAACGCCGGGCTTTTGGCGGTGCAAATGCTCGCGCTCAAGTATCCCGAGCTCGATAAAAAGCTCGAAGAGTACAAAAAAGAAATGCGCGAAAAAATCAATCGCGACGATAACGAACTGCAACAAAAACTCTAAAATTCTCAAGGAGATATACAATAATGAACGTAACCAAAGGCGAACAGCTTTACGAAGGCAAGGCGAAAAAAGTTTTCGCAACGTCCGACCCCGACGTTGTGCTCGTGAGCTATAAAGACGACGCAACCGCGTTTAACGGTCTTAAAAAAGGCACGATAGCGGGCAAGGGCGTTGTGAACAACCGCATGAGCAACCACATGTTCCGCATGCTCGAAAAAGCGGGCGTGCCCACTCATTACATAGAGGAGCTCGGCGACCGCGAAACGCTTGTGAAAAAGGTGGAAATAGTTCCGCTCGAAGTAATAATCCGCAATATAGCGGCGGGCAGTATGTCTAAGCGACTCGGCATAGCCGAGGGCACCGAACTCAAATGCCCCGTTATAGAATTCTCGTACAAAAACGACGAACTCGGCGACCCCATGATAAACGATTACCACGCAATGGGCATGGGACTTGCCACCCGCGAGGAGATAAACAAAATAACCGAGCTTGCCTTTAAGGTGAACGAGTTTATGATAGATTATTTCCGCAAGCTCAACATAGACCTCGTGGATTTCAAGCTCGAGTTCGGCAAGTTCCACGGCGAGATAATCCTTGCCGACGAGATAAGCCCCGACACCTGCCGTTTTTGGGACAGCACCACCAAAGAGAAGCTTGACAAAGACCGTTTCCGCAGAGATATGGGCGGGGTGGAAGAGGCATACGCCGAAATGATGAAACGCCTCGGGCTCAAATAAGGAGAAAGAGAATGGATTATAAAGAAGCCGGGGTAGACGTTACCGCCGGATATAAAGCGGTCGAACTCATGAAAAAGCACGTTAAGTCCACGTTCGATAAAAACGTGCTCGGAGATTTGGGTTCGTTCGGCGGTTTTTATTCTATAGGCGATTATGCGAGCGGCGAGCCCGTGCTCGTTGCGGGCACGGACGGCGTAGGCACAAAGCTCAAGTATGCGTTTATCGCCGACAAGCACGACACCGTGGGCATAGACTGCGTTGCCATGTGCGTTAACGACGTTGTTTGCCAGGGCGCAAAGCCGCTGTTGTTCCTCGACTATATGGCGGTGGGCAAGCTGTTCCCCGAACAGGCTGAAAAGATAGTTTCGGGCGTGGCGGAAGGCTGCAGGCAGTCGGGCTGTGCGCTCATAGGCGGCGAAACCGCCGAAATGCCGGGATTTTATTCGGTGGGCGAATACGACCTCGCGGGTTTCTCGGTGGGCATAGTAGACAGGAAAAAAGCGGTTACGGGCGCGGATATAAAAGAGGGTTACGCGCTTGTGGGACTCAAGAGCAGCGGCATACATTCAAACGGATTTTCGCTGGTGCGCAAACTGTTCGGCGAAAACAAATCCGAACTCGAGTCGTTCGAGCCGCGCCTCGGCAAAACGGTTTTGGAAGAGGTTCTCACGCCCACGCGCATATACGTTAAAACGGCGTTGTCGCTACTCAAAGAATATCCCGTAAAGGGCATAGCGCACATAACGGGCGGCGGATTTATAGAAAACGTGCCCCGCATGTTCCCCCGCGGCATAGGTTGCGAAATAGATATTAACGCGTACGACCGCTTGCCCGTGTTCGATATGCTCAAAGAAAAGTCCGAACTGTCGGACTCCAAACTGTACAACACTTTCAACATGGGCATAGGCATGGTGCTCTGCGTACCTCAAGACGCGGCGGCGGACGTGGTGAGCGCCGCGAACGCGCTCGGCGAAAACGCGTACGTGATAGGAAAGACCGTTGCGGGCGAAGGCGTAAAACTTATCGGCGCCGTATAAGAGCGCATATTGCCAAGGGTATACAATGTCATTGCGAGGAGGGCGTAGCCCGACGCGGCAATCTCTTGCGGTATTCCCGCATTATTGCATAGCGAAGTAATCCCCTGCATGAGAAAGGAAATAAATGAAAAAAACCAACCCCAAAAATCTCGTTGTGCTCGTGTCGGGCGGCGGCAGTAATATGGCGGCTATAATGGAGAGCATAGACCGCGGCGAAATCAACGGCGAAATCAAAGCCGTGATTTCGTCTAACGCCGAGGCTTACGCGCTTACCCGTGCGCATGAGCGCGGCATACCCGCGTATGTGTGCGCCAGAGCCGATTACGAAAACGGCGCGGAGCGCGACCGCGAAATATTGCGTATCTGCCGAGAAGCTCGAGCCGATTACGTGTTGCTTGCCGGCTATCTCGGAATACTCTCGGGATTTTTCATAGAAGCGTATCCCAATAAAATAGTAAACATACACCCCGCGCTTTTGCCCAAATTCGGCGGCAAAGGCTTTTTCGGTATTCACGTGCACGAAGCGGTTCTTGCGGCGGGCGAAACCGAGAGCGGGGCAACGGTGCACTTTGTGGGCGGCGGAATAGACGACGGCGCGATAATAGCGCAAGGCAAAGTAGAGGTCTTGCAAGGCGATACGCCCGAAGAGTTGCAAAAGCGCGTGCTCTGCAACGTGGAGCACAAGTTGTTCCCGCAGGTAGTGGGGCTGTTATGCGCCGACAAAGTAAAAATAAAAGACGGCAAAGTTGTTATCGATAATAATATTTCCAAAGAATGAGATTGCCACGGGCATAAATGCCCTTGCAATGACGTGTTATTTTGGGCGTTATGTCATTGCGAGCGAGCTATGCGAGCGCGGCAATCCCAAACAATAGAAATGCAAACAACCTTTCAAAGGAGAAATAAAAAATGAAAAAACGCGCACTTATCAGCGTTAGCGACAAAACCGGCGTAGTGGAATTCGCCCGCGAGCTTACCTCGCTCGGCTACGAAATCATTTCCACGGGCGGCACGGCAAAGGCACTTTCCTCCGCGGGCGTAAAGAACATAGGCATAAGCGATATCACGGGCTTTCCCGAATGTTTGGACGGCAGAGTGAAAACGCTTCATCCCGCCGTGCACGCGGGGCTTTTGGCTCGCAGGGATTTGCCGGAGCACATGGAGCAACTCGATAAGCTCAAAATAAACACTATAGATATAGTGGCGGTAAACCTGTACCCGTTTAAGCAAACCATACTCAAAGAGGGAACCACTCTCGAGGAAGCCATAGAAAACATAGATATCGGCGGACCTACCATGATACGCAGCGCGGCGAAAAACTACCGCGACGTGTGCGTGGTTGTAGACCCCTCCGACTACGCCGAGGTGATAAGTCGCTTAAAAGCAAACGAGCTTTCGGTGGAATTCAAGTTCGGGCTTATGTATAAAGTATTTCAGCACACCGCCGTATACGACACCATGATTTCAACGTATATGCGCGAAAAGCTGGGCATTCGTTTCCCCGACCAAATCACGTTCGCGTACGAGAAAAAGCAGGGCATGCGCTACGGCGAAAACCCTCAGCAAAACGCGGCTTTCTATGCCGAAGCTCTACCCGTTGCCGGCTCGTTGCCGCAGGCGGAACAGTTGCAGGGCAAGGAACTCAGCTACAACAACATAAACGACGCAAACGGTGCGCTCGACCTTTTGCACGAGTTCGACGAGATAGCGGTGGTTGCGTGCAAGCACGCCAATCCCTGCGGCGTGGGCACGGGTAAAACTGTGCTCGAGGCGTACAAGACCGCATACGAGTGCGACCCCGTAAGCATATTCGGCGGCATAGTTGCGGTTAACCGCGCGGTAGACGCCGACGTCGCCCGCGAAATGGTGAAGATATTCCTCGAAATAGTCATTGCGCCCGATTTCACCGCCGAAGCTCTCGAGGTGTTTAAGGCGAAACCCAACTTGCGAGTACTCAAACTCGCGGATATAAACGCCGAGCGCGGCGAAAAAGCGTACGATATGAAAAAGGTGTACGGCGGCTTGCTCGTTCAGGACCGCGACCGCACGCTGTTTAATAAAGAGGACGTAAAAACGGTAACCAAGCGCAAACCCACGGCGGAAGAAATGCAGCAGCTCGAATTCGCCTTTAAGGTGGTTAAGCACGCCAAAAGCAACGCCATAGCCGTTGCAAAAAACAACGCGGCGATAGGCGTGGGCGGCGGTCAGACAAACCGCATTTGGGCGGCTCAGCAAGCCATAGAGCACGCGGGCGAAAGAGTGAAAGGCGCGGTGCTCGCGTCCGACGCGTTCTTCCCGTTCTCCGACTGCGTGGAAGCCGCGGCAAAGGCGGGCATAACCGCGATAATTCAGCCCGGCGGCTCGGTTCGCGACCAAGAGAGCATTGACGCATGCGACAAATACGGCATAGCTATGGTGTTTGTGGGGCAACGCCACTTCAAGCACTGATAGGCGGCGTATAGCGGCACATCTTGGCCCTGCGTGAGTTTGTTGTCATTGCGAGCGAGTGAAACGAGCGCGGCAATCTCCCGCGGTATTTCCCTGTCATTGCGAGGAGGGCGTAGCCCGACGCGGCAATCCCCTGCGGTATTTCCCTGTCATTGCGAGGAGGGCAAAGCCCGACGAAGCAATCCCCTGCATGGAACAAGTACAGAGGCTGCGCATTTCTTTCGGCTGAGATTGCCACGCTCGTTTCACTCGCTCGCAATGACAGGTAAAAGCATTATGCCGCACGTTGTCCTCAGCCGAGCGCACGCAGTACGCGAACGCCACGAGCGTAGCGAGTATTGCGAGGGTGCTTGCACCCGAAGCAATCCCATTACGGGCTACAATGTCATTGCGAGGAGGGCGTAGCCCGACGCGGCAATCCCATTCATGAGAAAACAAAACATACTTTGCGTGTAACGCAAAAAGGAAACCAAATGAAACATAACGTATTAGTCGTAGGCGGCGGCGGAAGGGAACACGCCATAGCGTATGCTCTCGCCAAAAGCCCGCAGGTGGGCAAACTGTATTGCATACCCGGCAACGCGGGCATAGCCGAGCTTGCCGAGTGCCGACCCGATATAAAAGCAACCGACCTCGACAAGATTGTGGAATTCGTAAAAGCGCACGAGGATATTGAGCTTACCGTCGTTGCGCCCGACGACCCTTTGGCAATGGGGCTCGTTGATAGGTTGGAGAGCGAGGGCAAACGCGCTTTCGGACCTCGCGCGAACGCCGCTATAATAGAGGCGAGCAAGGTGTTTTCCAAAAACCTCATGCGCAAATACTCCATACCCACGGCGGAATATCAAACTTTTTCTTGCTACGACGAAGCCGCAAAATATATAGAAACGTGCCCCGTGCCCACGGTGATAAAAGCCGACGGACTTGCGCTCGGCAAGGGCGTGATAATAGCTCAAAATCGCGAAGAAGCGCGGGCGGGGCTCAAAGAAATCATGCTCGATAAAGCGTTCGGCTCTGCGGGCGCAAACGTGGTTATAGAAGAATTTCTTACCGGTTTCGAGGTGAGCGTGCTCGCGTTCTCCGACGGCAAAACGGTAATACCCATGGCTTCGAGCCAAGACCACAAACGCGCACACGACGGCGACACGGGATTGAATACGGGCGGCATGGGCACTTTCAGCCCGCAGGACAAATACACGCCCGATATGGCGAAACGCGCCATGGAAACGGTGTTCGTTCCCACCGTTCGCGCCCTCGAAAAAGAGGGACGACCCTTTAAGGGCGTGCTGTATTTCGGACTGATGATAACCCCGTCGGGCGATATAAAAGTGCTCGAGTATAACGCGCGTTTCGGCGACCCCGAAGCTCAGGTAATACTGCCTCGACTCAAAAACGACCTGTTCGACGTGTTCAACGCCTGCATAGACGGCACTCTCGACAAAATAACGCTCGAGTGGGACGAACGCGCCGCGGTGTGCGTGGTTGCGGCGTCGGGCGGCTATCCGCTAAAGTACGAAAAGGGCAAAAAGATAACTTTCGGCGATATCGACAAAGACGTGATTGTGTTCCACGCGGGCACTGCTATTTGCCCCGACTGCGGCGAAACGGTTACGAGCGGCGGCAGAGTGCTCGGCGTAACCGCGCTCGGCAAAACTCTTTCCGAAGCCAAAGCCAAAGCATACGCGAACATAAAAAAGATAAGTTTCGAGGGGATGTTTTATCGCTCCGATATTTGCAAAAACCACTGACGGTGGCGAATAAGGGCGCATCTTGCGACTACGTGTGCACCGCCCGCACAGGGCAGTATTAAATATACAGCCCGTGCGCGGAGCGTTGCACCTGTTGTCGCAATCTGCAACCCTTCTTCACCGCCTTTCGGTACGCTGTGTCATTGCGAGCGTAGCGTGGCAATCCCCTGCGGTATTTCCCTGTCATTGCGAGGAGGGCAAAGCCCGACGAAGCAATCCCTTGCATGGAACAAGTACAGAGTCTGCACGTTTCTCTCGGCTGAGATTGCTTCGGAACTAAAGTTCCTCGCAATGACACGGTTGAGCAAATCCCCTGCGGTATTTCACCGTCATTGCGAGGAGGGCAAAGCCCGACGAAGCAATCCCTTGCATGGAACAAGTACAGAGTCTGCACGTTTCTCTCGGCTGAGATTGCTTCGGAACTAAAGTTCCTCGCAATGACGTTAACACACATTAAAAAAAGGAAAACAAGCATGATAAAGAGAATTTTCGTTGAAAAGAAAGAGGGACTGCGGCACAGCGCAGATAAAGTAAAGTCCGATATCGAGGGCGTTCTCGGAATTCGCGCCGAGTGGGTGCGCGTATTCTTGCGTTACGACGTTGAGGGACTCGAGGGCGAAGATTTCGACCGCGCGGTGACGTCGGTGTTTTCGGAGCCGCCCGTGGATAACATCTATTTCGAGGAGCTTCCCGAACTCGATGGCGAAATCATAGCGAGCGAGTATCTTCCGGGGCAGTACGACCAACGCGCCGACAGCGCGGCGCAGTGCGTGCAAATGCTCACGCTCAAGTCGCGCCCGCTCATTCGTTGCGCCACGGTGTACGCTTTCGGGGGCATAAACGCGGCTCAGCGCGAAAAGATAGCGGGATATCTCATAAATCCCGTGGAAGCGCGGCTTGCGCGTATGGAAAAGCCCGAAACGCTCAACGAAAAATACGAAGAGCCGTCGCTCCCCGGTCTTGTGGATAGGTTCGTTGACTTTTCTCAAGACGAACTTGCGGCGTATCACTCGCGCGTGGGCTTTGCCATGAGCGTTGCCGACCTCGCGTTCGTGCAGGCGCATTTCCGTTCGCAAATGCGCAATCCCACCGAAACCGAACTTAAAGTTATAGATACTTATTGGTCCGACCATTGCCGTCACACCACCTTTCTCACTCACCTCGAGTCGGTGAAGATAAAGAGCGAAAATCCGGCTTTGCAAAAGGCTTACGAAACCTACTTGAAACTTTTCAACGAGCACCACGGCGGCAGGGCGGATAAGTACCCGTCGCTCATGGATATAGCCACGATAGGGGTGCGCGAACTCAAAAAGCAGGGCAAGCTCGACAACCTCGACGCGAGCGAGGAAATCAACGCGTGCTCCATAAAAGTTACCGCAGAGGTGGACGGCAAGCCCGAGGACTGGCTTGTAATGTTCAAAAACGAAACTCACAACCATCCCACCGAAATAGAGCCGTTCGGCGGCGCGGCAACCTGCCTCGGCGGCGCGATACGCGACCCTCTCTCGGGCAGGGTGTACGTGTATCAGGCAATGCGCGTAACGGGCGCGGCGGACGTAACCGAGAGTTTCGACAAAACGCTCAAAGGCAAACTGCCGCAACGCGTAATATCCAAAACGGCGGCGGCGGGCTTTTCGAGTTACGGCAACCAAATAGGACTCGCAACGGGCGGCGTGCACGAGGTTTATCACCCCGGCTACGTTGCCAAACGGCTTGAAACGGGCTTTGTAGTGGGCGCGGCTCCCGCCGAAAACGTGGTGCGTTCCGTTCCCGAAAAGGGCGACGTAGTGCTTCTTATCGGCGGAGCAACGGGCAGAGACGGATGCGGCGGCGCGACGGGTTCGAGCAAAGCGCACACCGAAAAGAGCCTCGATACCTGCGGCGCGGAGGTGCAAAAGGGCAATCCGCTTACCGAGCGCAAGATACAAAGACTTTTTAGAAAGAGCGAAGTAACCCGCCTTATAAAGCGTTGTAACGATTTCGGTGCGGGCGGCGTAAGCGTGGCTATAGGCGAATTGAGTCCGGGACTGGATATAAACCTCGACGCCGTTCCCAAAAAGTATTACGGGCTTAACGCAACCGAGCTTGCCATAAGCGAGAGCCAAGAGCGCATGGCGGTTGTGGTCAAAGCGAGCGACGAACAAAAGATGATTAAGCTGTGCGCCGAAGAAAACCTTACGGCAACGCGCGTAGCCGTGGTAACAGACCTCAGCCGCATGCGCATGTATTACGGCGGCAACCTCGTAGTGGACCTGCCGCGCAAATTCCTCGACAGCAACGGCGTGCGCCAGCACACCGACGTGGTTATAAAAGACGGCGAAGTCAAATTCTTCGCGCCCGCCAAAGAGGTGGACGCGGCGATTAAAAAAGGCGATATGAGCGCGGCGGTGCGCCATACGCTTTCGCAACTCAACGTATGCTCGCAAAAGGGGTTGGGCGAAATATTCGACTCCACCATAGGCGCGGGCTCGGTGCTCATGCCTTTCGGCGGCAAGTACCAACTCACGCCCTCCATAGCAATGGCGGCAACTCTGCCTACAAACGGCGTGACCGATACCGCAACGGTGTGCGCGTACGGATTTAATCCCTATCTTATGAGCGAGTCGCCCTTTTTGGGCGCGGTGTATTCGGTGCTCTTGAGCGCGGTTAAAACCGTTGCCGCGGGTGCGCCGCTTAGTAGCATTCGCCTTACTTTGCAGGAATTTTTCGAGCGCATGGGCACCGACCCCGCGCGTTGGGGCAAGCCCGCGGGCGCACTCTTGGGCGCGCTTGCCGCTCAGCTCGGACTCGGTCTCGGCGCGATAGGCGGCAAAGACTCCATGAGCGGCAGTTTCGAAAAGATTGACGTGCCGCCCACGCTCATTTCGTTCGCGCTCGGCGTGACGAAAAGCAAGTACGTTACCGACAACGTGTTGCGCGGCGGCGAAAAGGTGTACCGCCTAAAACTCAGAACGGATATATACGCAATGCCGAATTTCGAGCATGCGGTGGAACTGCTCAAACTGCTTTCGGGCGAGATTGCCCGCGGCAGAGTGAAATTCGCAACGGTGGTTGAAGAGGGCGGCGCGGCGGCGGCTGTAATGAAGAGCGCGTTCGGCAACAAGCTCGGCTTTAACTTTACTTATAAAGATACGCGCAATTTGTTCGCGCCCTATCTCGGCGACATACTCGTTGCGCTCGAAGACCCCGACGATTTCGTGGGTTACGAACCCGAACTCATAGGCGAAACCACCGCCGACGGAAAGTTTACCTTTGCCGAAGGTTGCGTTTCGGTAGAGGACGCGATAAACGCGTTCACGGGTAAGCTCGAAAAGGTTTATCCCACCGTTGCGCATGCGGCGGGCGAAGCGGAAAACGTTACGTTCTGCGGCGCGGGCGCACCCAAACCCGCAAAGAAAAAGAAGAACGTGAAAGTGTTTATTCCCGTGTTCCCGGGCACGAACTGCGAGTTCGATACCGCCAAGCGTTTTATGCTAGCGGGCGCGGAACCGGTAATTCGCGTTATAAGAAACCGTTCGCAAGAAGAGCTTTCCGAGTCGCTCGACGAAATGGCAAAGTGCATTGAAAAATGCCAAATCATAGCTTTCCCCGGCGGATTTTCGGGCGGCGACGAGCCGGACGGAAGCGGCAAGTTTATTGCCACTGCGTTCCGTTGCGGCAAGATTGCCGACGCGATAGACGCGCTCTTATACAAACGCGACGGTCTTATTTTGGGCATTTGCAACGGCTTCCAAGCTCTCGTAAAACTCGGACTTTTGCCCGACGGCAAGATAGCCGAGCTCAAAAGCAATTCGCCCACTCTCACGTTCAACAACATAGCCCGCCACGTTTCAACCGCGGTTAACGTGCGAGTTGCAAGCTCGCTGTCGCCCTGGCTTGCGGCGGTTAAACCCGGCGACGTGTTCAAAGTGGCGGTGAGCCACGGCGAAGGCAAGTTCGTGGCTCCTCTCGAAAAACTCGCGGAGCTTGCGGCAAACGGGCAGATAGCAACGCAGTATTGCGACGAGCTCGGCAACGCAACAATGACGAGCCCGTTCAATCCCAACGGCTCTATGATGGCTATAGAGGGCATAACGAGTCGCGACGGAAGAATACTCGGCAAAATGGGTCACAGCGAACGCATAGGCGAATATCTTATGAAGAACGTACCCGGTAACGCCGACATGAAAATTTTCGAAAGCGGCGTAAAATATTTTAAGTAGGGTAGGAGCAAGCTGTCATTGCGAGGAGGGCGTAGCCCGACGAAGCAATCCCATACATGAGGAGGCAAAACCCACTGTACATGTGCAATGCAGGAGATTGCCACGGGCATAAATGCCCTCGCAATGACGTTTGTCCCCTCCACCCGTCATTGCGAGGAGGGCAAAGCCCGACGAAGCAATCCCATACATGAGAAAGTAATAACACGTTTCGAGGTATACTATATAAGTGCTTAACGCCGTAAAAAAAATAATATTTACCGTCGCGCCGTTTGCGTTGCCCGTTATAGTTGGCATAGTGTGCGCAATCGTGGGCGGCGTGCTCATTGCCGTTACCGTGCGCCAAATTCGCCGACAGGTAAAACTTTATAATTCCATAACTCTCGTAGAGCTCAAGAGTTTTAAGTGGCACTATTTCGTGTTCATATTCGTGGCGGCGTTTTTCGTATTTTACGTAATAACGCAAATGGCGGACTACGCCGCGCCCGAGGTGAACGTGATGAGCGAGAACTTGAATATGCAGCGTTGGCAAGTGAATTTAACGCTCGCGTTCATGCTTTATTTGTTGCTCGCCGTGGAATTTTTGCTAATCGTGCTCGCCCGCAGTAAGTCCGCTGTGGTGGATAAAGGAATATACTCGGGCATGCGTTATCTCGATTGGTATCACGTTCACGACTACATCATAGACGAAGAGCGCGGGCACGTGATACTCTCGTCCGACAAATACACTTTCTTCACTCTCCGCGGCACGACTCCGCCGCTCAAAGTGGCAAAAAACGATATCCCGAAATTGAAGTTTATACTTAATAAGAACAAAAACAAATTCTCCGAGTAGGCGGCGTATAAGGGCGCATCTTGCCACTGCGTGTTTTATAAACCGCACAGGGCAGTATTAAATATACAGCCCGTGCGCGGTTTCAAAACCTGCCGTGTCAATCTGCAACCCTTCTCCGCCGCCTTAAACGCTTACCCGTCATTGCGAGGGCACAATGTGCCCGCGGCAATCTCATACATCAAACCCGTAAGCATCTGTGCCTTTCTTTCGGCTGAGATTGCCACGCTCGTTTCACTCACTCGCAATGACAAGAAACCACCGTTTACAAGGAATAAAAAATGCAAGATAAAAAACAGCGAATAAGAGAGTTGCGCAAAATAGTGGACGCGCCGAGATTTGTGTGCGATTGCGAAGACGTGCTTCCCGCGGCGTGGCGCGAACCGCCCGTTTTCGACGGATTAAAGTGCAGTAAAACCGTTCAGCAACTCCTTCAAGAGCAATATGAGCGCGAACATCCCGCCGCGCCCAAACACTGAAATATCATAATGGGAATTTGGATATCCAAACGTCCGTTCCGCCGAAAAAGTCGCCGCAGTCGCGACTTTTTCCGTTTATATCGCTAACCGCGGTGAGCCCGTTTGCGGTGAGCGATATCAGAGCGCGGGTTGTGCCCGTGGTTTCGGGCAATAAGAGTTTTGTTTCGTTGCCCCCCAAACAAAGTATTTTGAGGTTGCCGTTTTTTACGCCCGCCGCAAACGCCGCCTTGCCGTTGTTGGCAAAGTCCGTAATGCGGGTTACGTCAAAGTCAGTCGAGCCTACGCTCCTGCCGTCGTCGCCCAGTTCTACCAGCTTTTCGCCCGTAAAGGCGTAGGGCGCACCCGCGTAAAACAGAGTTTTTTTGCAGTCGTTGGGCGTTTCGGTGAGAAACAGCACCTTGTTTTTCACAAGATTGGAGCCGAGCAAAAGCAGTTCGCAGTTGCCGTCGCGGTCGCTCACCGCGGCAAATCCGTCGCCGAGCGGCATGAACGCTTCGGGCACGTATTTGTATCCCAGGTTTACGTCGGTAAACGCGGGCGGCGATATGGTGGTAAAACGCGCCACGGTGAGATATCCGAGGTCTTGATATTGCGCCGACGCCGCCAAAATGTAGCCGCTCGAATAGGGCATGAGGTCGAGGAGTTTAAGACTGTATGTGTGCGAAAACAGCTTTTCGCGCTCGAGAGTAAGCCCCGATGTGTAGACGTGGAGCAGGAGAGAGGTGCGCTTAGTCACCTCGTCGAGCGACTCGGCAACGAGAAAATAGCGGTTATCGTACTCGTACAATCCGCATGCGGTGAGAGCGTGCAAAGGCGGCATGTTTACTTTGCCCGTTACGGTGAGCGAGTCCGAAAGAGTGTATAAGCCCGCCACCATGCCTTCGTTGCCCGCCGCCGCAAAGCCCGCGCTCGTGGGTATCACTTTGGCTATCGTAAAATCGAACGCCGTAAAGGCGAGAGTGCTCCCCGCCAAAGACAGCCTTGCCCCAAAGCCGCGGGTTGAGCCGCTTTCGCGCCCCGCAAAGTCGAAATCGCCCGAGTCGGTGTTGCCGAATATGTAAAGCTCGTTGTTTTTGCGTATCACCGACACCGCGATATCCGCGCCGCTTCCGCCTATGTTTTGCTCCCATTCTATACTGTCGTTTGCGCTCACTCGCGCCGAACGCAGAATTTCATGGGGCGGGCGTTGCGTTTCGTTCGCGTTTCCGTTCGCCGGCGTTACGTCGCGCGAAGACACCGTATACGCCACGCCGCACAGCAGTATGAGTATTACCGCCGTGAGTATCATCACCGTTTGCACTTGCCGTTTATTAAGTATCGCTTTCATGCATACGATTATAGCACTAAAAATCGCTGATGTATCCGCCCCCGCAATTTTAGACAATTAAAGTTATTTTATTGCAAAATGGGAAATTTGTTGAGCCTTTTGGCGTCAAAAGGCTCGCGAAAACCGCAAGGTATTCCCGCTTTTGGAGGCGCCCCAAAAGCGGGGCAAAAGGGCGGCGGGGAAACTTTCGGCTGTGTCCCCTGCACCCCCGCAACGATAAGGGCGTTGCCCTTAACCCACACGCTAACGCGTAGAAGATTTATTGCGGGTAATCGCTACTGTTTGGGTCTATCCCGTCATTGCGAGCGAACGCAGTGAGCGCGGCAATCCCATACGATAGAATAAACGTCATTGCGAGGGCATTTATGCCCGCGGCAATCTCAGCCGAGAGAAAGTAGTAGTTGCTGTTCCTTTCTCATGCAGGGGATTGCCACGCTCGCGTTGCTCGCTCGCAATGACAAGTAAACCGCAACTGTTGCCTGTCATTGCGAGGGCATTTATGCCCGCGGCAATCTCAGCCGAGAGAAAGTAGTGGTTGCTGTACTTGTTCCATGCAGGGGATTGCTTCGCTACGCTCGCAATGACATTAGGACGAAAATACTACAAAGAAT
>NZ_CALPCH010000022.1 GCF_943193005.1 Pumilibacter intestinalis
TGCCCGTGCTTGTTGCATGCGGAGGAACGGAACTGGAGGCGTTAGACGATATACTTTCTCGCAAGGTGTTCCGAAAGCTGGAGAGCAAAAATCCCGTATACGTAAAGCAGGCGGCGGACGGGCTGTGCTCGTACTTAGACGAACTGTTCGGAGAGGACAAAATGCCGCTGTGCAAAGAGTCGGTAAGACTCATAGAGCAAAATATATAGAAAGGTTACAAGGTTACGAAGATGTCGAAATTGAGAAATTCAATACTTATATTCGGAATTTTGATACTGTGCGTGGCAGTCGCATTGGTTACTTTTCTCGCGCTGTCGGCAACCGGTCTTATAGCCGCAGAGCCTATTGCTCTCACCGTTAAAGTGCGCTCCGTCACCGAGCCTTACGACGCCAATCCCCACAGGGCGTCGGCGTTCGATATAGCGGAGGGCGAACTGCTCAACGGTCACACTATAGAGGCGTTGTCTTACACGGGCGAACTCGTAGGCGTGGGCGACTGCGACAGCGGCATGACTTTGCGCGTTATAGACGAAGACGGATACGACGTGAGCGTGCAATACAAGATACGCATAGTTCCCGGCACTATAACGGTTACGCCGCGCACCATAACGGTAAATCAAGCGAACGTATCGGCGGACTACACAGGCGAGGCGGTAATAAACGACCGCTTCAGCGTGCTCGAAGAAAACGGACTTTGCGAGGGACACAGGCTGGAGGTAAATCCGCTCGATAAGGGCGTTACCGCGCCCACCTCGCGCCCCATAGCGGGCGAATACGAACCCGTGATTTTCGACGCCGCGGGCAACAACGTAACGGCAAATTACGATATGGCGTACACCTCGGGCACCGTTACCGTGCGAAAGCGGTTGCTCACAATCGCGCCCGTAAGCGTGGAACGGGTATACAACGGCAAGCCGCTCGCGCCCGAAAACTACACCATTATATCCGGCTCGCTTATGGAAGGGCACGAGATAACGGGCGTTGAATGGGAGTTCGACGGCGAAACGGACGGGACGGGAATTACAAACGTGGGCTCGGCTCGCGTGCGTGTTCGCGGCATAAGTTTGCGAAACGCGGAGGCAAACGAGTTTTATACGGTAATGAGCACGTCGGCAACGGTTACCGTAACTCCCAAGCCCGTTGTGATAGAGGGCAAGAGCAAAACGTGGCGGTACGTTAAGCCTCTGCTTAGAGCCGAAAACGCTTTCGGAATACAGACGGGTGAAATCGATACGGACGAAAATTCGGGCACGTACAAGTATTACACTTTAAAAAAGGACAAAGAACCCAAAACAAGCGCGGGTATTGTAGACGGCGATATTCTTAAACTTACGTATAGCGCCGCAATAAACGACGTTGGCGAAAAATCAAACGACTTTACGTATACTATTTCTCGCTCTAAGACCGTTTCGGGCAGCGTAGTCGAAGAAGACGTATCGGGCAACTATACGGTTTCGGCGATAGCGGGCACGCTCAAGGTAGAGCCGCGCACAATAAAAATAGATTTGAACGAGCTTATTGCGGCGAATGCAGAGCAGGTATATAACGGCAAAGTTCACGATATAACGCAGTATTTAGAGGGCGCCGCTTTGAACGGCACGGGACTGTCGAAAACCGATTTCGAACCGACCGAGGAGATAAAGAACGCCCGCGTTTACTCGGCGAGCGTGAGAATAAAAGACGAAAGAATTGCGCGTAATTACAATCTCGAGGTTACCGAAGGCAGATACGAGGTGAAAAAAGCTCTTTTGCCTAACTTTAGCTACGGTAAAGAAAAGACCTTATCAAAAGTATACGACGGCAAACCCGCCGTGTTCGATTGCCTTATGGCTGAGTTTGTTGTAGACGAATCGATTCCCGAAGACAAGAGAATGCCCGAAATATATTTTGCTTCGGCAGTGCTTGCGGAAAAGCATATAAACGCGGGAATTTACGAGTCGCAAAATATAGTAAACGCGGTAATTCGAGATAAAGAAACGGGCGAGAACGTGACGGCGAATTACGATATTTCACAAGCTACCGTGAAAGTGGAAATACAAAAGCGCAAAATTACCGTAACGGCTAAAGCACTTACCGTATCGCAAGATTTTTATTTAGAAGAGGTATCGTCGGAATATCTGCTCGGACAATTGCAGATAATTTCGGGTTCGCTTGCGGAAGGCGACAGTTTTTCGGGAACCGCGCTTAAGGCTGAGAGTGAGTATGATACTTATACGATAACCGGTTATGTGCTCGACAAAGACAATTACGAATATAATGACGAGGCAACCGGATTGTGGAGCGTTATTGGTAACACGGACGCATAAAAACAAAAGATAATAAGTATAAGAACGGCGGCAAGATTGTTTGACGAGAGGTAAAATGTTTACTTACGACGCTTACAAAAACAAAATAAAGCGGATAGCGGCGGTAAAGCGCTTTGTATTCAAATTCAAAGTGCCCATTATTGCCGCGCTCGTTTTGATTGTTTCCGCCGTTACAACGCTTTTGTGCACTAAGGGCATGATAACGCAAGATTTTATATTGCCCGAAAATGTGCTTTACGGCGAAAGTTACGAGGTTGTGCAAGCCGAAGCGTTTATGAGCGACTCCTTTTGCGAATATTATTCCGAAAATTCGGGCGAGTGGAGCAATAAAAAGCCTGTGCTTGCGGGCAAATACCGCGTTCGCGCGGTAACTCGCGGAACTTTGGGCAAAAAGTACGGAAGCGAAAAAATATTTGAAATATTGCCGAGAAAAGCCGAAATAAACATTTTCGACAGTTCTTTGGTGTACGGCGACAATCCGAAAAACATAGAAATAAAACTATCCGAAGAGAACGCCGACCCGGGCAAACTCATTTACACCGACAAACTCAACGTGGCAAAACTCGAGTACGATTTTGCCGACTATACGACCGAGCAAACCGAGGTGCGCGTTAACCGCGAAAGCCTTGCCATAACCAACGCCGCGGGCGAAAACGTAACCGATTGTTATGATGTAACGCTCAATTCGCAATCCGTAAAATTCGAGCCGCGCAAAGCGGAGGTGCGAGCCGCGCGGTACGAGTCGGTTTATAGCGGCGAGCCGCAAGAGTTTTCGGCGGCGGTTACAAACAACACTCAAGCGCAACTTGCAAAAGGCGATAAAGTTGTGTTCGAAATCGAGAGCGAAAGCGGCAATCCGCTCGACGCGGGGCGGTATTTTGTGCGCGTAAAACCCGACTCGGTAAAGATTTTCAAGGGCGAAATAAACGTGACCGCGCGTTACGATATAAGCGTGCCTACCGAAAACGTATCGTTCGATATAATTCAAAGAGATATTTTCGTAACCACGTTAGGCGCGGAAAAAACTTACGACGGCACTCCTCTTACCGAGCCGCAATATTCGTTTAGCGGCGAGGTGAGCGGGCACAGCGTGGGCGTGACCGCAACGGGAAGCGTTACGAACGTAGCCGAAGGCGAGGTTTCGAACACTTTTACCGTGCACATAGCGGATAAAAACAATCGCGACGTTACGCATAACTATAACGTGGTGCCCACGTTCGGCAAGCTCAAAATCATTCCGCGCGAGATAAATATAAAAACCCTCTCCAAAGAATGGGAGTATGACGGCACACCGCACAGCAACGCCGATTTTATGACGGGCTACGACTATGCCGAAAACTCCGCTAAACTCGTGGCGGGAGCTTATTTCGGCGTAACGCGCTACTCGGATATTACGGGCGCGGGCGAGAGAGATAACGAAATTTCGCTTTCCATACGGGGCGGCGACTCTGAAAACTACAAAATAAATTACGAATACGGCAAACTCAAAGTAAACAAGCGCAAAGTGAGCGTGCTCACTCAAAGCGATGACTCGGTTGAATACGACGGCAAGCGGCACGTGTTCCGCGGCTATGATATCACCGCGGGCAGTACGGCGAGCGGTCAGATATTTGCAGTCGTATCCGATACCGAGGCAATAAACGCGGGCGAATACGAAAACGCTCTCGAGCTTAAAGTTACGGGCGAGTACGGCTACGGCGATTACACCGAAAACTACGAAATCACGGTTAATCACGGCAAAATAGAGATACTCCCGCGCCGCATAACTTTTAATACGGGCAGTTTGTACGAGGAGTACGACGGCACGCATAAGAGCGTTAAGCGCGTTTTGTCCGCCGAGCATAACGGCAACTCGGACGGCTTCGTGCTCAATCACTACGCCGAAATCAAAAAAGCAGTTTCGGAAATTACCGTACTCAATGTTTCGGAGAGCGGCAAGCTCAACGACTACAAAAAGGACGACTACGCCGTGTTTAACGCCGCGGGCGAGAACGTGAGCGCGAACTATCTTATTACGGGCGTTACCGCGGGCACGCTCAATCTTTTTGAACGGGAAATTAGAGTAACCACGGCGAACGCGAACAAAGAGTACGACTCGCGCCCGCTGTCTACCGAGTCCGCTACTGCCGACCGTCTTGCCGCGGGGCACACTCTGCGTGCCGTTGCGGGCAAAATCGCGAGCGTTACCGACTACACGGCAAACGCGACGGGAAACAATAACACCGAGTTCGACGTGCTCGACTCAAGCGGCACTACCGTGAGCGCGAATTACAGTATAACTTATATATTCGGCACGCTTGCCGTAACTCGCCGCACTATAGTTATTACAAACGCGAGCGATAGCAAAGTTTACGACGGCGACCCTCTCGGTAACGGCGGCTTTACGCAAAACGGCAAACTCGTTTCGGGGCACGAAATATCGCGAGTTAACGCGCTCGACGAAATAACCGAGGCGGGCGAAAAGCCTAACGCGGGCGAATTCGCGATATACGCAAGCGGCGCAAACGTAACGAACAATTACGCAATCACTACCGTAAAGGGCACTCTAACGGTTACCAAACGACCCGTAACAATCAAAAGCCGCGATAAGAGTTTTGTGTACGACGCCGATACTCACGTGTGGGAAGAGCGGGAAATTACCGCGGGCAGTCTTGTTTCTAAGTACGGTCACCAAACCGAGGTAATCGAAAATTCGAGCATAGTAAACGCGGGAAGCACGCCCAACAAACTCGAATATCTTATTTACGCCATGGAAAACGGCGTGAAGGTATATAAAACTCACAACTACGAAATTACCGCGGAGTACGGCACTCTCACCGTAACGCCGCGCCCTTTGTGGATAGAAACGGCAAGCGACGAATTTACTTACGACGGCAAAGACCACGAGTTTAACGAAAAATTCACGTACAAAATTCAAAGCGATAACGGCGTGGATTATTTGGATATCGTTGGCGGGCACGCGCTTATAATAGACACTCGCGTATTCAACGAGGTATTATTCGACGGCTCGGGCTACGAAAACGCAAACGTAACGAGCGGCGACAACTCGCTCGTAAGTTGGGATATAGCGGGCACGGACAAAGCCAACTACACGCTCAAAGTTACCGCGGGCAAAATAAAGGTAAAACGCAGACCTATAAAAGTTACTACGAACTCGAACGCTAAAGAGTACGACGGCAAGGAGCTTAAAGACAACGGCGTAAAATACGATAATCTTTGCGATAATCACTCCATAGGCGCGGCGGGCACTGTTCCGAGCATAACGAACGCGGGAACGCTTAGAAACGAATTTGCCGTGCGCATAGTAAATATAGACAGCGAAAATCCCGACCTAACGCGCAATTACGATATTGCTTACGAGTACGGCACGCTCACGGTAACGCCGCGCAATTTGTACGTAAGGGTATTGTCGCATTCTTGGGAATACGACGGGCAAGCGCACTACGGAGACGAAGCCGAGTTTTTCCACGCGGACAAAGACGGAAACATTATAGACGGTTTCGGTCTTTTGGGCGGTGACGAGCACGAATACGAGTCGGTTACTCAAAAGATATATATAACCAACGTATGGGAAAGCGGGCTTGAAAACTATTACGAATACAAGATAAAAGACGGCAACGCCGATGTGACGAAGAACTACGCCTTTAAGCATACCGAAAAGGGTACTCTTTCCGTAACTCCGCGGTTAATAACCGTTACGCGTTACGGCATGGTGAAAGAATATGACGGAACGCCGCTTTACGGCACGAAATTTTCCGTTAATCGCCCTATGGGATATGCGGGTGAAGCTCTCGTAAGCGACTCTCACCGTCTTGTGCCCATAGAAGATACTGTTACGGAACTTACAAACGCGGGTTCGGTATTCGTAACCACCGAATATACGGTGGAGTGCGATACCGAGGATAACATAGCGCAAAACTACAAAATCGCAAACTATTTTTACTCGGAAAACGACGGCAACCTTACCGTAACTCGCCGCACTATTTGCGTAATCACTCCGTCGGCGAGCAAGGTTTACGACGATACGCCGCTTACAGCCGAAAGCGGAGAAACAGCGGTACATTTGAACGAAGACGGAAACGTAGACGGCAAACCCGCTTTCGTGCTCGGGCATAAATTAAAACTTGTTTCTAAGTTCGGCGGCATAACGCACGTGGGGCAAACCGCAAATGGAAACAACGTGCTCGAATATACCGTTGTGGCGGCGGACGGCTCTCAAACCGTTCCTTCTAACGGTAAAGACTATATAATAAACAATAACTACAATATTACGTACGAGTACGGCACGCTTACCGTTACCAAACGCCCGCTTAAAGTAACTACGGGTTCGGATAGCAAAACTTACGACGATAATTATATAGGCATACCCGCGCCCGCAAGCGTGGAAGAAGAGAACGCGCAAACAAAGCGCGGACTTATAGCGGGGCAGGAACTCAAATTCATTGTTGGCTCTATGGAAGATTTCCGCGACGCGTTTACCAAAACCAACACAGCAAATTACACGGTGCATTATGTGGGTGCGGCGGCGTTCGATTACAACGGCGGCGATATCTCCGAGGATTACGAATTAGAGTATGAGTTCGGCACGCTCGAGATAAAGAAAAAGGACTTGCACATAAACACGGGCGGCGATACTTGGGAGTACGACTCAATCGCTCACAGCGCGGATTACACGCAAAACGGCTCGATAGAGGGGTTGCTTGAATTTCACGAGGCTAAAGCGGACGGCAAAACCGTAACTTATATTACCGACGCGGGCACGAAAACCAACTCGGCGCAATATAAGATTTTCGGCGACGCACTCAACCCCGACAACATTAAGCGCGAGGTGACCGAAAACTATAACATAACGTATACTTTCGGCACTCTTACCGTTACGCCCCGCAACGTGAAAATTTACGTGTCGGATGACGATACTCTTCGTAGCGGCAAAAACTACGTGTGGGAATATAACGGCAAAGCTCATTATAACGATACCGCTTCGGTTATTCATTATTATGAAAACGCCGACGGCGAGTGGGAAGAGGACGGAAAGGCGGGGCTTGTGGGCGACCACGTTGCCGTGGCTCAAGGCAATCGCATTTCGGTAACCGACGTGACCGACGGCACAAAGATAAACATATACGGTTATCTGATTTACGCCGCCGAGATAGATATGCCCGGCGATATTTGGGACGACGAAGCCATAGACGCCGCTCGCAACAAAACCGCAAACTACAACGTAATACAAACCGTTGCGGGCAGTATAAAGGTAACGCCGCGCAATATACTCGTTGTGCGCGAAAAAAGCGAAAAAGTTTACGACGGAGACCCGCTCGAGGGGCTTGATTATCGCGTTGAACACGTGGGCGACGACGGATTGCCCGCAGACGACGGATTGCCCGCGCTTGTGCTTGCGGAGCACTCGTTGCGCCCTATGGAAAGCACGGTAACGAAGATAACCGACGTGCTCGAGAGCACCGAATATACGGGCATAACGGTTACCACCGAATACGAGGTTTACGAGGGTAACGCGCTTTCGTATAACTATAATATTGCGCATACAGGCACGCCCGAAATCACAGTAACGCCGCGCCCGATAACCGTTCTTACCGACTCCGAGACCAAGCCTTACGACGGCACGCCGCTTGTAAAGTATTCGTGGAAAATCACCGAGGGCAATTTGGTGAAAGACCATGAGCTTTTGCACGATACCGACCGGTTCAGCGCGAAAGTTACTTACGTGCACGAAGGCAAAGCGGAAAACGAGTTGCACTTCAAGATAATGAGCGGCGAGGACAGCAAGTACTTTAACTACGCGCTTACCGTAAATTACGGCACGCTTGAAATAACGCCGCGAGTGCTTTATATATCGCCCGAGTATTGCGAGCACACGTATAACGGCGAAATATTCGAGTATAAGAGCGGTTTTGGCAATTTCGAATATCTTACCGACGACGAAAACCACCGCGTAGTGAGCGGCGAAAGTCTTGAAATATTCGTGCATTTCCGCAAAGACGGCGAGGTTACGCTGCCCGAAAACGCGGGCAATTACTTTATTTTCATTACGGGCTACGCTACTGCGGACGGCATGCAAAACTACGAGATTGCACGCATGGACGAGTTGAATATTCCGTTTACCGTTCATCAGCGCTCCGTGCGCTTAACGCCGAGAGTTTTCGACAGGCAGTACGACGGAACGGCTTACGACGAGTCGGGCGAATGGGAGTATGTCCTCGGCGAAAACACGCCCGAAGAAAACAAGGTGATAGAGGGCGACGGGCTCAAAATAATAGCGCAGTATTTGCTCGGCGATATTGTGTTAGAGCCTATAAACGCGGGCACTTACGCCGTGCGCATAATCGGCTACACCACCGTCGACGGCATGCAGAACTATAATATTACGGGCGAGATTGCAAGACTCGAAATCCTGCGGCGCAAAGTGATTTCGGTTACTCCGCAAAAAGTTACCGAAACTTACGGCAAACAACCCGTTACGGTAAAAGGCTTTAATTCCGAGGGCGAAAACGGCGAATTCGGCATAGCCGAAAACGACGCGCCGCATATAAAATTCGATTACGAATACTTTACCGAGAGCGGTTTGCCCATATCCGCGCCGATAAACGCGGGCAAGTATAAAGCGCGTGCGGCTATGGCGGATAACGTATCGGAAATATTCTTAAACTACGATTTTTCGCAAACCGAATATTTGTACGGTGAAATAGAGATAAGCAAAAAGCAGGTTGTAATAAGAGCGGTAGACGGCAAATACAAGTATTACGACGGCGAGGCCGCAAGCTATGCAACCGTTGCCGAGCTTAACGACGGCGTTGCCTATTATCTGCTCGGCGGCACGGTTTACGACGGCGACGAACTTTATTTCTCGGTTGCGTTCGAGGGCACCGTGATACGCGCCGACGGCACGAGCGAATTCGTTTCGAGTAACAGCGTATCCGAGGTTGCGCGGTATTTGCTTATAATCGCGCCCGACTCGGAGAGAAACGCAAACTACGATATAACGGTGAACGACGTTGCGAGTTATTTCGAGATTAGAAAGCTGTTTGTATCGGTAACGACGGCGGGCGGCGAATTCACTTACAACGGCGAAACGGTTAAAGTTGCGAGCGAGGGCAACACGCAGGTAACCGACGAGGTTGCCGAGGTTATGCGTAGGCTCGGGCATACCGTGGTAGAGAGCGGCGGGAGCGGGCTTGACAACGCTTGCGACGCGGGAGTTTACACAAACGACCGCAACGTGTCTATAATCAAAAAGTTGTCGGACGGAAGCGAGCAAGACGTGTCGCACAACTACGATATAGTTGCGAATTTCGGAGTCGTTACTATAAACAAAGCTACGGTTACCGTGCGGGTGCAAATGAGCTCATACGGGCGGGAGTATAACGGCAATCCGTTCGAGATAGCCGAGCCGCAGGCAAGCGGATTTATGAAAGACCATGGATTTGCAAACGCCGTGTGGGAGCGGCTCGTAAACGCGGGCACGTACTCCGACTACTCGCTCGAAAGCTACGATATAGTTGACTCGCTCGGCGGTTTCTTCAGCGAATACGGCAATGCGCTTAAAGACAACTACGTTCTCGAATACGAGCTTACGCCGGTTGTGATTACTCCGCGGGTGCTCGCGTTTGCGGCTAATCCCGATAACGGGCGGGAGTTCAACGGCTCCGAGTTCGAGCTTGCGCCCGCCGAGTTTATAGGCAATCTTTCTAACGTGGTGAGCCGCGATATTCTCACCGTGGAATACCGCGCCGTGCTAAACGGGTCGGCGGCGAGAATATGCGACGCGGGCGACTACGTTGTTACGCTTACCGGCGTGCGCGTGAACGGAGTTTCGGTGCTCGACGAAAACAGCAACTACGTGCTTGAAAATTCGGATATGCTCGCACTCGGGCAGTTCGCTTTGCAACTTAACGTAAAGAAATACGGCTTGGCGGGGCACGGAGTTATGCTCGCGGTTAACAAAAGCGAAAAGACTTTCGACGGCTACGAGCTTTTCGGCAAAGACGGCGACCTTTCGTTCGAGAATTTGCCCGAGGGCTTTAAGTTTGCGGGCGCGGGTTGGAGCACGAGCGTGCTTTATCCCGGCGACCGAAAGGAGAACCGACCCGACGGACTCAAGATATACAGCGCGGCGGGAGCAGACAACAGTCATAATTTCGATTTTACCGATTTTACGTATACGGCGGGCGATTTGTTCATAACCGATACCGCCATGCTTAGCCCTTATAACGCCGGCAAAGAAGCGGTATATAGCGGCGCGGAACATTTCGGCACCGTGGAGGGCACTGTTAACAATTCCGGGAGACTTACGTTCACCGCCGAAATAGACGGCGTAACGCTGAACGGGAGCGAGCTTACCGCTCAAAACAAGCGCGTGCTCAACGCGGGAGACTACGTTATCACGTATAAAAACGTAAGATATTTCCTTAACGGAGTCGAGTATACGGGTACGCTCAATATTTCCAACGATTGCCGATTTACTTACAAAATAACCAAACGCGCCGTGACAGTCGCGCCCGAAACCGACTCCGTAGAACTCGAATATAGCGGAAGCTCCAAGGCGAACGCGCTCGTATTCGGCAATAAAACGACGGGCGCGGCAGAGGGGCACGTTTTCGAGCTAATGCAGGTTAAACGCTCCATGAAAGGATACTCCGAAAAAACTTTCGACCGAGTGGGTGACAGGCTCGAGGCGGAAGTGCCGCTTTCGGTATCGGCGTTCGGCGTATACGCGTATTCGGGCGGCAAAATGTTTGACTCCTACGGAATCGACGTATCTTCAAACTACGAAATAAAGTTTGAAAATAATACGGTTAGAATTTCTTTCAACAGAATAGCGGCGCAGGTGAACGTAACGCGCCGTCCCGCGGGGATAAACTCCGTTTACAAATACACGGGCACGGAACGCAACTTATACAAAGAGCTCGGCATTTCCGACGCCTCGTTCTTTACGGCGAGCGGACTTTACGGCGGACACGTAGCCGAGGTGGGAGCGGTAACGCTCACGGTGCGCGTTGGGCTTCAGCCGCGTTGGTTAACCGTGAAGGTAAAAGACGGCGCGGGCAACGACGTGAGCGCACTTTACGCAATCGCTTACGATTACGCCGAAAACACGGCTATAGAGGTGGAGAAAGCGCAAGTGACGATTTCGGGCGAGTCGGTTTGGGTGAACGGCAACAAACTGTCCGCATATACGTTCAAGGAGCACGTGGTGGACCGTGACCCCGAGGGGCTGTTTATAGAGTCGGACCGCTACGTATATTATAAGTTGAGCGGCGAAGGTCATTACGTGCGGATAGACCGTGAGGGTGGCTCGCCCGTGTTTATCTCCATAACCGTTCGGCTCGACTCGAGCGGATTGCGGCATTACACGGTGAGAAGTTTGAATTACGGCAGATTTTACGATATAAGCAAATGAGCTTAGGAGGATGAAAAGTGAACCGCGGATTTAAGTATTATTTCGGCAACGGCATGCGCACGGCGGCAAAAGTGTTGTATTCGGGCGGCGGATACCTCAAATACCTTTTGTATTATTTCGCTTCCGCGATAGGGCGGCTGATACCCTTTTTCGGCGCGATATTTTGGGTTTCCGATATTCGCAGGGCGAAGATAGCAAAGCGCGAAGGAACGCTTACGGTGACTCGCGCGTTCGGCGGGGTAGACGGCGGAAACAAATTCGGCGCGACCGTGCTCTCGGTTACGCTCGTGATTTTGATAGCCCTCGGCGGTGCGGCGGCATTGTGCGCCCTCGCTTACGGCTTTTGGCTGTTCGGCTATCTTTTGGGCGCGTCGGCGGCAATGACAAGACCCGAAATACTCGCCGCGGTGTTCGCGTTGCCGTGCCTTGCGGGCGCGGTGTTGTTTGCCTTGGGCGTGGGCATAATGTTTGCGCCCGTGCCGTATATAGTAGACTCCAACAAAAAGGTTTCGGCAACCGCGGTTATGGTTGCGGCAACCGAAACCATGCGCAGGAGCGGCAAGTTCGCGTACTTTCTCAGCGTGTTCGTGCCCGTTCTCGTAAAGGCGGCGTATCTTGCGGCGGCGTACGGCGTTTTGTACGCAATCGTGCAACTTGTTTCGTCGCCCGTGCTTTTGCTCATACTGTGCGCGGTATGGATACTTATCGCGCTCGCGGTGTTCGCGGCGTTTGCGCCGCTGTTTACGCTTGCGGGGGATATAGCCGTGACCGAACTGTTCGAAGATATTTCGCTCGACCCGTCCGCGCTCGAGAACCGCACGAAGGGCGTGTTCGTGCTCAAAGCGCACGGGTGCGGCGCGGAAATGAACGGGCTCGACGGCGACTTAAACAGGCTGTTCGACTCCGCGCCCGAACCTCAAGACCGAAAGGAAGACGTGCGCTACGTGCCGCCCACCGATTACGAGCCTAAAATGGGCGTGTTCCGCGAGAACGACGTCGCGGAAAATGAGGGAAGTGCGGAAAGCGCCGAGAGCGCGGAAGGCGTAGAGATAACCGAACAAGACCGAAACGGGCAGGTGGAATAATATGACTGTATTTGTGTGGAGAGTGCTGTGCATACTTTCGGCGGCGTTGTTCGCGGCGTTTGCCGTGATACTCATATGCGCCAAATTTCTCAAAAACGTGTACTATCACAATTTCGAAGAGGACGAGCTTATCAAGAACGAGCAGACGGGAAACTCGTACAATTCTATCTATTTCACGTCGGGCGAAACTCGCAAGTATATTAAAAAGTACGTGATTTGCAAAACGCTGTACGACAAATTTTTGGTGTGCAACTTTGCTCGGCGGTTCAAAAACATAACCTACTACGTTATGCAGTATTCGCGCGGCAAACGCCCCGTATCGGTGCTAAAGATAGACCAGTATTCCACGAGCGGCGACAGCTCCAAAATAATCACGCTGAGTCGCAGATGCGCATACGTAAACGTGGTAGTGGGCACGGTGGACGATAAAGTAATAAACACCGACGTAATCCGTCCGCTTGCGGTTGCAAAAATACGCCTTTACTCGCTCGTGAAAAGTTTGATGCTGTTTTGCGGACTGTTCGCGGTGCGCCACGCGATTGTGGAGATAATAGCGGGCGAGTCTTTTTCAAAGCAGTATTTCGATAACCTCTTGAATTACGTTGCGATTGCGGCGGCGTTCGTTTTGGGAGTGCTCGCGTATTTCGTATCGGTAAAATGTTTCCGCGGCAAGAACGTGAAAGAGCAGAGCGGAGGAGCGATTGAATATGACTTCTTATAAGAAAACTACCAAATTCAAATACACCAAAAACCCCTCCGACGTGGTTGTTCTTAGGGAATATATTTTGTTCGAAGACTCCGCGCAGGGGAGCAAGAGCGCGCTCTTGAAGTTTTGCAACAATCTCGACCAAAAGCTGTTCGGCGTTCAGTTCGAGGTTTATCAGTACGACGAAGCCGACTCTTTGATAGCAAAATCGCTCGTTGTGTACGATAAGTTCACCGCCGAGGCAAACGCCGAATTCGTACCCAAAGCAAAGCTCAAATTGAGCGAGAACTGCGCGAGCATATCGGTCAAGCTGATATCCGCCGATTTCGACCGCATACGTTGGGAGAAGGGGAGCTTTACCGATACGGGCTACGAGTTTAAGCGTTACGTTGCCGAGGCGAACAAAACGCCCGCGCCGCGCGGCGAGCAGCCCGCTCCCGCCGCGTTTACCGCGCCGCCCGACAAAAAGCGCAAAAAAAGAAAGAAAACGATTGCCTTTCAAATGCGCGAGGTGAGCGCGAAGAACATGGCGAAATTTCCGCTCGCTTTCAACATTTTGGCGGCGGTGCTCGTTATAGCGTTTTGCATAGGCACCGCCATATGGTTCAGGCAAACCTCTCCGCGCGAAACCATAGACGGCTATGACGTTAAGATATCGGGCGACACGGTTGCGATTTTCGGCTACGAGGGCTACGAAACAAACCTCGTTATTCCCGAGAGCATAGGCGGAAAGCGGGTAACGGAAATAGGGCGCGGCGCGTTCACGAGGCCGTCGGGCGTTAAAAGCGTTACGTTTTCGTCCGACGTAACGGTGCGGGCGGGCGCGTTCGAAAACTGCGCCAACCTCGAGCGAGTACAGTCCGAGCATGCGGCGACTGTTTCAAACGGGGCGTTTTCCTCTTGCGAAAATCTGCGTTTCGTGGATATGCCGCTTGCTACGGTGTCGAAAGGCGGATTTTACGGCTCTTATTCGGTAAGTCGCTTAAACGTGAAAGTTTGCGAGGTAACCCGCCTTTTCGAGGTGTTCGGCAAGGGCGGAATGAGTTTGGAATTCAACGCCGCGTTCCCGAGCGGGCGCATAACTTCGGAATATTTCGACAACCTTACCATTACCGACCTTTGCCCCAAATCGGCGTATAAGGCGGATTTCGCCGCGCTCGTAAACGTGGAGAAAATAAACGGCGTGCACAGACTCGGATACGAGTATTTCGACAACCTCGAGGTTAAAGCGGGCGAGGTGCAAGACGTAAGACCCGATTGCTCGGAACTTACGATTCCCTCGGCGGTCAAGATTTTCGACACCGCGAAATTCGCTTCGCTTCTCTCGGGCGTGCACAAGCTCGTTATAGATACCGATATGAAAATAAGCGAGGAGTTTTTCTCGGCGTTTCATAACCTCGAGGAGCTTGAGCTCAAAAACTCCGCTTCGGCATATTACGGAGTGTTGAAAAACTGCGCGGCTACTCGGCTTGTTATGCCTGCGCCGAGCGCAAGTCTTTTCGATATAATAAAAGACGCGAACGTGCATAGCGTTGCCATTGTATCGGGCGCGATTTCCTCCGATAATTACAACTGCTTGGAGGGCGTAACTCTCGATTCGCTCGAAATATCGCCGAGCGTGGCGGTAAGCGGGTATATATCTTTCAAATACGCCGATATAGCGAAACTTTCTCTGCCCATACTGCGCGACGGCGTGCTTTCGGAACTTTACGCGGGAATTTCCGAAATGGAAAGTCTGCGAGCTTTGGAGCTTAAGAGCGGCAAGCACAACGCGATTTCGGCGAGTGCGCTCTCTGGTTTGCAGTTTATTGCCTCGCTTTATATAGAGTGCGATACGGTTGCCGCGGGCGCGTTTGCGGGGTTCGAGCATTTCGACACTCTTTCTCTCAAACTCGGCAAATACGGCGACTCGTTTTCCGAGCTGTTTTCCGAGTCGGAAAACGGCGTTAAAATAGAGCGGCTGATTATCGACACAAACAAAGTAAAACGCACCTATTTCGACGATTGCGGCGACCGCAACATACAGTACACTTTGGTGCAAGGAGAAAAATGACTTTTTCGAGCGCAAACTTAATAAATTTCGATTTCGTGAAGTGGGAACTTGCGCTTCTCGCTTTTGCCGTGCTCATAGCGGTGTTTATATGGCGGGGCAAGGGAATTAAAAGCGCGATTATATTTCTGCTCGTCGCAATTGCTTTAATAGGCGTTGCGCTTTTTACGAAATATATAATCGTGCTCGCGATAGACGAGCCGAGCGAAGCCGTGCGAGTGGGCGTGGCGTGGGTTCCTACCGTGGATTTCGCGCTCGTAATATTCTTCTCCACGTTGCTCGGCGTAACGCGCGGTTTTCGCAAAAGCGCGATACTCATGGTGCAATCGCTGTGCGCCGCCGCCGTGTGCATAGGGCTGTACTTTTTCTGCATTAACAGCGAAGCGGTAGACGAGCTTGCGCTCAAGGCGGCAAATCTTTTCACCGGCGATTTCGCAAGCACTCTCGGAGTGAGCGCGGAGTGTTCCACAATGCGCGAGGTGCTCTCCGAATATATCCCCGGAATTTTGGGCGGCTTCGGAACGGAGGTAAACATTATACTGCGCGACAACGGCGCGTATATCGCCACAATCGTAGACGCGGCGTATCAAATCGCTTTTGCGATTTTGTGCTATATTGTTTATCTGTTTTTGGTGTTCGTGCTTTATATCGTGTATCACTGCGCCTATTCCGAACGCAAGTACAAACAGCGCAAAGACGCGCTCATGGCGGCGAACAAAACCGACTCGAGTTACCGCAAGCACTCCGCGGCGGGCGGCGTGCTCGGGTTTGTGCGAGGGCTTGCCGCGGGTCTTATATCGCTGTCGTTCTTGGGCAGTTTGCTGTTTATCGCGGCGGGCGGCACGGGCGACGGCACGCTCGAAGAATACTCTTTCGGCGACGATAATTACGATTTCGGATATTCGGTTTTCCGCTCGGTGGAGGACTACGGCAATCACGGCATATTCAAGCTCCTAAATAAGTTTAAGAGCACCGACGACTCGCCGTACTATCTCTTTGCCGCCGACCTCATATTTTCGGGCGGGCTCGAAGACCAAAAGGCGGGAATAAACGCCAACATAAAACTGCGCAAAGAGCTGGGCGCGTACAGCGGCTTTGCCCGCCAAACCTTGAGCCTTCTGCTTAAGCACGGCGAAGAGGAAATAAAGCCCGTGCTTTTGGGAACGTATGACGGCGACAAAACGGACGCTATTTTGAAAGTGATGTGCCGCCCCGAATTTCAAGCCGAGTTCGAAACTCTTATAGACGGGTTCGAGGCTCAAACTTATATAATTAACTTTGCGCTAAGCGCGATTAACTCCATTATAAGCGAAATAGACAATACCTCGTTTGCGAATTCAATCGGCGAAACCAACCGAGAAATGCTCAAACTGCTGTTTAAGCCCGGCTATTTGAGCCCGTACATTCCCGACGAGGCGAGCGGCGCGACGGGTAAAAATCAACCCGTTCTCAATTTTACCAACGTGTTCCGCCGCTCCGACGCGAAAACCGTTTACAAATTGGTGGTTTCCATTTTAACCTCGGAGGCGAATACCGAGTCGGATATGGGCACGCTGGAAATGGTGAACGAGCTTATGCCGCACCTCGAACGGCTTTCCATGCTGTCGCCGTCGCGCGAAAGCGAGTTCAATCCCGTGTTTACGCGGCTGTACTGTTTTCTCGCCAACGTGTATCTTTCCACGGAGGACGGCGGAAACGAAGTGGAGTACGGCGCGCTCAAGAACGAAAACGTAAAGTGGGTAAGCGAAATCAATTCGCTTTTAACCGTTTGGGGCGACGGCTACGGTCTGATAAAATCGGCGACCGAGGGCGAGGGGAGCGCGTTCGAGCACTTGCTGTCGCTGTTCGATAAAGAAAAGCCGGACTACGAGCTTAATATTACGCGTTACGACAATTGCTGCGAGGCTTTGGCAAAGTCCAAACTGTTCGGAAAGGTGCTCGTTACCGATTACATGCAGGAGCAGTTTATATACGAACTGTTTCGCGCCGTGAACGAAAACATATATATTCCGAGCGGTATGACTTACGAAAACACCTACGACTCCTCGGGCAATTTAATAAAGCACGGCGAAATATACAATCTTTTGCTCGGGGTGCGCCTTATGGGCACCGAAAAGGAGTATCGCAAACTGATAATTAACGCCATAGGCGGCAATTCGGAAGGCGACGGCTCTTCCGACAATTCGGAATTTTCGGAAATTATAGATTTAATTTCGGGCTTCGGAGAAATCAAAGAGGGATACAACAAGCCGCTTTCTTACTATTTCACCGAGTCATCGCTCTTGCGTTCGCTTGCTTCGAACTTGATGTTAGAGCTCGAAGCCGAGTCGTTGATTGTTCCGTATTCGGTTTGCGAAAGCGGGACGGATGGGCGCATGATAGAAAAAGAGGTGCTCGCCGATTTGTTCGAGCAACTTTGCGACCCCGAGTTGAGAGAGGCTCTCAAAACTCTCGAGGACGCGGATATGAAAGAATTGCTCGAAAACGAGGCTTTCAAAAAAGTGCTTAAAGGCGGCAACGGAATTATAGAGGGAAGCATAGCCCACGCCGTGCTGAGCGAAACGGCAAACAACGACTACGTAGTTATCCCTTCGTGGCTCAAAATACCCGAGGGCGGCGGAGCGCGAGATATTCCCGATAATTGGCTTACCGACAAACGCGGCTCGGCGGGCGAAGTCGGCAAGATTGCAAACGCTCTCGATTATATAGATATTTCCGCGTTGCTCGGCAATTCCGCCGATTTGACCGACCAAATACTCGACAGGGACTGGACCGACGACGAACTCGAAACGCTTTTCGCATCCGACGTGTTGCATTTCTCGGCGTCTAAAAGCATACTTTCCGATAATTTCGATATTGGCGGCGGCTTTACCATGATAGTGCCCAAAGACGCGTGCACCTATCTTTCGGGCGAGGATATCGACCGCGTAGTGAACGTGAGCGAGCTTGTAACCGTGCTCGGAAACATTTCGGAGATGAACATAAATTCCGAAAGTTCGGCTTCGGATATTTTGCGCGAGCTCAACGCGCACAAGAACGTGCTCGAGAGCTATATTATATGCGCCTCTATGGCGCACTTTATAGCGGGCGAGCAATTTCTCGATTTGCCCGCAGTGTACGAACGCGCGGCGCAAAAGGAAGAGCTCGAGGAGCGCGGCGGAGCGTACAGTTGGCAAAAGGAATTAACGCGGTTGCTCGATGCGATAGACGCTTTGTTCGACCTCGACGGCGAAGAGGAAATAAATTTCGACGACGAGGGACTTCTCGAGCGCAAACTCAACGAGCGGCTCGCGGACTTTAACTCGGAGTTCGAAAACAGCGGCAAAACGCGGCTCGAATACTGTTGCGCGTCCGAAATAGTTTTGCACAACATAACCGATAAGATTGACAGAGCTATAGAGGAGTGGGCTATAACGCGCACCGACGACCCCGACAAGTTGCTGTTCGAAGACGAGAAGAGTTTGCAAAAGGCGAAACGGTATAACGGTTTTTGCTCGAGTTGGTACTACACGCATGACGAACTCGAATCGCTTGTAAACTCCGTAACAGTTTTCGAACTCAAAGATTTCTTCGGCACAAACGCCGAGGCGGGCGGCACAAAAGAGGATATAAGCGCGAAAGCCGAACAGCACTTGCTTGCGTTGAACAAGCCGTTCGGAAACGGCGGCGGCAGTCAACTCGACGCGATATACGGCTCGTATATAATAAGAAAGGTGGTAACCAACGAGGTTGACGGCGTGTTTACCTCCGAGCGCATAGTTATAGAAACGCGCGACTCCTTAAAGGACGAATTCGACTTAACTTATCTTAAGCAAGAAATGAGCGGCGCGGTAACCGCCGTGAGCAAACTCACCGAAGGAGTGGAGGGCAACAGCGTTGCCGACAAGGTTGGCAAACTGAATTTCGACAGCATGCAATTCTTGAGCGACAATCTCGACGATTTGTATGCTTCCAAGTTGGTTGCGGCGTGCATAACAAAGTCGGTGCAAGACGTTATCAAAACCCACGGCACTCTCGCGCACCACGACAAAGCGTATATCGACGGTTACGCCATATACAAGGAGAGCGAGATTAGCGCGCTTATAGACGTTGCGGGCACTGACGGCACTGCCGCGAATTTCGGCATAGACGATTTGGGCAAAATCAACGACAAAGTAGGAAAGTCTTATCTTGTGGACGCGTCGCTTACCGTAAACATACTGCGAAAAGAAGATTTGTTCGTGCCGATGAGTGCGGTTACCGAATACGGCGTGATTGAGCCGAACGAAATCACCGCGCTTTTGAACGCGTTTACGCTGATTGCGCCGAACGGCAATCTGAGCGGGTGGAGCGGCATATCGTCGTTGCCCGACAAAACGCACCATGCGCAAATATCGCGCAGCGCGATACTGCGGGCAACCGTAGCAAAAAAGACGAACGGCGAACATTTGTATGTGAGCAAGCAAAACGCAATTAAGTGCGAGAGAGCCGCGCTCCAAAACGGAGTTGCCGCGCCGAGCGAAAACGGCGATTTCGTAGTCGTGCCCACCGCGGGGCAGGCGGAGGCAATGCTCGGCGTATTGCCCGCGGGCGACTCGTTCGCAATGCCTTCTTTGAACGGCGTTTCGGATTTGCCCGAAGATATAGAGCCGTATATTGCCTGCGATATGCTCAAGTTCAGGATATGCGAACTTTTGTATGCGGCGCAGGATATCGGACTTATAAGCGGTTACGAGTTCCGAAATGAAAGCGTTTGGGATATTGCGAGCGGGGAAGAAACCGAAGCGCGTTCGCTTTCCGACGACGATATTCGCCGCGCCGTAGCGCAATTGTCCTAATGCTCCTCTTAAAGAACGCATTGTGCATATTCTATAAATCGCGCTCGTAAAATTTGTTCATTATGTAGTTGATAATATCGGGCGCATTATAGTATAATATAATTGTTAAAAAAACATAAATACTTTTATGGAGGGAAGAAAATGGCAAGTCTGTCGTTAAGACACATCTACAAAATCTACCAGGGCGGAGTAAAAGCCGTAAGCGACTTCAACTTGGAGATAGACGACAAAGAATTTATCGTATTCGTAGGTCCGTCCGGTTGCGGTAAATCCACCACTCTCCGTATGGTGGCAGGTCTCGAAGAGATTTCCGCCGGAGAACTTTATATTGACGGCAAGCTCGTCAACGACGTAGAGCCCAAAGACCGCGACATAGCGATGGTGTTCCAAAACTACGCGCTTTACCCGCACATGACCGTGTACGATAACATGGCGTTCGGTTTGCGTTTGCGCAAAATGAACAGCAAGGAAATCGACAAGCGCGTGCAAGAAGCCGCCGCAATTCTCGGCATAACTCCGCTCCTTTCCCGTAAGCCCAAGGCTCTTTCGGGCGGTCAGCGTCAGCGTGTTGCTTTGGGGCGTGCTATAGTTCGCGAACCCAAAGTGTTCCTTTTGGACGAACCGCTCTCCAACCTCGACGCAAAACTGCGCGTGCAGATGCGTACCGAGATAACCAAGTTGCACAACAAGCTCGCAACCACTTTTATCTACGTTACCCACGACCAAACCGAAGCTATGACCATGGGTACACGCATAGTGGTTATGAAAGACGGTATCATTCAGCAGATTGACACGCCCACTTGCTTGTACGACAACCCCGAAAACCTTTTCGTTGCTTCTTTCCTCGGCTCGCCGCAGATGAATTTCTTTAAGGCTCAGCTCGTAAAAGAGGGCGACAAGATTTACTCGGTATTCGGCAACAACAAAATACTCGTTCCCGAAAGCCGCGCAAAACGCATTATAGACGATTACTATATCGGCAGAGAAGTGGTTATGGGCGTTCGTCCCGAAGATATCCACGACGAAGAGATTTTCATCTCCTCCAATCCCGACACCGTTATAAACGCGGAAATAGACGTTATAGAGAAACTCGGTAACGAAACCATTCTCTACATGAAGGTAGACGGCAAAGAGGATTACACCGTTGCGCGTATAGACGCCCGCTCGCAGTTCGCAACCGGAGAAAACGTGAACCTTGCCATAGACGCGAACCACATTCATTTCTTCGACCCCGATACCGAGCTCACCATAATGGGCGTGCCCAAAGCAAACCGCATTGCGGCTAAATTCCTTGCCGGCGAAGACGGACTCGTTGTGCGTTTCGGCAACATAATAATACCCGTAAGCAAAGAACTTTCCGAGCGTCTTACCGACCTCGAGCAAATCAATCGCGACGTAGTTCTCGAAATCGCGCCCGACGACCTTTCGGAAACCGAAGAAGAGGGTTGCGTTAAGATTGACGGAGTGGTGGACTTTATAGAAAAATATCCCCGCTATACCGCCGCGTTCAGCGTAGTGCCCGGCAAAAAAGGTTTCCTTGTAAGCAAGCACCCGCTTGATAGCAGCATTGCCCCCGGCGACAAGATTTCGCTCTTCGTTCGTCCCGACAGCATACAGCTCCGCGACGTTGACCAGAACGAAAAACTCATAGCTTACAAGCCCGTTACCAACAACACCGCAACCGCGCTCATCACAGTTAAAGACGGCACGACCGCAACCGTTGCGTTCGGCAAAACCAAGCTCAACATGATAACCAACTCCGAGGTTCGCGAACCCGGCACCGCGGTTATCAACATAGACCCTCGCAGAATACGCGTAGGCAAAGAAGAGGTGAGCAAGTCGCCCAAGATGGTAGTTGTGGGCAGAGTTAAAGACGCCGACGTTTTGGGCGCGAACACCATAGTTTACGCCGACGTAGAGGGCATTGAAAAAGGCTTCTGCGCAATCGTTCCCGGAACGGTTAATTACAATGTGAACGACAAAGTGAAATTCGTTGTTGACCCTATCGGCATTACCGTAGGAACCAAACCTTCGGTTGCAGAGGTGATAGCGGATAAAGCGGCGTACGCTCCCGAATACGTTTTCGTGGAAGAGAAAAAGCCCGAGCCGAAGAAAGAAGCTCCCAAAGCGGAGGAGAAAGCATCCGACGAGGTGGTAGCCACTGCGGCAAAAGCTCCCGCCAAAAAGACTGCCGCCGCTAAGAAAACCGCGGCAGCTAAAAGCACTGCAGCCAAAAAGCCCGCGGCTAAGAAACCCGCACCCAAAAAATAATAAAGCCGTGTCATAAACGGTCGAAAAACCTCGTATATATAGCGTGAGAACGTTATTATATGCGAGGTTTTTTTAATGAAAAATACTTTTTGCAAGAGAGCGGTTTGCGCTCTGTGCGCCGCCGTGTGCGCGTTTATGTTGCTTACGGGTTGCGGCGGCGGCAATCTCGATAAATACTATGAAAACATTTCCGAACTGCGCGACTGCCTGTTTGCGGCGGAAAACGCCGACTACAAAGTGAGCGCCATTTCGGGCAAGCGCGAAGAGCCTTACGCCATAGACGGCGCAAGCGGCAACAAGCGCGACTTTACCGTTATTACGGTTACGCCCGCCTCGTTCGAGTCGAACTTAACTTACCGTTATCGCGCGGAGATAAACGGCGAAACTTACGAGGGCGATTTGTTGCCGCACCCGTTTGCGCAAACGCTTTCCGCCGATATTCCCGTAGCCGCAAAAAGCGACTTTACCGTAACGGTATCGGCAAAAACCGAACAGTCGTTCGAAATGAAAAACGCGGTTACGGGCGAACTCATTTCCGCAGAGAAAGCTCTCACCATCGCGCTCGAGCGCATGAAAAACGATATCAAGCGTTTTAAGAATAAAGGCGGGCTAAACTGCGAGATTTACGTGCGCCTTATGGAAAACCCCATAGACGGGAGCGGCGGCTACTTTTGGTACGTGGCGTTTATCGGTGCGGAGAAAGACGCCGTTGCCGTACTCTTAAAAGGGGACACGGGCGCGGTGAGCGCGGTGCGAGTATAACGAAAAGTTTCGCTAAAACGGTTGCCAAGCCGCGGGAATGGTGATATAATAAAGGGTAATACGAGTAGAGGTAGTTCATTTGTCACTCGAGACCCCTAACGAAGAAATTCAAAACTCTATAGAGCACAACGACGTGCAATATTCGCCCGAAGGGAAGGGCGGCTTTACCGCGCCGCAAGAGGCGCAGACCGAACCCGCAGGCATAAACCTGATTGCCGTGGGAATTCGTTCCGCGTTTTTAACCGTGGTAGCCGCAGTGCTTTTGTTCGGGTGTTTTGTTTCGTTCTTTCCGTACACCGCAATGCGCATGTACAGCTCGCTCGACTTAAAATATATGGCTCTCGTGAGCGCGGAAAAATATCTTTCGCGCAACGCCGACGAGTACGACGAAGCATACGTTGACGCATATTATCTTGCCGCAAACAATTCAATATACTTTTTTGAGGACGAAATAGCGAAAAACGGTTACGGAAGCCGCGGCGTTGAATTTTATGCTCGCAAAGTGGATAAATACACTAACGGATTTGTTGAAAAACGTTGGCAGACGGAGCAAGACCGTGATGAACAAACAACCGCTTTGTTAAAACGGACAACCGCTGTGGACGAGTATTCGCTCCGCAACACCTTTCCCGCAATGCATCCGTACGTGTACAGCTATCTCGATAAGCTCGATATTGCGCAGTTTAAGGCGTGGTATGCTCTCGGCGACTATGAAAAAATCGGAGTTAGGCGGAGTTCGGCAACAAGTTATTGGGGACAAGCGGAGTGGGAAATAACGCGCCCGAGCGTGGAACAGCCCGCGCTCGTTGCATCCGATTTCCTCTTTCTTTCGCAACTTTCGGCATATATAAACGCCGAACTTGAAAATCTCGGACTCAAAGATATAATAAGCGGAGCTAAGGAGTCGGGCACGCTAACCTTCGATATTGTTCCCGAGTCGCTTAGTTTGTACGGCAAAGAGCCTTTCAAGCTGTTTTTGGATAAAGACTTTACGCCGCTTTACGATAAGATAAAGAACAATTACGAAAAGTTTGTAAAGTATATTAAGGCTAACGCAACAAAGTATTCTTCCACGGGTACGGAAACGAATGTTTCCGAACATCTCAAGCATACCTATTATCTTAAGTGCCTTTCGGATTTTACCTATTCCATGCACAACATGTTTGCGGTACTTAGAGCAAAACAGGAATATTTCGACGAAGCAATACGCGAAGATTTAAGAGACGGGTACAACGATTGGGAAAATCGGTTGCAGGTAGACGGAGTGCGCATTTGGGCGGAAGGGCAGTACCAAACGCGGCGCGTATCCATAAAACAGTGGTTTAATCTCGGCATGTTGCAAGATTACATGAAGATATAATATCCAAAGAAAACTTTTAAGGAGTAAAAATATGAACAGGATAGCTAAAGAAGGACTCACGTTCGACGACGTATTGCTCATTCCCGCAGAGTCGCACGTTTTGCCGAACGAAGCGGATTTAAGTACCCGTCTTACCGACAAAATTACGCTCAATATTCCGCTTCTCAGCGCGGCAATGGATACGGTTACCGAGTCGCGCCTTGCGATAGCTATCGCTCGCGAGGGCGGCATGGGCATAGTACATAAAAACATGCCCATAGACGCGCAGGCGGTGGAGATAGACAAAGTAAAGCGCAGCGAGCACGGCGTTATAACCGACCCGTTCTTTCTCGGACCGGACAACCTTGTGTCGGACGCGCTCGAGCTCATGAACAAATACCGCATATCGGGCGTGCCCATCACCAAAGAAGGCAAGCTCGTTGGCATACTCACAAACCGCGATTTGCGCTTTGAAACCGATTACGCCCAGCCCATAAAGAATATAATGACCAAAGACAATTTGGTTACCGCGCCCGTGGGCACAACTCTTGCCGAGGCTCAAAAGATACTCGGAAAGCACCGCATAGAAAAGTTGCCCATAGTGGACAAAAACGGCATGCTAAAAGGGCTTATCACCATTAAAGATATAGAAAAGGCGATACAGTACCCGAACTCCGCAAAGGACCGCAACGGCAGACTCCTTGTCGGCGCGGCTATATCGGGCGGCAAAGACTGTCTTGACCGCGCGGGCGCGCTCGTAGACGCCAAAGTGGACTGCATAGTGCTCGACTCCGCGCACGGACACAACGAACACATCATGAACTCGGTGGAAAAGGTGAAGAACAAGTTCCCCGAAATCTGCCTTGTTGCCGGCAACGTGGCAACTATGGAAGCCGCCGACGCACTGTTTAAGCGCGGCGCGGACGTTGTAAAAGTGGGCATAGGACCCGGCTCTATATGCACCACGCGAATTGTGGCGGGCATAGGCGTGCCGCAAGTAACCGCAATAATGGACTGCTCGGAAGCGGCGGACAAACACGGCAAAAAGATTATAGCCGACGGCGGCGTGAAATACAGCGGCGATATCACCAAAGCAATAGCGGCGGGAGCTAACGCCGTAATGATAGGCAGTCTGTTTGCGGGCACGGCGGAAAGCCCCGGCGAACTCGAGATTTATCAGGGGCGCAATTTCAAGACTTATCGCGGCATGGGCAGTTTGGGGGCAATGGCTCTCGGCAGCAAAGACCGCTACTTTCAAGACGGAGCGTCGGCGGCGAAACTCGTTCCCGAGGGCGTGGAAGGCAGAGTGCCGTATCGCGGACACCTCAGCGACATAGTGTTTCAGCTCATGGGCGGACTGCGTTCGGGCATGGGCTACTGCGGACAGCCCGATATAGAGAGCCTTCGCACAAAAGCGCGTTTTGTGAAGATTACGAGCGCGTCGCTCGTGGAGAGCCACCCGCACGACATTGCGATTACGAAGGAAAGCCCTAATTACAGCCCCAAAAATTAACGGCGACTTACGGCGGCACATTAGGGCGCATCTTGCCACTGCGTTGTGCGCGCCCACTTAGGGCAGTACGTCAATGTACAGCCCTGCGCGGGCACGCCCACAGCTGTGTCAATATGCAACCCTTCTGTGCCGCCTTATTCGGCGGCATGGTTTATCCGTCATTGCGAGGGAATTTGTTGTTATCTCGTCATTGCGAGCGGCGTAGCCGCGCGGCAATCTCATGCATGAGAAAGCAAAAGCAACTTTATTCGTTCCATGCCATAGATTGCCACGCTCGCATAGCTCGCTCGCAATGACATGCTTTGGGTTTATCCGTCATTGCGAGGGAATTTATTGTTTATCTCGTCATTGCGAGGGTGCTTGCACCCGCGGCAATCCCATGCGATTACCAAACGTCATTGCGAGGGTGCTTGCACCCGTGGCAATCTCATGCGGCAGAAAACATATTTATCGGGCAATTCGCCCAAAAGGAGAAAAAGATGAAAGTATCCGTTCTCGGTTGCGGCAGATGGGGTTCGTTCCTTGCCTGGTACAACAACAGATTGGGAAACGAGGTTTACAGTTTCGGACCGGAGCACGACTACAGTTACCGTATTTTGAAAGAAACGGGCAGAAACGAGTACGTCCGTTTTGACGAAAGCATAAAACTTACCTGTAATCTCGACGAAGCTCTCGAGCATGCCGAAACCGTTATAATAAGCATTTCCAGCCAAGGACTTCGCGGGTTTGCGCAAGAAATAACAAAGCGCGATATAAAGAACAAAAAGTTTGTGCTTTGCATGAAAGGCATAGAAGAAACCACGGGCAAGCGGCTCAGCGAGGTTGCGATAGAGAGCGGCATACCCAAAGAAAACGTAGCGGTATGGGCGGGTCCCGGTCACATACAAGAGTTTACCAAAAACGTGCCCAACTGCATGGTGATAGACTCTTATTTGCCCGAACTTACAAAGTTTCTCGCCGACTCGTTCAAAAGCGACCTTATCCGCTTTTACTACGGCAACGATATAATAGGCACCGAGGTGGGCGCGGCAACAAAGAACATTATGGGAATTGTTGCGGGCGTGCTCGACGGACTCAACTACGTTACTCTCAAAGGTCCGCTCATGGCTCGGGGAGCGAGAGAGGTTGCTCGCTTTACAAAGGCTCTCGGCGGCAGTGAATTTTCGGCATACGGCTTGTGCCATTTGGGCGACTACGAAACCACGCTGTTTTCGCCGCACAGCCACAACCGCAGGTGGGGCGAAGCCTATGTGCTCGGTCAGCCCTTCGAAAAGCTTGCCGAAGGCGTGGCAACCGCCCGCGCCGTTGCAAACGTGGCAAAGCGTTTGGGCGTGGATATGCCCATAACGAACGCGGTAAACGAAATGATAACCAAAAAGACTCCGCCCAAAGAACTCATCACCGAACTTTTCGGGCGTACCGCCACGGCGGAATTCAAATAATATTTTCAAAAGCCCTTGCACGGAACGCCTGCAGGGGCTTTGCCTTTCTCGCGCGGGGGATTGCTTCGTCGCTTAGCTCCTCGCAATGACTAAGTAAACAATAACAGCCCTCGCAATGACCGTTACGGTTTTTTTGTCTTTGCGAGGCACGCAGTGCCGCGGCAATCTCAAACATGAGAAAAATATAATAACGCGTCGAAAATAAAAATAAATTCAAAAAGAATTAAAAAAACAGTTGACAAAAAGGAAGATATATGGTAATCTATATAAGCTGTCCGCTTGAAGACGGCACGAGCGCACATTGAAAGCGAAATAGAAAAGAAAGCAAATTGAATAAAACACAAAGAAAAAAAGTAGAACAACAGTCAATTTGGAATTGAAACAGTCAGAGATTGTTTTGAGGAAGAGTCAAATGGTATTTACA
>NZ_CALPCH010000023.1 GCF_943193005.1 Pumilibacter intestinalis
GGGTGCAAGCACCCTCGCAATGACGTTAACATGCAACATGTCATTGCGAGAAGGGCGTAGCCCGACGAAGCAATCCCCTGCATGGAACAAGTGCGGAAACTGTTCCGTTCTCATGCCCGAGATTGCCGCGGGTGCAAGCACCCTCGCAATGACGTTAACATGCAACATGTCATTGCGAGAAGGGCGTAGCCCGACGAAGCAATCCCATACATGGAACAAGCGCAGAAACTGTGCCGTTCTTATGCCGGAGATTGCCGCGGGTGCAAGCACCCTCGCAATGACAAGATAAAAAACTACATTACTTCGTCCAATTTGAGGATTGCCGCCTTGTATATGCGCGGCAATTTTTCGAACAGCTCCACGGGGAACGACTCGTCTATGTTGTGTATGTTGGTTTCCAAATTCTCGAACGTGGGTCCGAAAGCCACGGCGTTGGGGAGCTCGCGGGCATATGTGCCGCCGCCGCAATAAAGGCATTTGCGTTCGCCGCCCGTGGTTTCGCAGTAGGCGTCGAGCAGAGCGGATACCAACTTGCTGTCCTCCGGTACGTAAAGGTTGGGCGAAAAACGGTCTACGCAAACCTTGCCGCCCGCAAATTTTCGCTCTATAGCTTTTACCGTGCTTTCGTGATTTGCGCACACGGGCAAGCGGCAGTCGAGAGTGAGGGAGAGCACGCCGTTATCGAGTTTCATCATTCCCGCGTTTACGGTGAGATTGCCCGATACCTCGTCGGACGCGTCTATGCCGAGTAAGTGCGCGGGGTTGGGCGCGTTGAGATTTCGCACCGCGCAAACGAGAGCCGCGCTGTTTTCGGTAGGCTCGAGCCCCGCGAGCAATTTAATCGCCTTGATTGCGGCGTTCTCGCCCTTTTCGGGCGCCATTGCGTGGCCCGCCACGCCGCGAGCTTCGAGCACGAGCTTGTCTTCGAAGAAATGAACCGAAAAGTCCTCTATGCGCATGTCGCCGTTTACTATTATCGCCGCGATTTCGGGCGAGAAGAACACCGAGTTGTCGCGCCCGAGCGAGGCAATCGCGTTATAAAGTTTACTGCCGCGCGGAATTTCCGCCGTGCACAGGTCGGGCACTATGTTGGGGCGCATGCCCGCTTGCAAAGACTTTACGTTTTGCCGCAGTATTTCGTCGGCGGGCAAAGTTACGGTGAGATGCAGTATGCCTTTCTCGCTGTTTATCACGGGAAAGTCGGCGTCGGGCACAAAACTCGCCACGGGTATCTCGCAGTGCTCGCGGTAATATTCTATGCACTCCGAGCCGTTCTCCTCGTTGCACCCCACGATTAGGCGCACGCGGTGTTTGAGCTTAACGCCGCTCTCTTTGAGCTGTTTGAGCGCGTGCAGAGCCGCTACGGTAGGTCCTTTGTCGTCGGCTACTCCGCGCCCCATAAGCAAGCCGTTTTCGCATACGAGAGAGTAGGGGTTGTGACTCCAGCCCTCGCCCGCGGGCACTACGTCCAAGTGCCCGAGTATGCCAATCATATCCTTGCCTTCGCCTATTTCCGCCCAGCCGCAGTAGCCGTTTTCGTTTTTCACCTTAAGCCCGTAGCCGGAGGCTATTTCCAAAAAGGCGTCGAGCGCGGCTCGCGGACCTTTTCCGAACGGCGCACCCTCTTCGGGCTCGCCCATTACCGATTTAACGGCTATAAGTTTATTCAAATCGTTGAGCATTTGTTTATACCTCTTTCAATTCGGTTGCATATTTCGAGTATTTTTAGTATAATACTATCGGCATTTTTTGTCAAGGAGAGTTTTTGTTATGGTAAGAACCAGATTTGCGCCCAGCCCTACGGGATTTTTGCACGTCGGCGGACTGCGCACCGCGCTTTACGCATATTTGTACGCAAAGAAGGCGGGCGGCAAATTCATACTCAGAATAGAAGACACCGACCTCGAACGCACCGTTCCCGGCGCGGTGGAACTCATATACCGCACCATGCACGAAACGGGGCTCGTTTACGACGAAGGACCGGACGTGGGCGGCGAGTTCGGCCCGTACGTTCAGACCGAGCGCAAAGAAATTTACCTCGAGTACGCGCGTAAGCTCATAGAGAGCGGCGACGCGTATTACTGTTTTTGCACGCGCGAGCGGCTTTCCGATATTCACGACAAGGGCGCTACCAAATACGATAAGCACTGCCTGCACACCGTAAGCCGCGAAGAGGCGGAGAAGCGCATAGCCGCGGGCGAAAAGTACGTTATACGCCAAAACATTCCCGAAAAGGGAACTACGAGTTACGTAGACCTCGTGTTCGGAGAGATAAAGGTGGATTGCGCCGACCTCGAAGATAATATACTCATTAAGAGCGACGGTTATCCCACTTACAACTTTGCCAACGTGGTAGACGACCATTTGATGGGCATTACCCACGTTATACGCGGCGTGGAATATCTTTCGTCCACCCCCAAATACAACCTTCTTTACGACGCGCTCGGGTGGGAGCGTCCGCAGTATATCCACTTGCAGCCCATAATGCGCGACGCGCACCAAAAGCTCTCCAAACGCCACGGCGACGCCAACTACGAAGATTTTATCGCAAAAGGCTTTTTGAAAGACGCGATTGTGAATTACATCGCGCTGCTCGGCTGGAGTCCAAAAGACAACCGCGAAAAAATGACTCTCGCCGAAATGGAAGAACTGTTTTCGCTCGACGGCGTGAGCAAGTCGGCGTCCATTTTCGACGAAACCAAAATGCGTTGGCTCAATTCGCTTTACGTAAAGGAGATGAGCGAGGAGCAATTTTATAATTACGCGTTGCCTTTCTACGCGCAATACAAGTATCTCGAGGGCATGGACTTAAAATACTTGAGCACGCTTTTGCATTCGCGCACCGAAGTGTTTTCCGACCTCGGCAAACTCACCGAATTTATAGCCGATTTCGATAATTTCGACGTCTCGCTTTTCCAAAACCAAAAGTGGAAAACCGACTCCGCTCTCGCGGCGAAAATGCTCCCCGAGCTCATAAAACTTACCGAAACGAATTTCGAGAACCTGCACGACTCGCTCGTATCTTACGCCGAGGGCGCGGGCTACAAGAAAGGTCAGGTGCTTTGGATATTCCGCATAGCGATTACCGGCTCTGCGAGCACGCCGGGCGGCGCAACCGAAATGGCTACTCTGTTCGGAAAAGAAGAGTGCTTGCGCAGACTCGAGCGGTCTTTGAAAAAACTATAAGGAATTAAAAAGATTAAAAAAAGATTAAAACGCTTAAACGGCGTTTTTTTCGTTGACAATACTATGTAATGCGTGGTATTATGTATTCAAGAGTATGGAGGCGAAATATATGACGGTCTTTTATTGCTACGGCGGAGGAGGGCACAGGTGGACGCACAGTTGAAAAAAGGTTTGCTCGAAGTGTGCGTGCTTGTTTCGCTCAAAAAAGAGGAAAGCTACGGATATAAGATAATCAGCGATATTTCGCCGTATATAGAGGTGAGCGAAAGCACGCTGTATCCTATACTCAAGCGGTTGGAGGCAACGGGTTGCCTTACCACGCGAAGCAAGGAGCACAACGGGCGGCTCAGAAAGTATTACATGATAACCGAGGCGGGCAAGCGGCGCATCCGCGAGTCAATTTACGACCTCGACGAACTCAAACGGGTATACGACTTTATTTACCGCGAGGGGCGGTAAGGAGGATATATAAAGTGACCAAATACGAATGGGAAACGGAACTGAAGAAAAACATACACCGATTGCCTTCAGACGAGATAAACCGCGTTTTGGAGTATTACGACGAACTTTTTGCCGATAAGATAGAACGCGGATACGGCGAAACGGAAATAATTTCGCAGTTCGGAAATCCCGCCGACGTAGCCGACAAGATAATTTCGGAATACGACGGCGAAACCGAAGAACGCAAGCGCGAAACCGTGCCCGTTTATTCGCCCTCCAAAGCGAGAGAGGAAGAGACTCGGGCGGAAAAGCCCGCCGAGATTGCCGCGCCCGACTCGGTTGCGGATAAAGCCGAAGCGGAAAAGGAAGAAAAGCCGCAAAAAGAGAAAAAGACGGTGCGCAAAACGAGCGGGAGCAGGCTCGCGCTGTTTGTGGTGCTTAACGTACTTACTGGTTTTGCGCTGTTTATCGCGATAGGCTCGCTGTGGATTGCCGCGGGCGCGGTGATAGTAGCGGGCTTTGCGTGCATAGGCGGCGGAGTGCTCGAGGCGATATTTTCCGTGATATCCGTATTTCGAGGATTTGCGGGCGCGGGTTTTGCCCAGTGCGGCGTTTGTCTTGCCGCGGTGGGTATAGGCGTTATAATAGTGAGCGTGAGCGGAAATATTCTCAAATTTATGTTCGCCGTCACTAAAAAACTTTTTACCGTAATACGCAATTGGATAAGACCTGCGGAGGCTGTTCATGAATAAGATGAAAAAAGGACTATTGGTAGGATTAACCGTGTTTATAATAGGCGCGGTTATGTTCACGGCGGGCATGAGCGTGCTCGATTGGGACTTTTACAAGCTCGATACCGTTAAATACACCGAGCGCACTTTCCTCGCGTCGGAAAGCGGCTCGGAAACGGAGATAACGCGGGCGGAGATAAGCGTAAGCTCGTTCGGGTTGGAGATTGCGCGCGGCGACGAAATAAAGCTGGACTACTACGAAGCGAGCGACAGCGTTGTTAGCGTAGGCGTGGAAAACGGCGTATTTAAGTTGAACGAAAGGCACAAGAGCGGCTGTTTCGTTTACGGCATGTTCAAGCTCGGGCGGCTCAAATACAAGTATAAACTCACGCTTCCCGACGGAGTGGAGCTTAGCATTAATAGCGCGAACGGCGATTTGTCGCTGTATGGCGTGAACGCCGCAAACTTGAAGATAACTTCCGCAAACTGCGACCTGTCGCTTTCGGACTGCGGCGTAGGCTCGCTATTCGTAGACGCGACAAACGCGGATATAAACGTAACGAATTCCGCGTGCGGCAGAACGGAAATAAATTCGACAAATCTCGACGTTTTCGTTAAGAATTCGAGTTTCGAGTCGTTCACCGTTTCGGGCACGAATTTGGACGTTGAAATGTACGGCGCAACCGCCGCCGACGCGTCGTTTGCAGCCACGAACGCCGACTTAAGGCTCGAGAACTTGAAGGCGGAGCGCGTGAACGTAGACGGAACCAACCTCGACGCGTACATTTTGATTGACGGCGCGAAATCCGAATACACGGTAGACGCGCACGGTTGGGGCGATTTGCCGGCAAATCAATCGGGGACGGACGCGGGCAAGAAGATAACCTTGCGCGGCACGAACATAGACGCGGACTTGCGGTTTACGGTTTCTTAAGCATGAGATTGCCGCGGGCACAAGTGCCCTCGCAATGACGTGTATGCCGTGTCATTGCGAGGAGGGCGAAGCCCGACGAAGCAATCCCAAACATGAGAAAAGTAACATTACGTGTTCCATGCCTGAGATTGCCGCGGGCACAAGTGCCCTCGCAATGACATGTACCCCGCAATGACAGGTGCCCTCGCAATGACATGTACCCCCGCAATGACAAGTGCCCTCGCAATGACATGTACCCCGAAGCAATCGCTTGCAAAATCCGTAGTTTTGTTGTATACTTGTGTTGTAAATCACAAAGAGGTATGCAACCATGAAATACGAACAACTTGTTTATAACGTTTCTGGCGACGAAAGCAAACTTTACTGCTACGAACACACCGAATTTCCCGAAATGCCGGTGGAGTCGCGCCCCGCTATGCTCGTAATTCCGGGCGGCGGATACGGCATGTGTTCCGACCGCGAGGGCGAGCCGGTGGCAATTGAATTTTTCAATCGAGGCTACAACGCGTATGTGCTCCGTTATCCCGTTGCGCCCGCGCGTTTTCCCTCGCAACTGATTGCGGCTGCGAACGCAATGAACGAAATTCGTTCGCGGGCTAAGGGGTGCAAAACAAACGTAAAAAAAGTTTTCGCAATAGGATTTTCGGCGGGCGGGCATTTGTGCGGCAGTTTGGCTAACTGTCCCGAAGATTTCGCGCCCGTAAAAAAATACGATTTTGCGCCCGACGGCATTGTGCTTTGCTATCCCGTTATAGGCGGAACTCCCACGCACGGCGGCAGTTTCGACAATTTGCTGGGCGGCATGCCCGAGGGAGAAAACGAGTGGCTCAACCTGCACGCGTCGGTGCGGGAGGACAATCCGCCCGCGTTTATTTGGGCAACCGCCAACGACGCGTGCGTGCCCGCGGTAAACGCGTTGAATTACGCCGCGGCATACTGCGCAAAAGGGCTTAAGTACGAACTTCACATTTTCCGCGACGGTCCGCACGGCTTGAGCGTATGCGACGAGCGCACCGCCTACGGCAATCCATGCTTAATAAACGGCAAGGCGGCGCACTGGATAGACTTTGCCGACGAGTTCTTGCGTTCGATATAAAATCATGGCTATACTCGAAATAAAAAATTTGAGCCACACGTACGACGGCAAGCCGCTGTTTTCGAACGCGAGTCTTTCAATAAACAACGGCGAGCACGTGGGCATAGTGGGGCTTAACGGCGCGGGCAAAACCACGTTTATAAACATAATATCGGGCAAGCTCCCGCAAGACGAAGGCGAAGTTAAGTGGATGGGCGGCATACGCCGCGGCTATCTCGACCAACACGCCGATATAGACCGCTCCAAAACGGTTATGGAATATTTGCGCGAGGCATTTGCGCATTTGTACGCCGAAAACGAGCGCATGGAAAATATGTACGCCGATATGGCGGAAATATCCGACCCCGACGAACTCGACCGCCGAATAGAAAAAGCAAACAAAATTCTCGACAGGCTTACCGACGCGGGATTTTTCGAGCTCGATTCCGCAATAAAAAAGGTTGCGGGCGGGCTGGGCATAGCCGCTCTCGGGTACGACACCGTGATATCCACGCTTTCGGGCGGGCAACGCGCAAAGCTCATGCTCGCGCGGCTGTTGCTCGAAAAGCCGGATATAATGCTTCTCGACGAGCCTACAAACTTTTTGGATATAGAGCACATAGCTTGGCTTACCGAATACCTCAATTCTGTTAAAAACACCTTTTTGGTTATTTCGCACGACGTTGAATTTTTGGACAAGGTAACGAAATTCATAGTTTCCATAGAGAACGGCACAATCAAAAAGTACGGCGGAAATTACACCACGTACCGCGCGCAGGCGGAGCAAAACGCCAAGCAGTACGAGGAGAGCTACCGCCGCCAACAGGAAGAAATAAAGCGCATGGAAGACTACATTGCGCGAAACAAGGCGAGGGCGGCAACCGCGGGCATGGCGAACAGTCGCAAAAAGATGCTCGACCGCATGGAGCGGCTCGACAAACCCGCCGTGATATACGACGCCGAGTTTTCTTTTCCGTGCGAGGTGTTGCACACCCGCGATATGCTCACGGCAAACGAGCTACTTATAGGTTACTCGTCGCCGCTGTTGCCGCCCATAAACTTGCACATAGACGGCGAAACAAAACTTTGGATACGCGGCACGAACGGCATAGGCAAAACCACTTTAATCAAAACGCTTATGGGGAAAATCCCCGCAAAGGGCGGCGGCTTTGCGCTTCACCCCTTTTTCAAGCCCGGCTACATAGAGCAGGATATGGACTTCGGCACGAAAGAAACCAACGCGCTAGGATATCTTTCGGACTTGTATCCGAGATTGCAACCCAAACAACTGCGCGAAAAGCTCTCGAAGGCGGGCATTAAAAACGAGCTTTGCACAAAGCCTTTGCGCGAACTTTCGGGCGGCGAGCAGGTAAGAGTAAAGCTGTGCGTGCTAATGCAAAAAACCACCAACATACTGCTTCTCGACGAGCCTACCAACCACCTCGACGTTCGGGCTAAAGAGTCGCTTAAAAAGGCTCTGACCGAATACAAAGGCGCGGTAATACTCGTAAGCCACGAGCGCGACTTTGCCGAAGCCGTTTGCGGCAACAACGTACTCGATATAAAACAGTGAAATAACGTGTTCCGTGTATGGGATTGGACTGCTCGTAAACTCGCTCGCAATGACGTGCGCCCGCTCCGTCATTGCGAGGAGGGCGTAGCCCGACGAAGCAATCCCTCGCATGAGAAAATATCAAAACCGTTACGCGTTCTTGACAAAACCGTATATTTAATGTAAAATACTAAGACGATAATTACGGAGGTATAAAACAATGGCTAAAATAACCGAAGACATGACTATTTACGAGGTGTTGCAACTTGCGCCGGATATCGGACCGGTATTTTTCGAATTCGGAATGCACTGCCTCGGTTGTCCTATTTCCCGCGGAGAAACGGTTGCGCAAGCGGCGGCGGCTCACGGAGTGGACTTGCAACAAATGCTCGACAGGCTCAACGAGTTTGCCGAAAACAACGCTTAATTAAGCCGTGAAGATAGTAGTCGGGTTGGGCAATTTCGGCGACGAATACGCCTACACTTTTCACAACATGGGCTTTTTGGCTGCGGACTGCCTTAGCGACAGGCTGGGCATAAAGCTCAAAAACCGCGAATGCAGTTCGCTCACGGGAGTGGGTTCGTTGTGCGGCGAAAAGATAGTGCTCGCAAAGCCGTTAACGTATATGAATTTATCGGGCAGGGCGGTGAAAGAACTGCTTGCCCGCTATAAGTGCACGAGCCGCGACTTGATAGTGGTGTTTGACGATATCGATATCGAGCGCGGGGCGGTGCGGGTGCGGCAAAGCGGAAGCGGCGGCACGCACAACGGCATGCGCAACATAATAGCCGAAATAGGCACGCAAGACTTTCCGCGCGTGCGCATAGGCATAGGTCGTCCGCCCGAAAGAGTTCCGCTCGCCGACTACGTGCTCTCTGCCGTGCCCAAGGCGGAGCGGCAACAGCTTGCCGACGCCATCGAAATGGCGTGCGACGAAATCGTTTCGCTTTTGGAAAAGGGCGGTTCTCTCGGCTGAGATTGCCACGCTCACTGCGTTCGCTCGCAATGACAAAGGGTAAACGGCTGAGATTGCCACGGGCATAAATGCCCTCGCAATACTCGCTACGCTCGTGGCGTTCGCGCTACGCGCTCGGCTGAGGACAACGTGCGGCATAATCTTTTATTCGTCATTGCGAGGAGGGCGAAGCCCGACGAAGCAATCCCCTGCAATAGAAAAGTATGAAAAACATATTAACCCCACGCGGGCAGTTAAAAGAAATGCTCGACTGCGTGCGCAAAGGGCATGCGGTTTCGGCGTTCGGAATGCGCGGATACGATAAAATCATTGCGTCCGCGCTTTTGTCGCGCTTTGTGTACGTGTGTTCGGATATCTCGTCGGCACGCGCCGCCGAAGAGGAGTTTGCCGCGCTGAGTCTTAAAACGGCGTTTATGCCGCAAAAAGACGATACTCTTTCCTGCGCGGTGAGTCGTTCCGCCGAAAACGACGTTGCCCGACTCGGCGCGCTTTCCGCATATATTCGGGGCGAAGCCGACGTGCTCGTAGCCACTGCCGCCGCGCTCGCCGAACTCTACCCGCGGCGCAAAGACCTTGAGGCGGGCGCGGTGGAAATCGCGGCGGGCAAAGAATACGACCTAAACGCAATAACCCAAAAGCTCGTTTCCATAGGTTACGAACGCGCCGAGCAGGTAACCGCGAAGGGCTTTTTCGCCGTTCGCGGCGATATTCTCGACGTTTGGAGCATAGGCGACGGGCAGAGCGTAAGAATCGAATTTTTCGGTGACGAGGCGGAGTCGGTCCGTTCGTTCGACGCGTTCGACCAAACGGCGAAACAAAAGCTCGAACGCGTGACGATATATCCCGCCACCGATATATTTTTGAGCGGTGAGCGGGCAGGCGAGGTGTGTTCCGCGATAAAGGCCGCGCTTGCGAAAAATTCTTCGGACAGGCTCGTTTCGGCGGCGGAACACGCGGCTTATCTGCTCGGCGAGGGCGTGCGCTCCGTTCGCGCCTCGTTCGTGTTGCCGCTTTGCCCGCACTCCGGTTTTGCGGAGTTTTTCGAGGGCGAAATCATAGTGTTCGACGACTGCAAGAGCGTTTGCGACAACGTAGCCGTGCTTGCGAGCGAGCACGCCGCGCGATACAAAAGTTTGCTCTCCTCGGGCGACACTCTTTCGTTTACGTTCGAGTCGCTGTACTCCTCTTCGCAGGTGAGCGAGCAAAAGGCGGCGGGGCTTTTGGCGTTTCACAGAGTAGACAGCCAAAACAGGCTGTTTGCGCCGAGCAAGGTTTACAATTTCACGGCGGCGGAAATTCCCGACTATTCGCGCGACTTGCCCGCGCTCGCCGCGGATATAGAGAACTGGGTTCGCAGGGGCTACAAAGTAACGGTTATGTGCGGGAGCGCGGCGGCAAAGGAGAGATTGCGCGACTCGTTTTCTGAATACGCGCTCGGCGGCGGGGCGGAGCTTAGGGAAGATTTTCTTCCGCACGGCGCAACCTTTTTCGACAGCGAAACGGTAATAATAGGCACTCTCGATATAAGCAAACGCGCCGCGAAAAAGGTGATAAAGCGCAGTACGCGCGACGTGTTCGTGTTGCCCGAGGTGGGCGACTACGTGGTTCACCGCGTGCACGGCATAGGGCTTTGCGAAAACATTTGCAAGCTCGATATGGGCGGGAGCGAGCGCGACTATATAGTGGTGCTTTACGCGGGCGGCGACAAGCTCTATCTGCCGATAGAGAACATGGACAGCCTTAGTAAGCTCGTTGCGAGCGAGCACCCCAAACTCAGCAAGATAGGCGGCGCGGACTTTGCTCGGCTCACCGAAAAGGTGAAAGCTTCGGTAAAAGATATGGCGCTCGGGCTTGCGGAGCTATATGCCGCTCGAGCTCAAGCCCGCGGGCACGTTTATTCGCCCGACGACTCTTTGCTCGACGAGTTTTGCGCCGACTTTCCGTATACCGAAACGGAGGACCAACTGACCGCCACGGCGGAGGGACTGCGCGACTTAAAGTCGGGCAAGATTATGGACAGGCTTTTGTGCGGCGACGTGGGCTTCGGCAAAACCGAGGTTGCAATGCGGCTGGCGTTTAAGGTGATATGCGAGGGCAAACAGGTTGCGTTCGTTTCTCCCACCACCATACTCGCCCGCCAACATTACGAAACGGTTCGCGCACGAATGGAAAAGTTCGGCGTAAGGGTGGGGCGGCTTTCCCGCGCATGTTCGGGCGCGGAAATCACCCAAACTCTGAATAAGCTCGCAAGCGGCAAGATAGATATAGTTTGCGGCACTCACCGCGCACTCAGCTCGGACGTGGCGTTTGCCGACCTCGGACTGCTTATTTTGGACGAAGAACAGCGGTTCGGAGTGGCGGACAAAGAGAAGATAAAGAAACTGAAAACCAACGTGAACGTGTTGAGCCTTTCGGCAACGCCCATACCGCGCACTTTGCACATGTCTATGACGGGCATACGCGATATTTCGGTGCTCGACACTCCGCCCGCCGACAGGCTTCCCGTGCAAACATTCGTGACCGAATACAGCGAGGCTCTCGTAGCCGACGCCGTAAACCGCGAGCTCGGGCGGGGCGGGCAGGTGTTCGTGGTGTATAACCGCGTGGCGGATATAGACAGGTTTGCCGCGTCGATTTCGGCTATAGTTCCCGCGGGTCGGGTGCGCGTGGCGCACGGGCAGATGGACGAAGAGCGGCTTTCGCGCATTATAGGCGAATTCGAGAGCGGCGAGGCGGACGTTTTGGTGGCTTCCACCATAATAGAGAACGGCATAGACATGCCGCGGGCAAACACAATGATAGTGATTGACTCCGACCGCCTGGGGCTTTCGCAGATGTACCAACTGCGCGGCAGAGTGGGGCGGAGTAACCGACTCGCATACGTATATTTTACCTTCAATCCGTCCAAAATTCTCGGCGAAGACGCTTACAAGCGGCTCGACGCAATCACGCAGTACACCGAGCTGTCCAGCGGATTTAAGATAGCCATGCGCGACCTCGAAATACGCGGCGCGGGCAATATCCTCGGGCGGCAACAGCACGGGCACATAGAAAAAGTGGGCTACGATATGTACTGCAAAATACTCAAATCGGCGGTGGACGAACTGCGCGGCGAGGCGAGCGCGGAACGCAAAAACGACGTTACGGTAACATGCGATTTCAACGCGTTCGTGCCCGAGTCTTACGTGCCCGACAAGGAGTGGCGGGTTAGACTTTACGCCCGCATAGCCGAGGTTTCGAGCGAGAGCGAGTGCGGCTCGCTCATCGCCGACGCGGCGGATATATACGGCGCACCGCCCAAAGCGGTGGTAAACCTCGTGAAGATAGGTCTTATAAAAAATCTCGCGGCGAGGGCGGGAGCTTGCGGAGTGAATATCCGCGGCGGCGCGGCGCAGGTAACTTTCGCTTCGGTTAAAGACCTGTCGGAGTACGTTTCGGCGTATATCGCCACGGCGAAAGGGGTTACTTTTACCGCAAAAGAGGTGAAAGTGAAATTCACGGGGAAGAGCGCGACCGAAGAACTTATTAAATTTTTGACCGATTGTCACAAAAAGTAAGGCATTTTAATTGCTTTTTCGGGCATAATCCTGTATAATTGAGCTTGATACTCACAGTGTCGTTATTTTTCCGACTATTTCGGAGGTACTATCCTTATAATGCGTAAAAAGATAATAGCAATAATACTCGGAGCGGTTATGCTCGCATCTATGTTTGCGGGCTGTTCGCTTATAGAACACAACTACGAGAAGGACGCGCGTCAGGTAGTTGCGGTTATAGACCCCATAGAAGATAAAGACGTTTCTACCAACATCACGTTTAAGAGCGGAACGAAATATATCTACAAGAGCGAGCTTTCGAGCGCGATGAACACTTACGGCAGTTCGTACATGTCCAACTACGGGCTTACCGCCGAGCAGGCCGCCGACAGGCTTTTGAGCGAACTCGTTACCCGCGAGCTACTCATAACAGAAGCGGAGCGTTTGCTCGAGCAGGAAAAGATAGAGTGGACCAAAGCGGACGACAACACTTACAAAAAGACTATCTACAACGCGATAGACAGTTCCATAAAGTCGCTTAAAAACAACGTGCTTTCCGATTTCGGCGAAATCGTGTCTGACGCGACCTCCGGCGACGCGACAGGCGGCAACACGAGCACCACATACCCCGTGCCCGACGCGGAAACCACCGAAGACGATTACACCGATTACGAATTCGACAAGAACGGGAATATCGTATACGAATACAAGCAAAAGCAGGAACGCAATCCCGAAACGGGCGAAAGGCTTTACAACGAGGACGGCTCGCCCAAAATGGTTAAGGTAACCGAAGAGGTTAAAGACGGAAACGGCAATGTGATAATGAATGAAGACGGAACGCCGCTTACACGCCCCGTGCAAGTTCCCAAGCTCAAGGATTGGAAGCCCGAAATATACAACTATCCCGGAATGTTCGGCAGCGAAAAAGAGAAGAGCCGCGACAGGGAAGCGGTACGCCGCTTTATCGAGCAGATTAAGAAATTGCCCGAAAGCGATTTCAGAGTTACCGACTCCGACCGCAAAAAGTTCGACGAAGATATAAATAAGATAGAAAAGGTAATCAACGAGCAGGGCATAGAATACGTTTATCCCATGCTCGGCGAAACCTACCTTATGGAATATTTTGCGGGCAAGTCGGCTCGCGAGAGCATACTCATAAGCAAGTTGCAAAATTACATTGTGGGCAACGTAGACGTAACCGAAGAGAATATTGCCGACGCGTATATAAAACAGCTCACCTATCAGACCGAGACTTACGGACCGAGCCGCGAAGCGTATCAAAACGCGCTTTCGGAGGACAGCAACAGCGTTATATACATGCGCGATAACAGCTGTTTCTTCGTTAAGCACATTTTGCTTCCTTTCTCCGAGGAGCAGAAAGCCAACATTACCGCGTGGGCGGCAAAGCCCGAGAACGCGGGCAAAGACGTTGCGGCTTATCGCAAAAACATGGTAAACGCCATAACCGTATACGAGCACGTGAACGGCGAAGACGACCTTTCGCGCCCCATGACGGTAAAACAGGTATTCGATATAGTTAAGAGCGAAATGTCCTCTCTCTATGTAAGCCCGCGCGACGCCGAGCGCAAGTTCGACGAACTCACCTACAAGTACAACACCGACCCCGGCGCGTTCGGAACGGGCACAACGTATATGGTTAAGCGTGATGACCCCGAGGGACATTCGGGCTACGTGGAAGAATTCTACGACGCGGCTATGAAACTGTATAACGACGGCTACTCGGTGGGCGAGGTTCTTCCCGAATACGCGATAACCGAGTTCGGCGTGCACATTATGTATCTTGCTCGCAAGGTAACTCCCGGATATCGCGAGCTTAGCGACTATCTCACTCCGGGCGAATACAAGACGGTGCGCGAAACCTTTGAAGAAAAGCTCCGCACCGCCAAGGAAAACACCGCTTTCGAGTCGTGGCAGAACGAGAGAATTAACTACTACCGTGACCAAAAGAATTGGGTGCACACCTACAAGGACCGTTACGAAAGCCTTTACAAAGACTGATAAAAGGCAAATTGCAAACGAATTTCGAAACGCCGAAAACAGCCGATATGCGGCGGCTTCGGCGTTTTGTGTTAGGGAGGGAACTCAGTGCTTTCCAAGCTGTGCCGAAAACTCGTGCCGTACAGGGCGGGCGAACAGCCGCGCGACAGGCGGTACGTAAAACTCAATACCAACGAAAACCCCTACGCGCCGTCGCCCGCGGTAGTACGCGCGTTGCGCGATTCGGATAGCTTTGCTTTTGCGCGATATCCCGACCCCGACTGCGTGCGACTGCGCGAGGCGATTGCCGAGCACGAGGGCGTGAAACCCGAAAACGTGTTTGTGGGCAACGGGAGCGACGAGGTGTTGGCGTTTGCGTTCGCGGCGTTGTTCGACGAGGACAAGCCCGTAAAGTTCGCCGACGTGACCTACAGCTTTTATCCCGTGTACTGCGACTTGTGGGGACTTGCATACCGAACGGTTGCTTTGCGTTCGGACTTTACTTTGGACAGGCAGGGCTACCGCGAACTCGGCGGCGCGGTTATAGCCAATCCCAACGCGCCCACGGGAATATACGAGGACGTGAGCGAGTTTATAGGCAAAGACTTTCCCGTAATTATAGACGAGGCGTACATAGACTTTTCGGGCGCGGAGAGCATGGCGAAGCGTGCCGCTCTGAGTAAGAACGCGGTTGCGGTTAAAACCTTTTCCAAAAGCTATTCGCTTGCGGGACTTAGGTGCGGCTACGCTGTGGCAAATCCCGAAATTACAGAGGGAATTGTGCGCGTGAAAAATTCGTTTAACAGCTACTCGGTGAACGCGCTTACTCAAGCAGCCGCGCTCGCCGCCGTTTGCGACGAAGAGTATCACCGCGAAACGGTGGAAAAAGTGATTGCAACGCGCGAGGAGTTTTGCCGCGAGCTTACACGCAAAGGTTACGAGTTTATAAAGTCCGCCGCAAATTTCGTGCTCGTAACGGTGCCCGACGGCAACGGCGAAGCCGCTTACTTGCGCTTAAAAGAAAGAGGGGTGCTCGTGCGCTACTTTAACGCGCCGCGCCTTAAAGACAAGTTACGCATTTCGATAGGCACGCCGCAAGACATGACGGAACTAATGAAAGCGTTGACAAGTTAAGGTTTATCCGTCATTGCGAGGCACGCAGTGCCGCGGCAATCTCCTACATGGAACAAGTACGGTTGCTTTTGTTTTCTCCCGAATGAGATTGCTTCGTCGGGCTGTGCCCTCCTCGCAATGACGTTAAGGTTTATTTGTCATTGCGAGGCACGCAGTGCCGCGGCAATCTCCTACATGGAACAAGTACGGTTGCTTTTGTTTTCTCCCGAATGAGATTGCTTCGTCGGGCTGTGCCCTCCTCGCAATGACAGGTTAACCGCATTATCGCCAAAAGTTGCCGTATTTCTTTGCCGCGTACGTGTTATACCCATATGTATGTGTATAACCCAAATAAGCGACGGCGACGGAATAACCGATATTGCCGAACTTTTACCCGCGGGTTCGGCTGTTGCGGTGGTTGCCGCAGGCGCGGAAAACGCGTCGGAATACATGCGCAAAATGCGCAGAGCGGGAATTAAGCCGAGGCTGCTCGTTGCATGCGGCGAGCAAAGGCGCATACCGTGCCCGAATATCGACGACGACGTAAGACTGATAGCGGCATACGGCGGCGAGAGCGAAGCCGACTGCGCGAAACTGCTCGGCAAGGAGCGCAAACTGCCCGTATACTTTGTTGCGGCTGCTTCCGCGGCGATTACCGCGCTTACGCCGCAGTGCCGCGTTTGGTGCGGCACCGCGTTGCGGCTTAGCGAAGGCGCAGTGCCCGTGGGCGCGGCGATAGACGAGAGTGCGTGCGAGCTCGCAAAAGACCTTCCCGACGCGTTCGGAGGCATATGCGCGGCTACGGCGGGCGTATTCGACAGCGAGGCGTATCTGCGGGCGGTGGGCAAATCGGTTTCGCCCGAGGTTAGGGAAGAGGCGTTCAACCTCGCGTACCGTGCGCTCGACTGTGCGAAAAAGGGCAGAAACGCTTCGGGGCTTTGCGTTGAGCTTGCGCGGATATCGTTGCGGCTCGCAAGTCTTGCCCAAAGCGCGGGTTTGGCGTTTGTGCGAGGCGCGGCGGACGATTGCGCTCGCACGGCTCAAATGCTGTTTGCGAGAGAGGAGCGGGCGCAGTGCGGCAGGGGCGAGCTTGCCTTTTTGTTCGGGTGTGCGCTCGGCAAAACCTACCTCGAATTCGTGAGCGGAGAAAGCGGCTTCACTCCTCCGCCCGACAACAATTACCGAGCCGAAAAACTTTGCGAGTATCTCGGGTTCGACGAGCTGACGGCGGCGCGTGCGGCGATAAGCCGAATGAAAAACGCCGAACTTGCGGCGTACAGAGTGCGGGAGTATCGCGAGGAGCTCGGTTTGCTCGCCTGCGACTGCGTAAAGGTTTTCGACGAAGCCAAAAGGCTGTTTCGGCGTATGTATCCCGACGACGGCTACTCCCTCAAAGGGAAAATAGAGCCGTCCGACCTAAAGCTGTGCATGGCTCTCGCGCCCGACACGTTTGCCGTTACGGGGAGTGCGCTCACTCTCATGCGCGAGTTCGGACTACTCGAGCGTTGGCTTTTTTAATCGAATTTTAATCTTACGCTAATAGGGTTAAAAGACTGCCGCGCTATATTGTAGGTATACAAGACCCGAGAGCTCACGCTTCTTTGCGGCGAGTAGAGGTTTTGAGGGCGCACTCGATTGAGTCCGCTATTTCGGAGGCGAGCGAGTACACGAAACCGAGCCGAACCGAGTAGAGGTTGTCGGCGTTTCCCGAAGCGACCGTTGCGGTAACGCTCACGTCGCCCACTTTGGGCAAAGACTTGCCGCAGGCAAGACCGGGGCGCAAACTCCCTTTGCGTACGCGTATGGAGCCGAGCTCGTCGGCTTCTCCCACGCACGAGTCCACGGCAATCACCTTTCTGCCGGCGTAAAGCCGCTTTACTTTGAGCACCGAGTCGGCAATGTTAAGGGCGGTTACGGGCGAGTCGAGAGTTCCCACTATTTCGCATCCGAGATTTCGCGAGGCGAGCAAGTGACCCACGAGCGGACCTATGCAGTCGCCCGTCACGCGGTCCGACCCTATGCAAAGAATTACGGGCGGACGGCGCAGAGAGCCGAGGGCGGCGAAAAGGTCGTAGGCGGTTTGAGATATAAGCAATTCGGAATTTTTGGTTTTCATAAGCCGATTGTTGACCGTAAACCGCTCGTTTATACGTTTACGAAAAGAAAAAAAGGCAATCAATATTAAGAGACGGAGGATTTATGTCGTATATTGATATAGCGATAATAGCCATAGTGGTGCTTTGCGCGCTTATAGGCTTATGGAAAGGATTTTTCAAGACCGTGATATCTTTCTTCGGTCTGCTCGTTTCGTTTATGGCGGCGTTCTTTCTCACCAAACCCGTGGTGGGCGCGTTGCTCGATATAGACGCGGTGAAAAATTTCGTTGTGGGCGGCGGAAGCGGCTTTTCGCTGTTCGGCTGGATTTCGGGCAAACTTTCCGATATCACCTCCGAGGGAGTGCTCGGCACGCTGTTGAGTCCGTTTATTAAACTCTCCGAGAGTCAGGGCGTGGACGTGCACACCGGCGTTTCGCTGCTCCTTGCCAACGGCATATTCAGCATCATGGTGTGCATAGGGCTGTTTATAGTGATACGCTTTATACTGCTTTTGTTCACCATGTTCGCAAACGCCATGAGCAAGGGTAAATTCGTGGGTGCGCTCAACAGGCTTTTGGGTCTTATATTCGGCGCGGTTAAAGGCGCGTGGCACGTTTGCGTGCTCATGTTTATACTGTCTTTCCTTTTGGGCTTCTCGTTTATGGCGCCCGTGCGCAATCAGATAGACAACAGCGTGATTGCCGCGCCCGTGTACGAGCAGGTAACCAAGCTTAGCGAAAAATTCATTACGGGCGGAGAAGACACTCTAATTAAACTGCTCGATTTGCATGACAAGGCGAACAAGCCCGGCGAAGAACCCGAGGCAAAACCCGAACACGGCGTATACAAGTACGCGCCCGAGGATGCGGAGGACTCGCCGTTCGAGATAGAACTAATGGCGGGCGGCAAATTCGAACAGCGTTCGGAAGGCACTATATTAAAGGGAACTTACGAAATAGCCGACGGCGTGCTTACTCTTAACTTCGAGGGACTGCAACCCTCAACGGCAACCATAGACGTAGAGAACGGATATATAAAACTCAACGGACTGTATCTCGTGAAAGACGGGTACACAATACCCATGCCCGAACCTATGCCCGAAGAATAAAAAAACAACCTCTTTCCGCTTGTGATTTTTACGAAAATATGGTAAAATAAAATTTCACGGAGGAGAGATATGCTCGATTGGGACTCACTGTACGGCGAGGCGGGAGCTCGCGCCGTTGCGGGCGGCAAGAAACGCTTTTACGAAGACAGAGTGAAAAACATAGCTACCGCAACCGAAAACGGAAAGTTTACGGTGCGGGCTTCGGTGCGCGGCGATAGAGATTACGTTGCGGCGGTTGTGTTCGACGAGCAGGGCGGACTGTACGATTATTCGTGCGACTGCGCCGCCGACAAAGCCGCCGAAGGACCTTGCCGCCACATAGTGGCAACGGCTATAGCATACGAAAACAAGTTCCCGTGCGACGGTATCGGTTCGGCTGAGCGCACGGTTCACAAGCGCAGCGATACGGGTGCGCTTTCTCTTATAGAACAATACGGCAAACTGCGCAGAGGGCGCAGGATAGCCGAGGGCGGCGAAAAGGTAAAGCTCGAGCCCATAATGGAGCCGTGCGAGGGCGGCAGGCTCAAGCTCAAATTCACCGTGGGCGTGAAGAAAACCTACACCGTTAAAGACGTAGCCGACTTTGCCGCGTGTTGCGAAAACGGACTCGAAAAGCGTTACGGCGTGGAACTTACTGTGCTTCACGTGCCCGAGGCGTTCGACGAGCTTTCGGCGCGGCTCATGCGTTTCGTGTGCGGTTCGGTGCGCGAAAAGCGGGATTTTTTGAGCTATGCGAACGCGGCTTCTTCCGACTATCGCGACGAACTGCGTTTGGGCGCGGGCGGCGTGGACGAGTTTATGAAACTGTATTCGGGCATGCTCGTAAAGTGCGCCGAAGAGGGGATAATGGGTGCGCTCAGGCTGATAGTGCCGGGCGTTGACTCTGCGAATTTCGGGCTTAAGCTCGCCCGCGTTACGGGCGGATATCTTATAGAGAGTTCGCTCGGTAGATACTCGGTTGTGTGCGGCAAAGAAAACAAATACTTAATAACCGACAGCCGCGTGTATGCGTTGAGCGAGGAATGTTTTTCGGCGGTTATGCCGCTCGTGCGAGCGGTGGAGGCTCGCGGCAGGCTGTTTGTTGCCGAAAACGATATGTCGCGCTTTTACAACAGCGTGCTCGCTCGCGTAATGACTTTTACCGAGATTGACGCGGGCGAGGTGAATTTGAGCATGTTCGAAGCCGCGCCGCTCGAGCTCAAAGTGTATCTCGACTCTTTCGAGGGCGGCGTGCGGGCTAACGTGCACGCAAGCTACGACGGCGAAACGGATATAGATATTCTCGACGACGATATTTCTTCGCCGTTCGTGCGCGACTACGAGAGCGAGCAGGCGTTTTTGCGCATTCTGCAAAAGTACTTTCCCGACTATCCATCGCTCGAGGTTAGGGACGAAAGCGACTTGTACGAGCTTTTGCGCAACGGGCTTCGCGAGCTTATGGGGTGCGCCGACGTATATCTCGACGACTATATAAAGAAGATGAAAGTTAAAAAGTCGCCGCGCATAAAAGTGGGCGTGCGGCTAAAGAGCGACTTGCTCGGCTTGGAGCTTTCCTCCGAGGAATACTCGAGCGCACAGTTAAAAGAGATACTCGCGGCGTACAGGCTGGGCAAAACTTACGTGCGGCTTACCGACGGCGCGTTTGTAGACTTGGTCGACCCGTCGCTTGCGGCAATCGGCGAGGTTACCGAAATAGCTTTTTCGGACGGCGACGAGCTCACTTTGCCGCTGTGGTACGCGCCCTACGTGGACGGCGAACTCAAAAACGGATTTTTCCACCTCGAGCGAAGCGACGCGTTCAAGGAGCTTGTGAAAACGCTCGGCGCGGCGGAGGAGAGCCTCGAAGAAGTGCCCGAAAAACTGCGCTCGGTGCTGAGAAACTATCAAAAGGCGGGATACCGTTGGCTCAAAACGCTCTCGCGGCTGGGGTTCGGCGGCATACTCGCCGACGATATGGGGCTCGGCAAAACTCTTCAGGTGATAGCCCTTCTCATGAGCGAGCGCAAGGGTACGAGCATAGTCGTGTGCCCTACAACGCTCGTGCTCAACTGGGTGCACGAGTTTGAAAAATTCGCGCCCGAAATAAAAACGCTCGCCGTAACGGGGAGCGGCGACGAGCGCAAGTTGCTCGCGGAAAAGTTCGGCGAGTGCGACGTGATAATAACGAGCTACGAACTGTTGCGCCGCGACAGCGAGCTTTACCGCGAGACCGAGTTCGATTTCGCGATTATAGACGAAGCGCAATACATCAAAAATCCCGACACCAAAAACGCAAAAGCGGTAAAGAGCTTGAGCGCGCGGCACCGCTTTGCGCTCACGGGCACTCCCGTGGAAAACAGCCTTGCCGAACTTTGGAGCATATTCGACTTTTTGATGCCCGGATACCTGTTCTCTTACGGCAAATTCCGCGACGCCATAGAAACCGAAATAGTGCACGGCGACGAGGGCGCGGGCAACAGACTTTCGCGGCTCATAAAGCCGTTTATACTGCGCCGTCTTAAGTCGGGCGTTTTGAAGGAACTGCCGCCCAAAGTGGAAACGGAGGTGGTTTGTCCGCTCGAGAGCGAACAGCGCGACCTCTATTCCGCCAACCTTTCGCTCGTGCGCGAGAGCGTGGAAGCGGCGGGCGACAGCGTAAACAAAGTCGCCGTGCTCGGCATGCTCACCAAACTGCGGCAGATATGTTGCGAGCCGTCGCTCGTGTATCCCGACTATTCGGGAAATTCGGCAAAACTCGGCGCGTGCTTAGAACTTGTGCGTTCGGCAACGGCGGCGGGTCACAAAGTTTTACTGTTCAGTCAGTTCACCTCTATGCTGGATATTATACGCGCACGACTCACTCAAGAGGGCATAACGCACTATCTGTTAAAGGGCGACACTCCCAAAGTGGAGCGCATAAAGCTGGTGTCGCGCTTTAACGCCGACTCCACGCAGGTGTTTCTCATTTCGCTCAAGGCGGGCGGAACGGGACTCAATCTGACGGGCGCGGACGTGGTGATACATTACGACCCGTGGTGGAACGAGTCGGTAATGAACCAAGCAACCGACCGAGCTTACCGCATAGGGCAGGATAAGTCGGTGCAGGTATACAAACTTATCATGCAAGACACAATCGAACAGCGCATAATGAAATTGCAGGAGAAAAAGAATACTCTTTCGGGAATAGTCATGAACGCCGCCTCTGCGGGTTCGCTCGACGCGAAAGAGATACTCGAACTGCTCGGGCAGTAAACGTCTGTTTCGATTTGCTTGACTTTTCGGGGGGGGGTGCTATAATATATGTAGTTTGTTTTATATATAATAGCGCCGAGAGGGGTTGAGTTATGCTTAAAAAGTTAAGAGTAATCATGATTGCGTTGTGCATTTGTGCGTGCGCGTTAGCTTTTGCCGCGTGTGATATGGGCGGCGGCAGTCAAAAGGATGACCGCTTATGCGTTACGTATCACACGAACGGCGGTTATATAGGCGGGGAAGAGAACGAAACGAGCGATTACGTTCGGGAAATAGAGCCGGACGAAATCGCGGATTACAAGCCCGCAACGGCGCGTAAAGACACGTGGCTTTTCGGCGGTTGGTTTACCGACGAATTATGTAATAACGAGTTCGACCCGTCTATGCTCGAGGAGCTTGCCGGCGAAGATAAAAAACTCGACTTGTACGCAAAGTGGACGGATACCGTAACCGTAACCAAAAAGAACTTTACCGAGTTTTTCTCTGTATATTCGCGTTGGAACGGCGGCGCTACGATAGGCAACGCGGCAATTACCGCAAAGTTTAAGCCCAAAATGGTGCTCGACCCCGCGTTTAGCGCGGAGAGCGTGGAAATAAGCGTAACGCCCGTGCTCACCAAAAACAATCAAACGGTGTGGAGCGGCAAAACCTCATCGATATATCTTAAAAGCTCCGAAGATTATTTTTACGACGGTTTGTTGAGGGTGGATAATTCCGCCGCGGGTATTGAGTTTAACCCGGTAGGTAAAACGCTTGATTGGGAGCTTGTAACGCCCTCGTTCGAGATAAAACTTTTGCACCGCGTACCGCTTACCGTAACTCTCGAAATCGGCGACGGAGCTACGTGCGACGAGTCCGAATTGAGTCTTAAGGGCGGCGACGTTATCGAAAAAGACGATTTGCCCGTGCCCGTAAAGAGTAAGCACAGGTTTATGGGTTGGTTCTCGGACGCGCAATTCCTAAACGAATATAAAGGCGGAGTAATTACGGTAAACAAAACGCTTTACGCAAAATTCGTGCGCGAAATAACGGTTACTTTCTATTCAAACGTCGGCAACGAAACAGAGCCGCGCAAATTTCTCAAAGGCGAAAGCATATTCAGTTCGGGCGACCCTGTGCGCGAAGGCTACAAGTTTCGCGGCTGGTATACAACGCCTACGTTCGACGAAGGCACTAAATTCAAATTCGGAACTATAGCCGGCGAAGAAGATATAAATCTATACGCGCGTTGGGATAAGATAAGCACCCTTACTTTCGATACCGTGGGCGGCTCGGCGATAGAGCCTATAAAGATTGCGGATAACGAAACGCCGAATATATTTCAAACTACGCAAAAAAGCGGGCTCGAGTTCGGCGGCTGGTATACCGACGCGGAGTATAAGAACAAATACGAAGCCCGCCCCATGAACGGCGACTTAACGCTTTACGCCCGTTGGTTGAAACGGGTTCATATTGAGGCGGAACAATTCGATAAATATATAGACGTAACTTTTACTCACGAGAAAAAGGAAAGCGTAATAGAACTTAAATTGACGGTATCGTTAAAGGAAGAATACCGTAAATATACCGTTTTCGTAGCGGCACATTGGCAGGTCGATTATCAAAAGACCGACGGCAGCGTAGGCAACGAGTTGTTTAAGAAAGCTACTAGGATAGATACCGAAAACGATATATTCGATACTACCGAAATTCTTGAGAGCAGTAGGTCGTTTGACGCTACGAGTTGGGAATTGAATATAATTAACAGTGCCGCTTACATACTTGTGCCCGAGAACGAATTGCAAGCAAAATAGTACAATATTACATTTTGAAAACATTTTGAAAAGCTTGACACAAAGACTTTCATAGCGTATACTATTGCGTAATAAAAACGCAAGGAAGTATATTGCAATGCAAAGAAAACTGCCGGCATATCCGCTGTTTGTAAAAGACCCCAACTTTTCTCTGTGGTCGGCGGGCGACTCTCTTGCCGAAACCGACGTTAAGAGTTGGTGGGGAGAGCGTAAGCCCGTATACGGCTTTGTAAAGACCGAGGAGGGAACTTTTTGTTTCCTCGGTAATTTTAACGACGTTAAAAATTGCGGCGTAAAGCGAGCCGAGCAAACGGCTGTGAGCGTAAGTTCGTTCACCACCGATTACGAATTCAAGGCGGGCAAAGCCGCGGTGAAAGTTTCTTTCGTTTCGCCGCTTCTTCTCACCGATACAGAGCTTACGTCTATGCCCGCGTGCTACATAAATTACGAGGTTAAAGGGGCAAAGAGCGCGGAGGTTTCGCTGTTTGTAAACCGCCGAATTTGCTATAACGATATCCGCGAAAATTCGGATAAAGAGGTGCGCGGCGGAGTTGTGCGCGGCAAGGGTTTCGAAGCGGCGTTTTTGGGGCTCAAGCGGCAGGCGTATTTATCCAACAACGACGACGCGATAGGCGCGGACTGGGGCTATTTCTATTTGGCTTGCGACTTTGCCCGCGTTACCGACGATATGGGCATGGCGGCGTATTTGTCGGCGGGGATAAAGGATTTTTCCTTTGACGGCGCGGAGAAATACATGGTTGCAACGGGCGGCAAAAGCGGAAGGATAATCATGGCGTACGACGATATCGTTGCGATAGATTATTTCGGCGATTTCCGCAAAACGCTGTATCTCGAAAATCACACCGTGCTCGACGCCATCGAGTACGTAACCGAAAAAGGAGACGAAATCGACGGCAGGCTCGCCGAGTTCGACTCCGAGCTTAAAGCCCGCGCAAAGACGGTGAGCGAAGATTATTACGCAATATTGGCGGCTTCGCTCAGGCAGAGCGTGGCGGCGCACAAGACGGTGCGCGACAAAGACGGCAACTTGCTGTTTTTATCAAAAGAAAACTGCTCCAACGGTTGCATAGCCACTGTGGACGTAAGTTATCCGTCTATTCCGCTCTTTCTCTTATATAATGTTGAGCTGGTAAAGGGCATGATGCGCCCCATACTCAAGTTTGCGGATATGCCCGTTTGGACTTACGATTTTGCCCCGCACGACGCGGGAACGTATCCCGCATGTTGCGGTCAGGTATATGCGGGAAAACGCGACGGAAGCGCGTATCACGCGAACTACACCAAAGACGGTTGGTGCCAAACTCATTTCCCGCTGTATTCGTTGCCCGCAAATTTCGACGCCTACGACATGAAATATCAGATGCCGGTAGAGGAGTGCGCCAACATGCTCGTGATGTTTGCGGCGTGCTACCGCTATGACGGCGATATATCCTTTTTCCGCGAAAACAAAGAGGTGTGCGCAAAGTGGGTGGAATACCTTGTGAAATACGGCTTAAAGCCCGAAAATCAGCTTTGCACCGACGACTTTGCGGGGCATTTGTCAAACAACTTAAATCTTGCTATAAAAGCTACGGTGGGCATAGGCGCGTACGCGCAGTTGCTTAAGGCGGACGGCGACGACGGCGCGGACGAATACGGTAAGATTGCAAAGGATTTCGCCGCAGAGATAACCGCGTTTTCCGCTAAGTTCGCGCACTCTCCGCTCACCTGGGACGGCGACGAAAACTCTTTCTCGCTCAAGTATAATCTCGCGTTCGACAAAATATTGAAACTGAATTTGTTCCCCGAGTCGCTGTACGAGAGCGAAACCGACTATTACGCCGAGATAAGCAACGAATTCGGCGTGCCGCTCGACAGCCGAAAGTCTTACACCAAATGCGACTGGATTTGCTGGGCTGCCGCGCTCACCGACAACGCGGAAAAGAAAGCCAAAATCATTGCGCCGTTGGCTCGTTTTCTCGTTGCTTCGCCCGTGCGAGTGCCGTTTACCGATTGGTACGATACCCAAACGGGCGCGCAGTGCGGATTTCAGGCTCGCAGTGTGGTGGGCGGCTGTTTCATACTGCTTATGAAATAAACTACGATAAACAAAAAAATATAAACGGAGGTAACAACAATGGCACAAGCAATCGAAATACCCTACAAGACCTATTTGACCGAAGAGGAGATGCCGCGCTACTGGTACAACGTGAAGGCTCACATGAAGGGCGGTCACGCTCCGTTTATAAACCCGCAAACTCTCAAGCCTTGCACCAAAGAGGATTTGCGCAATGTGTTTTGCGACGAGTGCATAGAACAGGAACTTAACGACACCGAAGAACTGATTGAAATACCCGAAGAAATTCGGAGTTTTTACAGAATGTTTCGCCCTTCTCCGCTCGTTCGCGCCTACTTTTTGGAGAAAGAGTTGGGAACGCCCGCCGAAATTTACTACAAGTTCGAGGGCAACAACACCTCGGGCTCGCACAAGCTCAATTCGGCGGCGGCTCAGGCGTACTACGCCAAAAAGCAGGGGCTTAAGTCCATTACCACCGAAACGGGCGCGGGACAGTGGGGCACGGCTTTGAGCATGGCGGCGGCTTTTTACGGGCTGGAGCTAAAAGTGTTTATGGTTAAAACGTCGAGCGAGCAAAAGCCGCATCGCAGAGAGGTTATGCGCACGTACGGCGCGACGGTTACGCCCTCGCCAAGCGACACCACCGAGGCGGGCAGAAAGATACTTCGCGAGTTTCCCGGCACGGGCGGCTCGCTTGGTTGCGCCATATCCGAGGCGGTGGAAACGGCTGTGAAAACCGATAACTGCCGCTACGTGCTCGGCTCGGTGCTCGACCACGTTTTACTGCATCAATCGGTGATAGGGCAGGAATGCAAAGCCGCGTTCGACAAATACGGCGTTGAACCGAACGTGATAATCGGCTGTTGCGGCGGCGGCAGTAATTTCGGCGGACTGATTGCGCCGTATATGGGCGAAAGACTGCAGGGAAAGAACGGTATCGAATTTATAGGCGTAGAGCCTGCGAGTTGCCCGTCGCTCACGCGCGGCAAGTTCGCTTACGACTACTGCGACTCGGCGCAGATAACGCCGCTTGCCAAAATGTATACGCTCGGGTGCGGGTTTATGCCGTCGCCCAACCACGCGGGCGGGCTTAGATATCACGGCATGAGCCCCGTTATTTCGCGCCTGTATCACGACGGTTTCATAAAGGCGGTTTCGGCGGAGCAGTCTAAGGTGTTCGACGCCGCGGTTAGGTTTGCCAAGTGCGAGGGAATACTGCCCGCGCCGGAGAGCAGTCACGCCATTAAAGCGGCTATCGACGAAGCCGAGAAATGCAAAAAGACCGGCGAGAAGAAGAGAATACTCTTCGGACTCACCGGCACGGGTTATTTCGATATGAGCGCGTACAAGCAATATAACGACGGCACTATGACCGACTACGTTCCCACGGACGAAGATTTGAAAAAGGGCTTTGCAAGCATACCGAATGTAAATATTTATTGAAGAAGGAGATTGCCACGTTCGTAAACTCGCTCGCAATGACAGCATCGTCCGACATGTCATTGCGAGGAGGACGTAGCCCGACGAAGCAATCCCCTGCATGAGAAAGGAATAGATACTGTACATGTTCCATGTATGGGATTGCCGCGCTCGTAAACTCGCTCGCAATGACATTGAAACCGAGGGGGGGGGATTGCCGCGGGTGCAAGCACCCTCGCAATGACAGGGAAACGAATATGTACCCTCGCAATGACGGGGAAACCGGGTTTTACATGTCATTGCGAGGAGCGGAGCGACGAAGCAATCTCAGCCATGAGAAAGGAATAGATGCTGTACATGTTCCATGTATGGGATTGCCACGCTCGTAAACTCGCTCGCAATGACAGCATCGTCCGACATGTCATTGCGAGAAGCGGAGCGACGAAGCAATCTCAAACATGAGAAAGCGGCAGATACTGTACTTGTTCCATGTATGAGATTGCCGCGCTCGTAAACTCGCTCGCAATGACATTGAAACCGAGGGGGGGGATTGCCGCGGGTGCAAGCACCCTCGCAATGACAGGGGAACGAATATGTACCCTCGCAATGACGGGGGAACCGGGTTTTACATGTCATTGCGAGGAGCGGAGCGACGAAGCAATCTCAGCCATGAGAAAGGAATAGATACTGTACATGTTCCATGTTGGGGATTGCCGCGCTCGTAAATTCGCTCGCAATGACATTGAAACCGAGGGGGGGATTGCCGCGGGTGCAAGCACCCTCGCAATGACAGGGGAACGAATATGCACCCTCGCAATGACAGGGGAACCGGGTT
>NZ_CALPCH010000024.1 GCF_943193005.1 Pumilibacter intestinalis
TGTGTGCCTGTCTCGGCGCCCGAGCGCGACAGCGCGAGGGTGACGAAAGCGGCGTAGCCGCTTTCGTCAGCTTTGCCGCCGCTTGTATCTGACAGGCACACACATTACGGTCAATTGCTCAATTTTAGGGTTAAAGCGTTCCCTTTCGCGATTGCCGATTTTCACTCAAAAACACTACAAATTTGCTGTTCAACTGTTTCGGATGCAGTAAGTGCGGCGCTACGGTGTATTGCGGTGCGGACGAGCAAAAACAACTTATGGGCAATAAGTATTTTGAAATAGACGGGCAAGAACTTACCGAGACGTTGAAAGCAATCAAATAAAATTTTATTCAAGACAAGCACACAAGCCAGTCGCACGCCGTCGCATGAAATTATATTTAGGTAACTAAAGGTAACACTGTATAAATTAATCTGATGAATTCATTTTTTGTTGCTACTGAGAGTGGGGTCTTGCAGTAAGGGAATGAGACGGTTTTGAGGAACGGAACCGTCGAGGATTTGGGCGTACAAGAGTTCGGTGGCAATGCAACCTATTTTGAAACCGTCTTGTACTATGCGTGCGGAGTTGAGTCCGATACTGCGGTTGAGCGTTTCGCCTTCGTTGTCTATGCAAAGCACTTCGTAGTCGCGGTTGATTTCTTTGCCGAGTTTCTTCATTGCTTGTATAAGCTGATAATAAATTTGCCCGCTGTTACAGACTATGCCCGTGATATTCGGGCGTTCGGAAAAGTATTGCAACATTTCGCTCGGGGTTGAGCCGGCGGCAAATCTCAAAATGTGAGAGTGGTAAATCTTTCTGTCGGCAAGCCCCTTTTTGAAACCTTCGATTCTGCTGCGAATGGACGATACGATATCGTTTAGCGAAATCATGCACACATTTTGATGACGCGCCGCCAAATATTCGGCGGATTTATAACCTATTTGATAGTGGTCGGAGCTTACACACGGTAGGTTGAGTCCCATGAGTATACGGTCTATGAGTACGGTTGGGAACTTATTCAGAGTGAGCGCGAGAATGCCGTTGTTGTAATTGTCCTCGTCGGTGGGCATTATCAAAATGCCTTTGCAGTTCATTCGTTTGGAAAGATTTATTGCCGCTTCTTCGCGCGAAGTTCTGCCTCCGGTGCAAAAGGTGAGAAGTTCGATATTGTTTTCGAGACAAAAGGCGTTGATGCCGTTGTAAATATTGCGGGGGAAATCGTCGGAGATGTTGGGACAGATAAATGCGAACAGCGTGCTTTGCGGATTTTCGGTAACCGTAGTTTCCGCTTGCGGAGACGCGAACGTTCCTTTGCCGTGTATTTTGTATATTGTTCCTTTTTGTTCGAGGTCGGCGAGCGCTTTGCGTACCGTGACTCTGCTTGCGTTGAATTTCAGCGCAAGCATATTTTCGCTTGGTAACATAAAATTCTTTATGTTACGGTTTTTCTCTATAAGTTCTTCTATATTATCCGAGATTACTTTGTATAAAGGGTCCGACACCGTATGGCTCCTTTCTTTTTTTGTTATATTATATCATACGGCGAACAAAAAGTCAATACAAGAAGTCGAAACTTATATAACTTGTCTTGCAATATTGGATAAATTGCGCGAAAATTAATACAAGATATACAAGATTTTGACGAAAAAGGCAGCAAATTAAAGGTTTGATATTGACAATATACTTTTTGACAGTGTATAATAAATACAAGATAAAATCAACTTGTATATCTTATATTTATATTGAGGAGGCAGAAATGAAGAAAATTGTTCCGGTTCTATTCGTGGCGATGCTCGCGGTAACGGCAGTGTTCACCGGTTGCGGCGGTGGGAACACCGAGGTATTGAAAGACGGCGATCATGCCGAACTTCGTCTTATGGCGGGCGGTACGCAGTGGCAAGGTACCTATCTCGAAAACCTTACGGATTTCGTAAACGATTTCAATGCGGGCAAGCTCGGCGAAGAGGCGAAAAACCTTAACGTAACGATTACGCTCGATCCCGTATCGGATATGGCGTCTACGTATCCCACGCGGCTTCGCAGCGCTTCGAGATATCCGCATTTGATGCTTTTCGACAGATTTAACACGCCCGAGTATGTAAATAACGATTTCATACTCGATTTGACCGATATGTTTGCCGAACGAAATGTGGACACCTCTTTGTATACCGATGCCGCAATGACGGAGATGCAAGTGAGCGGAAAAACGTACGGATTGCCCATAGACCTCGACTTGTGGGGCATATACGTAAATACGGATATGGTGGACAAATACAACAAGGACAAGAGCGATTCGGAAAAGATAACGCTCGATTCCGAATGGACGTGGACGGAATTTCTGTCTATAGCGAAGAAGCTTACCACGGGAAGCGGCGACAGCAAAGTAGCCGGATATTACACCGGAGATTTGCACGAACATTTCTACAAATATTTCCTTACGACGGGCGAAGATTTCCTTACCCCGTCGAATATCCCCAATATGGACACCGATGCAGCGAAAGCCGTTTTGGAGTTTTTCAAGGAAATGAAAGATTCGAACGTTTCCAAAAACGTGGAAGCAATAGGATTTCCGCGCGGACAAGTGGCTATGTACACGCAAGCCACGTACTACGCGGACTATATCAAAAGAATGAATCCCGACATGCATTATAAATTCATGCCCATGCCCAAGGCGGAGCGCAGCGGATATACATTCGGCGACGCGCAGAGCGGCGGAATGTTCGGCGGATTCGGATTGGTGGTGCCCAAGCCCATACAGAAAATCCGCGACGAAGTGTACGACAGCTATGTGAAACGTTCCGTTGATTTGCTCGAGTGGTGGACTACCGGCGAGGGTGCGCGTTATTGGGCGCAGTACACCGAAACCATGCCCGCGCTCAATTCCTTGCGCGCCGATGCCGAACTTATGAATACGCAAGTATTGCAAGACGCTGCGGCGCTTGTGAACAAGTATCAAATTCGCCCGCAGCTGCCGGGATATATGAATTATCAAATTTATACCGTAAATTCCAACGTGACGGCTTATCTCGACGGCACGAGAACGTTGGGCGATACGCTCGGCAGACTCAAAGACACTTCTTATCTTTTGGGCTGACGAGGGGGATCGATATGGAAATCGCGCTTCGCAAAACAAAAAAGAGTTTACGGCGCAAGCAGCATATAATAGGGTATTTGTTCCTTACCCCGACCGCCGTGCTGTTTACCGTATTTACGGTGATACCGTTTATCATGGCGTTTTATCTCGCGTTCCACAACTACAACCTTTTGGAAGTGAAGGAATTCGTGGGATTCGAGTATTTTGCGACATCGTTCAAGAACGCCGAATTCATGAAAGCGTTTCTCAATATACTGATATACGCCGTTATATTCGTACCGTTTGCGATAATCACGTCTTTGCTTGCCGCCGTGCTCGGCAATTCCCGTCTGCGCGGCGCAAAGCTTATGCGCGTTATATTCTATTTGCCGTCGATTACGGGCAGCATAGCCATGGCGTACGTGTGGCGGTGGATGTTCGATATCGACAGCGGCGTATTTAACGGCATACTCACGTCGATTGGATTGCCGGCGCTTCGCTGGCTCGATTCGCGCAGTTATTTCGTAATGGTGTGCGTGGTAATGGTCTCGCTGTGGAGCGGCGTGGGCAACAACATGCTCATATTCCTCGCGGCTCTCAAAGGAGTGCCGACCGAGTCGTACGAGGCGGCAAGGCTCGACGGCGCAAACGGATTTCAGACGCTTATACACATTACTCTGCCCGCGATAGCGCCGACTATGTATTTCATCACTACGATGAGCATAATAGGGGCTTTTCAAATGTTCGATCTTGTGTACGCAATGGTGCCGAGCGGCAGCATGGAATGGGCGCGCACGCCCGTAGTTATGCTGTACGAAATAGGCTTCACGCGGTTTAAGGGCGGACTCGGCAGCGCAATGAGTATCATTCTCTTCGGCGTGATAATGCTCTTCACGTTTTTGTTCCAACTCATAGTAAAGGAGGACAAAACGGTATGACGAAAGCTCTTTACAAAAAGCATACCGTGCGCGGAATAATAGGCAAAGTGTTGCTGTATGCATTTTTTGTCCTTGTTGCCGTGATAATGCTGTTGCCGTTTTATTGGTCGCTCGTGGCGTCGTTCCGTCCCGAAACGGAAAATCAAATGGGGTTTTCGCTTATTCCCAAAACGTTTACGTTATCGCAGTACGCTACGTTTTTCGAGAGAGTGGCGGACGTGGGCGCGGGAATTTCGGTGTTCGAGATATTCGGCAACACGCTGTTTATAGTGGCTTGCGTGATATTGCTCAGCTTGCTCACTTGTTCGCTCGGAGCGTACGCGCTCACGCATTTGCATTTGCCGGGCGAGAAAATCATTCTCAAGATCATGACGGCGTCCATGATGCTGCCGGGAATCGTTACATTGATACCCAGCTTTTTGGTGGTAGACTTTTTGGGACTTACCAACAATTTCGGAGGTGTGATAATTCCCGCGGCGTTCAGCATATACGGCGTGCTGTTTCTCCGTTCGTTCTTCAAGCAAACGCCTTCGGAAATGGCGGAGGCGGCGCGAATAGACGGAGCGGGAGAGCTGTACATATTCTTCCGCATATACTGTCCGCTCATTTTGCCCGGATTTCTCACGCTCGGACTGTTCACGTTCAATTCGAACTACAATTCGTTCTTGTGGCCGAGTATTGTGCTCGCGCCCGAGCAAATGACTTTGGGCATAGTGCTGCGCGAATTTCAGATGGTGGTATCGGACACGGGCGCTCTTATGGCGGGTGCGCTCATCACTTGCATTCCCACGTTCATCATATTCTTGGTGGGACAAAAGTATTTCATGGAAAACCTCGCGTTCAGCGGGATAAAATAAGGAGGGTAAATAATGATGGTAAAACACAAAACAGGATTTCGCATATTGTTGCCGCTGTTGATTGTTTTATGTTTGGCGGCGTGCGCACTGTGCGCGGTTCCATTGTTGGCGCGGGCGGATGACGCGGGCAATGTGACGCTTACGACGGAGTACGGGGCGAAGAAAGGCGAGTCCTTTGCGATAGGAAACAAATCGTATCAGAATTTCGAAAACGGATACTGCGAATATTTCCTACTCGGCGAAAACTATGCGGTGCGCAATTTCGCCAATCGAAACATAGACGCGCAAGGGAACGTGACGACGGTGGAAAAGAACGTTTATACCGCGAGAATTCTCGGTGCGAACATAGGCGAAAACGACGGTCAAAAGACTGCGGTTTTGAACACTACCGGAAAGGACGAAGACGGGGTGCGGCAAATGTTTGCCGATGCCATGGAACGTTCGGTTTCGGCGGGTTTCGGATTGGGCGTGCCTTGTTCGCCGATTAAGATTTGGAAGAATCTCATCATAATGGATTTCAAGTTGGGCGACGGCAAGTTCGCGTTCGGCGGCGATCGCGTAAACATGAGTTTTATCGTGTACAATCCCGCGGTGCAGCAAACGTTCGCGGTGAGCTGCTATTCGGTGGAATTCGTAAACAACGAACTGTTTCCGTACGGTTTGCCCAAAGCGGATGTAAAGAAAAACGGCTCGTTTAAGACGGCGGGCGGAAACGTGTCTTACGCGTTTATGCAAGAATTCGAAAACGGATTGATTTACACCACCGCCGACGGCTTGCCCGTGGGCGAAATAGGACTGCGTTACGACTCGGAAAAAGAAATATTCGTATCCGACGTGGCTCCTACCGTACCCAAGCAATACGGTGCGGAGAAGGCGCGGCGCACGGACGGCAACCGCACGTATATCGATTACGAAAAGGGCTGCGTGACGGCGTTACGTTCCGCAGAGGGCTATTGCACCTACACTCTTCATCCGGGACGCAATTTCGATTCGGATAACGCACCGCAACTTCTTTCGCTCGACAGCCTTATCAAAAAGAGCGATTTGCTTTTCGATACTTCGGTGAATTACGGTATAGAGATAGAAACTCTCCGCACCAAAATATACGACAAGATCACCGAGTATTATAACGCCGGCTATTTCCTCGGGTTCTTGGAAGATCGCTTCAAGCCCTGGAACGACATCGACGCCCAGCAGTTCATCTGGGGCGACAGCACCGCCGACCCGTTCAAGGAAGAGGGGCGCAAGCATGTGGCGGCGCTCGCGCTCAACAAACAGACGGGCAATTTGTGTTTGATGCGCGACGGCGTACTCGACGTGTGGCAAGACAATTACAAAGTGCTCGGATTTCCCAAAGCGAACGGAAAATATTATCCCGACCAAGGAATTTCCGTGCAAGAGTTCGACAGCGGATTTATAGTGACCGACGGATTGCAGTCTTATGCCAAAACGGGCATACGCCTCGAAAATTTTTTGGCGAACTACGATGCCGTCAAAGTGCCTACGCACGAAAAGGACGAAAGCAAAGGCTATATCGCCGAGGGTAGCGTGAACGTGACTTCGTCCGGCGGCGAAGAAGCCGGCTGTTCCGGTGCAATCGGCGGATTCGAATGCGCGGCGGCGGGCGTAGTTCTTGCGCTTGGCGCGGGGTGCATTGCGGCGAGAAGGAGGAGAGTAAAATGAAAAAATTCATGAAGAGAGTTTTGGGGATATTTATGTGTATGAGCATTGCTTTATCGGTATCCGCGTGCGGGAACGACGGCGGCGGAATCGAAGAAAAAGCGGTGAACACTTCGGCGGCGCGCGCGGCACAACTTGCCGATAACGTGTTCGATAAGTTTATAGAGCGCGATCTTTACGAACTCGACCGCGACGACGCGGAGTGGGAACTCAGCGTATTCGACGGCTACAATCATGCGGCGCAAATAGGCGACAGCGGCGCGAGCGTATGGCACTATACCGCCGTATACGCGCTTGCCAACAGGATGTATGCGGTATTCGGCGATACAGCCAAGGGCAACGAGTATAAAAAGCTCGTATACGACCTTTACGACGAACTGTCGTGGTATCGCGGAACGGGCTCGTTCGTGGAATTCACCGGCACGAGCGAACGCACCGTATACGGCGTGAACCGCTCCAATCGCGGCAGAAACAAAGCGGGTGTAGAGGGCGTGGCTAACGTGTACGACGACCAAATGTGGCTTATGCGCGAAATGTTCGAAAGTTATAAGCTCACGAACGACAAAAAGTTTTTGACCGAAGCCGAATACCTCGCAAATTACTGCATAGCCGGTTGGGACTGCTCGCTCGACGCGGACGGCAACGAATACGGCGGCATACTGTGGGGACCGGGATATCAATCGCGTCACACCTGTTCCAACGGACCTATCATTTCGCCGCTTGTGTGGCTTCACGAGGCGTATAAAGACAGCGACGAAACCATAGAGTATAAATATCAGAACGAGTTGCACGAGATTAAATCCGAGACGATGAAAAAATCGGATTATTACCTTATGTTCGCGAAGAAAGTATACAATTATACCATTCGCTATCTCAAAAAGTCTAACGATCTTTTCTACGACAACAAGGGATATAACGTGACCACTTGGCAACCTACGGGCGTGAAATATACGTTCTATACCGACGGCAAATATCAACCCGAGTCGCTCACGTACAATTCGGGCGCGCCGCTTTCGGGCGCGGTGGATCTGTACCGCGTGACGGGCGATAACGCATATCTCGAGCAAGCCAAAAAACTTGCGGCGGCGGCGTACGACTATTTCGGCGACAAAACTTTCAAAGAGGGGATTGTGCGCTACCCCACCGGCTCCATTACCACGTGGTTTAACTTTGTGCTCTACCGCGGCTTTGCCGACTTGTACAACGTGTGGCAGAGCGACGCCTCGCGCGAATACGTGAACTCGTTCCGCAATTTGGTAGACTATGCCTACGACAACTATTACCGCGATGGATTTTTGCCCCGCGATCTTGCCGGCGGTTGGCACGTGGGCTACGAGTACGACGATATCACCAACGTAATGGATGCGTCGAGCGCGGCGGAGACTATGGCTCTTGCCGCTCAGCTCGAAGCAAAACATCAAGAATTAAAATAATAAAGAGAGGGTAAAAAGATGAGTAAGATTTTGAAAAAAGCAATGATTTTCATGCTCGCGGCAATCATGGTTTGCTGTGCGGCAGTGTTTGCGGCATGCGACGACGATACCGATAATTCGGGCGGTACCGTAACCGAAAAATATACGATAGAGGGCGTAGTCGCTTCGGAGCTCGGTCCGATTTCGGGCGTGACGGTAAAACTCGGCAGCGAAACCAAAACCACCGGCTCGGCGGGCAGTTATTCTTTCGAGGTGAGCGCGGGCGAGTATACGCTTACGTTTACAAAGACCGGCTACACCGACGTGCAAAAATCGGTTAAAACCGCCGACGCCGTGAACGGCACGGTGAAACTCAACGTGTCTATGACGGTGCAAGAGAAAGAATATTTCGTTATCTCCGGCACGGTAAGCGGCGAAGAAGGCGCGATCGCAAACGCAACGGTGTCGGGCTCCGCGCTTTCGGAAACGGTGACTGCCGATGCAAACGGCGCGTTTACGTTGCCGCAGCTCGAAAAGAAGGGAAGCTACACCTTTACGTTTGCGGCGAGCGGCTACGTTTCCGCAGATAAAACAGTCAATGCCGCCGAGATCGAGGGCAGTGCGCATACGCTGAACGTGACGCTTGAAAAAATACCGGAGGAGCAACTTGCCACCGTATCGGGCGTTGTGACGGCGGATTATCCCGCTGGCGCGATCGACGGCGTGACGGTAAAGATCGGTACCACCGAGGTGAAGACCGACGCGAACGGCGCGTATTCCGTACAAACATCACGCGATGCTTGCACCGTAGAGTTTATCAAAAACGGATACGCCAAGGTGACGAACGAGGTTACCGCCGAGGAGCTTGCGGACGGCACGCATACGCTGAACGCAGAGCTTGTGCGCAACACCGTGCTTGCGGGCAAAACCAATGCCGCTCTCGTTGACGAATATGCTACGATGAATAATATCGCCGTATCGGGTCAGCTCAAAGATCAGATGCATGCCGCTAGTACTTGGAAAGAAGGCGGCGCGGAAGGCTCTGCGGCGGGAATTCTTTCCGAAGGCTACCAAATGGAGAGCAAGCAAGATAACGCAAACGATGATTACCGCAGATATGTTTACGGTAAAATGATCGTTTCGGCGGACAATAAGATCGTTACGCTCTATGGAAGAACATTCAGTAGTATTGCAACCGAATGCGCCGTAAAAGTCATTATACCCGACACGCTCGAAAGCAAACTTATAAAAGAGAAAACGCAAAATACCGAGTGGGCTACGCTCAATTCCAACACTACCGTATCGCTCACGTTCGATTTGAGCGAATATGTAGGCAAAAATATCATTCTTGCCATTGGCGTGCGCAAAGCCGCTCTTACCGTAGAACGTATTATATTCGGTCCCGGCGAATTCGTGTTCGGCAGAACTACGCAAGCCGAGTTTGAAAGTGCGAAAACGCTCGATTTGACGCAGAAGACTTCGTTTGAAAATGCGGAAATACGCAGTGCGTTCGATATAAACGGCAATATAGAAGGCAAAAATTCGGATAACGACTATGTGACTAAGAGCGCACGTTTCTATGCTTGCTACGTAGGGCAGAACACGGCGGCAGACGCAGACTTATTTATGTACGCCTATGCCAAAGTAAATATAACCGCGGCGAATGCGCGCATGTCGGTACGTTGGTATCGTGACAGAGCGCCCAAGCTGCGAGTGGAAGCGTATGACTCTGCCACAAAAGGGCTTATTAAGGCGTATGATTCGCTTTATAACGGCTCGGAGGAAAGAACAACGGAAAACGCACAAATCGATCTCACCGACTGCATAGGCAAAACCGTGGTGCTTGCGATCGGCATGACGAGCGGCGAGCGTTTGGATTTGCAGAAGATTTCGTTTGCCCGCTACTCATATACGCTGAAGGGTACGGTGACGTTGCCCGAGGGCGGTGAATACGATTTGTCCAAGGTATCGTTTAAGCTTAATAACGAATCGCTTACGAGCGGCGAGGACGGATTCACCTATACAGCCGCAAGCGGTGCATACGAGTTGGCTTTGACGGCGGACGCAACCGGCACGCTTACCGTTTCGTACGACAATTCCGATATTGCTGACGATACGCAAAAACTGCTCGGCGCAACCTATGCGCTTTCGGGTGCGGCAACGCAAGACGAGGTAACGCAAAATTTCGAATTGCAGCAAAATTCCAATGCGCCGCAAACTATAAATATCACATTGAATGCGGATACGGCGCTTACCGAAAATGACGCGGAAATTAAGCTCGGCACGCATGATTTTACGTATACGGACGGAAAGTGGTCGCTTGACAGACTTACCATGGCGGATGCGGTGGCGCTTGGCAACGTAACGATCACGCTGAAAGGCAAATACGCTAACATTTATGCGGATCCAAGCTTTACGCTCACCACTTCGGATTATTCGGGCGGTAGTGCGAATAAAGAAATAACGCTTAAAGAAAAAGACATTTTGCCCGGACTTACGTTCTCGCAAATGCAAAACGCGAAAACATTGGATTACGATTATTATCAGGGACACAGAGCGCACAGCATTCTTCGCAGTTTTGCTAAGAGTAATCCGCTTCGCAGTGAAGAACAAAACGAGGGCGATACCATTCGCGTTATAGAAAATTCCGCTAAGAGTGCATCCGAGTTCAACGGTTATATTTACGGTGTACGCACGATAAGTGAAGCGACAAAAACAATGACCGTGAATATGCGCACGCATGATACAAGCAACGATACGATTTTCGGCGTAATGGTGGTGGATTTGGAAAGCGGCGCACGCGCTCTTATAGGCGGTCTTCGCACATCGCGTCAAAATTCTTATAACGACGTTACGTTTGATTTGACCGAATATGTGGGTAAAAGAGTGCTCATTGCCACAGGTATATTCTACACCGATGAATGCACCCGTTGGGACGTTCAATATGTGATGCATCACATTCGTTTCTACAATCTTGAAAGCGATTGGGGAAGTACGGTGGATACGCTTGCCAGCAATTTGTTGAATAACACGGGCGTTGCGGGACAAAGTATAAATGATTTCGTGGGCTCCGCCAACGACAAAGATAAGAGCAATTATATCTTCTCGACATGGGGTACCGCGTCCAAGAATTTTGAGAGCGCGGATTATGAGTTGAATGCGGGCGAAGGTGCTCTCATCAAAACTCGCAACGACGAATGGAACGTGGAAAACTGCGTATTCCTCTACTCCAAGTTTTCCATTACTGCGCAAAACAACTATCTTCGCTTCAATGCGCGCGGATTCGGCGGCAACATGCCTGAACTTGCCGTAACCGTTTACAGTCTCGGGACAAACGGCGAAGTTGTTGAGAAAATCATTACACCCGATATTTCGGCTTTTGACCTTAACGGCAACCAAGTAACCGATATGGGTGGCGGTTGGATTAGCGGCAGTTGGAGTACCGACAATTATACGCAATTTAAGTGGGATTTGTCGGAATTCGAGGGGCAAGAAGTCGTGATTATGATCGGCTTGCGCAACACGCAAGGCGGAGAAAACAAAATTGCCATTCAGCAAATTCATCTCGAAGCCAAGCCGCAAGAAAGCAATCAAGAAAACAATTAAACTCTAAGGGCTGAAAAACAGTATGCAAACATACCGATGCGAAAAAATGCGTAAAGCGGTGGGAGAATTCGCCGAGAATATCGGCGATCCCCGCTTGCGCGAAATGTACCTAAAATGCTTTTTTTCCACGCTCGATACCACGCTTTCCGAGTCGGAGGGACTGCCGTTCGTAGTTACGGGCGACATTCCCGCCATGTGGCTCCGCGACAGCGCGGCGCAAGTTTTGCAATATATTCCGTACGCCGCAAAGTGCGAAGAAACGGCGGATCTTATACGCGGTCTTGCCGAGCGGCAGTTTAGGTTTATTGCGCTCGACCCTTATGCAAATGCGTTTAATCGAGAGCCGAACGGAAAAGGGCATACGGGTGATATTTGCGACGCATACAGTCCGTGGGTTTGGGAGCGCAAGTACGAGCTCGACTCGCTTATGTTTCCGTTTTGGTTGGCGCAGAAATATTACGAGAGCACGCAAGACTCGCGCATATATTCTCTTGCTTACGAGGCGGCGGCAAAAACCGCGCTGAATGTAATGACTACGGAACAGCGTCCCGAATCTTCGCCGTACCGCCACCGCCGTTACGGCGCGGGCGCGCATATCACCGACACGCTCATAAACTGCGGCAAAGGCGGAGTGTGCGGCTATACCGGCATGATACGCTCCGCTTACCGACCGAGCGACGACGCGTGCGTTTTCGGGTTCAACGTGCCCGAAAATATGTTTGCCTATGTATCGCTCGGCTGTATGGCGGAGGGATTAAATAAGCTCGGAAATACGGCGGACGCAGCCCGCGCCGAAAAACTTCGCGGCGAGGTGAAAAGCGGAATCGAGAAATTCGGCATTATAAACGAGGACGGAGAAACGTTTTACGCCTACGAGGCGGACGGGCTCGGCAACGCTCTTTTTATGGACGACGCCAACGTGCCGTCGCTCATGGCGGCTCCGTTTATGGGATTCTGTCCGCCCGATGACGCGCTGTACTTGCGTACGCGCAAAAAAATACTTTCGCATAGAAATCCTTATTGGTTCGAGGGAAGTGCGGCTTGCGGAGTGGGCAGTCCGCACACGCCGGACGGTTACGTTTGGCACATAGGACTGTGCGTGCAAGCTCTTACGTCGCAAGACGAAAACGAAATACGCACCGTTTTGCAAATGCTGCGCGATACCGACGCCGGCACGGGCTGTATGCACGAAGGATTCGATTGCGACGATCCGCGCAACTATACGCGCCCTTGGTTTGCTTGGGCAAATTCCATGTTCGCTTTGTGCGCGGCAAAAAATACGGAGGCACTGCGATAAAATGAAATATATCGATTATGTGAATATCAAGCAAGGTACGGATTCGCAAATGCGGTTTTCTAACGGGAACACGTTGCCGCTCACGGCTTTGCCGCATTCGCACGCTATGTTCGCGCCGCAAACAAATTGCTCGCGCGGGTCGTGGTACTATCATCCGGCGGATCACAGTTTCGAGGGGGTGCGGCTTACGCACCAAGCAAGCCCGTGGGTCAACGATTTTTCGTATTTTTGCTTTATGCCGCAAACCGACAGACTCATTGCCGATGAAAACAACCGTTGGTCGGGCTTCCGTCCCGCCGATGCGGAATTAAAACCGCATCGCATGAAAATGAAATTGCTACGCTATCGCACCGAGTTCGAACTTGCGCCCACCCAAACGGGTTGCATTATGCGCGTGAAAGTAGCCGAGAGCGCGGCAAAACCCGTGTTTGCCGTTCTGCCGTTCGATTTCGATACCCGTATCAATGTGAACGAAAATGAGCGCACGATAACGGGCTATACCTCGTCTTATACCAACGCGCCGTACCGCGACGATTTCAAAATTTATTTCGCGTTTAAGTTCGATTGCGGCATAAGCGGCGAAATGCGCGAACGCTCGGGTGAAAAGGCGGAAAGCGTGGGCGTGTATCTCGAAAAGCGCGAATATACCGTGCGGCTTGCCACCTCTTATATAAGCGAGGCGCAAGCAAGGCTGAACCTAAAGCGCGAAACCGAAAACGTGAACTTTGAGCAAGCCGAAAAGGCGGCGGCGGATAGGTGGGAAGACCTTTTGGGACGCGTTCGCATAGAAGCGGACGAAGAGATGATGCGTACGTTTTATTCTTGCATGTATCGCGCGTTCTTGTTTCCCAACCGTTTTTACGAAACGGATGCGAGCGGTAAAGCGATACACATAAATCCCGAAACTTTGGAAATAAAAGAGGGGGTATATTATACCAACAACGGTTTTTGGGATACATACCGCACCGTGTATCCGTTCTATTCTTTGGTTTTGCCCGAAATGCTCGACGAATTCGCCGAGGGATGGCTCAATATGTACGACGACCGCGGCACGCTTCCGCGTTGGCCCACGCCGTCCGAATTCAACTGTATGCCGGGTACGCTGATTGAGGCGGTTTTTGCCGACGGCATAGTAAAGGGATTGATAAGCGAGAAGAACGCGCGCCGCGCGCTCCGCGCCATGGTGAAGAATACCGAATTCGAGTCGCACGGCAGACTTATAGCGCGCAAATGCATAAAGGAATACGACACTCTCGGCTACGTGCCGTACACAAAGTGCAACGAGAGCGTGAACGAAACGCTTGACAGCGCGTATGGCGATTTTTGTATTGCCGCGTCCGCCCGTGCGCTCGGCGATGAAAAAACGGCGGAAAAGTATTTTAAGCGAAGCAAAAATTACCGCAATCTGTTCGACCCGAGCGAGGGATTCATGCGTGGTAAAGACGAATTCGGCAATTTCCGCAACGAGCCGTTCGACTGTTATTTGTGGGGCAAGGACTACACCGAGGGAAGCGTGTGGCAAAACGGATTCGCCGTGCCGCACGACTACGAGGGGCTTGCCGAACTATACGGCGGCAAGAAAGCCTTTTTGCGTAAGTTGGACGAACTGTTCGCATCCGAGCCTTTATACAGCATAGGCGGATACGGGCACGAGATCCACGAAATGACCGAAATGGCGGCGGTGGACCTCGGTCAGTGCGCCATATCCAATCAGCCGTCCTTCCATTTGCCGTTTTTATACGCCGAATTCGGCGACACGGAAAAATCGCACGCAATAGTGGAAAAGATCGTGCGCGAGCATTTCTCTTCCGCCGACGACGGCTATCCCGGCGACGAGGACAACGGCACGATGGCGTGCTGGTATCTCTTCGCCGTGCTCGGGCTGTATCCCATGTGCCCGGGCAAAGACACGTTTACCGTTACGCAGCCTATTGCAAAAGCGGCAAAGCTGTGTGCGGGCGGTCACTCTGTGGATTTGTGCGCGCGTCTGAAAGGCAAAAAGAAAATAAGCTATTCCGAACTTACGGAGAGTAAAGCGAAATGAAAATAATGACGTTTAATTTGCGTAATGCTATTGCAGATGACGGACACAACAGTTGGCGTTTTCGCCGCGATTTTGCAGTGGACTATATGCTCGCATCCAATGCGGATATTATTTGTATGCAAGAGGTCGTTCCCGCGGTAAAAGACGACCTTGCCGTTGCTCTCTCCAATGTATACGGTATAATTGGAGAGGGGCGCATGGCGGAAAAGCGCGATGACGACGAAATAAATCTCGTAGCATACAAAAAATCAGAATTTACGCTTTCTGGCAAAGAGCATTTTTGGCTCAGCGAAACGCCGCAAGTGCCCGGCAGCAGATATCCGACGCAATTATATTGGCCGCGCACTTGCACGCATGTAAGTCTCAAAAACAAGAACGGCGTGTATGAGGTGTACGCTACTCACCTCGATAACGCCGATCCGATAGCTCGCGAACGCGGACTCGGATTGATATTGCAAAAGGCGGGTACTGCGGGCAAAATTTTAGTTTGCGGCGATATGAACGACGAGCCGCAAAACGTGCATAAGTGGGTGGAAGGTAAACTTGCGGACTTGACCGAAGGCCTCGAATATACCTACAACGGATACGGCAAAGAGCGCAGTAAAATCGATTTCATCTTTGCGAGCCGCGACGTAAAAAAACTTTCAGACTGTGTTTGCGTGCCCGAAATTCGCGGAGATATTTACATCTCCGATCATTTCCCCTTATTTGTAGAAGCCGAATGAATTAAAGTGGATTTTATTTTGAATTTGCAAAACCGTAATGTGTGAGAAAGTCACAAAAGAATTTTAACAAACTCGGCAAAATCTGTCGAGTTTGTTTTATATGGTTACGCAAAAGAAACATATATGCAAAGCATACTTGATACGTTCAATCCAAGGAGAAAAAGGGATAAGTGACAATGATAGAAATTCAAAGCCTACCGTGTATCTATTGCATGTTTCTCCTATTTGTGGTATAATGGGCTGGAAAGAGCAAAAGAGGGCGAGTGTATGGAAAACAAAATTAAGGTATTCGAGAATAAGCAAGTACGCACCGTATGGGACGCCGATGCGGAAGAATGGTATTTTTCCGTTGTTGACGTGGTTGCCGTGCTGACGGATAGCGAAAATCCGCGAAAATATTGGAGCGTCTTAAAAACACGTCTTAAAAACGAGGGTAGTGAGTTGACTACAAATTGTAGTCAACTGAAATTGTAATCTTCGGATGGAAAGTATTATATGCAAGACGTTCTCGACACGAAAGGCGTATTGCGTCTTGTGCAGTCTATACCATCGCCTAAAGCCGAGCCGTTCAAGATGTGGCTTGCCGAGGTCACGACGACAACATTATCTCGACAAGAGCATCCTACGAGTTTTGAAGCGAGTAGAGACGTTGCCAAACGCGGCGGAAAAGTTGCCAATACGGCAAAAGAAGAATATGAGCGCACGACGGGCGTAAAAGCCGTATCTTCGCTTAACGCAAGCGATAAACCCGCGCTCGAAATACAAGCCCCGAAATCCGAAGACGATGAAGGGTAGCGAATCAAAATTGCCGGTTGCCTTTCAGTAATGAATAGAGTTAGTAAAAAAATTTTATATTAAAAAGCCGAGAGGAAAGCAAAAAAGTAAACTCCCGATGGTAATTTACCGCCGGGAGTTTTGTTATTGTTATATTGATTAGTTTCGTAGTTGCGCAAAGTTTAGAATGATTTAATAATATTATTATGACCATTTGTATGCTCAAACCCTTCCAAGAGACTTTCGAGAATAATGCCTTCCGGACCTTCGGGGATATTTTCCTTTACGGGAATGAGCCGAATTCCGTTTACTTTCAAAGTGTGCTTGTTCATAGCGAGTTCGTATTTGTTTCTGCCGAACCGATCGGTTTTGTAAACCAAAACGTAATCCCACGCTCGCTTATTGCTGTCTTTAAGCATACGCTGAAACTCGTTTCGTTTGTCGTTTGTACCCGTCATAGCGCGGTCGATGTACGTGTCTAAGATAATGATGTCATGGCGCTCGGCATATTCGTTGCAATCCCGAAGTTGCCCTTCGATAGACTGTTCCGTTTGCCTATCCGATGAATACCGAGCGTAAATCACAGCCGTTTTCATAAAATACCTCCGTTTTTGAAAGTAGTATAAACGTCAAACTCGACACCTTCTGTCGAGTTCAAAAAAATATTTATACTTTTTCAGCTCATTCGTCTTTCGACGGAAAACGAAAGGGCGGAAAAAGTCGCGCCGTCAAAGATAAGCGAAAAAAGCATTGTCGTTAATAGCTGTGCAATTCATATTTTCAGCAACGCTTTTTTCCCTTTGACGAATAAAGCAAATATGACAAGAAAGGAAAATCGGCGCAAGACTTTTTCCGCTACAACCATAAGTCGAAAGACGAATTCTTTTATTTATATACCGTTGTTGCTACCTTATGAAACCTTGTGTTATTCTTTGACCGTTTATGTGCTTTCGATGTGACCGACAAACGAAATATATTATGCTACACTCTACGGCATGGAGGTAAATGGATATGGTGGAAAATACACAAAAGGAAAGAGTGATCATAACAAACGGAGTACCGGATTTATCTTTAATGCCGCCCGACGTTTTGGATATGATAGCGGCGGTATTGGAGCTGAATATAGAAAAAGCTGTCGACGAAACTAAAAAAAGTTAAAAAGTATTTCAAAGTCGACAAAAGGTGTCGAGTTCGCTTTATATAATTGCGCCAATGAAATTCGGAAGGCGGTAAAAAGCGGGTGACGGTCAATGAACGGCGCAACAAAATACTCGAAAAGCTGTGCGTTCGCAGACACGACACAAGAGAAAATCTTGCTGTCGAGTTCGGCGTGAGCAAGCGCACAATCGAGAGAGATATTTTGGTGCTTTCATTGGAATATCCGCTGAATAACGCCCGTGGGAACGGAGGCGGCATTTATGTAGAAGATTGGTATAGAACGGACCCAAATATCTGACGGACGAGCAGTCGGCATTGTTGGAAAAATTGGCGAACGGGCTATCCGGCAACGAATTAGTCGTTATGCAAGGCATACTCAAGACATTCAAATTAAACAAATACTATTGGGAGGGCAAGAAATGACGATCGAAGAAGTAAAAGCGGATCTTAGGGAAATTCAGTATTATTACGCGCATGCAAAAGAGTTTGAGGGCGCGACGAAAATCATAGGAAAAAACTCTATTGAGGAAAAGACGGAGAAATACAATGCGGCGATACGTAAAGCGCCGTCACGCTTGTATTACATATACCTTTCTTTATATATCCATTTTAACACGCAAACGGTGGCGGCGTTGGATATGGACTACTCGGTGGGGCATGTAAAGCGGTTAAACCGCGAGCTGTGCGAGTTTTTTGCAAGGGAGCTGGGTAACGAATGAAAGAGTACGTATATAGGTTTGTAGACGGCACGAAAAGCGTAGTTGCGGTAGAGGATAAACTTTTTGCGTTTTTGAAAGACATGGATAAAGCGGAGAAATACGGCAACCGCAAGGAAACAAGGCGGCATGTATCGTTGGACGAGCTAAGGAAACACGGCATTGACGTACCCGTATTCGACGAGCATACTTTCGGAGAGCTGTTTGCGAATTTACCTAACGAGGAGCTGTTCAAGTCGGTGAAAAACCTTGCCGCCGAGCAAAAGGAATTGCTACAAAAAGTGTTTTACGAGCGGAAAAGACTGAAAGAAATAGCGCGGGAACAAAAGGTAACACCGCAGCTCATATCGTGGCAACTGCGTACAACTTTGGAACAATTGGGGACAAAAAGGTAACATTTATTTGTTTTTTGCTCATTTTCGAGGCTATAGGTGTAGGGGTTATGTAATCCCGTTATCCGTTACACGGTGCGAAAAGGAAAGAGCGATTGAGAATAAGCGTTTATTAAGTAAGGTGGCCGCCTGACGCTCATTCTATCGACAAAGCAATACGGTAATGCGCCATTGTAAACGGGTATTAAGACTAAAAATTGCGAGGTAAGAACAAATGGCAGAATACAACAAAGAGCGACGGTGGACGACGCCCTCGAAACGTGCGGCAAGTTACGTGGAAGAGAGGCGTGCCAAAGTGCATATGCACGGGCAAAAGGAAGGTAAGCCGCTTTCGGACTACGAGGCGGGGCTGCGTTCGGGCTACTTGCAGTGCCAAAGCGATCATGCGGGACTGTTCCGTTACAAGCAAGCTATGGACGCGGGGCTGAGTAAAACCGAGGCGAAGAAGTATTCGAGGGAAAAAGGCACGAAATTGCCGAAGGGCAAGGGCGGCAAAAAGACCGCCTAATTTGAGAACGCATTCATCCCGCCATACGGGCTACGTGCGGCGAGATTGCCTCGGTCACGTACGTTTATGTACGCTCCCGTCGGCAACTCGACGCCTGTTGCCCGTCTAACGCGCGACTGCGTTCTCAAAAAAATCAACAAACCAACAAAAAAACAGGAGGAGAAAAAATTATGGCAAACAACAAGAATCAGCTCAAGGTGGAGAAAGGTACTTTTGAGTATAAGGGCAAAACGTACGACGAGTATTATATCTCGGGCAACGTGCGCGGCAGAGACGTGAAGATAAAACTCGCGCCGCCGGACAAGAACGATAAGGGCGGCTACACCGTTTTGGACATTGTGTTCGGAGACGAAACACACGCGGATTTCGTGACCGAGCCGTTCGAGTTCAAGAACGCCGAGGGGAGCGTTATATCCGGCGAGAGATTTCTCGTTCGCACGGTGGACAAGGATACGGGCGAGGTGTACGAATGCGCCGTTAAACCCGCGCGCAAGTCGGACAAGACCTTGCTTGCCATGCTGATGAGATAAACGAGGTGCCTATGCAAGTTACCAAAAAGAAAATAGGTATCGTGGCCGTAATTGCGGCGCTGTTGCTTACGGCAATCGTAACTTGCTTGCAGCTGTCGGGCGTGTGGGACGCAAAAGCGGCGGAGTGCGGCGAAACCGTATCTGTGCCGATGTATGCAACTTCAAACGAGCAGATTGCTTTGTCGGACAACAACGACTACCAAGAGTATTCCAAAACGTATGAGAGCGGTACCACGCATATCCGCAATTCGCTCAATTTCCGTACATGGTATTCTAAGCGCCCGTCCGCCTTAAAAGAATGGACGTATACGGTAAAGCTGAACTTCGAGTGTAAGCAGACGACTTGTACAACGAGCGGTAAGGAGTTCGGGTTTACATACGGATTAGTGTACCAAGAAGACGAATATATAGACGAGGGCGACGGCGAATACAGCACGTATTCTTTTGACGCAAATTCCATACGCGTAAAGAATAATTTCTCGCATACGCAGGAACTGTGCTCGCGATGCGACAGTAACGCCACGACCAAGTTTTCCGAGTATACGTCCGAGCAGTTTGGATATACCCATACCCACGGTAAGCCGTACGATTACGTCATTTTCACGCTGACGGAAAGTTCTTTCACCTTAACGATCGAAAATGCGACCACGCACCAAAAGACAGTGGTCGGCACGTTTAATACGGAATCCGACGTATATAAGCAAGCGTTCTATATACTCAATAAATACGCGCTTCTCGAAGTGTACAGCGACAGCAACGATACCACGTTCAGTCCTTTGCGGCAAAAAGCAACGGTGGTGGAAACCATGGTAATGGACGCACGCGTGCCGGTAGCGCTTCCCGAAAATCCGGCCAAAGAAGGGCACACCTTTACGGGTTGGTATTACGGCACGCAAGCCGAGCACGGCGAGAACTGCCGCGCGTATGCCGGAGAGCCTATATATTCGGACACCGCATTGCACGCGCACTTTAACATTAACCGCTATACCGTGACGTATCACAGTAACGGCGGCGAGGAAATAAGTTCCGAAACGGTGGATTGGAACACCGCGGCGTCTGCGCCTACGCCCGAGCGTATAGGGTACAACTTTCTCGGCTGGGCGTTGGCAGACGGCAGCGTGTATAACGGCACGGGAATTAAAGAGGACACCGTTCTCGAAGCCAAGTGGGAGATAAAGATATTCACGGTGACGTTTTATGCGGATGGTAACGAAACGTATGCTACACTCGAAGTACCATACGGTACAACGCTTGCGGCGGCAATGGAACAAGCCGAGCTTAGTGCGTTTAGCGCCATGTCGGTCGAGCACGTAAAACTGAGTAAGCAAAATTCAACCATAACCGAAGATACGCAAGTGCTTGTGTCCGAGCTGAGCGGTTGGAAGAGATACGGGAATTTCGTGGCGAATAACCAATGGTATACTTGGACGGCAATTGGTGTGTTTTGCGCGTTGTTAGCGTTTACGGCATTTTCCATAGTGAAGTTCGTAAAAGGACGGTAAGAGATGACGAACAGACAAAGTATAAAGAACGTGTTATATACCGCGGCTTTGGCTTTGTTCATGTTATTGTTTGGTTTGATAGGCGGGCGGCAAGAGCCGTCCGCTTTTGCCGAAGAACGGGCGTATACCAACGTGCTTGCGGACTTGCAAAAAGACGAAACGTTCAGCGTCATAAACTACTCCGAAATAATAGATCCCGAAAATGAGCTGTACGGCACGGTGCAAGTCATACAAATAGCGGAAAGCGAAAGCGGCGAACTGTTCTTGTATACATACCAACCGAGCAATAAAGCGAAATTTTTTATTGCAACCGAAGTGAATATGTCATTGTCCGAAACAGCGGACGGGACAAGCCTATTCACGCTTGCTTTGCTAAATTCCAACGGCGTGTTTTGTAAGTACCGCGTGAACGGCGTGATTGTGTCGAATGATACAATGCGCTACTACAATATTTCGAGTATATACCGAGATTGGGATAAAGACATGGACGGAGAGTCGGATAACGGAAACACCAAGAACGCCGTTGCGTTTGCAGTAGGGAAAGTCTTTAAGACGGAAACGGCGGACGGCGACGTAAAGTACAGCGTTAAAAACGTAAACGTCATTCAAATAAAGAATCCGTTTGCGGGGTATTTGCAGTATTGGGACGGACTGCATTGGGATTATATAAACGGCGGGAAATATACCGACGTGCATTTTATAGCCTTCGATACGGATCTGCCCATAGACACATTGCAAGAAGCGGACGTTTCGTATTACACGCAGCCGTACACATGGCAAACGGGGAACGGCTATACATACGGGAATAAATCCGAAATGCAGTATCTGCCGCTTACCGGCGAGCAAGAGGGAGGAAACGCGGGAGACGGTTTTCTCGGCGTCAAATACACTTGGAAACGCATACAGCGCTCCGAAGATTTCAATAAGGCTGTGAACTTGGACGAAGCGGCAAGCAGTGAAGTAAGCAAAACGAAATGGGTGCTTGTATTCTTGGAAACGGCGTATACGGAACGGCAAATAGATACGTTCGGCGGCAGACAAATCACGAGAACGGGTACGAGAGTGTCTGAAGTCACAATACTGCGGCTCAAATTCGTAACGGCGGGAAAGACGTATGATCTCGGAACGGTGTCGGATAAAGTGACCGAGGGGAACAACCCGAGCGGCGGTGCGCACGAGCTCGGTTGGTTGGATTTACTGTGTAAGTGGTTAGAGCAAGTGACGGGCGTGCCCGCGCTTGTATGGAAGATCATTATTTGTGCGTTGCCGTTCATTATTGCGCTGCCTATACTCGCAACGGTATTTCCCATTGTGGGGCAAGTTCTGTTGTGGATAGTAAAGGGGATAGGCGTAGCGTTTGTGTGGCTGTGTAAGGGTATATGGTGGCTTATATCCTTGCCGTTCCGTGGTATAGCCGCGCTGATACGAAAGATACGGGATAAGGAGGACTGACCGATGATTACGATTATCTTCGCACCGCCGAGAACGGGTAAGACGTGCTTTATGACACATATAGCGCATGAAACGGCTTTCGACTATGAACGCAATAAACGAATGCGGCGGGAGATTTTAAGTAAGCAAGCCAATGGGTTTAATAATCTAAAAACTGTGCCCGCGCATTGTGTGTCCGCAAATTATGATATGATTTTTCACAAGTACCGTTACAGTCCGCGTTTCAGTAGACGTATAAACCCGTATAGGCTCGGGTTTGCAAACCCGTTTGTGGAAACGCATTTCAATTTACCGTTCGAATGTATTTTCATTACCGAAGCGCAAAAGTATCTCAATTCTCGCATGAGTATGTACTTTCCGGATTGGCAGTCGAGGTGGTACGAACAGCACGGGCATAACGATTTGGATGTTTGGCTCGACACGCAAAGGCCAATGCTAATAGACGTAAACATACGTGAACTGTCGCAGTTCGTGGAAATACTGTCTTTGGAGTTTTCGTATAACGGCTACAGTCGGATAAACGGTTTGCGTTGGTACATTCGCCGCATAGAGAACAGCAGTCTTTTCGATAGGTACATTTCAAGCGGCAAGCAGGATAAGTCTTGCTATACCGAAGAAGTCGTAACGGCGGATTACAATGTGTTCGATTGCTACGACAGTCAGTGCTGTAAGCCAAAGTTTTACGACGGACATTTTACCGAAAACTATGATTATTCCGTCGCCAAGCCTACCGAGCAGACGCGAGAAGGATATATGCGTTACTTAGCCGAGAATGACAACGAATTGCCCGAAGGGTACTACCAAAAGAGGAGTAAAGTCGCATGATAAACTACAACAAAAACAAGCTCATCAACGAGTGCCTATCTAAATATTACGAAACGTTTGCACACACGCTCGACACCGCCGACTTCGTTCCCGAGCAGTATAACGATAGGATATTGGCATATATTTTCAAAAATATGCGTAAGGCATTTAAGCGGTTGGATCGGGAAGATAAGCGGTTTCAAAAAGCGTTTCGGAAGAAAGCCAAAGCCAAAATTAAAAAAAGAAAAGGAGGGTTATAAGCGTGGGATTTTTTACGTTAAGGCACAAGAAATTAGCTAAAAAATATTCGCTAAGCGAACTGAAAGACGGCTACCGTTACAGCGAAAACGAACTGAAAGAAGCCGCCGAGAACGGCGATATTAAGGCGTTCAAACGCGCCATGAAAGTACACGGCAATTTCGAGTACGCTATGCTTTACAAGAATACGCCGGAATATAATAAACGGCGTAAGTGATTTATTTAGACGGTTATTCTCACGCGAAAAAGCAATATGGGATTTAGGGAAACCAAGATATATTTTGACGGCAGTCACTACATAGCGATACCACATACCGAGCGCAAAACTCGCTATCGCCCGAAACCGAAAGAGGAAGAAATAACCGTCGTGGAAAAGGAAAGCTCTGCCGCCGATAACGCGGCAGAGGGTTTCTTTGCCGATGAGAGAGAGGAAACGGCGTCGGACGAGCAAGTTATAGAAAATCATAGTGACGCGCCGCAAACGGAAAGTGAGTCGCTTAAAACCGTGCGGCAAATGACGAAGAAAGAACTATTCGAGGAATTATACGGAAAATATATTGATATCCCTATACGGGAACGACATTTCAAGGTTATGGACGGTATGGAACCGTACTTTGACACGGTAGAAGAACTGAAATGGTATGTGGATTTGGGATTTGATAGAAAGGCGAGGAATATGCGCGAGCGGCGCATTCGCATGATACGTAAGGCATATTTAGCAGGCATAAACTATTTTTGTACGTTTACGTACGACGATAAAAAGCATACGGAAGACAGCTTCCGAAAAGGTTTGCAAACGTGTTTACGGAATTTATGCTACCGCAAGGGATGGAAGTATATGGGGGTATGGGAACGTTCGCCGGAAAACAAGCGATTGCATTTTCACGGCTTATTCGCCATACCCGAAAATAAGACGGTGGGAATACTTTTCGAGAAAACGGATTACAGCTTGAAAACGCATAAAATGCAAACGACCGTACAAAACACGTATTTTAACGAGAATTTCGGCAGATCGGATTTCGAGCAAATACTTCCGACGGAGAATACGCTCGAGAACGAACTCGCGTATTTGATGAAATACATAGAGAAAGACGGCGAAAAGATTGTATACAGCAAAGGCTTATACCAATACTTCCTATCCGACATCATGGACGAGGACATAGTATGCACGATAGGACAAGAAGATAAAAAACTATTGCTTTTTGACGATTTCAACTGCTGGGACGAAGGCGTATATATGGGCATCGTGAGCCGAGAAGTGATAGCGCAAATGCGAAAGAGTAACTGAAAATACGACAACAAACCGCGGGCGAGCACGACAAGCCCCGCGCGTGCCGCCCGCGGTTGTCTGTTGCGGTTGCGCTTTCGGTGTGCCAACAGCGAGAAAAACGGGGTTTGTATATTGAGTTCTTGGGTTCTTTCGGTGGTGTGTTCGGTCGGTGGCGCGTGTGCTTGGCTGGGCGAGCGTAGCGAGC
>NZ_CALPCH010000025.1 GCF_943193005.1 Pumilibacter intestinalis
ACAGCATATCCGTCGTCTCGCTCTCGGCAAAAACCGCCCTTTTGCCCCGCTTTTGGGGCGCCTCCAAAAGCGGGAATACCTTGCGGTTTTCGCGAGCCTTTTTGGAGTCAAAAAGGCGATTTTCTACTTTCTTTTGGGAATTATCGCAACGCGGCGGGCGGGGTCGTGCCCTTCGCTGCGGGTAAATACGTCGTCGCGTTCGCCGAGCGCGGCATGCACAATCCTGCGGTCGGCACTGTTCATGGGGTCGAGCGTAACTTTGCGGTGCGAGCGCACGGCTTTATCCGCCATACGGCGGGCGAGCGACTCGAGAGTTTCTTTGCGGCGGTCGCGGTATCCCAAACCGTCAACCGTAACGTGCACGAAATTGCCGTGCGAGGAGTTTATCATAGCGCTCAAAAACTGACGAATGGAGTCGAGCACTTCGCCGCGATGACCTATAACGCGGGAGTCGTCGGTGTCTATGTTTACGCGCATGCCGTCTTCAACAACAATCTCTACTCCGCCCGCTATGTTCATTTTTGCCAAAAGCTCGGTAACGAACTCTTTTGCGGCGGCTATCTGCTCCTCGGTGGGAAGGGCGGTTTCGCGCTGTTTTTTGGGGCGCGGCTCTCTGCGCTCTTCCTTTTTGGGCTCTTTGCGTTCCTTGCCGAAATCGGACACCGTGGTAGGCTCGCGCTTTACGGGCGCACTGCCCCAACGCGGTTCGTCCTCGTGCTCGGCGGCTTTATTCTCCCGCGGCTTGGTTTCCTGCTTTTGCTTTTTTGCAGGCTCTTCGGCTTTGGGTTGCTCTTTTTTCGGCTCTGCCTTCTTGGTTTCGTCCTTCTTAGGTTCCGCCTTCTTAGGTTCTTCTTTCTTTTGCTCTGCGGGCGGATTTTTGGCGAGTTTGTCGTCGTAACGAATTTCAACTTTGGCTTTCTTGAAAAGTCCGCCGTTGGATATTATCTTAATGTCGGCGTCGTCGAGCGAAATGCCGAGCGTTTTCAAGCCCTCGTCTACGGCGTCTTGCACTTTCTTTCCGATAAATTCAGCTACTCTTTCCATGTTTCACATTTGCTCCTGTTTGATTTCAAAGGTCCTTGGGGTCGGGGCGTCCGTATTTTTGTATTCCGTCGCTCGTTTTGTTCTTTTTCTCTTTGAGTTTGCCGCCGCCGTTCATTGCCAAGGTGGTAAATACGTTTATGAGTATCGTGGTTGCCGAGTTCACCACTATATAGAGGGTGAACATTGCCGTGTAGGTAAGCGCGAATATACCCATCATTACGGGCATAAAGAACATCATAAACTTCATGCTTCCCGCCATGCCGCCGGTAGGCGCGGCTTGACCCGATTTCTTTTGAAGCCTTGCGGTTATGAACTGACTCAAAAAGCTCAATCCCACCGAAAGTATGGGCAGTATCAAAAATCCGTTTACAACGTTGTACTTGTCGCTCGCTCTGAGTTTGCCCGTTACGTTGTTGTACGTAACCTCGCTCATCATAGATTCGAACACAGTGCGGTTAAACTCTCCGTCCACTTTGGCGTCAAGCTCGTCCACTACCTCGTCAAAGTTTGAATAATCGGATATGTTGCTTACGAAATTGTTGTAATCGAGTATGGCGTCGCGCCACGGAACGTCGGGCGACCATATGTTGCTTATCCACAAAAAGTCTTCCTGCACGGCGCCGTAACGCTCCACAGCCGCGTCCTGCGAGGGTTCGAGCACGTAATCTTTGTGAAGCGCGGCAGTCTTATCCAAGAGATTTACGCTTGCCTTGAGAAATTTATTTTCCCACTCCGCCGCCGCGGCTTTGTAATCGGCTTCGCCGTTTTCCGCCCATTCGCCTTTTTTGTCGCCGAACTTGATTTTGTAATCGCTCGCTTTGGGCTCGGTGGCGGCTATGGAAAGTCGCCACGCGTTCAACTCGTTCCACGATACCGTTGCGCCGTCCGCCTTTTTCTCTCCGATTTTGTTCACCGTAGCATTGAGATTGTCTACCGCTTTTCGGTATTCGTCCTGCGCGCGCATGTAGTCGGCTTGTCCGCCCGTGTACTTTTCGGTCACGTTGCCGCCGTCGTCGAGTCGCTCGTATACGGAGTCGCTCTCGTACCACTCCCCGCCGCTCGTTTTGTAGTCGTCCGCTTCGGGAGCTTTCGCCGCGAAATATTCCTTGCACGCGTTCGCGTCGGATAAAAGCGCGTCTATTTCTTCGGTGTTGAAAATGCCGCTTCTGCCGATATCTTTCTGCAAGATTTCTTCGGCGGCGTAAGCGTCGTAAAGTTCAACGTATTGGTCGAAAATTCTGAAATGCGATATGTTGTTGAGTCCCGCGAACAAATAAAAGAATATCACGAGCGTAACAATCATGGGCAAGCAACTCGAAAAATAGCTGAAACCTTCCTTGCGGTTGAGTTCCATTTGCTTTTGCGAGAGCGTGCGTTGGTCGCCCGCGTATTGCTGTTGGAGTTTTTCAATCTGCGGCTTAAGACGCTCGGTTATTATTTGGTTTTTGCGCATTTTTATGCGTTGGTACAAATCGAGCGGCAACAGCAAAAGTTTTAAGCACACGGTAAAGAATACTATGCGCCAACCGTAATTAACTATGAACTTGAAAAGCCCCAAAATGAGGATTTCCCACAGTCCGCCCGGATTGCCGAAATGCTCCGCAACCGCAGACATCAGAAAAGCCATTTCATATCTCCTTTTGGATTATCGGGTACGGGGTCGAAACCGCCCTCGCCCCAGGGAGCGCAACGGAGTATTCGTTTCGTTCCCAAAACAACGCCGCGAAACACGCCCCACTCTCGGATAGCCTCGAGCATGTAGCTCGAACAAGACGGGTAGTATATGCAAGACTTGGGCAATATCGGCGATATGCACGCTTTATAAAAATATATAAGAGCTTCGCACAGCCATCTCAGCGTTATGATATATTTGATTACGCTACGCTTTGTCGGTTTCTTTCTTTTCATACAGTCCGGCTCTTACAAGCATCTCGTATAATTTGCCGTCTATTTCCGAATACGCGAGTTGTTCCGCGCCTTTGCGGGCGGATATCACTATTTGCGACGGGCGCAGGTTTTTTACGTAGCCGCGCATTGCCGCGCGTATGCGGCGGCGCACCTTGTTGCGCACTACCGCTTTGCCCACGGTGTTGGGCACGCTTATGCCCACTTTGGGCACGCCCTTTGCCGTAACGTACGTTATTTTGAGGTCGCCCGCATTCTTTGCGTTGCCTTTGCGGTACACGTAGTTGAACGAACCGCGTTTGGTGAGCCTGTATTTTTTACCGAGCATAATTCTTCGGATATTCGGATAAGCATATAAAGAGCCATCGCAACAAATAGCAATGACTCTTTTATTTTCTCACTTATTTCCGAAAATCAGTTGCTACCCAACGGCTTGGGAGTAATGCGAGCGCGCCCCTTCCTTCTTCTGCGACTGAGCACGTTACGCCCCGATTTGGTCTTCATGCGTTTACGGAAACCGTGCACCTTGTTTTGTGCGCGTTTCTTGGGTTGATAAGTTCTTTTCATGTTATCAGTTTTCCTTCATTACAAATTGTTGCTTATATATTATAAAGCACAGACAGTGCAAAAGTCAACTGTTTGCGCCATTATATTTTTTATCGGGCCGCCATGTCCTTAGCCGAGCGCGTAGCGCGAACGCCACGAGCGTAGCGAGTATTGCGAGAAGGGCAATGCCCGACGAAGCAATCCCCGCCATGAGAACGGTGTAGTTACTGTACTTGTTTCATGTATGAGATTGCCACGGGCGCAAGCGCCCTCGCAATGACGGTTTGGGTGTAGCCTGTCATTGCGAGCGAGTGAAACGAGCGTGGCAATCCCATACGGGTTACCCTGTCATTGCGAGCGAACGCAGTGAGCGCGGCAATCCCCGCCATGAGGACGGTGTAGTTACTGTACTTGTTCCATGTATGAGATTGCCGCGGGCGCAAGCGCCCTCGCAATGACGGTTTGGGTGTAGCCTGTCATTGCGAGCGAACGCAGTGGTTACCCCGTCATTGCGAGCGAGCAACGTGAGCGTGGCAATCCTCGCCATGAGAACGCGTTATTTACCGCAAATATCTTTTCATAAGTTTGCTCATAAACATGTGCGCGTTATCGAAATTCATGAACTTGAACGCCGAAAGTACCGAAAGTTTGTATTCTATAGAGTTTATATCTCCTATCGCCAATGTTCTAAATGCGCTCCCGTCTTTCATTGCATCTAAAAATTGCGGAAAAACACTCATTTTTCTCAAATACCACCCGATTTTATCGCCCGCCTTTATTTCGCCGTTGTACACTGCGCATAGAAACTTTTTTATCTTTATTGCGTCATCTTTGGTTACGCAATAATATTTTTTATCGTTGGCGTTAATATTTATATCAAGCACTTCGCAAAATAAATTAAATATGCTTTCTTTGTATATCGCAAACTTAGAGGTTTTAAGAATATTTTCGGGAAATATTTTCACTATGTTTTTATTGAAAAAATCATAACGATATTCATATTCGGCAATATCTTTTACGTTAATGTACTTATCGATATATTTTTCGTCTATTCCTTTATGCCACCAAGTTCCGTAATTCCGTATATGTAATTCCTCGATATAATTATCTATCGGAACTATTTCTTTTACTTTGATTTTACCGAACAGCAAATTTTCGCACACGTAAGCGTTAAGAGCTTTAATGGTTTTATATAAAAACATTTCGTCTTTATCACACCCTACTCCCTCTTTTTCCATTGCGCTTTTAGTTGTCCTATACGTTCTCATTGCATCCATTTTTCTGCTCCTTTTTTGTAATATTCTATTTTTCCCATTACCGTTAGGCAGGAATGCGCGCCCAACATGCCCAATGGTAATAAAATTGATTAAAGAGGTGTATATGATTATTTTAGAACAAATTCAAAGAAAATTAACCGAAGCAATCAAATATTGCGGATTGACCCAAACCGAATTAGCCAATCGTTTGGGTATTACTCAACCTTGTATTACACATTATATGAAAGGACGAAAAATGCCCGCTCTCGACACGTTTGCAAACTTATGTAAAGTGCTTGATTTAGATGCAAATGACATTTTATGCATTGACGATTAAGTTCGGGTTGGGTGCAGGAGATTGCCACGGGCACAAGTGCCCTCGCAATGACGGTTGGGGGGGGCGCATGTCATTGCGAGCGAGTAAAACGAGCGCGGCAATCCCATACATGAGAAAGCATACGCACTATTTACTGTAACATATTTATTGTATATGATTGCAAATCATAAGTCAAGCTAAAAAATGATTTATGCTCATATGATTTTTAATAGAACTAATTATGATTACAATTGATAAAATAAAAATTGGCTTAAAAGAAGCAATAGAAAAAAGCGGCAAAACTCAAAAAGAAATTGCCGAAAAATTGTCCGTAACACAATCGTGTATCGCGCATTATGTAAAAGGCGATATTGTCCCCGCGCTTGATACTTTTGCAAACTTATGCAAAGTGCTTGACGTAAGCGCAGACGATATTTTATGTATTAACGATTAAGTACGGGTTGAGTGCAGGAGATTGCCACGGGCGCAAGCGCCCTCGCAATACTCGCCTTCGGCTCGTGGCGTTCGCGCTACGCGCTCGGCTGAGGACAACGTGTGGCATAACGGGTTTTACCCGTCATTGCGAGGAGAGTAGCGACGAAGCAATCCCAGCCATGAGGACGGTGTAGTTACTGTACTTGTTTCATGCAGGAGATTGCCACGCGGCTACGCCGCTCGCAATGACAAGCTAAACCATACACTCGCAATGACAAAGCATGCGCAAAGGAAAAAACAATGAATTATTACGTATACATACTCACGAATAAAAAGGGCGGCGTATTATATACGGGCGTAACAAATGATTTACTTCGGCGCACCGAAACGCACAAAGCACACGCCGACAAAAAGAGTTTTACAAGCAAATACAACGCCGACAAACTTGTATATTTTGAAACATTCAACGATATAACAAACGCCATATCGCGCGAAAAGCAGATTAAAAGCGGTTCTCGCGCAAAAAAGGTTGCGCTTATAGAAAAAGATAATCCTTTATGGCGCGATTTGTCCGCCGATTTTCAATTATACGGGTTCTAAGGTTGCAAAAAGCTATGCAACCGTTGTATAATGTATTCATGACTTTGCAAAAAATTTTATCGGGCATGCGCAGAGCGTGTACCGAACTCAATCTTATAGATGATTCCGACAGCATTGCCGTGGGCGTTTCGGGCGGCAAAGACAGTCTTGCGCTTCTCGCCGCGCTCGCCGCTTTCCGCAGGTTCTCGCCCCAAAAGTTCGAACTCACCGCCATTACGATAGACCTCGGGCTCGGTGCGGACTACACGCCCGTAAAAGAGTTTTGCGACTCCCTTTCCGTGCCCTACGTGCTCGAGAGCACCGATATAGGCGACGTGATATTCAACGTGCGCAAAGAGAAAAATCCTTGCTCGCTGTGCTCCAAAATGCGCCGCGGCGCGCTTGCCTCGGTAATGCAAAAGCTCGGGTGCAACAAGCTCGCGCTCGGACACCACGCCGACGACCTCGCCGAAACCTTTTTGCTCTCGCTGTTTTACGAAGGGCGACTTTCCACCTTTGCACCCAAAGCGTACATGAGCAGAAGCGGCGTAACGGTGATACGCCCGCTCATTTACATATCCGAAGCCGACGTTTCCGCTCTTGCTCGCGATATGAAACTGCCCGTAGTGCACAACCCTTGCCCCGCAAACCACAACACCCAACGCGAGTACGTAAAAAAACTTATTAAAAACATAAACGCCGATATCCCCATTGCAAAAGAACGAATGATATCGGCGATTACCCACCCCGAAAGAAATAATTTGTGGGAAAAATAAACTAATGCATTAGATTGCCACGGGTGCAAGCACCCTCGCAATGACGTAAAACCGAAACACCGTATAAAAAAACGAGGAGCGTTTCGAAAACGCTTCTCGTTTTTGCTTTTCTTTGTTTTACACCAACTCTATGAGCGCGGCTTCGGCGTTGTCGCCTCTGCGGAAGCCCATTTTGAGCACGCGGGTGTAGCCGCCTTTCTGCCCGAGGTCGGCCGCGCGTTTGGTATACTTGGGCGCATACTCGTTGAAAATCTTTTCAATGAGCGGATGCTGAATGTGCTCGGTGCGCTGTTTGAAAGCCACCGCGCTTTCTTTGTCGCCGCGTTGTTCTTGGCGGTCGTACACAATGCTCATTATACGGCGACGAGCCGCGAGCTTTTTGGGACCGTCGTTAACGAGCTCCACTTTAACCTCGCCCTTGTCGGTCTTGCGCGTTTCCACTTTTTTATACGTATCGGTATACGTATCTATAGCCATGGTAAGAACCTTGTCCGCCATGCGGCTTACTTCTTTCGCGCGGTCGTAAGTTGTTTCTATTTTTCCGTTCCAAAGCAAATCGGTTACCTGATTTCTCAAAAGAGCCATTCTTTGGTCGGTGGGTTTCCCCAGTTTTCTCTGTTCCATTTCTTTTACCTCTCGGATGTTCTTGTAATGCTTGCCTTAGGTTACGCCGCCGCTTATTCTTCCGCGCTTCTCAAATCCAGCCCGTAAGAGCGAAGTTTGCTTATAACCTCGTCCAAAGACTTGCGTCCCAAATTGCGCACCTTAAGCATATCTTCTTCGGTTCTCTTGGTAAGGTCTTCCACCGTGTGTATGGCGGCGCGTTTGAGGCAGTTGTAACTGCGCACGCTCAAGTCCATATCCTCGATGTTCATCTCGAGAACCTTTTGCTGTTTGTCTTCCTCGCGCGAAACGAGTATATCCATGCCCGATATCACGTCCGACAAATTCACGAACAGTCGTATGTGGTCTTCTATGGCTTTCGCCGCAAGACTCAACACGTCTTTGGCTGACAGGCTACCGTCGGTTTTAACCTCGAGGGTGAGCTTGTCGAAATCGATTCTCTGCCCTACGCGGGTGCTTTCCACCGAGTAGCTCGCCGCTTTCACGGGCGTGAATATCGCGTCGATAGGAATATAACCTATGGGCTGGGTGTCGTCTTTGTGGTTCACCGCCACAACGTAACCTCTGCCGCGAGCCACGGTCATTTCCATATTGAGCTTGCCGCCCTCGTCGAGCGTGCATATATACATTTCGGGATTGAGTATTTCTATTTCGGGGTCGATTTCAATATCTTTCGCGGTAACTATACCCGGGGTGTTGCGCTCGATTTTGAGCGTCTTTTTAAGGGTTTTGTCGGAGTAGTTTGCCTTGAGATTGAGTCCCTTGAGATTGAGGATTATCTCCGCCACGTCCTCCTTGACTCCCTTGATGGTGGTGAACTCGTGACTCGCGCCCTCTATGCGTATGCCAACCACGGCGGTGCCGGGGAGCGCAGACAACAATACTCTGCGGAGCGCGTTACCGAGTGTGATGCCATAGCCGCGCTCGAGAGGTTCGACTACAAACTTTCCTACCCTTAAATCCGGGCTTTCCTCAAGCGTAATCCGTGGCTTTTCGATTTCCATCATGTTCATTCAATTCTCCTTGCGGCTATCGCCGCTCTCGCTCTGATTATCAAATATATCCCTGCGGGTTATTTATTACTTAGAGTACAATTCTACTATAAGCTGTTCGTTTATGTTGAGGTCTATATCTTCGCGCTTGGGGCTGTCGGTAATTTTACCCACGAGCGACTCGGTATCGAACTCGAGCCATTTGGGCATAACTATGCGTGCTCCGCGAAGCTCTTTGAATATGGCGTTGTCTTTGCTGGTTTCGTGCACCGAGATAACGTCGCCTATTTTAACCTGATAAGACGGGATATCCACGCTCTTGCCGTTCACGGTAATATGACCGTGGTTCACTATCTGGCGGCACTGTGCGCGGCTCGCGCCTATACCCATGCGGTAAACAACGTTGTCGAGTCTGCGCTCTATGAGAGCGAGCATGTTCTCGCCCGTTACGCCGCGCATGCGCTCGGCTTCTTCGTAGTAGCCGCGGAACTGCTTTTCGAGCAGTCCGTACGCGCGTTTGGCTTTCTGCTTTTCACGAAGCTGAACGCTGTATTCGCTTGCTTTTTTTCTGCCCGTGCCGTGCTGACCGGGAGCAACCGGTCTACGCTCCATAGCGCATTTTTTGCTGGTGCAACGCTCGCCTTTAAGGAACAGTTTCTGCCCCTCTCTGCGGCACTGACGACAATCTGCACATGTATATTTAGCCATTTTGTTCTCTTTCTCCTATTAAACTCTTCTGCGTTTGGGCGGACGGCAACCGTTGTGAGGTATGGGCGACACGTCGGTAATGCTCGTTACGTCAAGCCCTACAACCTCGAGTGCGCGGATAGCCGACTCTCTGCCGCTTCCCGGACCCTTTACGAATACGTCTACGGATTTGAGTCCGTGTTCTTTAGCCGCAGCCGCCGCTTTCTCGGAGGCTTGTTGCGCCGCAAACGGAGTGCTCTTGCGACTGCCGCGGAAATTGAGCGCACCTGCGCTGCAAGCGGAAATCGCGTTGCCCTGCTCGTCGGTCACGGTGATAATCGTGTTGTTGAACGAAGCGTGGATGTGCACTTGTCCTTTATCTATATTCTTTGTAACTCTGCTCTTTCTGGAAGAAGTTTTCTTAACTGCCATTTTTTAAGCTCTCCTACTTTTTCTTGGACCTGCCAACCGTGCGCTTGGGTCCTTTGCGGGTGCGTGCGTTTTGCTTGGTGTTCTGTCCGCGCACGGGCAAGCCCTTGCGGTGACGAACTCCGCGGTAACATCCTATTTCCATAAGTCGCTTTATGTTAAGAGCCACTTCGCGGTGCAAATCGCCCTCTACGCGGAGATTGTGCTCCACATAGTTACGAATTTTGTTTACTTCTTCTTCGCTGAGTTCTTTCACTCTGGTATCGGGATTAACGCCCGTATCCGCCAAAATCTTTTGAGCGGTGGGCTTGCCGATGCCGTAAATATACGTAAGTCCGATTTCCACGCGCTTCTCGCGGGGCAAATCGATGCCGGCTATTCTTGCCACTGTTTTATCTCCTTTATTCTTAATGGGTAAATATTTTAGTATATATATCACGCAGTCTTGCGTTTTCCCGCTATGGAATGTTAGCGAATAAAACCGACCGCGGCATTTTTCATGTTTTTTCTTTTTAACGCAACGCGCTTTTTAACGGCAAAACGGCGCACGGAAACTCTTCCCCTCGGGAACGTCCGCGCGCGGCTGTTTTATCGTTTGAAATTTAGCCCTGACGCTGTTTGTGGTTGGCGTATTTAGAGCAGATTACCATTACTTTGCCATGACGCTTGATTACTCTGCATCTGTCGCACATGGGCTTGACCGAAGCTCTTACTTTCATGTCTTTGTACCTCTCAGTTTTTGTTGCGGTAGGTTATTCTACCTTTGGTTATATCGTAAGGCGACATTTCGATTTTTACGGTGTCGCCCTCGAGTATTTTGATGTAGTGCATACGTATCTTGCCCGATATCGTACACGTAACAATATGTCCGTTAGACAGCTTTACCTTAAACATCGCGTTTCTAAGGCACTCTATTACGGTGCCTTCCGCTTCGATATTGTCGTCTTTGGGCATTCTCTTTTATAACTCCTTTCCGTCGGCGCAAGCAAACGCTTTGAGCGTTTTGCGAACCGCCGCATCGGTGATTTTACCGTCTTTTATTGATTTTGCAATCTCTTCCGACTCGCCTGCGTACTTAACGTGCTTAACGCGTTTGGTTTTGAGTTTATCCAAAGGGCGCAACTTTCCGTCGGTCACGAGAACGAAATCCCGCCCGAGCACGGCGGCTATCAAATAAACTCTTCCGCGGTCGTGCCCCATGCGACTGATTACTACCTGACCTATTCGGGGATTTTCGAGTGCGTACATTCTATTGTAACACATTGCTCCTTTTTATGTCAACTCTTTTACTCGCACCAAACGGCGTGCCGCGCAAAAAATATTTTATAACGTGAGTATTTCCGGCTCTCCGTCGCGTATGGCTATCGTGTTTTCGTAGTGCGCCGACAGACTGCCGTCCGCCGTTCGCGTAGTCCAACCGTCGGGCTCGAACTTTATCTTGAAAGTTCCCGCGTTTATCATGGGTTCAACCGCAATGGTGTAGCCCGTTTTGAGCATAACGCCCGTGCCCTCTTTTCCGAAATTGGGAACGGCGGGGTCTTCGTGCATCTGCCTGCCTATGCCGTGTCCTATCATCTCGCGCACCACTCCGTAGCCGTGACTTTCGGCGTGGCGTTGTATCGCGCTCGACAGGTCGCCCAAACGCCTGCCGTTTCGCGCGTGTTTTATGCCCTCGAAAAAGCATTCGCGCGTAACGTCTATGAGCTTTTGAGCCTCGGGCGATATCTTGCCTACCGCGAAAGTTCTCGCCGCGTCGCCCTGCCAACCGTTTTTGATTACTCCCACGTCTACCGACACTATATCGCCTTCTTGCAATACGCGGTCGCCCGGTATTCCGTGCACAACCACGTCGTTTACCGATACGCAAGCGGACGCGGGATAGCCGTGATATCCGAGAAAAGAGGGGGTTGCGTTTTGCGACGTTATAAACTCGTGTATCCACTTGTTTATTTGCGCCGTGGTAACGCCCGGCTTTATCTTCTCTTCTATGTGCTTGAGAGCGTCGCCGGTGAGTTTGCCCGCCACCCGCATCTTATCGAGTTCGTTGGGTTTTTTAACGTAAATCATTTGTTACTTTACTTTGTCGAGCACCGTAACCACTTCGGCGAACACCTCGTCTATGGGTTTCATGCCGTCCACGCTTTGGAGCTTGCCCTTTGCCGTGTAGTAGTCTATGAGCGGCTGAGTCTGCTCGGAGTAAACTTTGAGGCGTTTGCCCACGGTTTCCTCGGTGTCGTCGGCACGCTGTATCACCTCGCCGCCGCACTTGGAGCATTTATTACCCGCAAACGTAGAAACGTGATAGCTTTCGCCGCACTCGCGGCAAACGCGTCTGCCCGTGAGTCGAGCCATGAGCTTGTCGAGGTCTACCGCAATGTTGAGCACAAGGTCAACGTCGCTCATTTTGTCGAGAGCTTCCGCCTGCATTACGTTGCGGGGGAACCCGTCGAGCATAAAGCCCTTTTCGCAATCCTTTTCCTTAAGACGCTCGGCGACTATTTCGCAAGTAACCTCGTCGGGCACGAGCTGTCCTTTATCTATGAACGCTTTGGCTTTGAGACCTACGGGAGTGCCCTCTTTCAAATTCTTACGGAAGATATCTCCCGTGGAAATGTGCACAACGCCGTACTTTTCGGCAATTCTCGTTGCCTGAGTGCCTTTGCCCGCGCCGGGTGCGCCGAGAAGAACTATTTTCATGTTTATTCTCCTATTACTTTAAGAAACCGCGGTACTGCTTCATCATGAGCTGGCTTTCGAGCTGCTTTTGGAATTCGAGCGCAACCGACACTACTATGAGCATACCCGTGGCACTGAACGCGTTTACGAGCGAAGCCGAAATTCCGGTGAATACCAAGCTGAATATAATGGAGGGAACGATTGCTATAAAAGCAAGGAATATCGCGCCGAAGAGCGTAAGGCGTTTGTTTATCTTTTTGAGATAATCGCTCGTCATTTTACCGGGGCGCAATCCCGTGATGTTTCCGCCGTATTGCTGAATGTTGCGAGCAACCTCTTCGGCGTTGAACTGTATTTGCGCGTAGAAGAAACTGAAGAAAAGTATCAGTAAGCCTACGAGCACGCTGTAGATAGGTTGTCCTACGCCCAACCACTTTGTCCACCAAGCGTAGAAACCGCTTGCGGGGTCCATATTGAACATAGACATTATGAGCTGAGGGAACGAAAGTATCGCCGTAGAGAAGATTATGGGCAATACGCCGCTCGCGTTAACTTTAATGGGTATATAGCTCGTTTGTCCGCCGTACTGCTTGCGCCCTTTTATCTGCTTAGCGTAGTGAACGGGTATCTTGCGCTCGGCAAGGTCTATAAACACTATGAAAGCGAAGATAACGAGCACGAAAAGCGCGAATACGAGAAGCGACCAAGGAGCCATTTCGTTGCCGTCGAACCAGGCGGTAAACACCGAAACTATGCTTATGCCCGCGGTGGAAAGTATACCCACGAAGATGAGGAGCGAAATGCCGTTGCCCACTCCTATCTCGGTTATTCTTTCGCCCAGCCACATGGTGAACATAGAACCGGCTACCAGTATTACTCCCACGAACGTGCATACGAGCCATGCGGGGAGCGCCACTCCGAATATGCCCGTCTGTATTGCGCCGCTGCGCGAGAAATTTATTACTATGCCCGTAGCCTGAGCCACGGCAAGTATGAGTGTGAACACTCTTGTTATCTTATTGAGTTTCTTTCTGCCCTCGTCGCCCTGTCTGCTGAGTGCTTCCAATTTGGGTATGGCGACCGTTAAGAGCTGTATGATAATTGACGCGTTGATATACGGAGATATTCCTATTGCGAGGAATGCGCCGTTTTGCAACGCGCCGCCCGTAATCATACTTAATAGGTCGAGTATGTTACCCGAATTGCCCGAGCTTCCCTCATACGTGGCACCGTTAATGCCGGGTATGGGAAGCCAGCAACCCAATCGGTATACGAACATCAACGCCAAAGTAATAAGAAGTTTTCTGCGAACGTCCTTATTCTTGAATGCGTTTACGAGAGTTTGAAACATCAGAGCACCTCTGCTTTACCACCGGCTTTCTCGATTTTTTCCTGAGCGGATTTCGAGAATTTCTTAGCCTGAACGGTAACTTTTTTGGTAAGTTCGCCGTTTCCGAGCACCTTGAGTCCGTAAGGCTCGATTTTGGAAATCACGCCCGCTTTTTTGAGCTCTTCGGCGTTTACCACCGCGCCGTCGTCGAACTTGTTGAGGTCGTCGAGATTAACGATGGAATACACTTTTTTATAGCGGTTGTCAAAGCCGGTCTTGGGGAGTCTGCGGCTGAGCGGCATCTGACCGCCCTCGAAGCCGGGGCGAACACCGCCGCCCGAACGCGCCCACTGACCTTTATGACCTTTGCCGCTCGTTTTACCCGTGCCCGAGCCGATACCTCTGCCCAAACGCTTGGAAGCCTTTCTCGCCCCCACTGCCGGAGACAAATCGTGCATTTTCATTAGCCTTGTACCTCCTCTACGGTAACGAGGTGCTTAACTGCGAATATCATTCCGCGCATAGCGGCGTTATCGCGCACCACCACGCTCTGACGGATTTTCTTGAGTCCCAGAGCCTGAACGGTTTTTTTGTGCTTATCGAGGCTGCCGATAGTGCTTTTCACAAGGGTGACTTTAAGCTGTTTCTCGGCTGCGTTTTCAGTCTTTTTTGTAGCCATTTCGCCTCTCCTATCCTAAAATTTCTTCTACGGTCTTGCCGCGAAGAGCCGCCACCTGTTCGGGCGAGCGAAGCTCTTTGAGCCCGCCGAAGGTAGCTTTAACGCTGTTTATGGGGTTGCGGCTGCCGTAGCTTTTGGTGGTTACGTTCTTTATGCCCGCAAGTTCCACCACCGCGCGCACGCTTCCGCCGGCTATAACGCCGGTACCTTCGGGAGCGGGGCGCAGAAGCACCTGCGAAGTTCCGAACTTACCTATAATCTCGTGCGGTATCGTTCCGTCCGAAAGCGCGATTTTCACCAAACTGCGGCGGGCAACGCCCTCCGCCTTTTTGATAGCCTCGGGAACTTCGGCGGCTTTGCCCGTGCCGATACCCACTTGGCCGTTGCCGTCGCCCACAACAACGAGCGCGCTGAAGCGCATGTTGCGGCCGCCCTTAACAACCTTTGTGATACGGTTTACTTCTACGAGTTTGCTCTTAAAGCCGTCGTCCGGCTTCATTTCTTCACGTTCACGTCTTGCCATTTCCGATATCCTCCGCTAAAATTTGAGCCCGGCTTCGCGAGCACCGTCGGCGAGAGCTTTCACTCTGCCGGTGTAAAGATATCCGCCGCGGTCGAACACCACGCACGAAACACCTTTAGCCATTGCCTTCTTGGCAACGTCCGCGCCTACTATCGCGGCAGCTTCGGTCTTGGTCTTGCCGCCTACGTCTACGCCCTTAGCAAGGGTGGAGCTCGCCGCGAGCGTTACGCCCGCCGCGTCGTCTATCACCTGCGCGTAGATGTGGCTTGTGGAGCGATACACATTAAGACGGGGGCATTCGGCGGTGCCCGAAATATTCGAGCGCACGCGCAAATGGCGTTTCATGCGAACCTGATTTTTATTCTGCTTGTTTATCATTTCTTACGCTCCTTACTTACCTGCCGTTTTGCCTTCTTTCTTCACAAGAACTTCGTCCGAATAATGGATACCGTAGTTGTGATAAGGCTCTACGGGACGCTTGCTGCGAATGGTTGCGGCAGTCTGCCCCACGAGTTCCTTGCTTATTCCGCTTACCACCACGGTGGTGATATCGGGGCAGGTTATCGTGATGCCCTCGGGAGCTACGAACTCCACGGGGTGACTGAAACCGAGGTTCATGGTGAGCTTGGAGCCCGCAACGGCCGCCTTGTAACCTACGCCCTGTATTACGAGCGTGCGGCTGAACGGAGTCACCACGCCTTGCACCATGTTGGCTATGAGCTGACGGTAAAGTCCGTGCATAGCTTTGGTTTCTTTCTTATCGTCGGCGCGAAGCACCGATACCTCGGCAGCTTCCGCTTTTACCTGAATTTTGTTGCTCGCTATCTCGCGTTCGAGCGAGCCTTTGGGGCCGCTCACTTTCACCACCGAGCCGGCAACCTCTACTTTTACGCCCGCGGGTACGGTTATGGGCATTCTTCCTATTCTCGACATATTAAGTTAGCCCTCCTTTACCACACGTAAGCGAGCACTTCGCCGCCCACTTTCTGCGCGCGAGCCTGTTTGTCGGTCATCACGCCTTTAGAGGTGGATATGATAGCAATTCCGAGTCCGCCCAAAACTTTGGGAAGGTCCTCGTAGCCGCAGTAAACGCGAAGACCGGGCTTACTGATGCGCTTTAAGTTGGTTATTACGCGCTCGTACTTGTTGCCGTACTTGAGCACGATGTTGATTACGGGGTGTCCGTTATCGTCGCCCATTTCCGTGCTCTTTACAAATCCTTCCGCAACGAGTATATCCGCAATGGATTTCTTCATTTTGGAAGCGGGCACGGATACCGCGTCGTGACGCGCGGTGAGTGCGTTACGTATTCTTGTGAGCATATCCGCTATAGGGTCTGTTGTAACCATAATTCGATACCCTCCTTACCAGCTCGACTTTTTCACGCCGGGAATTTCACCCTTGTAAGCGAGTTCGCGGAAACAAATTCTGCAAATGCCGAACTTTTTGAGCACGGCGTGCGGACGTCCGCAAATGTTACAACGCGTGTATGCGCGAGTAGAAAACTTCGCAGGTTTTTGCTGCTTGTTTATCATTGCCTTTTTAGCCATAATTTTCTCCTATCCTCCGCTAGTTTCTGAACGGCATTCCCATCTTGGTGAGGAGTGCCTTTGCTTCGTCGTCCGACTTGGCGGTAGTTACTATGCAAATATCGAATCCGCGCACTTTCTCCACCTGTTCGTAGGAAATTTCGGGGAATATGATTTGCTCTTTTATACCCATCGAGAAGTTTCCTCTGCCGTCGAACGACTTTCCGGAAATTCCGCGGAAGTCGCGCACGCGGGGAAGCGCGATGGAAACGAGTTTATCCAAAAACTCATACATTTTGTCGCCGCGAAGAGTTACCTTAACGCCTATGGGCTGGTTTTCGCGGAGCTTAAAGTTGGCTACGCTCTTCTTCGCTTTGGCGATTACGCTCTTTTGTCCGCATATGGCTTCGAGTTCCGCCTGCGCGAGCTGTATGCTCTTGGAGTTGTCTTTGATATCGCCGAGGCGCATGTTGAGCGTTATTTTTTCGAGCTTGGGAACTTCGTTTACGTTCTTATACCCTTTCTCGCTCATGAGCGCGGGAACTATTTCGCTTACATAGCGTTTTCTCAGGCGAAAGCGTTCGCCGTTTTTCGTATCGGTTGCCGCCTTTGCCGCAACCTGATTTTTCTTTTCTGCCATTGTTTCCTCCGATTAGTTCTCGCCGCCGTTCGCGTCGGTCTCGGTTGCTTCCGCCTTTTTCTCGGCGGCGGGCTTTTTAGTCGCGGTTTTCTTCGCCGCGGGCTTTTTAGCCGTCTTCTTCTCGGCTACCTCTTCGGTTGCCGCTTCCGCCTTGTCGGCTTTCGCTTTCTTGGCTTTCTTCTCTGCTTTTTTGGGCTCGAGCGACGCGCCGCACTTGTTGCACACGCGTATCTTCTTGTCGCCCTCGAGTTTGTGAGCAACGCGGGTTGCCTTGTTGCAACTCGGGCAAATTATTTGCACGTTGGATACGTCCACCGGTCCGGACATCTTGTTGATGCCGCCGGGTTGGTTCGCTCCGCGGGGCTTGGTGTGTTTGGTTATAATGTTGCAACCTTCCACAACAACTCTGCCGCCGTCGGGATTGCAAGCGGTGACCTTGCCGGTCTTGCCCTTGTCTTTGCCCGCTATCATAAGGACGGTGTCGCCTTTTCTCACGTTCAATTTCATTATTGCGAATACCTCCTTACAATACTTCCGGCGCAAGCGAGATTATCTTCATGTAATCTTTTTCGCGCAGTTCTCTCGCTATCGGTCCGAAGATACGAGTTCCGCGAGGTTGCTTTTGATTGTCTATTATTACCGCGGCGTTGTCGTCGAAACGGATAAACGAACCGTCGGGACGTCCTACGCCCTTGCAGGTGCGCACTATTACCGCTTTTACTACGTCGCCCTTTTTAACCGCTCCGCCGGTAGACGCGCTTTTAACCGAGGCGATGATTACGTCGCCTATGTTGCCGCTTCTGCGGAACGAGCCGCCGAGGACGCGAATGCACATGATTTCTTTCGCGCCGCTGTTGTCGGCAACTTTAAGATAGGTCTGTGGTTGTATCATTTCTTCACCTCTCCTTACTTCGCCTTCTCGACTACTTTCACCAAACGCCAGCACTTATCGCGCGATACATGACGCGTTTCCATTATTTCAACTTTGTCGCCGATGCCTGCTTCGTTGTTTTCGTCGTGGGCTTTCAGTTTTTTGGTCTTGTTTATGGTCTTTTTATACAGAGGGTGCTTGGCTTTGTCTTTAATGGCTACCACTATCGTTTTGTCCATTTTGTCGGACACTACGACGCCTTCGCGCACCTTACGATTATTTCTTTCTACTGTTTCCATGATTTCCTCCGCCCTATGCCTTCTTCGCAAGTTCGCGCTCTCTGAGCACGGTTTTGATGCGCGCAATGTCTTTTTTGCAAACGACCATTTGCATGGGGTTATTGAGCTGACCCGTTGCGTTGCTGAAACGGAGATTGAAAAGCTCCTGCTTCAGTTCGCCGAGTTTTTGAACGAGCTCGTCGTCTTTCATTTCGTGTATCTGCTTAGCTTTCATTACGCTTTCTCCTCCTTGTCGGCGGAAACGAGTTCGCCGCGCTTGCAGATTTTGCAACGCACGGGCAATTTGTGGGAGGCAAGGCGCAACGCCTCTCTGGCAACCTCTTCGCTTACACCCGCCATTTCGAACATAACTCTGCCGGGCTTAACCACCGCCGCCCAGTACTCGGGCGAACCTTTACCCGAACCCATGCGGGTTTCGGCGGGTTTTTTGGTGATGGGTTTGTGGGGGAAGATGTCTATCCAAACCTGACCGCCGCGCTTTATATAGCGGGTCATGGCGATACGGGCCGCCTCTATCTGATTGGACGTAATCCATGCGGGGTCGAGCGCAACGAGTCCGAACTCGCCGTAGGCGATTACGTTGCCTTTGTTCGCTCCGCCCTTCATTCTGCCGCGCTGTTGCTTGCGGTGTTTAACTCTCTTGGGAAGTAACATTATTCCTGCCCTCCTTGCGCCTCTTTGGCTTTGGGCAATACCTCGCCCTTATACACCCAAACTTTGATGCCTATCGCGCCGAACGTGGTGCGGGCGGTGGCGGTGCCGTAATCTATATCGGCTCTCAAAGTCTGAAGGGGAATGCTGCCGTCGTGGTACGCTTCGCTACGCGCTATTTCCGCGCCGTCGAGTCGACCCGAAACTTTGATTTTAACTCCTTTCGCTCCGCTGCGCATTACTCTGCCCATGGCTTGTTTCATGGTTCTGCGGAACGAACTGCGCTTTTCGAGCTGAGCCGCTATGCCTTCGGCAACGAGCACCGCGTCCATATCGGGGCGTTTTACTTCCATGATATTGATGTGGAACTGCTTGCCGGGAACTACTTTGGCGAGCGACTTTTTGAGCTCTTCTATACCCGCGCCCTTAAGCCCTATAATCATGCCGGGCTTAGAGGTGTGAATGTTTATGCTCACGTTGCCCTGCGCACGCTCGATTATAACTTTGCTCACGCCGAACGCGTAATATTTCTTCTTGATGAATTCGCGGATTTTGTGGTCCTCGTAAAGGTTAGCCGAAAAATCCTTTTTGCCGGCATACCAGTTGGCGTTCCAATCGGATATAACGCCCACTCTGAGTCCGTGAGGATTTACTTTCTGTCCCATACTTACCTAACCTCCTTCACGGTGTCGAGTATTACCGTGATATGACTGGTACGCTTGTTTATGCGATACGCTCTGCCTTTGCTAACCGGATTTACGCGCTTTAAGATAGGGCCGCCGTCGGCGAATATCTCCGCCACGAACAAGTCCGCGCGGCTGAGCCCCTGATTGTGCTCTGCGTTGGCGGTTGCCGACTCTATCACCTTCTTGATAGGCTCGCTCGCAGCCTTGGGGGTTGCGGCAAGCATAGCAAGAGCTTCGTTTACCGATTTGCCGCGCACGGTGTCGAGCACCACGCGCACCTTAGTGGGCGATATACGTATATATTTGGCTTGAGCGCAAGGGCGCATGTCTTTGTTCTCTTTGCGCGCGAGCGCCTTTTCTTTCATTCTTTTTGCCATCGTCGTACTCCTTATTTGCCCTTCGTGGTCTTTTCGCCGGCATGACCGCGGAAAGTACGGGTGGGCGCGAACTCACCGAGCTTATGCCCTACCATTTCTTCGGTGCAGTATACGGGCACGTGCTTGCGACCGTCGTGCACCGCAATGGTGCTGCCCACGAATTCGGGGAATATCGTGCTCGAGCGCGACCAAGTTTTGATAACTTTTTTGTCGTTAGTCTCCGACTGCGCCTTTACTCTGTTATACAGCCTTTCTTCGACGTAAGGACCTTTTTTTACAGATCTACTCATGTTATTCTATACCTCTCAGTTGATACGCTTAACTATGAAGCGGTCGCTGTTCTTGTGCTTTTTGCGGGTCTTAAATCCGAGCGCGGGTTGTCCCCAAGGAGAAACCGGACCGGGTCTGCCGATAGGCGATTTGCCTTCGCCGCCGCCGTGGGGGTGGTCGCAGGGGTTCATTACCACGCCGCGAACGGTGGGTTTAACGCCCATATGGCGTTTTCTGCCCGCTTTGCCCAAGGATACGAGCTCGTGGTCGAGGTTTCCCACCTGACCTACCGTTGCCTTGCACTTAAGCGGTATCATGCGCATTTCGCCGCTGGGAAGACGGAGCGTTGCGTATTTGCCCTCTTTAGCCATGAGCTGCGCCGCCGCGCCCGCCGTGCGAACCATCTGCCCGCCGCGCCCCGGCTGCATTTCCACGTTGTGCACCATAGTGCCCACGGGAATGTTTTGGAGCGGAAGAGCGTTGCCCGCCTTTATGTCGGCGTTTTCGCCGCTTATTACCGTGTCGCCCTTGTTGAGCCCGAGCGGAGCGAGAATGTATCTCTTTTCGCCGTCGGCGTAGTTAAGGAGCGCGATATACGCGGTGCGGTTGGGGTCGTATTCTATTTCGGCAACTTTAGCCGGAATATTGTCTTTGTTGCGCTTAAAGTCTATTATGCGGTACTTTATGCGATTGCCGCCGCCTATGTGGCGAACGGTTATTCTGCCGGTGTTGTTTCTGCCGCCCGAGCGGAACGAAACGTCCAAAAGCGATTTTTCGGGTTTCGTGGTGGTTATCTCGTCAAAACTCGAAACGGTCTTGAAACGAGTACCCGCGGTCATGGGTTTATATCTTTTTATAGCCATTGTGTGCCTCCAGATATTAGGTCAAGCTATCGAAGAATTCGATAGACTTGCTGCCGGCGGTGAGTTGCACGTAGGCTTTCTTGTAACGCGAGGTGTATCCTTCGCTTCTGCCCTGACGCTTATACTTTCCGCGGACGTTCACTGTGTTTACTTTGCTGACCGAAACTTTGAAAATCTCTTCCACAGCCGCTTTAATCTGCGTCTTGTCGGCTCTGCGGTCAACCACGAAAGCGTACTTTTTGTTGGCGATGCCGGCATACGCTTTTTCGCTTCTTATGGGTTTTATGATAACGTCGTAAGCGTTCATGCCTTGTATGCCTCCTCGATTTTCTTTATCGCGTCTTTGGTCATAACGCATTTTGCGTTAGCCACGATATCGTATACGTTTATCTGATTGCTCATGAGGGTGCTCACTCCGGGAATGTTGCCCGCCGCGCGAACAACCGCCGAGTCGGACTCCGTAACCACTATAAGCACGCGCTTATCGAGCTTGAGATTATCGAGCACTTTAACCATTTCTTTGGTTTTGGGCTGTATCTTTATTTCGTCTACAACCGTAAGCTCGCTTGCTCTGAGCTTTTCGCTGAGCGCCGAGCACAACGCGCCGCGCTTTTGCTGTTTGTTTATCTTTTGCGAGAAATCTCTCGGCTTGGGTGCGAACACCACGCCGCCGCCCGCCCACTGGGGAGCGCGTATAGAGCCTTGGCGTGCTCTGCCCGTGCCTTTTTGTCTCCAAGGCTTGATGCCGCCGCCGCGCACCTCGGTGCGGGTAAGAGTGCATTTCGTGCCCTGGCGAGCGTTGTTGCGCTGAGCAACTACCGCTTGGTGAATGAGTGCTTCGTTATATTCGGCGGCGAATACGCTGTCGTCGAGCTCGATAGTGCCCGCTTCCGCGCCCGTCTGTTTGTATAATTTTACGCTTGGCATTTTTCTTCCTCCGCCTTACTTGGATTTCACGGTTTCTTTCACCGTTACAAGACCGCCTTTGGGGCCGGGTATCGCGCCGCGGATAAGAAGTACGCCGCGAGATACGTCTACCTTAACTATTTTAAGGTTCTGAATTGTCACGTTGTCGTGTCCGAACTGACCCGCCATGTGCAATCCCTTAATTACTTTACTGGGGGTGCTGTTCGCGCCGGTAGAGCCTACGCTGCGATGCACAGGACCGGTACCGTGAGTCATCTTGAGTCTGCGTTGATTCCAACGCTTGATTACGCCGCTGAAGCCGTGACCCTTGCTCACCGCCGATACGTCTACCATATCGCCGCCCGAGAATATATCGCACTTTATTTCGCTGCCCACCTCGAACTTGTCGGGTTGCGAGAATTTGAATTCGCGCAGTATCTTGCCCGCCTCAACGCCCGCTTTCTTGTAAACGCCCGCTTCGGCTTTGTTTTGATGCTTGCCCGCTTCTTCGAACGATACGAGCACCGCGCTGTATCCGTCGCGCTCGGGAGTTTTCTTGCGAACCACTTTCATGGGTCCCGCCTCTACCACGGTTACGGGTATGCTGAGTCCCGTTTCGTCGAATATAGAGGTCATGCCGAGCTTTCTGCCTAATATTGCTTTTTCCATTTGTCGTTACCTCCTCGCCCTCTTACAGCTTTATCTGGATGTCTACGCCGGCGGGGAGGTCAAGCTTCATGAGAGAGTCGACCGTTTTTGCCGAAGGGCTGTATATATCTATCAAACGCTTGTGCGTGCGAAGCTCGAACTGTTCGCGGCTATCCTTATATTTGTGCACCGCGCGCAGTATCGTTACCACCTCTTTGTCGGTAGGGAGAGGAATGGGACCCGACACTTTCGTGCCCGTCTTTTTCGCAGTCTCCACAATACGTGCCGCCGACTGGTCTATAAGGTCGTGGTCGTACGCTTTGAGCTTAATTCTGATTTTCTGACTTGCCATACTTACTTTGTTTACCTCCGTTTAGCATTTGCGAAGAATTTTTTACAACGCTGTCGGGTGTGCCTTTTGAAAGACAAATTTTCGGGCGGTCGCCCGCCTTTCACATCCTCCGAATTATCGCGCCTTTCGGTCCGTAGACCGACGGTTCGCACGCCGTAACCTTTTTTACCGCTCACTTCGCCGCACGGTATGCCTATTCACCGCACTCGGTCCGCCGAAGTTCTCCCGCAATTCGCTAATTTTTCGCGAGTAACCTTCGGTTTCACACCTCTTAAATTCCGTAAAAAAGGACTGCGCAAACGCACAGCCTTATCATTATACTACAGTGAATTCAATATGTCAAATGATTTTCAGTGGATTTTTTTGTTTTTAGAAAGCAAAGCAAATGAGCCTTTTGGCGTCAAAAGGCTCGCGAAAACCGCAAAGGGGGCGGAGCGATTTCGACGCGCCCCGCCCCCTTTGAACCCCCACCCTCCACGACTTCTCTACGAGAAGCAATAAAGCTAATACGGAAAAACACACTTTATCGCCCTAATGTCATTGCGAGCGAGCAACGCGAGCGCGGCAATCCCATGCTATAGAACACATACTGCTCCTTTCTCATGCAGGAGATTGCCACGGGCATAAATGCCCTCGCAATGACGGGTAAACCGTTACCCACCCTGTCATTGCGAGCGAACGCAGTGAGCGCGGCAATCCCATACATGGAACACGTAAAGTTACTGCTCCTTTCTCTCGGCTGAGATTGCCACGGGCACAAAGTGCCCTCGCAATGACGGGTATCCCATTTTGGAATTATGCAAAAAGAGTCATTCCATTTTGGAGTATAATGCGCTTATGCACGGTAAAATCATTCGCGAATTGCGAGAAGAGCATAATTTATCTCAACAGCAATTAGCGGAAAAACTGAATACCACCCAAAACACTATTAGCAAGTACGAAACAGAGGTTTTGGATTTGAGTACCGCTATAATCCACAAATTATGCGATATATTCAATGTTTCTTCAGATTATCTCTTAGGAAGAAAAGACTATTGCGATTAAAAAACGCCGAACTAAGTCGGCGTTTTTAACTTACCTGCGCAAAAGACTGCTATACACAATATGTGTGATTTCGGCATCTCTGCCATTATTGCGAAAAAAGGGATATGTGAAACGCAATCTTTTACACAAAACAAGCGTATTAAATTATGTATTTATCTTTTTCTTCCGTTATCGTCGGTAAAAATTTCCCACAATTCCGAAATCTTTATAATAGCATTATTAAATTCGTTTATAGCCGCGGGCGTAACCACTCTGTGATAAGCACGCTTTTTATAACACTCGCATTTCTCTTCCCTTTTTACAACTCCGTCGGTTTCTCCGCATAAGCCGTATTCGCTCTTTTCAAATTTATTTAATCCCGCAGTATAGAAAGCCTTATAAAAAGCACAATTACCGCATTTGCCGTTATCTTGCATAAAACCTCTTCAAGTATTCCAAAATAGAATACATATATTATATATCCCGTTTTGGAATTTGTCAAGGGATTGCATTCCATTTTGGCGTATAATTTGTTTATGTACGGAAAAATTATCCGTGAATTGCGCAAAGAAAGAAACTTATCTCAAAAGCAATTAGCGGAAAAACTGAATACAACCCAAAACACGGTTAGTAAATACGAAACCGAAGTTTTGGATTTGAACACAGTTATAATAATTAAAATTTGTGATTTTTTCGATATATCCGCCGATTATCTTTTAGGCAGAACGAACTATTATTAAAAAACGCCGAACTAAATCGGCGTTTTTTACTTACCTGTAAAATATGTTTCTAATGAATGGGATTGCCACGGGCATAAATGCCCTCGCAATGACGGCAACAGTAGCGATTTCCCGCACTAAAACCTCTACGCGTTAGCGTGTGGGTTAAGGGCAACGCCCTTATCGTTGCGGGGGTGCAGGGGACACAGCCGAAA
>NZ_CALPCH010000026.1 GCF_943193005.1 Pumilibacter intestinalis
ACTCGAGCTATGTTCATTTCGTCGAGCACCGTCACGTAGATTTCTTCGTTGCAGTTCGCTTCGTACATTTTATACAATAGCGTGGTTTCGTTAAATCTGCGAGTGAACTCGTTGTAATATCCCACGAGGTCGGTGCGCTCTTTCCACATGGGCTGTATGGGCACTACCACCGTTTTGTTGTTTAGGAATTCGCCGAAAGCATACGCAAGCGACGTTTTACCCGTGCCCGACATACCTTGCAGTATGATTAGCTTTGTTACCGCGAGCGCGCCTATAAAGCGGCGGATATCTTCTATATCGTAATACAGTTTGAGTTTGCCCGCCGCAAAATTGCGGAACACCTCGCAAAGCTCTCTTAATCCTATGCCGTCGTCGTACTCGGGGCGCACGTACAGCTCATATTCTTTGTCTATTTCCGTGAGCATGTAAAACCGCGAGCCGCCCTCGTTTTCTTCTTCGGCGGAAGAGGAGTTGCCGCCGCTTGCCTTAGCCGACGGTTTCGCCGCGGAATTTCCGCTCGGCGCGACTCCGCCGCCCGCAACGATAATGCCGGGGTTGGTCTGCATGGATTTGTCTATGGTGTCGCGTATGGTCTTGTTTGCCGCTTCGCGCTCCGCCAAAGTATCGGCTTCGGCGCGATACTTGAGTTCTCTCGCCCTGCGCTGTTCGTCGAAAATAATGCGGGCAACCAAAAAGACCACGAACACGAGCGCGAACGCGATATAAATAAGCAACGCGGTTTTACTCGTGAGAGCGTCCCACAGCTTATCGAGCAATCTCAAAATGTTTTCGGCAAAAGCCGACGCCGCCGTTAAACTACGCATAATCATTTCGCCGCCTGCCCCGCCGTTGCGGTTTTAGTCAACGCCTTTTGTATCTTTGAGAGATTTTCGTCGCCGAACAGTTTTTCGACGAGCCCGAACACCTTTTTGTCGCCGCCGTCTCGGGCGTACATTTCAAGGTTTTTAAGTCGTGCCGCGAGCTTAGCGGTAAACGCGAGATTGAACGCCTCGCTCTCGTCCGCGCCGCACGCCATGAGCACCGAGGTGAGCCTCTCGAGTTGCAACAGGCTTTTGTTGCCTATGGAGAAACGCTCGGTTGCGTTTATAACCGAAATGAGTTCGTCTATCTTCTTCCATACCGTTTCGGGCAGGTAGTGCTCTTCGCGAGCTTCTTTCACGAGGTCGTTCCATCCGCTCACCGATACGGGCTTTACCTCCACCGCTTCGCCCGGCGCGGCGGCGGCGCTGCATATCATTTCTATTTGCACGCTCGCGCCCGCCATATCGCGCGGCAGGTCGCCGAACCCGTTTTCGGTAAACAGCAGATATCTTATGTTATGCGGGAGCGTTACCGCGGTTTCGTCGTTGAGCCGCCACACGTGCGACTCGCTCGGAAACAGCGCGTAACGAATAAAGTCGTTGAAATAGCCGCGCAGATTTTCGGTGCGCACCTTGTTTATTATGGCTACGGCGTTTTTGTCGGGCGTGTGCAAAGCCGTGTAAACCGCGTTTACAAATCCCGAAGCCACGTATTTGTCGCCCTCCGCCGTCCACATAAGATGGTCGGGGCGGTTCCAACTTTCTTTGGCTTCCACCGCTTCCACTCCCTGAAAATATCCGCCGAGCGCGAGCAAAAAGGTGGGAAGCACGTCCTTGTTTTTCACGTCTATGAATATGAGCTTGCTCGCCGCGAGCGCAGCCATTAGAGCGCGAACGCTCGAGGTTTCCACCTCAACGCCCCAACCGAGCACGTAGTCGTGGAAATTGTTGCACAGCTCGCCGAACGATACGTCCTCGCGGAACTTTATGTTTTGCCTGTCACCCTCGGTAAATCCCGTGTCGTAGGTGCGAATGATTTCTTCCGCGGGGATTTCTTCGGGTTGAGCCTCGGCTTCCTTCTCCACCTCTTCCCGCTCCTCATCGAGTCGGTCGGCGGTTATCGGCTTTTCGTAAGATACGCTCGCAAGCTCGGTAAAGTTGTCGAGCTTAGCCACAACGTCGCCGAGGTTGGGCTCGGGCCGCACAGCTCGCGCCTTTCGCCGATTTTTAACCGACAAAGCGATATACCAAATCACGGCAACGTCGATTACGCCCGCCGCAACGCCCACTATAATATACGAAAGCGTAATATCGGGCACAACGCCGTACACGCACAAAAGCGTTACCGATACGTTTAGATATACGAGTAGCATAAGCGATATCGCAAGCCGCAATCCGAGCGATACCTCTTTGCCCCGCGCGTAAAACTCCCGCTTGTCCGCAGTGTCGGCAAACTCGCGAAACGCCTTGTCGCAGTCGTCGGTTTCGGCTTCGAGTTCGTTCTCGAAATACTCCTCGTTATATACGTGCGGCGCAAGCGTGAGGTCGCCCTTCAGCCTTATGTTGCGCTCGCTGTCGCCCACGTACACTATATACTCGCCGCCCGCCACGCAAAACAGGTCTTTCTCGGAGTCGTAGGTGCGGAAAGTTTCCTCGCCGAACCGCAAACTCACCTTTACGGCGTCTTTCTTTTTTACGAAAATTTTGGAATATCCGCGCAGTTTTTTGTCTTCGGGTTGCGCACCGTTTTCGGCGGCTTTTTGCACGTACATCTGCACCGTTGCGTAGCCGTCGTATTCGCCCGTGTTGGTCACGGTGAGCGTTATGCCTCTGTCCGAAACCTCAAGCCGTGTGTATTCGAATGTGGTGTAACTCAAGCCGTAGCCGAGCGGATAGCGTTCGCCGCTCGTCTCGCCCGTTTCGGCGTTTATGCGCATGGGAACGGGTGCGGCGAATTTGCCCGACGGATTGACCGAGCCGGCTATGATTTCGAAAACCGCGCTCGCCGACTTTTGCCCGCCTCTGCCCGTAAACAGCACGGCGGAACACTTGCTTTCAAACGCCATGTCTATCACTGAGTCCGCGCTCACCGCGGCTATTATCTTCGCGCCGCTCGCATGCAACGCGTCCAAAAATTCGATTTGCTCGGGCGGAAGGGCGTACGCTCCCTTTTCGGCGCAGAGAAACACGAGAGCCGCGTCCGAACTCTTGCAAAGTTTCGCCGCCGTCTTATGCAAATCGGTTCTGCCTATCTCGCCCTTTTTGTATCCGTACGCAAAACCCGTGGCGCGAATTTCGTGGTCGTTAATCACCTCGAACGGCAAGCCGAGCAATGTAGGCTCGTTGCCGCTATCGTGATAAGAAGGGTCTTTGGCGTATTCGCCGAGCACCGCTATTTTTGTTTCGCGCTTAAGCGGCAGTATGCCGTTGTTCTTCACGAGCACAACGCTTTGCCGCGCCGCCGTGAGCGCGATTTTGTCGTGCTCGATTTCGTCGAAAAGAGGTGCGCCCGCACCGGACGTAGACGTTTTCTTTTCAAGCACCGCGGCGGAGTTGTTCGCCCCGAGCGCAATGAGCATATCTATTACGTTGTCGCACGCGTCGTTTATTCTTTCGAGCGGCAACATAGCAAGCTCGTCGCAACACAGCTTGAGCTTTTCGGGCGTTATCTTGCCGCGCTTGCACGCGTCGTACGCTTTGTCGTATTCCACGGTAAGTTCGGTAAGATACGGAACGAGTTCGTCCGTGAAATCTTCGGCGAGATACACGTATGAATATCCCGCGGCGAGGTATGCGGCAACCTCTTCTTTATTTTGCGCAACGCCGTACATAAGCCTGTTTGCGTCGCGCTCTACGCTCTCTTCCGCCCTGTCGGCTCGCTTTACCACAACCGAGTCTGGTTCGGAAGCGGAGGTAATCAAATCGTATATAAGTTTGCTTTCCGTCTTTTGCTCGGGCGTGTCCGTTTCAACGCTCACGTTTTCCAAATTCACGAACGCGCCGCTCTTGTTGAGCCCCGCGGTTTTCGCCGCAAAAAACCGAGCCGCGGCAAACGGGTCGGACGACGGAGTATTCGGTTCTACGCGGTTTCTAATATTGTAATACGCGGGCAAATCCGCCGCCTTGGTTTCGTTACCCACGCACTTATACACCTGCGTTACAACGGTTGAGTTCCACATGCGGGCAAGAGTATCGTCTTGAGGGAAAGCGGTTGCGCGAACGCCGGCATTATACATGGGGTCGTCTTTGAGTTCGAACACGGGAAAAGCAAATGCGTCCAAAGACCTGCTCGCATATTGCTTTACGCCCGTAATTAGTTTTATGCGTTGCTCGAGCGTCATTGAGGTTATGAGTCGTTCGTTTCTTATCATCTTTTTGATTTTACCCCTCGGCGATAACTTTTCGGTTAGGTTACAAGATACTTATATAGCACTACACAGTATATATTATATCACATTATTTTCACAATTGCAAGAACTACCCCCCCCCCGTTTTTGTAAAAAATTCCACAAAAAAAACTCCGAACTTTCGCCCGAAGTTTTTCGCCGCGCCATTTTTGCGCTTATTTGTTTTTGCGCAATTCGTCGAGTATATCCAAAAGCGTTTGTTGCTGTATCTGCTGATTGCGTTCGCGGTCGAGCGCGTAAGCCACGCAGTCCGCCGCAAACTTAAACAGGTAATAAACCAAAACGCCCGCAACCGACGCCGCAACCGAAACCACGGGCATAAGCCAATACATTCCGCCGAGCACGAACGACACTATCACCGCGGCTATGTTTCCGCCCACAAAGGTTACGAGCGGCAACAGTACCGAAAGTTTGGAAAGAAGCCACCCGAGAGCTTTAATCACCGTGAATTTGGTGCGCAGTTCGCGATAGCAATCGCCGCGCATGCTCTCGAAGAGTATTTCCTGCTGGCGTATTCTGAGTAACTGCGCCCTGCGGTCAAGTTCGTAGCAGTGCGACATATACCACATAATCAAAAAGCCTACCGCAACCGCGCCCACGCCGCCGCCGAACACTATGAGTCCGTGTTGCCAGCCCTCGCGAATAAACTGCACCGTGGCAACCGCAAGCACGATTAAGCCGAGCAATACCGCGTAACTCACCCTGTGCATAACGTATTTGAACGCGTCCAAAAAGCGCACGCTTCCCGCGTTTTCGGACGTGGCTACGTCGAAGTTGGTTTTGGGGCGTTTGTCTTTGCTGAGCGCAACTTCGGGGCTCGTAATGCGTATGCGCTCGTCGTCTATAGACTGATGAGCCGCCGCGCGTATCTTTTCGCGCGCCTTTTCCTCTTTGCTTTGTTCGCGTTCCGCCTGTGCGTTCTCCGCGATTTTCTTATCGCTCATTTCATGCTCCTTTGCGCTTTGAATTTCTTTGCGCGGTACTTCGTTTTGCTCCTTTATTTTGCGGCTCTCTTCTCCGCCCGCCCTCTCGATAGGTTGCGTTTCCGCCGCAGGGGCTACTATTTTGGCTATAAGCGGCGCGGCTTCTATATCAAGCTCCGAGTCCGTTTCGCCCAACCCCGCCACAACGCGCTGAAGTTCCTCGCCGCTTCTTATGAGTTCTTCCGAAGCCTTGTAGTCCTCGCCGTCGTCGTCGAGTCCGCTCGCGAGAGCCTTTTTCTTTCGCCGCTGTTCTTTCTGCCTTACGCCCGTGAGCACCTTTTTGTCGTCTTCCGTGCCCTCGAGCAAACTGTCGAGCTCGCGGGAGTCGAGGGTTTTTACGCGCACTTTCTCTTTGCGCTCCTCGAGTTCCATTTTGAGCTGCAACAGCTCTTCGCCGCTCATGCCGTCTATATCTATGCCCGCGCTCTCTATCTCCTCGATATCGAGCGACAACGCCACGTCTTGCGCCGTTTGTTCTTCCTCGGGCGATATTCCCATTCGTTCGAGATAACCGTCGTGGCAAAACTTACAAACTTTCATTACCGCGCCGTTCTCTTCTATGCGAAAGCTGTCGTCCGCAAATCCGCACAGTTCGCACACTCCGCTGCTTGCCAATCGGGTTACCTCCTTTTATAAACTAACTGTACTATATCATATAAATTTTGCGCCGTCAAATCAATCGCGCGAGATTTTTTTAATTTTTTTTGTCGAAAAGAAAAATCGCGAAAAAAAAAGAGCAACCTCGCAAGTTGCTCTTTTCGCGTTGTTATATTTGCTCGCCCTCTTCCGTATCGGGAAGAATTTCTTTTAAGGTAGGTTCGCCGTTCACATAGCTCCACTCGTTGCCCAAATGTATCTTGTCTTTCAATTCCTGCGATATATTCCAATCGCTCGGCATGTAAGACGCTTCGAGCCAAATATCGCTAAGCAACGGCAAGTCGCGCAAGCCGTACATATCGAAATAATTCGTGTTTTCGGTTATTATCAAATCGCGAAGCGACGTGAAGTTTTTCACAAAGCTCATTGTGGGGTGGTATTCCGAGCTTAAGGAAACGGCAAGCCGTTTCACGTACGGCGCGTATCCGTCCCAAGGAGTAACGGTATAATCATACAAACCGTCCACGTCTTTGCCCGATAATTTCATATACAGGTCGCCCGTTTTTTGATTTACGGAAAGCGTGTATTTATATCCTTTGAACTCGCCCGAAATGCTGTCTTTCAACGAAACTTTCATTTCGTAAGAACCCCATTCGTCGCGCCATTCCACCGTTTGCATTCCCGTGGCAAAAGGGTCGAGCGTTGCAAAAGCCGACGACGGAACGGGTTCGTACTTGTAGCTTCCGTCGGTGTAATAGAATTTTGCGTATATCGAGCCCGACGGAGAGTATCCGCGAAGCAGTTGAACGCCCTTATCGAGCTCTACTTTTTCGGCAACCTTTTCGGTAATCTGTTCGCCCACCCGAGTGCGGGTATCAAGCCGCACGCTCGTTACGTATCCGTCTTTGTTCGTGCGTATTGTAAGACTGCGGAAAGTCATATTCACCAAGCTCTTTTCGAGCTCGAGCATTTCTTTGGTTATAGACTCCGCTTTTTCAAAGTCGCCTTCAAGCAAGGCTTCTTCCATTTCTTCGGCGAGCTTTTTGGACTTGTTGTACGCGCTTTTGTATTCGCCGTCGAACCACATCATTATCCTGCCCGTTCCATTGTTGTCGTCGGGCTTAATGTTTTCGTCCGCCTTGCCCAAATACGCTTCCAAATACGTGCCGTCATATCCCGTGTCGCAGTCTTTGGAAAGGGCGGAAACGTAGCTTGCCGAGAACGGACTGAGCACAAAGTTGAACGATATTATAGCTACGATAACCGCCACTGCCGCGAGCACCGAAAGCGCGGAACGCACGGCGTGGGGCTTTGCAACTACGCGGCCGTTGGGGTAATTGCCCGCAACCGATTTGTTCTTTTTGTAAGCGGCGTAAAACGCTTTTTCTTTCTCGGGCACGAACGGAATTACCTGCCGCGTATCGCTGTACGGTTCGGACGTGCCGTAAAAATGTTTGGCAAGTTCCTTATATCGGGATTTTACAACCGAGCACGCTATAATTCCCATTAAGTTGAACACGCCCACCATGCAAACGAGCACTCCGACGGGAATTAAGAAACCCGAAAACTCATCTTTCAAAGATATATTTGCAATAACGAACACGCCCACAAGGAACATACAGTTGAAAATAAGACCGGTAATATAGAACCCGCCCGCGCCGGCATTACCGCCGCTGATTGCGGAACGCTTTTGCAATTGCGTAGGCGACCAACGACTCGCGGGCGGCAATACGCACAATATTCCCAAAAACGCGAACAGCCCGATTACGCCGAGTCCTACGTAGAAAATTATTTCTTTGGGAATTCCCAAGCCCATTATAAGACCCATCAAGCTCATGCACGAGATGGATATAATCATGCTCGCAATGCCCATGCCTTTGAGCATGCGCCTGAAGCGCACGTATACGTTCACTTTCTTAAGCACGGGTTTGCCCGAAAAACATACGGGAGTATCGTCGGTTACGCTTATCTCTTTTTTCTCCTCGTAGTTGTTTTCCGCCGCCCGCAACGCCGCCGCTTCTTTCTCCGCGCGTTTGCGTTCGTCCGCCGCCTTCTTTTCCTCTATGGCTCGCGCACGCATTGCCTTCTCTTCCGTCGCCGTTTCGGGGAACTTCTTCACAATAAACATATCCGCAACAAGTGCGCCGCCGGTCAGAAGCGAGAATATTATTGCAAACGCAAGTATAAGTTTGGGACACGCGCCGCTCGATATCATACCCACGCCGCCGTCGAACGCCGACACTTTTGCCATTACAACTATGGCTATTACAAAGAATACGAAATACAGCGCAAACGCAAGATACGCGAGAAACTCGGTAAGGAGCATGTACGCTTTGCCGAATATGCTCACCGCTTTTCCCTTGAACTTATTCGTAAACAACGCCGCCGCCATAAAGCCCGAGAGCGCGAGCGACGCGAGCAAAAACACTATAAGCGCACCCACGCATCCGCCCATGACGGGTATGTTGTCGGTTATATCGCCGTACACACTGCCCAGACTTTCGCCGAACCCCTCTACCACCGCTATAGAGCCGGCGTAGAACGCAAACAACAGCACCGAGAACAACGCGAACAGTCCGAACGGTATGTATTTTAACGCCGTGCGCACCGTTTTGAGAGTGTTTGCGTTTTGCGCGGGTTTTTGCCCGTATTTTTGCGCAGACTGCGCAGTTGTTTCCCGCTCCGCCGCAATAGGTTGCGCGGTTGCCGTTGCCGCGGTTTCGGGCGCGGGCGCACTCGCTACGCTCGGAGAAGCCGACTGTGCTCCGCCCACCGCGCAACCGCACTCGGGACAAAACCGCACCGACTCCGCAAGCTCGTTGCCGCACTCGGGGCACACGCGCTTTTCCTGCCATTTCGCGCCGCATTCGGGGCAAAACTTGCCCTCGAATTCCGCGCCGCATTTTCCACACTTTTTCATTCCTTCCTTCTTTCCTCCGTTTTCTTATTTTTTTATTTTATCTAAGTATATACCCCCCCCCGACTTCGTCAAGCGTTTAGCGCCGTTTTTTCACTTTTTTGTTGCTTTTTGTTGCTTTTCGTAATGTTTTTCGCCGTTTGCGGGCCTATTTTTCGTTTGAAAAACGCTTGCATAAATATTCATTATGATGTATAATTATTTATATACTCTGATTATACGGGAGATTACGCATGATACGCACGGCAATAATAGGAGCCAACGGTTACACGGGTTTCGAACTCATAAAACTAATCCACGCGCACCCCGAGCTTACGCTTACGGCGGCGGCTTCGCGTTCGCACGCGGGCAAAGAGTTGCGCGAGCTTTACCCCGCACTCGGGTTTGCGTACGGCAACATGAAATTTTGCGAACCCGACGTAGACCGCATAGCAAAAAATGCCGACGTTGTTTTTACCGCGCTTCCTCACGCGGCGAGCGCGGAAATAGGCGGCAAGTTTTTCGATAAAGGCGTTAAAGTAATTGATTTATCCGCGGATTTCAGGTATACTGATATCGACTTATATCAAAAGACTTATTCGGTAACGCACCCCCGCCCCGAACTCAACGCAAAAGCGGCGTACGGACTGTGCGAAATAAACCGCGAAAAAATAGCGAAATCGCAAATAGTGGGCAACCCCGGTTGCTACACAACGTGCTCCATTTTGCCGCTTTACCCGCTTATAAAATTCGGCGCGATAAAGAGCGACGGCATAATAATAGACGCGGCGAGCGGCATTACGGGCGCGGGACGAAAGGCGGACGAAAACTACAACTACTGCGAAACGGCGGAAAATTTCAAGGCTTACGGAGTTACCACGCACAGGCACACCACCGAAATAGAAGAACAGCTTTCGGTTAGCAAGCGCATATCGGTAAATTTCACTCCCCACCTGTTGCCCGTTAAGCGCGGCATACTCGCCACGATTTACGCGGATTTGGAAAACGGAGCGACAGCCGCCGACGTAGACAAGGCGTACTCCATGTATAAGGGCGAAAAGTTTGCGGTTGCGCTCGGCGAGGGCGTGCTTCCCGAAATAAAATGGGTAACAAGCAGCAACGTGTGCGCGTTCGGCTACAAAATCGACAAGAGAACCCAAAAGATAATTATAGTATCGGCTATAGACAATCTCATAAAAGGAGCTTCGGGACAGGCGATACAAAATCTGAACATTTTATTTGGGTTTGCGGAAGATAAGGGACTGCCGATTATAGGCGCGCACCTTTGAGAAGGAGAAAATCAGCATGACGGCGGACAAACAAAACGAGCTTATCGAGAGGGCGAGCATAATCACCGAAGCTCTCCCCTACATTTCGCGTTACCGCGGCAAAACCATAGTGATAAAATACGGCGGCAACGCCATGAACAATCCCGACGTGATACGCACCATTATGCAAGACGTGGCAACGCTCAAAATCGTGGGCGTAGCTCCCGTTTTGGTGCACGGCGGCGGACCGGAGATAAACTCCATGCTGTCGCGGCTGGGAATAAAGTCGGAGTTTAGAAACGGACTGAGAGTTACCGACGCCGCAACCATGGAAATAGTGCAAATGGCTCTTTCCAAACTCAACAAAAACATAGCCGCCGCGCTCGGCACTTTGGGCGTGAAGGCGGTGGGCGTAAGCGGAATGGACGACGGACTTGTGCGCGTGGAAAAGTACTCGGACTCGAGCGGCGCGGATTACGGCTACGTGGGCAAAATCAAGAGCGTTAACACGGCGGTGCTCGATACGCTTATAAGCAACGACTACATTCCCGTGATTGCAACGATTGGCGCGGACGACTGCGGCAAGGCGTACAACGTGAACGCCGACACCGCCGCGGGCGCGATAGGCGGCGCAATGCACGCCGAAAAACTGCTGTATCTCACCGACGTGGACGGAGTGCGCGAGAACGAAAACGACCCGTCGTCGCTCATACCCGAAATAACGGTAAACGGGCTCAAAGAAATGATTGCCGACGGACGAATACGCGGCGGTATGGTGCCCAAAGCGCTCTCTTGCACCGACGCAATCGAGTGCGGAGTGAAAAACGTGCTGATAGTAAACGGCACAATCCCCCACTCCATACTGCTCGAACTTTTCACCGACTCGGGCGTGGGCACAATGGTAACCCCGTAAACACACAAAAATAGGAGAAACGAAGCACAATGCTCGATTTAAGGCAAATAAAAGAGCTGGACGCGAAAAACTACATGCACACGTTTTCGCGCCAAAACATATGCTTTACGCACGGCAAGGGCAGTAAGCTATACGACACGTTCGGAAACGAATACATTGATTTGGGCGGCGGCATTGCGGTTAACTGTCTCGGGCACGACGACGCCGAGCTTACCGCCGCAATATGCGAACAGGCGCACAAACTCATACATTCTTCCAACCTTTATTACAACGAGCCGCAAGCTCTCTTGTGCGAAGAACTTTTGAGCGGAACCATATTCGAGCGAGCGTTTTTATGCAACAGCGGCGCGGAAGCCAACGAGGGCGCGATAAAGCTCGTGCGCAAGCACTTTTACAACAAGGGCGAGAACCGCCCCAAAATCATCACGGCGAAAGGCTCCTTTCACGGCAGAACGATAGCGACGGTTACGGCAACCGGTCAGGAAAAGTACAACAAGCCGTTCGCTCCCCTGCCTCCCGGCTTTACGCACGTGCCGTATAACGACTTTGCCGCGCTCAAAAACGAAGCCGACGAGCACACCGCGGCAATCATGCTCGAGGTGATACAGGGCGAAAGCGGAGTGCTTCCAGCCGACTACGACTATATCGTAAACGCCTACGCTCTCGCAAAGAGCCGCGGCATACTGTTTGTGATAGACGAGGTGCAAACAGGCATGGGGCGCACCGGAAAAATGTTCGGTTTCGAGCACTACGGCATACAGCCCGATATAATCACGCTCGCAAAGGGCTTGGGCGGCGGCGTGCCCATAGGCGCGGTACTCGCCCGCGGCGACGCGGCTACGGCGTTTGCGCCGGGCGACCACGGCACAACTTTCGGCGGCAATCCGCTTGCATGCGCCGCGGCTCGCGTGGTGGTAAACAGGCTCAAAAACGGACTGCTCGAAGAGGTGGCAAAAAAGGGCGAATACCTTTTGGGCAAACTGAGCAAACTCAAAAAATTCAACTTTGTGCGCGACGTGCGCGGCAAAGGACTGTTGCTCGGCGTAAACCTCACCGAAAAGGTGCAAAACGCCGAAATCGTAGGCAAAATGGCGGCGAACGGCGTAATAATATTAACCGCGGGAAACAACACCCTGCGCTTCGCCCCCGCCTACACAATCACCAAAGAAGAAACGGACGAGGCGTGCAACAAGTTAATGGATTTGTTTGCGCATACTAACGTATAAAGAACAAAAACGGAGAAAGAAAAAAATGGATATAAGTTTGTATAAGAGAAAAGGCGTTGTGGCAAACAAGCATATGCTCACCCTCGCCAACTATTCGGTAAACGAAATTTACGAAATAATTCACACCGCCGTTATGCTCAAACAAAAACAGCACGCGGGCAAAAAGCACGAATATCTCAAGGGCAAAACGCTCGCCATGATTTTCGCAAAGTCGAGCACCCGCACCCGAGTATCGTTCGAGCAGGGAATTAAACAGCTCGGCGGCACCGCGCTCGTGCTTCGGCAAGACGATATTCAGCTCGGCAGAGGCGAAACCATACGCGACACCGCATTGGTGCTCGGCAGATACGGAATAGACGGCATAATGATACGCACGTTCAAGCAGTCGGACGTGGAGGAACTTGCGAAATACAGCTCCTGCCCCGTTATAAACGGTCTTACCGACGACTACCACCCCTGCCAGGTACTTGCCGACCTCATGACGATATACGAGCATTTCGGCAAACTCGAGGGGCTTAAAATGGCGTATTTCGGCGACGGCAACAACATGGCGCACTCGCTCATGATAGGCGGCGCAAAAGTAGGCATGGAGGTTGTTTGCTGCTGTCCCGACGGATACCGCCCCAACGAAGATATAGTAAACTCCGCCGCGCAGTTCGGCAAGGTGAGCGTTACCGACAACGTGGACGAAGCGGCTAAAGACTGCGACGTGATTTACACCGACGTGTTCTTCTCCATGGGTCAGGAAAAGACAAAAGAAAAGATAGACGCGCTCATGCCCTATCAGGTTAACGAACAACTCATGGCGAAAGCCGCCCGCGGCGCGGTGTTTATGCACTGTCTGCCCGCGCACCGCGGCGAAGAGGTTACCGAAGGCGTGATAGACGGAGCGCAAAGCATAGTGTTCGAAGAAGCGGAAAACCGTTTGCACGCGCAAAAAGCGGTAATGTATCTGCTCATGAAAAACCGCTGAAAGCTATGATAAATTTCAGAACGGCGAACCCCGCCGACGCAAACGAAATAAACGAGGTTACGCGTAAAGCGTTTAAGCTGTACGCCGACGAGGTGGGGGCAAATATAAACGTAAAAGCGCTTCACGAAACCGAGCAATCGGTGCTCGACGATATTGCCGCGCACAAAGTTTTCGTTGCCGAAGACGAAAGCGGCAAAATCCTCGGAAGCGTGCGCATAAAGAGCCTAAGCGGCGAACTCGCCTACCTGTACCGCTTCGGAGTGAAACCCTCGGTGCGTAACGGCGGCGTGGGAAGCGGACTTTTGCAGTCCGCCATAGACTACTGCGCCGAACGCGGTTTTACCGCAATCGCCTTGCACACAAACGCCAAGTATTACAACCTTGCGAGGTACTATTACGGCAAACGGTTTTACGTGCATTCCACCTCTACCGAAAAAGGCTACATACGCGCACTGTTCGTAAAGGAACTGCAAAGCAAAAATTTCGATATTTCCCCCGCTTACAAAGAGTAGTTCGAAAAAGCGGATATCTTTGAAGATATCCGCTTTTTTATTGTATTTCGGTAAATTACATTTCCGCCCACACGGTATAGAGCACCGTGCCTTTCGGCATGCTCGCTATATCGATTATATCGGGATTGCCCGCAGTTGCGTTCTCGTCGGCAGACCAACCGTCGAACCAATAGCCCGAACGCGCGGGGTCGTAAAACGCCGTTCGCTCGTTGTAGTTGGATAAGCTCTTATCCGTTATCGTTATAGACACAACGTATTTATTTTCGGAGTCGAGTTTAGCTCCCCACACCACGGGGCGATAAGACGAGTTCCAACGCGAGCTCCACCCCTCGGGCGCGGTTTCGCGCGAGGTATACACCGTAAGGAGCGAACAGCCGTAAAACGCGTGATTGCCCATAGCGGTTATGTTGTCGTTTATAACCATGCTCGTTAAGCTCTTGCAGTTGCGGAAAGCCTGCGTTCCCAAAACCGACACGCTTGCAAGGTCGAAACTCTTGAGCGAAGCACAACCGTAAAACGCATAGTTGCCTATTTCGGTTACGAGCGACGGAAGCGAAATGCTTGACAGCGACTCGCACCTGTAAAAAGCGTAATCGTCAATCTTCTCGGCGGCGTCGGGGATATTCACGCTCGTAAGCGACGGACAGTTATAAAACGTGCGCTTTGGCACCGACTTTAGCGAGTCGGGCAAAACAACCGTTTGCAAACTTACGCAATTGTAGAACGCGCGTTCGCCGAGCTCGGCTACGTTCTCGCCCACGGTAACGCTTTTTAGCGAAACGAAATTCGCAAACGCGTTACTGCCTATGCTCTTTACTCCCTTGCCTATTATAAGGTCGGTAATTCCCGTAATGATTATAGAGCCCGTCGCCTCGTCCGTAAGAGCTATGCCGCAATCGTAAAACGCGTAATCGCCTATATACTCCACGCTGTCGGGTATGCTGAATTCCGTTCTCGTCGCGCCCGTGCTCCTTGCGAGTCCGAGCGACTCGCAACCGTAAAACGCCGAACGCCCTATCGTTTTTACGTTACTCGGTATGGTATCGAGCTTGAGAACCGAGCAATTGTAGAAAGTATATTCGTCTATATCTTTGAGCGATTTGGGAATATTCACGCTCTGCAATACTTTACTGCCGTAAAACGCGCCGCGCCCTATATATTTTACGCTGTCGGGTATTGCAACCGATACGGCTATGGAATTGTAAAACGCGTAGTTGGCTATGCCCACCGTGTCGGCTTTCATATTGTTTACAATCATATGCGACGCGGTTGTGCCGCCGTAGCCTACCACCCACTTATCCGCGTATACGAGCGCGTTGGTTTCGCTTATCTGCTCCCATAATCCGGTATCTTTGAACGCGTCCGTTCCGATACTCTTAACCGTATCGGGCACGGTAATATTCTTTATGCTCTTGCAACCGTTAAACGCGGCGTTGTCTATAATCTCGAGCGAACTTTCGGAAATTCCGCCGTGCCCGTTGTACGAACCGAGATATGCGTTATACAAGCCCGAGCAGTTGGAAAACGCGTACGAGCCTATTTTCTTCACGCCCTTGCCTATGGTTACGCTTTGCAGTTTTTTACTGCCCGCAAACGCCGACGCGTCGATTATTTGCACGCTGTCGGGCAGAGTAATGCCCCACACAGCGACTTCGCTTTCCCACGTTGAGTCGTGCCGGTAGAACGCGCCGCCCGCAATTCCGTAAGTGCCGTCTTTAACCGCACCGCTCACGTCGGTTGCGTAGTTTCTGTTGCGGCAACCTATTACCCACTGCCTGTCGCCCTCGCCGAGATAAACGAGGTCGGCTGTAAACGAGGGAGTTTCGCCCTCCTCGTACTTAACGGTATCGGACTGCCATATTTCGGTTTTGAAAAAGGCGTTGCGCCCTATGCTCTCCACGTTTCTTCCGAGCGACACGGAGGAAAGTTCAGAGCAACCGTAAAACGCTTCGACGCCTATCGTGAGCACGCTGTCGGGTATAGTAACGCTCGTAACTGCGGTGCAGTCGGCGAACGCGTTTTTGCCCACGCTCTCCACGCTTGTGCCTATCTTTATTTCGGGCAGTTTTGCGCAACCGTAAAAGGCGTAATCGCCCACGGTTTTAAGCCCCGCGCCCATGGTAAGACTCACGGCTTCCACCGCTTTGGAAAAAGCGTACTCGCCCACGCTCTCAACGGTGTCGGGCAAAACTATTTCGGCGAGCTTGTCGCAGTCGGAAAACGCGCTGTCGCCTATAGATTTTATTCCGCTTCCTATGCGCACGCCCGTAATGGAACGGCAGTACGCAAACGCGCTTTCTCCGAGTTCGGTCACTCCGTTCGGTATTGTTACAACGCCCTCCAAAAGGCGGCAACTCTGAAACGCCTGCTTTCCTATCTTCGTTACGCTCTCGGGTATGTTCGCGCTCGTTAAATACGAACAGTTATAAAACGCCTGCTCGCCTATTTCGGTTATGTTGTTGCCCAAAACCACGCTCGTGAGTTTGCTTCGATTGGCAAACGCACGCTTGCCTATCCTCGTTACGGGTTTTCCGCGGTATTCGTCGGGCACAACGGCAACTCCGTCCGCACTGCCCATTCCCGTTACCTCGTATTCGGTCTTGCCCTTTATGAGCGCGAAAGTAAATCCCGGCTCAACCTCTCGCGTAAAGCTCAAAGAGCGCGACCAGTCGGAATTGTCGTATCCGTCGCCGCCGCAAGCCTTTACTTTAACCGTGTAATCGCCGGGCGCAAGCGCAGATAACGAGAAATTGTTTTTGCGCGTTTCGCGCTCGTCGCCGTTGAAACTCACCGTGTAATAGCGGGCGTTGGGCACCTCTATCCACGATAAAGTCAGGGCGTCGGTGTCAATCCTCAGTCCGCCGGGTTTGGACAACCGTGCGCCGCCGCAAGCCGCGAAAGCCGCCGAACACCCCAACACCAACATAATGCAAATTAAGATGCGCAATTTTTTCATGTTACTCTCCTTGTTTGCGCGTCTCGTTCATGAGAGCCTTTTTCGCCTTGCGGTCGCGTACTATTTCGTGTATCCATTTGAATTTGAACTTACGCACGGCCACGTCGAGCAAGAACAACACTATTGCCATAATCAGGAACGCAATTCGCGGGTCTACCGTTTTGTGCAACGTGCGCACGAACGATTGGAATATCTGCCACACGTCTTCGAGCATTACGCCCTTGCCGCTTTGGGCAATGCCCGCCAAAAACTCTTCGCCCGATATTTCGCGGTCGGCAAGCACGTCGTATTCTTCGGAATACGAAACCGTTCTGTACATTGCCATCGCCGAAACGACGCTTCCCTCCGCGTTCTTCTTCTCCACCGATACGGTATATATTCCGGGGCAGGAAACCGAGAACGAAAAGTTCGTGTTGCCGTTACCCGAGATAACCTCTATCGTCTTGTTGCCGTAATGCTCTTTTGCCGCCGCAGAGAACGGAATTACTTTCACCTCTACGGTTTCGCCTTCGGCTCGCTCGGTGTACACGTTAACTTGCGTGCCGTAGTTGTCGAGGCGCATCACAACGTCCATATCGGGCTGTTTTATGCCGTTTGCGGGGAACAGTCCCGTAACTATGTTTTTAACGAAAGTTTTGCCTACGGGTTTGTTCAAAAATTCGCCCGACCACTCGCCGCCGAGGTCGCTCATGAAACTGCCCACTTTGCCCGCGCCGAATTTCCACTGCGCAAACATGGGAACGTATTCCGCCATAAGCGGAGCTTCGAGCGCGTTGTCCTGCGTTTCCGCTTTAAGACGAGTGCCGTAATAACCCGTAAAGGGCGTTCCGTCAAGTTCTTCCTGCGTAATTCCCGCCATCGCCGACGACGAAGGCTTATCGATAGTCAGCTTGAATTCCTCTCCGTATACTATTTCGCCCACTGCGGAACTCGTCAAATCTTCGAGTATCAAGCCGCCTACCCCGCTGCTGTTCGAAGTCCACAAAAATTCGCCCCTGCCGGTTTCGTCTTTGCTCACCTTTACCGCTTGCTCCATAAGCTCTTTATAGCCCGCGGGGTCTTGTATGCCCACTATGGAAAGCGAAATGCCGTTTTTGGCGTTAAGTCTTACCGCGTCTATAAAGCTCGCTTTGTTGCCCTCGGCATCTTCAGAGCTGTTGTCGCCCGGCATACAGTCGCTGACAAGCACTACGTGCTTTATCTCCGCTTTGGTTGCGGCAAGCATTTGTCCCGCCTGCGTTATGCCCGACGAAAACGTGGTACTGCCTGTGCCGTTTGCCAACTTGTCTATCTCCGCCGCTATCTCATCTTTTTGGGTCGCGGGCGTTACGGGATAAGTTTCCACCGAATTGCTGTCGAACCGAACCACTCCGCAGTAGTCCCAAGTGTTAAGTTGGTTCAAAAGCGCTTTCGCACCCTCTTTTATATATTTTATTTTGTCCGCGCCTATAGAGCCCGAGGTATCGAGCGCGAGCACTATAGCCGTGGGCGGAGTGTAGTCCACCGCCTGCACGGGCAACATTTGCTGCAAAAGCGTGTTTTCCAAATCCTTGCGGTTGTAGGCGTGCGGAATTTGTTTGCCGTCCGCGCCTATATCCGTTTTGCCGCCCACGGTAAGCAGACCGCCGCCGAGATTGTACACGTAGTCGTACAGCATCTTGTCGAAGCCCGCGGGCAAATCGGAGTTTGCCACGTTCACGAGCACAACCTGCTCGAATTTGGCAAGCTCGCCTATGGTTTTGGGCACGGAATTGTAGTCTATTTCGTTCTCCAAAGTTTTTACGGTTACGTCGTTGCCCTGCTCCGAAAGTTCTTTTACGAGTTTTTCGGACTCTCCGTCGAACGCTTCCAAAAGCAGTATTTTGTTGTATTCGGCAATGTTCACGTAGGTGTAGTACGAGTTGTTTTGCACCACGGTGTCGCCGCCCGTAGCTTCCGAAATTTCGAAACGCAACTCGTGCATGCCCTTTTCGGTAAACGTGTACGTGAGATTAAACGCTTGGTCGCCCGAAACCATATCGAAAGACACGGGCGTTGCCGCCGCGTTGTTGTCGTAAACCGTGATATTGAGTTTCTTGTTTTCGCCGCCGTAATTGCCGCGCGTTTTCACAACGAAATTCACGGGCATGTTAACGTCTACGTTGTAGTCGGGAACTATTACTTCCTGTATCTGCACCTCGTCGTGCTCGCCGCCCTTAAAGCATATCGCGTCTACCTTAATGCCCTGCGCGGCTATGCCCTTTATAACCGAAGCGGCTTTGCCGTCGGTTTCCAAGCCGTCGGATAGGAGCACGATTTTAGCCGTGAGCGGATTTGTAAAAAGCCCGCTCGCATACTTGAGTGCCGACGAGATATCGGTCGCGCTCACGTCGGGGTCGTCGGACGAAATGTATTTGCGAAATACCTCGCGCCCGTCATCGCCGAGCCGAGCCACGTATTTTTGGTCGTAGCCGAATTTCACTATGCCCAGCTTGAATTCGTCGCCGCATTCCGCAGTTACGTTTTGTATGAACTCGTCGCGTTGTTCCGCCGCGTCGCGCGAACTGAACGAGGAATCGACAAGCAGTATTATTTCGTTATTGCGGTTGGGGGTATCGTAGTCGAACGATATACCCGAAAGCACCGAAACGCACAGCACCATAACGAGCATGTGCAACACCATAGACGCAATGCGGTTGCGGTTGCGGCGGTAGTGCTTGTTCATGCGAAGGTACGGCAAAAGGGTAAGCCCTATTGCGGGAAGCAAAAGGAGCAGCAGCCATGGATTGGAAAAATTTATGGAAAAATCAGACATTTCTCTCCGCCCCTCCTACTTAAAATACTCGCGCGACTGCAAGAACCACTCAACAAAGAGCAATCCCACCAACACGGACGCAAACCATATGAGCAGGTCTTTGTCCTCTTCTTCGTACTTAACCACTCTTTCCAAAAAGGGAAGAGCGTCCACTTGCTTTGTTATGTTGCTTTCGTAATTTGAAATACTAACGAAAAACTCTTCTTTTATTCCCTCCACCCTCAAAGTGTCCTGCGTAACGGTGTAAGTTCCGGGGCGTTTCAAAGCAAGATTGTGCACAACGCCGCCGTCGAGAAATTGAAACTCCTCCACAAGCTCGGGACCTTCCACGTTTACCAAATCGCCGCGGGCGCGCAACTCCAAAGTATCGCCTATGCCGAAAGCGTAGCGAGCGGACGGATGCGTATAGTCGTCGGTGTCTTTAGTGAAGGTAAACGGAATAAAATAGTTGAACACGTTGCGCACAAACATGGGGAACGCGTAAAGTATGGCTACGTTGGAGTTGTGTATGTCGGCGGAGAAAACCACCGTTTTGGTTTTGCCCGCGTCTTTCAAGAGAACAAGCGGGTCGCCGCGGAAATACATAAGCTCGCGGTAACCGTCGTGACTCGTGATTTTGCGATAGTTGGATATGGTTATGGTTTCGGGAAGAATTCCGCGCATTACGGGGTGAGTTTCGCCCGACGCGAGAGTGGAATTTTTGTCTACCGAAAAGCCCTCCGACTGCAAAGTTAAGCCCGAGCCTTGCGGCGCAACGTCAAGGTCCATTAAAAACACAACGCCGTCTTCGGGCATCTTTTCCGGCATTTTGTGCTCGAACACGTAAAAGTCGAAGCCCTCGGTTTTCGCCGCGCCAGGTTTAACCTCGGAAAGCTCTATATCCCACTTGTTTTTCAAGTTTTCGCGCAATAGATAGAGAACCTGACGGAAAAAGGGGTTTGCCGTGTCGGACGTGGAATACTGTATTTTTATCTTCTCTTTAGTGCCGCCGTACAGGAAATAATAGTTATCGTCGGCGAAAGAGTCGTTGGAGTCTATGGAAATGTAAACGCGGTCGAACGAAATTATTTTCAGTCCGTTGCAGTCGTTGGTGAGATACGCCTCGTTGAAATCGAAAGTAAGCTCGTTTTCGTCGGCGGTGAAACGCTGTTGCATGGTTATCGTTTCGTTGTTGCCGCTTCCGTTGAGATTGTATATCTCGCAAGTTACGGTTACGGCTTCGCTCCTGCCGTAGCACCCCACGTCTACCGCAATGTTGAAATAGTTGTTTACTATCTCGGCTCTGCTGTCGAGTATGGCGGCGTTCCACTCGCCGTCCTCGGACACGTCCACAACGCGCACGCCGCCCTTTTCCAAAAATTCGGTTGCGGTGTAAAGAATAACCTCGCTGTCGGGATTTACAATGAGCACCTCGCTCGCAAAGTCTATCGCGCCCTCGAGGTCGGCAGAACCGAAAGTGCACCCCTCCGCGCCGAGCTCCGCGAGCGCGTCTATGGCGTCGTAGACTTCGCGCATGTTTTCCGCCGTTACGCGTTGCACCTCGAAATGCGCCTCGTCGTCGGCTATTATGAGCGAAAAAATTCCGCCGAGCTCTTCGGTTTCTTCGGCAAGCGCGCGAGCCTCCTCTACCGCGCGTTCGAACCGAGTCGCGTTTCCGTCGGATACGCGCATGCTCGCCGACGCGTCTATTATGGCAACGCGCTCGGAATAAACGTGCTCCTTTTCACCCGCAATCACCGGGCGAGCCAACAAAAGGGCGCAAGATACGAGTATGAGTATCTGGCACAAAAATATCAATATATTTCTGAACCGACTTATGGGCAGAGTTTTTTTCTTGTATTTCAAACTCAGTTTCCAAATGTACGTGCTGGAAACGAATTTCTGCTGATAGTTCGGCTTGATTATATAAATTACGATTAGCGCGACTACGCCAATCAAGCCTATGAGTCCCAAAGGTAACAGTAAACTCATGCCATAATACCCGTTTTGAAGAGTTCGCCGAAAAGGACTTTTTCTATAGGCTGATTAGTGCGCACCGAAATAAAGTTCGCGTCGCGCGAAGTGCAATAGTAGTTCATGTCCGCAATGAGGTCGGAAAGCGCCTCTTGATACGCCGCGAGCATGCCGTTCGTTATGCGCATTTTCATGTTGCGCTCGTCGTCCAAACTGCCCGACTCCGAGTCTATGAGATTTACTCTGCCGTTGTAGAGAGGGTCTGCTTCCTCCGGCGTGAGCACCTGAACGAGCAAAACCTGTCTGCGCTTGTAGCAAAGATAGTCCACCGCCTTTCGCCAATCGATATCGGACAAAAAGTCGGAAATTATAACGGTTATGCCGTCTTTGGTGCCCGTGTTCGGGCAAGCCGCCACAGCCGAAGAAATATCGGCGTCGCCCTCGAAAACTATGTTTTCAAGCGACTTTATCGCGCGAAAAAAGGACTGCTTCCCCACTACCGTGCCGAACGGATTTTCACTGCGCGCGCCGCGCGTAAGTTCGAAAGAAACCTTGTCCATATTGTGAACAGACAAAAAGCCGAGTGCGGCGGCAACCGCCACGGCGTACGCGCCTTTTTCGGGGCTCACTTTGCCCATGGACGCGGAGCAGTCGAGAAAAATCTGCGTGTGCATTTGGCGTTCGTCGGTAAACAGCTTAATGAAAAACTTTTCAAACCTGCTGTATAAGTTCCAATCTATTCGCCTTATATCGTCGCCGAGCATATATTCGCGGTAATCGGCAAATTCCACCGTTTGCCCGTAAGTACGAACAAGGTGTTTTCCTCCGAAAAAACCGGTTAAATATGAGCGCAAATTCAGTGCCAACGTCTCTAACCGACCAAAAAAACCGTCGTTTAAGTAAGAGAACGCCATTTATTTTCTCCCGAAAAACCCGCGCTTTTTCTTTTTTCCGTTTTGTTCCGTTTCGGTTTCCGCCGCTTCGGTTGCGGCTTCGTTTTCAAGTACGGCGGACTGCTCTTGCCCGTTTTCGGACTCTGGAGCAAGCGGTTGTTCGTCGGCTTGCTTATCCGCCTTGCCGAGCATAGAGCCTCTGCGCCCCTCCACCTCTTTTATAATTCTTTCGATTATTTCGTCGGGGTCGATGCGTTCGGCGATTGCGTCGAACGTGAGCTTCATGCGGTGACGAAGCACGGGATACGCGAGCGCGTGCAAATCGGAATACGATACGTTAAATCTGCCCAAAAGGAGCGCGCGAACTTTCGCCGCCGATATGAGTGCCTGTCCCGCGCGGGGGCTTGCGCCCAAACGCACGTATTTTTTAGCCGTTTCGGTAGCGCAGTCGCTGTCGGGGTGAGTGGCGGAGCAAAGCATCATAGCGTAACGCATTACGTCCTCGGCTACGGGTATAGCGTTTGCGGTCTTGCGCATATCGAGCAAATCCTGACCGTTACAAGCCGCTTCCGCAACCTCCGCCATGGTCTTTTGAGTCATATTTACTATATCCATTAGTTCGTCTAAGCTCGGGTTTTTAACAATGAGCTTGAACATAAAGCGGTCCATCTGCGCCTCGGGCAAAGGATAAGTACCGTCTTGCTCAACAGGGTTTTGAGTGGCGAGCACGAAAAACGGTTCTTCGAGCCTGCGCGATACGCCCATTACAGTTACGGTGTGTTCCTGCATGGCTTCCAAAAGCGCGGACTGCGTTTTGGGAGTGGCGCGGTTTATCTCGTCGGCAAGGATTATGTTGCTGAATACGGGACCGGGTTGGAAACTGAATTCGGTGTTGCCCTGCGCGTCTTTAACTATTATGTTCGTGCCCGTAACGTCGGCGGGCATGAGGTCGGGCGTGAACTGAATACGCGAAAACGGCAAGTTGAAAACCCTGCCGAGCGAACGAACCAAACGCGTTTTGCCTACTCCGGGCACGCCCTCCAAGAGCACGTTGCCGCCCGCAATCATGGCGATTACAACGCCTTCCACTACGTTTTTTTGACCTATAACGTCGCGTTCGATTTGCGAAAATATATTTTTGCACTGTTCGCTGAATTTCTTGATGTTTTCTTCTTTAATCATTTTGTCTCCGTAAAAATATCTTTCTTTCGGCTGAGATTGCTTCGTCGGGCTACGCCCTCCTCGCAATGACATGTTGGGTGTTGCTGTCATTGCAAGCGAGCCGTGCGAGC
>NZ_CALPCH010000027.1 GCF_943193005.1 Pumilibacter intestinalis
TTACGAAGAGCGGCAAGTATCGAAGGATAAATCGGGGGGCGTAGAGCGTACTCGCTCGCAATGACATTATTTGGAAACTCAGCTTCAAACTCGTGTATTAAAACCTCTACGCGTAAGCGTGTGGGTTAAGGGCAACGCCCTTATCGTTGCGGAAAAGGGGTTCAAAGGGGAAAGACACAACCGAAAGTGTCTTGCCCCTTTGCGGTTTTCGCGAGCCTTTTGACGCCAAAAGGCTCAACTCCCGCCCCTATTCTCAATACTCCACTTTCAATAGCGTGAGTCCTTTGCTCGGCGCGGGCACTTTTCTTATTGCGTTTTCGTTGCCGCCCAGTGCCGAAGCAAAATCGGCAAGCGTGATTTTTCCGCAGTTCAGAGCGAGTAGCGCGCCCGTAACGAGCCGCACGGTTTTGTATAAAAAGCCGTTGCCGCAAACGGTGAGTTCGTAAGTTTCGGGCATAATGCCCGCGGCGGGATAACGCGCAATAGAGCAAGAATATACGGTGCGCACCGTTGTTACCGCCGACGAGCCCACGCACCTGAACGCAACGAAATCGTGCGTGCCCTCAACGAGTTTGCACGCCTTTTGCAAAAGTTCGGTATCGAGCGGGCTTTCCAGCCTGAGCGCAAAACCGTCGGCGTGCGGCAATTCCCTGTCGCTCAAATACATGCGGTAAACGTAGGTTTTGCGCTTGGCACTGCGGCGGGCGCAAAAGCCCTCGGGCACTTCGCGGCAATTCACCGCGCGAATATCGGGCGGCAAAAAGGTGTTGAGAGCCGCGGCGAACTTTTCGGCGGGCACGCTCGTATCGCATGAAAAAGAAACGACTTGCCCGAGCGCGTGCACTCCCTCGTCGGTGCGCCCCGAAGCCGTAACGCTTATTTCGCGCCCTGTAAGTTTTGCGAGCGCGTCTTCGAGCGTTTGCTGAACGGTAACGGCGTTTTTCTGAGTTTGCCAACCCGAGTACGCCGCGCCGCAATATGAAACCGTGAGAAGATAGTTTTTCATACGAGCAGATTTATAAATCCCAAACCGAACCAATTGTATCGCAACACGAGTATCACGAAAAAAAGCGCGAGCATTACGAACGCCGCAACGAAATCTCTGAAACGCAATTTGAGCACGCGCATGCGGGTGCGCCCTTTCGCGCCGCGATAACACCGCGAGTCCATGGCGTCGGCAAGCTCGTCGGCTCGCCTGAACGAGCTTACGAACAGCGGTATAAGTATGGGTATGAGCGACTTTGCGCGCTTAAAAATATTTCCCGTGTCGAAATCGGCGCAACGCGCTTTTTGCGCGTTCATGATTTTTTCGGTTTCTTCGGTGAGCGTGGGAATGAGCCGAAGCGCAATGCTCATTATTATGGCAAGCTCGTGCACGGGCAGTTTAATGAGCGCAAGCGGCTTGAGCAGGCTTTCGAGCCCGTCGGTAAGCTCCACGGGCGTTGTGGTGAGCGTGAGCAAACTCGGTCCGAGCACGAGAAACACAAGGCGCAAAGCCATGCGAGCCGCGCTCAAAAGTCCGCCCTTGTAAATCTTAATTATGCCCCACGCCCAAAGCGGTTCTTCGCCCCCGCCCGAATAAAACAGCACGCTTATTATCGCGGTGAACAGCACCAAAAACAGCACCGCCCGCACCGAGCGCAACACTTTCATAAGCGGAACTCGGCTGCAAGCAATCGCAACGAGCAAAAACAGGGCAACCACGGCAAAGCCGATGAATTTTTGAATAAAGAATATCCCCACGATGTAGAGCACCACCGAAAGCAGTTTTACTCTCGGGTCCAAACGGTGCACAGGGCTCTCTACGGGATAATACTGACCGAAGCTGACGTCTTTCATGCGTTAGCCCCCTTCGCCCGCAGTATCTCCTCCACAAGCTCGTCTTCGGTGAGAGCGGCAACGCTCACATTAAGTCCGCGCCCGTTAAGTTCGCGTGCAAGCGCGGTTACGCACGGAGTTTCTATGTGCAGTTCTTCGAGCGTATCCGCGCGCGAAAACAGTTCGCGCGGCGTGCTCACGAACTTGAGTTCGCCGTTTGCCATAACCGCTATTTTGTCGCAGTATTCGGCAACCTCGTCCATGTTGTGCGATATCATAATTACCGTGGGGCAAAGCGCGGACTTAATCTCCGTAATGAGATTGAGTATATCGCGTTTGCCGCGCGGGTCGAGCCCCGCCGTGGGTTCGTCGAGCACCAAAATTTTGGGGTGCATGGCAAGCACGCCCGCAAGCGCGACTCTGCGCTTTTGCCCGCCCGACAGGTCGAACGGACTGCGCTCCGCCACGTCGGCGTAATCGAGTCCTACCATCTCTATTGCGGACTTAACCCGAGTATCGAGCTCATCGCCCTTTATGCCTATGTTTTTCGCGCCGAACGCCACGTCCTCGCGCACCGTTTCGGCAAACAGCTGATATTCGGGATATTGAAAAACCATGCCCACACGTGCTCGTAAAGCCTTGTAATCGGGTCTGTGCTTGCGCTTGGGCTTTTTGCCGCCGTTGCCTACGAGTCTGAACTCGTCTATCTCTATAGTGCCGCTCTGTATTCTCGTGAGCGCGTTCAAGTGCGCGAACAGCGTGGATTTGCCGCTGCCCGTGTGCCCTATCACGCCCCAAAATTCGCCGTCGGGAATTTCGAGGTTTATGTTCTTCAGCGCGTGTTTTGCAAAAGGCGTGCCCGCGCTGTACACGTAATTCAAGTCGGTTATCTTTATCGGCATAGCGCGTCTACAAGCTCCTCGGGCAACGTAATATCGCCGTCTATTTTAAGTCCCTTTTCTCTCAAGCGCATGGCAACCCGCGCCGCGAGCGGAAGCTCCAAACCCGCGCTCTCTATAAGCTCGCGGTTTGAAAATATCTCCTTTCCGCCCTCGCCGGCAACAAGCCCGTTGCGCATAACTATTATGCGGTCGGCAAGCGCGGCTTCCTCCATAAAGTGGGTTATCATAATTACCGTCATGTGCTCTTCGCGGTTAAGACGGGTAATCACTTTCATAACCTCTTCGCGCCCTATGGGGTCGAGCATGGCGGTGCTCTCGTCAAGCACCATTACGCGCGGCTTTATTGCGAGCACTCCCGCTATGGCAATGCGCTGTTTCTGCCCGCCGGAGAGCCGAAAAGGCGTTCCGCGGCGGTGGTCTTGCATGCCTACGCTCTCGAGCGCCCACTGCACGCGCTCGCTTATTTCCGCGCTCGGCAGTCCGAGGTTTTCCGGCCCGAACGCAACGTCGTCCTCTATAATAGACGCCACCATTTGATTGTCGGGATTTTGAAACACCACGCCCACGGTCTTACGGATATCAAACAGGTTTTTTTTGTCGGCGGTGTCCATTCCTCTCACGCGCACACTGCCTTCGGTGGGCAGAATAAGCCCGTTGAAAAGTTTGGCGAGCGTGGACTTGCCGCTTCCGTTGTGCCCTACGAGCGCGACGAATTCGCCCTCTTTAACCGAGAGCGAAACTCCTCCGAGCGCGGTCTTTTCGTCCTCCGCGCCCGCGTTATATACGTATTTTACGTCGGAAAGTTGGAGCATTAGGTTATAAGTATAGCACAACGGTTGCGATTTTACAAGTATTTTTAATGTGCGGCATGTGAGGAATAAAAAAAGCCCCGCCCTAATGCGGGGCGGAGCTTTTCTCATGAATGGGATTGCTTCGGGTGCAAGCACCCTCGCAATGACAGCGTAAACCGTATGCCTCGCAATGACAACTACGCTTTGGGTCCCGCGTTAACGATGTTGGCGGGCATGTGGTCGTATTTCTTGAAATTCTGCACGAACTCTCCCGCAAGTTTTTTGGCAAGACGGTCGTATTCCTTCTTGTCTTTCCATACGTTTTTGGGATTGAGTATCTCGGCTTCCACTCCGGGGCAAGACTTGGGAACAGCCAAACCGAAGAAAGGCTCGGTTTCGTATTCGACTTTGGCAAGCGAGCCGTTGAGCGCGGCGGTTACTATCGCGCGGGTTGCGGGAAGCGACATGCGCTTGCCCACTCCGTAAGCTCCGCCCGTCCAGCCGGTGTTTATAAGGTAAACGTCCGAACCGTGCTTGCGTATCTTCTCGCCCAAAAGTTCGGCGTACACGCTCGAGCGAAGCGGCAAGAACGGCGAACCGAAGCAGGTGGAGAAGGTGCAAACGGGGTCGGTAATGCCGCGTTCCGTGCCCGCAACTTTGCTCGTGTAGCCCGAAACGAAATAATACATTGCCTGCTCGTCGGTAAGTTTGCTAACGGGCGGCAACACGCCGTAAGCGTCGGCGGTAAGGAAGATAACGGTGTTGGGGTGTCCGCCCACGCCGGGTATAACGGCATTGGGTATAAAGTTTATGGGGTAAGCCACGCGGGTGTTTTCGGTAAGCGATTTATCGGTGAAATCGGGAACGCGGGTAGCTTCGTCAACCACCACGTTTTCCATAACCGCGCCGTGGCGGATAGCTCCGAATATTTCGGGCTCTTTCTCGGCGGAAAGGTCTATGCACTTTGCGTAGCAACCGCCCTCTATGTTGAATATGCCGTCGTCGCCCCAGCCGTGCTCGTCGTCGCCTATAAGTCCGCGGTTGGGGTCTGCCGAAAGCGTGGTTTTACCCGTGCCCGAAAGCCCGAAGAACAGCGCGGTGTTGCCGCTTCCGTCTTGCGCCATGTTGGCGGAGCAGTGCATGCCGAGCACGCCTTTCTTGGGAAGAAGGTAGTTCATAACGCTGAACACCGACTTCTTCATTTCGCCGCAGTACTTGCTGCCCGCTATAATAACGAGCTTTTTGGTAAACGATACGAGTATTGCCGCCTCGCTGTTCACGCCCTCTTTCTCGGCGTCGAGCTTAAGCCCGGGCGCGCAAATCACGGTGAAATCTTCTTTGTAGTTCTTAAGCTCTTTGTCCGTGGGGCGAATGAGCATATCGTGCATAAAGAGGTTTTGCGACGCGAACTCGTTTATAACGCGCACGCTTATGCGGAACTTGGGGTCTGCGCCCGCAAATCCGTCGAACACGTAAATATCGCGGTTGGATAAATACGCGGCAACTTTGCCGTATATTCTTTCAAACTTTTCCGGCTCGATTTTTTTGTTTTCCGCGCCCCAGTTGATTTCGTCGGTTATGCCCGGTTCGTCCGCAATAAAACGGTCTTTGGGGCTTCTGCCCGTGTATTTGCCCGTTTCTATGAGCAACGCGCCTTTGTCGGTAAGGCGTGCCTTTTCCGTCTTAAGCGCGGTTTCGGTTAAAACCGCGGGGCTTAAGTTGCGGTTAACGCTCTTGGGACTTGTGATGCCGTACTTTTCGATGCCGAAAGTTTCCATAATTGAATTACTCCTTTTCAGTTTTCGCATATTGGCGAAGCGCAAATCGACGTTTGCCAATCTCCACCGAATACAATTATACTACATATTTTCAACCTATGCAAGCGTTTTCGCATACTGTTATTTTTCACACAAAAAGGACGCGCTCATTAAACCGAACGCGCCCTTTATTTCAGAGCTTATACGTTATTCCTTTTCTTCCGATTTGCCCGCGTTTACTTGGCGGTATATGCTTTTGCAAACTTTATATCCGCACAGTTTATCCGCAAGCACGAGAACGTAAAAGAGAACAACTCCGAATATCGCGACTATCATATCCCACATGGTGTCCCACAGCGGACTGTAAGACTTTATAAACTCGTTCACGGTCATATCTCCCACCGCGTTCATGTCGGGCATCCAGCGTTGCAGGTCGGCTCCGAGCAACGCGCTCGCCGCGTACTCGTATATTTCCCACAGCGCCGCCATGCCGAGCACTCCGAGCATGATTAGCACGAAAAAGCACCAGGGCTTGAGCTTTTCGCCCTTGCCGTACAAGAGAAGTATAAACATTCCCAAGCCGCCCACTATGCCGAACAGCGTGTGCAGTATTTTATCGCAGTGCGGAAAAACTCTGTACAAATACACCGCCGCCAAGTTCATGGCGAAAAACGCAAAGCCCGTTACGGCTACGTTGAGCGCAAACGGTATGCGCACGCGGCATATAAGGTTAAGCAAAGGGATTATGAGCGCGATTAGCGGCGCGCCCGCAACTTGCAGTATGCGGAAAAATTCGCTCTCGCGATACACAAGCAGATAAACGCACAGCGATACCGCGCTTAGCGGCAACATGCAAAAAAACGGAACGTATTCTATAATTCTCTTGTTTTTCATTATTTTTTACCGTCGGGTTTTTTGGGCGCAACCGCCGACTGACGGGGCGCGGGGCGGGTTGCCGCAGTTGCGGGTCTTTGAGCCGCCGTCGCGGCAGGTCTTTGAGTTGCGGTTGCGGCAGGTCTTTGAGTTGCGGTTGCGGCAGGTCTTTGAGCCGCGGTTGCGGGGCGGGTTGCCGCAGTTGCGGGTCTTTGAGTTGCCGCAGTTGCGGGTCTTTGAGTCGCCGTCGCGGTTGCCGTAGCCATTGCGGGGCGCACGGAAGCCGACGCGCGACTCTGTTGCGACTCCGCGCGTTTTGCGCCGCCGTTTTTGTCAGAAGAAGGCTTGCCTTTGCCGCCGTCTTTCTTGCGGAGGAAATACCAAACGAGGAACGCCGCCGCGCCCGCGATAAGCACGAACACTATTATGAGCGTAACCACGAGAGCCGTGTTGCTTTCTTCTTCGGGCAACTCTCCCACTTTGTGCTCAACCGCAACAATCATATCTTCGGAGCTTACCACCAAACGGGGACTCGCAACCACAAAGCCGATGTTTGCGCGTTCGGTAGCCACGCGTTTCGCCACGAACGAAATTTCGAGAGTACTGTTCGCCGAGATATCGTCGTATCCGAGCGTTATCTCTCCGTTTTCGTTTACGGACGTTTTCTTGTCCGTGTCGCCGAGCATTACGCGCCCTATTTCGTATCCCTCATCGGGAGTGATTTTATACGTAACCGTCTGCCCCGAAACAAGCTGTTTTACCGAGGTTTCGCTTATAGAGCCGCCTTTGCCCTCCACGCTCGCGTAAATACTGCGCACGCCCGTATCCGCGTTCTTGCCGTCCAAGGCGCAAACCATAAACGGACTGAAGCTGTTTACCGTGGCGATTATGCCGTATTCGGTTATAACGCAGGGAACTTTTTCCACTCCGATTATAACGCCTTCGTCGTTGAGTTTGTAGTGATAAACGGTGAACGTAACGTCCTTGTTGGGTCCGTAACCTTCGGGGAACCCGAAACCTACTTGCATATAACTGCCTGTGGGCACTTTTTGCACCACGCCGCAAAGTTGCAAGTCTATTTCGTAAGTGGAACTGCTCTTTATATCGGTTTTGTTAACGCCGATTTCCGTGTTGCCGAGCAAAGTGTTTTCCATGGTCTCGCTCTTGTCTTTGCCGGGTTCGTCAACCACGAGCATCATCTGACTGCGTTGGTTGCCCACAATCGGCTTGCCGTTCTTGTCTTTGAAGCCCTCGGTGGAAAGGTCTTCCGCTCCCACGAATTTGGGATGACCGTATACTTGCATGTAAAGTCTGCCGTCGTTAAACACCTTGGGGCAAACAACCTGCTTGCGCTTGAATGTGTAATACCCCGCAGGCTCGGGCGTTTTGTTGCTGTCTTTTCCCACAAGATTTGTGGGCACGAAAGTGTAAGTATCGAAATTGTGAGCGTAAGACGCGTCGGGAGTAAAGGTGAACGAAAGCGTGTTTTTCTCCGCGTCCCACTTTACGTTTTCGATTTTGGTGGTTTTGCTCATATCGCCGCTATTGCCGTTTACCGCGATTTGAACTTTGAAATCGTCGGTTAAATCCTGCTCGTTTGCGGGAATGAGTTTCTCGTTGTATTCGAACATAACGTCCATCTTATCGAACGACCATATCACGCCCGTTTCGTAAGGAACTATTTTCTTTGCGTAAGGGGAAGCCTTAAAAGTTTTATATGCGTTGTTGGCGTATACGGAACTCGTTGCAATTACGTGTTGATTAAAAGTTGCCTCGTCGAACAAGAAATTGTTTTGCTCGCCCGCTATATCCACAATTGCAAACTGCACCATGAATACGTCGGGTTTAGCATAAAAATATAAGTATTTGCCTACGCACTCGTTGTAAGTACCGCTATTCGCGTTCAAGAAAGAATTCTCATTGAACCAAAGCGAAGTTGTTCCGTCTTCTTTTATATAGCGCAAAACGAGATATTTTCCCTCTTTTCGCAAATCGTCGGCGTTTTTTCCTTCGTAAGATATACCCAAATACAGTACTTTCTTATTATTCACATCAACGTAGCCAAACTTTTTATCGCCTATATTGCCTTCGTCTTTGAATTCGAAGCCGCTCGCGTCCTCGTTAACGCCGTAGTTCAACGCGCGAAGAGCGGGATATTTGAGTTCGAAACCCGAAGAAGATATAACTCCGTCGGCGTAATGATTTTGCGATAAGAATTCTTCGCCCACAAGGGTGTATCTGTCTATATTCAATGAGGAGCTGTTGTAAGTAACGTCCACTCCGTACCAGTGCCCGCCTATTTTCACGGCGTTCCACATGTGAGCTTCGTAGCCCGCGGTACCCTCTGCGGCAACGCCCGAATACGCACTGCCCTGTACGAGAGTGCAGGGTATCGAAAGTTCGTCCATTATCGCCTTAAAGGCGCGAGCGTAACCGCCGCAAAGCGCCTTGCCGTTCACGAGAGAGCCGTAAGCCGTGTTCACGTAACCGTCGTAATCCACTCCGCCCTGCGCGTTTTTGCGCGCGCCGTAGTCGTATTCGGTTTTTTCGGCTATGTACTTGTTTGCGGCTTTCACAAGCGCAACGGGGTCGTTACCCGCTTTCTTTACCTCGGCAACCGCCTTTTCGAGCGCGGCGTTGTATTTTTCCGTAGCCGTTTTCACCTCGGACGCGCTTTTAACGGTGTTGTCTACGTAGTAGTTTTCGAAATTGCCCGTTCCGAGATACGCCGCGTACACGCCGTTTTGCATGCCCGCGCTGAGATACAGTTTGTAGGAGTCAAGCCAGAACAAATCCGGATTATCCATATAAAAGGCGTCGCGTGCCGCTCCGAGCGCAACGGGTACGCGCGGCGAAGAAGAGTCTACGTATTTCCTCACCTCTTCTTCGGTGAGCGCACCGCTGCCAATCAAGTCGTATTCGAGCATGCCGGAAGCAAAGTTCGCGTTCTCCGTCATGTCGTTTATAGCGCGGTATAGGCGTTGCGCCATATCGCTGTTTTTAAGCTCTTCGTAATAATACGTTTCGCCCACGTTCGCCGAGTCTGCGGCGTTCGCGTTTGCCGAAAACGCAAGTTTCGTTCCCAAAACGAGTACGGCGGCAAGAAGAAATACTACCGCTACACGCAATGGACTTTTGGTGTTTGATTTCATAAAACCTCCGAAAGATTTGATTTTTCCGACTCGCAACAAAATATGCGGTCAGTATATATTATACATCAATATTTCCATTCGGTCAACTGCCCGCAATAACAAAATTTTTTACTCCTGCGCATTTGCCGACACGCAAAAAGCCGACCTCGATATTTCGAAGTCGGCTCTCTCGTCGCCTATACTTTAAGCGTTGCGTTGCTCGCCGTTTCTACGCGCCGCCTTGCGTGCCTTGCGGCACTCCGGGCAACGTGCGGGTTCGTTGGTGAAACCTTTTTCCGCATAAAACGCCTGTTCGCCTTCGGTAAACGTAAACTCTTTGTTACAGTCTTTGCAAGTCAAAATCTTGTCAGCCATTACTCGCTCCTTACCTCCTTATAGATTGGAAATCAATTGGGGCAATTTAAGGGGACTGCGAAATCGACCTGCTAATTTCCTTATATACAGTGTACACTCATTTCACGGTTTTGTCAAGCGTAAATCATAAACAATAAAAGCATACTTGCTATTTGCTACTACCGCTTTTTTGAAATTTTTCCAATCCTCTATGCCTATAAAATAACGTCTTTGTCCATTATTTTATTTCCTCTTGAGTATCTTGAAAGTTTCAATCATTTTGAGCACCGCTTCTTTTTCCAAATCAGACAACAAAAACCACTCTTGCAAAATTTCATTCTCTTCCGTCGCCGCTTTTTTGCTACCCACCCCGCAAAAAAACTGCTCCAAAGTAATACACATCGTTTCGCAAATCAATTCCAAATTCGACAACGACGGCATAGAGTCTTTGCGAGTCCAACCGTATACGGTATTTGTGGTTATGCCCGAAAATTTGGCAAGGTCGTACTTTGACCAACCCTTCTTTTTTCTGAGTTCTTCGATACGTTCGACAATTACATTCATAAATTCTCCATAAGATATAACGATTGCAAAATAGTTATATATCTGAACGTATTTCAATATTTTAACATTTATCGGTAATAAAGTTTACTCTTCTATGCGTTTTTTCTTGCCTTTTTCCAGTATGAAAGTTTCGCCGTTTTCGTAAAGTTCGGCGAAGCAGCCGGAGCTATTGTCGGCGGAGATAACGCCGCGTTTGCAAGAAAGGCGCAGGCAATCGTCGCCGAATGCGATTTCAGCCTTAAAGTCGCCGCAATCCGCGGGCGGAATTATGCTCGCTTTGCGGCAAGCGGAGTAATTCACTCCGAGCACGCCGCCTATAAATCCGCAAAGCAGCGATACCGAAGAAACGCTGCACGCAGAGCCTGCGCGGTAAAAATATTCGGGAAGCACGGGCGACTCGCTCTCTATAAAGCCGAGCGAGCGGCGCACGAGCCTGTCTTTCGCCTGCGCGGTGCGCCCCACGGCGGCGAGAGCGTCTATCACAAAGCCCTCGTATGCGGGCGAAGCGTTGTTGCAAGAGGCGAGCGCGTCTGCAATCTCCGCCGACTTATCGCCCGCCAAGCCGCACAGCACAGCCAAAGCGTTGGCGCGTTCGTCGCAGATTTCGCCCGACGAGAAATAGCCGCCCTTGTAATATTTTGCGCCAAACGCCGTGAGTATGAGGTCGGCGCGGCGGCGCAGTTCGCCCTCGTGCTCGAAATTCGCGATATCGCCCGCAACCTCCGCCAAAAAGGAAGCGGCGGAATAGTACAGGCATATTTCGATTAGTTGCGGGTCGCAGTTGTAGCCCGCGTCGGCTCGCTCTCCCTCTTTAAGTCGGGAAACAAGTCCGTCGTAGCCGAATTCCCAGCGCATGAGATAGGAGCACAAAGCCTCGTATATTTCGGTCAAAAGTTGTACGTCGGCGGTGCGCATGTAATACGCCGCAACCGCGCCCAAACGCGAGCAGAAAGTCAAAGACGATATCACGTCTTCATAGGCAAACGGTCCGCGGGCAAAATTTTCGAGCGCGCCGTTTTCGGGCACAGCCCCGAGTATAGCGGCGCGAACGAGCGGCAAAACGGAGTCGTCGTATGTTACGAGCGCGGCTCGCGCAAACACCGACAGCGCGAACAGGTCGCACCCGCGGTCGCGGTCGGAGTTGTTGAGCATGCCGCCGTCCATGCACGCCCGCATGGTGTTGTCGCACTTATCGAGCAGGGTTTCTATGTTGCGGTCGCCCGAATAGTGCAAAACCCTGCGCACGGGATACGCCGCAAACATGAGGTCGAGCGAACGCACCGTTACGGTGGCGGGCGCGATTACCGTTACTTTGCTTCCGTGCATGGGAACGGGGCATGTGTACTTTTGCGTGCCGTTGCGGCAGATGTAAACGCCGCGCGTGCCCGTGTACTCGCCGTCGTCGCCCCATTTTCCGAGCGAGGTATAGCGGTCGGTCTTGATTTCGATACGCTCCGTGCCCATTGCCATGAGTTCCAAAACGGGGCAAAATATTTTTTCCTCGCCCAAATCGAACTCATACGTGTGAATTACGCCCTCGGTGCTCTTAGCGAACTTTTTGGCTCGCACCGTCTTTTCGTATACGAGTCCCGTTTGCGAATTTTCTTCGAATATTACGCCGCCTTCGCCGTGCTCCGTTGCGGGCGAGAAAAGCGTAGAGCCGTATTCGGCTTCGAACACGTCGCCGAGTTCGCCCCTGCCGCCGTCGGTGTAGCAGTCAAACCCCCAATATCTGCCGCTCGGGCGCGGCTCTCCGCAGTCCTCGGCAAAAGGGCGGTGCACCACGAACGACTTATCGGAGTATATTGCGAGCTCTTTGCAAGAAACTATGAGCCCGCTCGACTCGGGCGGCTCGTAACCGTTTGCAGGCTCGCCGTAATACGTGCAGTCGAACCCGAGCACGTTGTTGCCCTTAGAGAGCTTTTTGGTTATATCGAAAGAGCGGCAACCGCTTGCGCCGATTGCCACAGGCTCGCCGTTTACGTAAATATTCGCCCTGTCGAAAACGCAGACGTCCAATGTCGCCGATTTAGGCGGCTTATCGAGAGTAAAAGCGCGGCGGAATATTACTCGGTCGCGCTTTACGGTGTTGTCGTCTGCCCATATCCATTTACTTTCGGAAAAATCCATGTTACCGTCCTTATCTGCTTATATATGATATTCCCATTGCGCCTTCGCCCACGTGCACCGATATTACCGGTCCTACGTCGCGCAAATGTATCTTAACGTGCGGGAAACGCGCCGAAAGCGCGGCTTCCACCCGCGAGGTGTCCGCCCCCTCGCTTTTCATTACGAATATGCGGCGGGCGTTATCGGGCACTGCCGACACGAGAGCGTCCACCCTCTGCTTTACGCCGCGGGCGTTGCTTATGAGTTTTATGTTGTCTATGCAAGTGAGTATGGGGCGCATGTTGAGCGTGGTGTTAGCCGACTTACTGAGAACGAGCCTGCCGCCCTTTCTCAAAGGCTCGAGCGAGTCCACCGAGAACACCGTGCTCACTTTGTTCTTTATCTGCGCGAGATTATTGCATATTTCGTCAAGTCCCATGCCGCACACAAGCATGTTAACGGCTTCGTCTACGAGTAAGTGCAGTCCGCAACTCACCGTTCCCGAATTTATTACGCGAACGCTCGTTCCGAACGGCTCGGCGGCTTTAACCGCGCTCGAGTAAGTGCCGCTCAGTGCGCTCGAAAGCGTGATGCAAAGCACCTCGCCGTCGTTTTCGGTAAGCTCCTCGAACACGCGCGAAAAAGCGATAGGCGTGGGCTGACTCGTTTTGAGCAGCTTTCCGCGCATCTTTTCGGCGTAATTGCCGTTTTCGCCGCGCGGCTGTTCGCTGTGCGGTATTCCGCTTATAAGATATGCAAGACTCACGAGTTTCACTCCGCGGCTCTCCAGTTCCGCTCGCGAATACCCTACCGACGTATCGGTCACTATAGTTATCATATAACTGCTACCTCGTATGCAATGTAACTTTCTTTATGCAAAAACTCAAAACGCTCTGAAACGCTCGTAACGCTTTTTAACGAGCGAGTCCGTAGGCTCGGCTTTTTTTGCCGAGAAAAACTCGTACACGTCTTTTTTAAGCCCCGCGAAATACTCTTCCGAAAAGCCGTTTTCTTCTATCACCCGCTCAACCGCGTGCTTTGCGAGAAGGTCGGGCGCGGTAAGTTTGAGAGCCGCCGCCGCCTCGCGCACCTTCGACGCGTCTTTATAGAGTATAGAAGCGCACCCCTCGGGCGAAATAACCGAATAGGTGGAAGTTTCGGTCATCCAAACCTCGTCGGCAACCGCAAGTCCGAGTGCGCCGCCGCTTCCGCCCTCTCCTATAAATATGCTGAGTATGGGCGTTTTGAGCCCCGCCATTTCGCGCAAATTCACCGCTATGGCTTCGGCTTCGCCGCGTTCTTCCGCGCCTATGCCGCACGCCGCGCCCGACGTATCCACAAAATTGAGCACGGGTCTGTGAAACTTTTCCGCCTGTTTCATGAGTCTTAACGCCTTGCGGTATCCCTCGGGCGCCGCGCCGCCGAAATTGTGCTTTATCTTGTCGGCGGTGTCAACGCCCTTTTCTATGCCTATTACGGTTACGGGCATGCCGCATATGCGCCCTATGCCGCCCACTATCGCCGCGTCGTCGGCAAAGCCTCTGTCGCCCTTAAGTTCTATGAACCCTTCCACTATGCCGTTTATATAACGCACAGCCGTAGGACGGTTTTTGTCGCGGCTCATTGTTACTATATCGTAGGGCGTAAGCTCCTTTTTCTCCGCGGGAGTCGCCGCCTGTTTGTTTGCCTGCTTGGGTGCCATCAGTCGTTACCTCCCGTGTGCAACGCGATAATCTCGCCGAGCTTGCTCTTCATATCGCCGCGCTTTACTATTAAGTCTACGTATCCCTTTTGCTGTAAAAATTCGGCGCGTTGGAAACCCGCGGGCAACTTTTGCCGCGTGGTCTGCTCTATCACGCGCGGACCGGCAAAACCTATAAGCGCGTCCGGCTCGGCTACTATGATATCGCCGAGAAAGGCGAACGAAGCCGAAACTCCGCCCGTTGTGGGGTTTGTGAGCACCGAGATATAAAGCAATCCCGCGTCGTTATGACGCCCCACCGCCGCGCTCGTTTTCGCCATTTGCATGAGCGAGGTTATGCCCTCTTGCATGCGTGCGCCGCCCGAGAGAGCAAAGCCCACCACGGGATAGCGGTGCAACGTGGCATATTCGAATATGCGCGTTATGCGCTCGCCCACGGCATAGCCCATACTGCCCATTATAAATCTATAGTCTATGGCGAACATTGCCGTGTATATGCCGTTTATTTTGCCCACGCCCGCAATTACGCCCTCTATTTCGCCGCTTTCCGCCCTCGCCTTATCGAGCTTTTGTGCGTAACCGGGGAAATCGTCGCCGCTTTCGGCAACAACGTCGGCAAACATTTCGGTAAACTCGCCGTCGTCGCACAGCGCGATAAGTCTTTCGCGCGCGCCTATCTTAAAATGATACCCGCATTTGGGGCACACTTTCATATTGTTATCAAGTTCGCTCGATATGAGTATGGCGCGGCATTTATCGCACCGCACCGACACTTTTTCGGGCACCGCGGGCTTGTTGCCGTCCGCCCCTCCCTCGAGCGCGTTTTTGGGTTTACGGAAGAATATTTTCCGTATGGTATCTTCAAATCCCATTTTTGTATCCTTAAAAAACTATCTTTCTAAAACTTGTGAGTCTGCATGAAATCGGTGCAATACGTGCCGTCGTCGAATTCCCGTTCCGAAAGTATGTCGCATCCGAGTTCGGCATTGTAGTTCACGCCCTCCACCACAAGTTCGCACAGCGCGGCGTTGAGCTTGCGTATCGCCTCTTTGCGGTCGCGAGCGTACACTATAAGTTTGCCTATCATGGAGTCGTAATAGGGCGGAATCGTGTAGCCCTGATATATCGCCGTATCGAAGCGCACCCACGGTCCGCCCGGAATATGCAAAAGCGATATCGTTCCGCAAGAGGGGCGAAAATTGTTCTTCACGTCCTCGCTGTTTATGCGGCACTCTATGGCGCAACCCGAAAGCCTGACGTCGGTCTGCTGAATTTCGAGCGCGACTCCCGCCGCAATTCTTATCTGCCATTTCACAAGGTCCACGCCCGAAACGTATTCGGTTACGGGATGTTCCACCTGCAAGCGGGTGTTCATCTCCATAAAGTAAAACTTGTCTTTGCCGTCGTATAAAAATTCCACCGTGCCCGCGCTTGTGTAACCCACCGTTTCGGCGGCTTTGCGAGCCGCGGCAAACATCTTCTTGCGCACCGCGTCGGGCAAAGTGGCGCAAGGGCTTTCCTCTATTATCTTCTGATTTTTGCGCTGAACGGAGCAGTCGCGCTCGCCGAGCGTAACTATGTTGCCGTGCTCGTCGCACAAAAGCTGCACCTCAACGTGCTTTACGTGCGTAAGATATTTTTCGAGATAAACTTCGCCGTTTCCGAACGCACCCGCCGCTTCGCTCGAGGCTATGTTTATGGCTTTGGGAAGTTCTTCCTCCGTTTCCACAATGCGTATGCCCCTGCCGCCGCCGCCCGCGCTCGCCTTCACTATTACGGGATAGCCTATCTCTCTCGCCACTTTCAACGCCTCGTCAACGTCGGTTATGGCGTCCATGCCGGGCACTACGGGCACGCCCGCCTTGCGCATGGTGCGCCGCGCCTCGTCTTTGTTGCCCATGGCGTTTATAACTTTGTAGTCGGGACCGATAAACTTTATGCCGCACTGACCGCACAGCTCGGCAAACCGCGCGTTTTCGCTTAGTAAGCCGTAGCCGGGATGCACCGCCTGTGCGCCCGTTGCCACGGCAACGTCTATAATAGCCGTCATGTTGAGATAGCTGTCTTTCAAAAACGCCGGACCTATGCAATACGCCTCGTCCGCAAGCGATACCCAAAGACCGTCGCGGTCTGCTTCGCTGAATACCGCAACGGTGGATATGCCCATTTCTTTACAGGCGCGAATTATGCGAACCGCCACTTCTCCGCGGTTGGCAATAAGTATTTTAGTAAACATTCTTACCTCAGAAAATTCTGAACAGCGTTTGTCCGAATTCCACCAATTCGCCCGAATTGGCGAGTATTTCCACTATTTCCCCGTCGCGCTCGGCAATAACCTCGTTCATGAGCTTCATCGCCTCTATTATGCAAAGCGTGTCGCCCTTTTTAACCTTACTGCCCTTCGATACGAACGGCTCGGAATCGGGCGAGGGCGCGGAATAGAACACGCCCACCATGGGCGATTTTATTTCTTCCACAAGGTTGTAATCGAGAACGCCGTCGCTCGGACCGGTTTCGGCTTTGAGCGGCGCGGCTTCCGCTTTTTGCGCGGGAAGCGACGCGGGCGCAACTTCGGTAACGGCTACGGGCGCGGTAACGAACGCAGTGCCCGAGTTCTTCTTGAGCGTAACGCGCAGTTTGTCCGCGCCGTCGCCCGATTCGACCTCCAACTCGCCGAGTCCCGAATTTTCGAACATATTCATCAAAGTTTTGATAACTTTTATATCCATTTTCACTCCTTTTTGAACGCAAGGCAAGCGTTGTGTCCGCCGAACCCGAGCGACGAAGAAAGCGCGAATTTAATATCGGCTTTCATCGCTTTGTTGGGAGTTACGAACAAATCGCACTCGGGGTCGGGCTCGAGATAGTTTATGGTGGGCGGGATTATGCCCTCGCGCAACGCCATAACGGAAGCAAACGCTTCCATTGCGCCCGCCGCGCCCAGCATATGACCCGTCATGCTCTTTGTGGAGCTTACTTTTACTTTTTTGGCTTCTTCTTCGCCGAACGCCTTTTTTATGGCAACGGTTTCGGTCTTGTCGTTAAGCGGCGTGCCGGTGCCGTGCGCGTTAACGTAAACGCCGTCGCCGCCCTTAATTCCGCTCTCCTCCATAGCCAAACGTATGGCGCGAGCCGACTGAGTAGCTTCGGGGTCGGGCGCGGTGATGTGGTGCGCGTCGTCGGTGTTGCCGTAACCCGTCATTTCGGCGTAAATTTTCGCGCCGCGGGCAACCGCGTGTTCGTATTCTTCGAGAACGAGCACAACGCTGCCCTCGCCCATTACAAAACCCGCTCTGCGCTTGTCGAAAGGTATGCTCGCAGAGTTCGGGTCGGTAGCCTGCGAAAGAGCCATGCAGTTTATAAATCCGCCGTAAGCAAGCGGATTTACCGCCGCTTCGCTTCCGCCCGCTATTACCGCGTCGGCGTAGCCGTGCTTAATCGCGCGATACGCTTCGCCTATGCTGTTACTGCTCGTGGCGCACGCCGTAACTATGGGAAGCGTAGGTCCGCAAGCCTTGAATTTTATGGCTATAGTGCCCGTAGCCATGTTGGAAATCATCATGGGAACAAAGAACGGGCTTACTTTTCTGTATCCGCCTTCCAAAAGTTTGGAGTGCTCGGTCATCATGGTGGATATGCCGCCTATGCCGCTGCCCACGTATACGCCCAAACGCTCCGAATCCACTTTGCCCGCAATGCCGCTGTCTTCCACGGCTTGAGTCGCCGCCGCAACCGCGTACTGCGTGTATAAGTCGTTTTTGCGCAAATCGCTCTTCGCCATATATAAAAGCGGGTCGAAATCTTTAACCTCGGCGGCAAGAGTAGCCTTAAAGTCGGTCGCGTCGAACTTTGTAACGCGAGAAATTCCGTTCTTGCCCTCTTTAAGAGCTTTCCATGCGCTCTCTTTATCGTTGCCTACGGGCGATATAACGCCCAGTCCCGTCACGGCTACGCGTTTTACCATATTATATATACATTCCTCCGTCAACTTTTATCACCTCGCCCGTTACGTAACGGTTTTCGAGGAAGAACACTACGGCTTTCGCCACGTCGTCGGGATTGCCTATAAATCCGAGCGGTATCTGCTTTTTGATTGCGTCCTGTTGCTCGGGGGTGAGCGCGTCGGTCATTGCCGTGGCGATAAAGCCGGGCGCAACCGCGTTGCACGTTACCCCGCGCGAAGAAAGTTCGCGGGCAACCGTTTTGGTAAGTCCTATGAGTCCCGCCTTGCTCGCCGAATAGTTGGCTTGCCCCGCGTTTCCCATAAGCCCCACCACGCTCGATATGTTTACTATCGCGCCGCCGCGATTACGCATGAAATTCTGCGTGAGGTGCTTTGTCATATTGAACGCGCCCTTGAGGTTAACGGCTATTACCTTGTCGAAATCCTCCTCGGTCATGCGCAAAATCAGCTTGTCCGCCGTGATGCCCGCATTGTTTACGAGCGCGTCAACCGCACCGAAATCGGCGATTATCTTGTCGCACACCTCTTTGGTCTTGTTGAAATCCGCCACGTTGCACTCGTACGCTTCGGCTTTAACGCCCATTGCGCGCAACTTTTCCAGCGCGGGCGCGGGGTCTACAAATACGTAAGGTATGGCGATATTCGCGCCTTTTTGAGCGCAAAGTTCGGCAATGGCAAGTCCTATGCCGCGCACCGCTCCGGTTACAACAACCGTTTTACCCTTTAATATACTGTCCATATTTTCACCTATATAAAATGTTGTAGTATGTAATTTTTCTCATGTTTGGGATTGCTTCGTCGGGCTTTGCCCTCCTCGCAATGACAATTAGAACATCGGAAACCCGTCATTGCGAGCGGCGTAGCCGCGCGGCAATCCCATACACATAAACCTAACCGCGTATCTTCGCAACCAAGCCCGTGAGCACTTTGCCGGGTCCTACCTCGGCAAACTCCTCTATGCCCGCGGCAAGCATGTTTTGCACCGTCTGCGTAAAGCGCACGGGCGAACACATCTGCTTCGCAAGCAAGTCGGCGGCTTCGTCGCCCTCGCCGTAAGGCAAAGCCGTAAGATTTGCGTATACGGGAATTTCGGGTTTACGGAAAACAAATCCGCCCAAAAACTCGCGGAATTCCTTCGCCGCGTCGCCGAGAAGCGGACAGTGAAACGCGCCCGACACTTTGAGTTTTATGCCGCGCCCCTTCATTTCGGTTATTTTTTGCAACAAAGCGGCTTCGTTTTCGGCGCGAACGGCAATCACCGTTTGCTTGGGCGCGTTGTAGTTCGCCGCCCATGCTCCGCACTCGCCCGCCGCCTGTTCCGCCTGCTCGGGGCTCAACCCCACGGCGGCAATCATTGCGCCGCCCGCGCGCGAGCATACTTTTTCCATAAGCTCGGCGCGCTTCATTATAATACGCAATCCGTCTTCGAGCGCGAGCGCACCCGCGTAAGTGAGCGCGGGAATTTCGCCCACCGAAAAACCGCACGCCGCACATGGCGCGCCGCTCTTCTCCTCTTCCGCTATCGCGTAAGCCAAATCCGCCGCGAACATCGCGGGCTGCGTGTTCACGGTTCGGCTCAGTTCTTCGGGTGTGCCGCTCTCAATTAGCGCCCTAAGTCCGGGGCGCACGCTTTCGGCGGCTTCAAACAGCTCCTTCACGCGCGGAGAGGTAAGCTCGCACGCCATTCCCGGCACTTGCGCTCCCTGCCCCGCAAACAAAAAAGCTCTTTTCATTTATTTCTTCAGCTCGTCTATCTTGGCGGCAAGTTCGCCGATAGTGGTAACGACGAGGTCGTCGCCGAGCGTAACTTCGAATTTTTCTTCAACCTGCATCATCAGGTCAACTTTATCGAGAGAGTCGAAGCCGAGGTCTTCGAAAGTAGTGTTTTCGTTTACCTCGAGTTGTTCGCCCTTGTAGTCGTTCACGATTTCAGCCAAAGTCTTGATAGTTTCCATTGTAAGTACCTCTCGTTTATTATTTTTTTGTTGGGTTTTATCAAAAGTCGTTTTACCGACGATTGTTACATAATAAAATTGTTTACTTGCTCCAAACGCACACGGCGGCGGCGGCGGTCATGCCCGCGCCGAAAGCAACAAGCAAAAGTTTGTCGCCCTTCTTGAATTTGCCCGCTTTCGCGTTTTCGTCGAGTAGCACCGGTATGCTCGTTGCCGACATGTTTCCGTACGAGTCTATGTTGGTGAGAACCTTTCCGTCCTCTATTCCGAAGCGTTTCTTCGCCGCGTCTATTATGCGTATGTTGGCTTGGTGCGGCAAAACGTAGTCTATATCGTCCATGGTAAGCCCCGCCTTTTCAAGCACCTTTTCCATTTGGGCGAGCATTACGTTCACCGCAAACTTGTAAGTTTCCTTGCCGTCCATCACAAGCCCCACTTTGCGGTTTTCCACCGTGGAGAAGGGACTCGCTCCGTCGTAAGCGCAGTTGTATATCGTGCGGGCAGGCTCGCAAACCATGGTTTGAGCAATCAGACCCTCACCCTTTTTGAGCACAACCGCCGCCGCGCCGTCGCCGAACAGTATGCACGAACTGCGGTCGGTCCAGTCGAGCTGACGGCTCATAGCCTCGCATGCAAGAACGAGCACGTTGTTCGCCCTGCCCGTGGATATGAAAGCGTCGGCAATCTCGAAAGAATAAAGCATAGCCGAGCACGCCGCGTTTATATCGAAACAAGGCGCGACTATGCCCAACTTTTCCGCCGTAAGGCACGCCTGCGACGGCGTTATCATATCCCCGCGCATGGTAGCGCATAAAACAAGGTCGATTTCTTCGGGCTTAAGTCCCGCGTCGGCGAGAGCTTGTCCGCCCGCCGCTTCGGTGAGTTCGGTGAGAGTCTCGTTTGTGAGCACACGCCGCTCCCGTATCCCCGTTCGAGTGCGTATCCACTCGTCGTTGGTGTCCATGATTTTGCCGAGGTCGTCGTTGGTAACGACTTTGCGCGGAAGCGCGCTCCCCGTTCCGGCTATATAAAAACTCATTACGTTGCAAGTTTCCTCAATTTAGTGCGGCGCAAGCAAAAAACAAACGTACAGTATCCGCCGCTTATTATATTATATAATCGCTAATAAATTATGTCAACCGTATACGGCGAAATTCCGCCGAAAATAGCCCGATTTTATTCGAAATTCACAATTTTAAGGCGTTTTTGGCTCGATTTGCGCATTTCGGGGGCTTTTCCCCGTTGCCCGCAATTATTATAATTTATCGCGAGCTTGTCCGTTAGACTTGACACGGCGCACAAAAACGGCTTATACTTATTAAGCAAATTTCACCCGAGGAGTTTTTTATGGCAAACGGCATTTCTCAAACCAAAGCATTACAGATACAAGACGGCATATACGCCGTGGGCGCGGCGCAAAAAGACCGCGCCGAATTTCACGGCTACAGCGTTAGCCGCGGCGTAACGTATAACGCCTACCTCTTGCGCGGAAACAACGGCAAATATACGCTTATAGACACCGTGCTCAATGAGTGCGCAAGTCAACTTATGGAGCGCATATCTTCGGTGACCGAGCCGAGCAACATAGAAGCCGTGATAATAAACCACACCGAACCCGACCACTCGAGCGCGTTGCCCGAGGTTCTCAAAGCGTGCAACCCCGTAATTTACGCCACAGCCGCGGCAAGCAAGTTTCTTTGCTCCATGTACGGAGTATGCAACGCCCAAACGGTGAAAAGCGGCGACGAAATAACCATAGGCGGCAGAATATACAAGTTCCTCGCAACGCCCATGGTGCACTGGCCCGACAACATGGTGACTTATCTGCCGAGCGAGCAAATACTTTTCAGCAACGACGCGTTCGGACAGCATTACGCCGCAAGCGAAGCGATAGATACGCTTTGCGACTTAAAAGCCGCTCTCGAGGAGGCAACTCACTACTTTGCAAACATAGTTATGCCCTACCGTGCGCCCACCCTTAAAGCATTGCAAGCGGCGGCGAGCCTGCCCATAAAAACAATCGCGCCCTCGCACGGCGTGATTTGGACAAAGCATATCCCCGATATTATAAACCTATACACCGAGCTTTGCGGCAACGCGCAAACCGCCGCAACTCTCGTGTTCGACTCCATGTGGGGCGGCACGGCGCAACGCGCGAAAGAAGCGGCGGACGAACTGAACAAAAGCTACTCGGATATCCGCACCTTCGACCTGCGCAAAGACCCCTTAAGCAACGTAATGGCGTCGCTCGCCACAAGCAAACACGTTTGCATAGGCTCGCCCACATACAACGGCTTCCCCACGCCGCACATTAGCACGCTTATTGCCGAAATAGAAGCTCTCAAACCGCCCGTAATAGAATATTCGCTCTTCGGCACTTTCGGCTGGGGCGGCGGCGCAAGCAAAAAGCTCGCCGAAAAACTCGACTCATTGGGACTCAAAAAGGTTTTCGACCTCACGCGGGCGTAAAATTATCCGTCATTGCTAGCGTAATGTCGCCCCGCCCGTCATTGCGAGCGAGCAACGCGAGCGCGGCAATCCCCCGCGGTATGCCCTTGTCATTGCGAGCGAGTGAAACGAGCGCGGCAATCCCCTACGGTATGCCCTTGTCATTGCGAGCGAGTGCAACGAGCGCGGCAATCTCAGTCATGAGAAAGGTATAGCAACTTTACTTGTTCCATGTATGGGATTGCCACGGGCATAAATGCCCTCGCAATGACGGGCGGGCGTTGTCATTGCGAGCAAGCAACGCGAGCGCGGCAATCCCCCGCGGTATGCCCTTGTCATTGCGAGCGAGTGAAACGAGCGCGGCAATCTCAGCCATGAGAAAGGTGTAGCAACTTTTCCTGCTCCATGTATGGGATTGCCACGGGCGCAAGCACCCTCGCAATGACATGAAAACCGCAATGCAAAAAGCGGCACACAAACGTGCACTTCCCATAGGGAATTAAAAAACCAAGTTTTTTATTGATACGTTTTCAGATTATGAAAAAAGCACTCGAAAAAAATGATCGAGTGCTTTTAACTACACATTATTACAAAGATAAATTGAAATTTAATTTTCAATTTTAATAATAATGTCGTATGCAGTAGAACATTCTTCTTTTGATAATTTTGTT
>NZ_CALPCH010000028.1 GCF_943193005.1 Pumilibacter intestinalis
TTCGGTCGGTGGGTGGGTTGTGTGTGCCTGTCTCGGCGCCCGAGCGCGACAGCGCGAGGGTGACGAAAGCGGCGTCAGCCGCTTTCGTCAGCTCTGCCGCCGACTTGTATCTGACAGGCACACACATTACGGTCAGTTGAATAAAATATTAGAATAATTATACGGTTTTTATTTATGGCTATTGGTTGCTTCTTGTTTATACAATTACCCGCAAGAGTGCCATACGATAAGATATTAGTCAATTATTGAAACAATTATGTGCTATTTCCTGCACCCATTTACGCAAATATTTGAATGTGAAAGGTAGTACAGTCACTTCAAATCCGGTGTTTTAAACAGGTTTTTAGTGTGAACGGCAATATTGAGCATAATTGCGTTTTGCTTTAGTGTATAGTCACGATATTTTTGCGAGAAAATCAAATACATAGATTTAAACTGAGTAATAGAACAAAATCATGTGCGCAAATTAATCTGCGATGTTATAAAATAAAAAGTAATTGCAAATTTTCAAATTGATAAACATGCGATTTTTTTGTATAATGTGATGTGTACAAAAAAAGATACTTTTGAGAGGTCAAGCATGGAAAAGTTTTTATGGGGCGTAGCGACTGCTGCTACACAAATAGAAGGGGCTTACGATACTGACGGCAAAGGGCTTAGTATATGGGACGTTTTCAGTCGAATTCCGAGTGCAATACGCAACGGCGATACGCCCGATGAGGCTTGTGACAGTTATCACCGTTTCAAAGAGGACATTGCGCTCATGAAAGAAATCGGCGTCAATGCGTACAGATTCTCCGTATCGTGGTCGCGCATATTGCCCGAAGGGCGGGGCAAAATAAATCGGAAAGGACTGGATTATTACAGGCGTTTGACCGATGAATTGGAAGAGGCGGAGATTGCGCCAAATATAACGCTTTATCATTGGGATCTTCCGTACGAGTTGCAACGGATAGGAGGTTGGCTTAATCGCGATGTGGCGGATATGTTTGCGGATTATGCCGAAATTGTATTCAAAAACATTCCCAACGCAAAAATGTTTGCTACGCACAATGAGCCGATTGCCACTTATGTGGGATATGCATTAAAAGCTTTTGCGCCCGGTTACGGTTTGGAAAAGTACGGCAGGCAGGCAAATCATAATCTGCTGCTGTCGCACGGGAAAGCGGTGGAGAGATTCCGAGCGAGCAAACATAAGGCGAAAATAGGAATAGTGGTGGATATTTGGAACCGTGTGCCTGCTGACAAAAATTCGTTGCGTGATGTAGCTCTTGCGGCGGAACAAAACGGTCTTGCGCACGGAAGTTATCTGTCGCCACTGTTTTGCGGGGAATATAATCGCTACGTAGAAGAAAAAATGAAACGTGAAAAAATAAAAATAGAGCGCAAAAGCGATGACTTGAAAATCATAGGCGTTCCTTTGGATTTTTACGGGTTGAACTGCTATAACCGTATAATGGTGAGCGCTTGTCCCGATGTGGACGTGCGAAAAGTAATTGCTCAAAACGGAGGTAATTTTGCCGATAACGGAAATGAGATGTATCCAGATGCAATCTACGATGCGCTCAAAATAGCGCGTGACGACTATAAGGTGAATATTCCGATATATATTACGGAAAACGGAATAGGTTTCGAAAATGAAAACACAGTAAACGGAAAGGTGATGGATTTGCAAAGAATCGAATACTTGAAAAATGCTTTTGCATCATTAGAACGCGCAAAAAAAGACGGTTTTGACGTCAGAGGATATTTTTTATGGTCTCTTTTGGACAATTTCGAGTGGAATGCGGGATACTCTATGAAATTCGGCATTTGCACGAGAGATCGCAAAAAAAAGGCGAGCGCCGACTTTTACAAAGAACATATTGTCAAAAATCAGTAATTTGTAGTTAAAATATAAGTTGAAAACAGATGTGCGGTATCGTTATAATAAAAGAGCAATCGAGCAAAAAACAGGAGGGGCGATGAGGTACAAAAAGCGAATTTTTTTGTGTATAGTTTCGGTGTTGATAATTTGCACTGCGGTTATAAGTGTTTCGTATTCGGCAAAGGCTGCCGATAGCGAAACTCCGCCGCATGTTACCGAGGTCAAACTGTTACGCAATCAAGATAACGGACAAAATCATTGGCTTGTCGTTTATTTCGACAAAAACGTAGTGTCTCATACTAATGCGTGTGCGGTGAGCAATGAAGACGTGCGCAGTAAGTTTACGATAAACGGCAAATCCATATATGCATACGAAGCGGAAAATAAAATATCCACCGCTTGTTACTACAATTATCCCGTGGGGCAAAATCTGATTCGTGTGAGTATACCCGTGGGGTATTTCGCATCGGTGTTTAACGCCGATTCCGAAACAGGCGAGATTCTCAATACGCAAATCGTATTGCAAAGCGGCATGAGGTTCGAAAACGGAGTCACGATTACCCAAGATATCGCAGTGGAGTATTTTGCGGCGGCGGATACCTTTCTGCTTCCAGGGCAGGAAATATCTTCTATCGCAACAAATGTGGAAGCCGTACATTATTATACTAATGTAAAACACTTGCGTATATATTTCGATGCGCCGGTAGGCTCTGCCACCACGACTACGGAAACGGCGCAAAGCGCGATGGACAAAATTCTTATAAACGGAGTTTCGGTCAAAAACAGAAATTTAGAGTTGTATATGGATCCCGCATCGATCATAGGACCGTCGTCGAGCGAGGGCAATTGGTTTGAATGGGTGTATGACGAGTCCGGCAATAAAAAGGATAAATGGGGCGGCACGACCGGGCATATAAATTGCAGATATATGATACGCATAAGCATGTCGTCGTCTACGGGCAGTTACAACTTAAAGCGCGACGGAACTGACGTTATCGAGTTTTTGCCGGGCTTGAAAACGGCAAACGGAAAAGTGCTGTTGAATTCCGTCGTATTCAAGTTGACCGAAGAAGGCAAAGAGCGCGTAAGCTGGCTCACCGATATATTGGATCAATTCGACAAAGCAAAAAATATCGTTGAGATAGGATATAATCTTTCGAGAGGAACAGATGACAAAGGGGAACTTTGCTTGTATCCCACGGGTGAACACAGCCCTGTATCGGAGGAGAAAAAATTCACGGCATCCGAAGTGAGTATGTACTTCGGGCGTATGGAAATGAACGGGCGGTCGGTGTCATCGATTGCCGATACCGAAGTTTACGGTTATAAAACGCAGGATAATAAATTCGGTTTGCGGTTTGTGTTTCCCGCGCAATTCGTAAAATTCGACGGCACGGATACGTTTGCCACTCTCGGCGGTTGTGTGTTTCCCAACGGAAACGATTGCCGCGCCGAAACCGAACGGTTTGTGAATTTGCCGCTTACGGCAGCGCTCTCTTATGAGGCTGCGAGCGATAAGACGAAAATAGTCATGAAGATGAGCCGTTCCGTAGGCGCGAATATAGGCGAATATGCTTCTTTGAGATGCGGAAGCAAAACCGCTACTGTCGAAAGCGTACAAAATAAAGAAATAACCTTTTCGCTCAAGGGGAAACTTTCGGACGGCGATATACTTACCGTGCCCAAAGGTACGCTTGACGGCAACGGCTATGCTTCGCCCGCGGATGTTGAATATGTGTATTATGCGAAATCCGATTTGCTCATATCGAAAGAGCCGTCAAGCTGTTTATTGATAGATAAAGTGAACGCGATGAAAAACCGCGATGGCGGCGCGAACAGTTGGGTGACCGTGGATTTTCGTACCGATGTAGTCGATTACGGCGGATATCCGTATCGCGTACCCGAAAAAGAAAGAGCGATTTTCGAATATATCAAACTTAACGGCAGACCGATTACCGATGCGTTGAGCACGGCGGAACATGCGGAGCTTACAATATATTGGACGAGCGCTTCACAGTTGCGTGCGGTGATACCGTCTGGCAACGAGCTTATCGATTTTGCCGAGCCGCTTACCGTGCGTATAGAAAAGGAATTCCGTACGTCGCTCAATATGGGAGTTCAAAGCGTATTCGAAAAAACGCTCGTAAAATACAGCGAACGCGACGGAATGTGGAAGGAGACCTTTTCCGAAAGCGGTAAGTTATACTATACCGACTCGGATTTGACCGCTACGGGCATAGATACCTATAACGATGAAGGTGAAAACGTTTCGGTAGCCATACAATTCGATAGAGATATAGCTTACGGCTATTTTCCTCATGCAAACTCCACTGCCGAGTTTATGAGCGCGCTCTTACAGCAGTACTATACGCAAAACGAAATCAAGTATTTTGTGTACAACGGTTTGGGCGACAGTATACGCGATAATATCATACTCGACGGAAAGAGCGTTTGGGAGCGCATGGAAGCGGAAGGCGGTCTCATGAATCAACGGATAATGGTGCATTACGGGACAGTAGGCACGAAAACCATGCAGATATTCATCAGTAAAAAGAGCGGCAGCGTGGATTTTATAGACGCGACGAAGGAGCACACGGTAGTTCTCAAAGCGGGATTTCAAGTTCCGAACGGCGGTGTGCTTGCAAAAGACGTGATGTTTATATACAGTCCCGTAACAAAGACGTGGACGAACGCGGACGGTAAAACAGAGAAAGAAATTCCGGTAGACATGGGGATGAGCGAATACTTTGCCGTAGAGTCATCGGGATGCGGAAGTGCAGTCGAGTTTGATTGTGCGGAGCTTGCGCTTACGGTTATATTTGCCGCAACGATACTATTTGCCGCAAGAAGGAGAATCGGAGAATGATAGTAAAAATACGGAATCAAATAATTACTATGCTTTTGGCGGTACTGTTCGCATTCGTTTGTTTCGGATGTTCTTCCGAAACAAACACCGTGCGCCCGCGAGAATACGAGAAAAAGAGCGAGATTCTCATGTATACCGATTCGTCCAACGGCGATTTGAATTTGTTTATGAACGACTTTTTCCGTCGAAATATGCGTTACGACGAACAGAGTCTTGCCGGATGGGGAGAAGACGTGACTCTCGGCGCGGTTACGGGCGCGGGCTCTTGGTTCGGCAAAGAATGGGAAGCTTTGGCACTTTCGTATTTCGATTCCTCGGCGGAAACGTACGGCACCGACAGATACGAAACGGTATGTAATTGGCTGCGCGGTCAGCCGATAGACAAATTCGGATACGTGTGGAACGGAGCGGACCGTTTCGAGGCGGGAAGAAATACCGAGCAGCTTTTCAAGCAAGGCTGGCCGTTCCCCGATTATACCTGGAATACCGGTTCTTTGCCCGGTTGGGAATTCAACTCCGACGGAGATGCCGAGGGGTGGACCGATAACGGTGAGTCGTCGTTTGTTTCCAACGGATTTTATTCTGTCAGCGCGGTGGACGCGGATTCGCTTGAATTCGTCTGGCCGAAAGATAAAGTGGTGTTGTCGGCGCTTACTCCGTTTGCGGAGTTCGACATAGCGCTTTTGGATACGGCAACATTCGGACAAACCGAAATGGCTGTGGGCGACGTGCAGATAAAATTCAAAAACGATGCGAGCGACGAGTGGCACACGGCGGCAATGCGCGACTATTGCACCCGTCCCGTGGAAAGCATATCGCCCAATTTCCGTCAAAACATGTATTTCGACATGTACAATCATCCGCAATGGGCGAATAAGAACATAACCGACGTAAAACTCGTGATACTGCCAAAAAAAGGCAAAAAGCTCAACGTGGACGCAAAACTCAATTTTTTCCGTCTGCAATTCGATTCGAGGCAGGTGAATAACAACAGTATTCTCATCACCGCGACAAAAGCAATGTACGAATATTCGCACGACGTCGAATTTCTGAAAAAAATGTTGCCCAAAGTAAAGCGGGCGGTGCAATTTTACCTTACCAATCTCGGAGGGGAAACGGGGGTGATATCAAACGCTTTTTGCGTGGGACACGAAATACGCCTCGACGAATACGGCTCGCGCATTATGGGCTACGGCATCGGCGACGGGTATTGGGATATGCTGTCTTTGCCCGAAAAAAACATCTATATAAACGTATACTTTTACAAGGCGATACGCGACGCCGCATGGCTTTTGAAAGCCGCGGAACACGAGCAAATAACCTGTGAGGAGCAGACGATAGTTACCAACGAAGGCTTGCAAGTTAAATGCGGCGCAACTGCGGACAAACTCGAAGCTCTCATGAGCATTGCGGAAACGCAGTTCACGCAAACGTTTTGGAACGAGCGCACGCAAAGATTTCACGCCGGCTATTCGAACGCATACGGCACGATCATAGACTACGGATTCGTGTATTTCAATCTCGAAGCGATCGTTGCGGGTCTCGCTTCGCCTGCGCAGGTGACGGCGATATACGATTGGTTGGACGGTAAACGCATCGTACAGTCGCAGACGTACGATTGCGCCGGAGGCGGCACGCTGGATGTAGTGGAAAAATCAACGGGAGAAGATATTTACCTTTACCGTTTCGCGCCGAGAGCAAACACAGCGGATAACGATTCGGGGCATTATTTGTGGACTTGGACTCCTCGCAAATTCGGAAATCAATTGCAAAACGGCGGCGCGGCACTGTTTATGTCGTACTACGACCTTGTGGCGAGAGCAAAATATTTGGGTATCGAAAATGCGGCGGCAAGGCTCGACGAGATACGAAAGTGGTACTCCGAAGTGCTTGCGTTTAACGAAACGGACGAAAGTGCGCGCGGCGGAGCGTACTTTTATTGGGATTACTATCAAGCGCTTGATCTTGACGAAAACCCGTGGATAATGACTGCCGGCAACCTTTTGGAAGGTTCCAATATGGGCACTGCGGGCGCGGGGCTTTTGGCTCTCGATTACGTCTTCCCCGAAACGGCGATATTCTGGCGGGCGCTTCCGGAAATGTATTTCGGACTTAACGTCACACCCGACAACGTGCTGAATATCACACCGAATTTGAGCAACGGACTTACGTGGTACGCCAACGAAAACCTTAAATATTCGGGACTTCTTTACGATTTGAAAGTCGGCGCGAATTTCGTACAAATTAACTGCGTGCGCGGTAAAGTGCAAAACGAAAAGGTACGTGTCACTCTCAAAAAGCCGACAGGAAACTTTACCGTGTATATGAACGGACGGGCGCTCGGAGCCGACGAATACGCCGTGTCGGGAGACAAAATTATCATAACCGTAAAATTTTGCGCATGCAAGATAGAAATAAGATAAACGGAGGAATAAAAGTATGAAAAGATTCAAAGCGGTCGCGATTGCTGCGGTGTGCGCGCTTATGTTCGCACTGTGCGCCTGCGCGGAAACGGACGAAATAAACGACGGCAACGATTTTGAGGAAAACGCGATAACCGTTACCGTGGCTATAAAAGCGGACACTACTGAAAAAGCGTATTTGAGCGCGTTTTCCAAAGCGTTTAACAAGGTAAACAAATCCGTAAAGCTGTCCATGCAGACGTTTGCGGATTATCAGCAGGCTATGAACAACTACATAGCGACGGACAGCATGCCGGATATAGTGTGGTGCACGGGCGACTATCACTCGCCTTATTCGAGCACGGGGCACTACGAAAATCTCACGCCTTATTTCGAGCGTGACAAAATAAGTCTCGATGCATATTACGAAGCGAGTATAAATTCGGCGCGCCTTACGAGCGACAAGTCGGCGGAAAACTATTCATCGGTATGGTTTATGCCGCGCGACTACAATCGCCTTACGATCATGTACAACAAAGATATTTTCGATAAGGCAAAACTCGAGTATCCCAAAGACGATTGGACGTGGAGTGATTTTATCTCCACATGCGAAACTTTGCGGAGTAAGATGAACAACGGCGAAAACGGACTCAGTAAATTCATGTATCCAGCAGATTTGCTGTTGCGGGATAATGTGGGACTGTTTACCGCGCTTACCGCCGAGGGCGGCTCTATAGTGGACGCCGACGGTAATTCCAATATCAACGACATGCAGACGCAGCTTGCATACGAAAAATTGCGCGGCTATGTGAGAAACGGATTTTTTATAGATCCCACTAAAAGCACCAGCGTATCTTTTTCACGCAATACCGTAGCCATGACGGCGTGCGTGCGCCCCGTACTGCCTACGTATATCAACGATGTAAACCTCGATTTTGCTCCTTATCCGCTCAGTGTCACTACGTCGGTGAGCGCAGGGTGCTCCGGCTACGCCATATCGGCTAAAAGCACGCACAAAGAGCAGGCGTGGGAGTTTATCAAATTCATCGGATCCGAAGCAGGGCAACGCGCGTTTGCAACTACGGCGGGTTGCGTTCCCGTGCTCAAAAGCGTTGCTGCCGACGAATCCGCTTCGTGGCGCGCTTTTACGGGAGTAAAAGGAGAAAAACTTAATCACGCCGCATTTATTGCCGATGCCGATAGAGATTTGTATATAAACGTATTCGACCGTAAAGATCCTCGGCTCTCTACGCGTCTGCTCGGATACATGCAAGACTGTTCGTATGCGTGTTTTCACGAGACATACAACGGCAGAGGCAGTATAAACGGCGCCACGTCGTATTACCAAGATCAAATCAACAATGCTCGATTCGCGGAATAAGGATACGCACATGCAACCTTTTTGCAAAAAGAAAAAATTATTTGCCCACGGCGTGTGGCTCGGGTATATATTGATAGCGCCATGTATGATTGGGATCGTGCTGTTCAATTTCATTCCCATGGGGATGTCACTCTATTACAGCTTTTCCACCTACGATATCATTTCGCCGCCGCGCAATTTCGGTTGGCACAATTATACCTCTGTTTTTACCGATGTGATACTGCGCGACAAATTTTTCAAATCGCTGTTGCATACCGGCGAATATCTGCTGTTCAGTATTTTGGTCGGCTTGGTGCTGTCGTTTTTGCTCGCGCTTTTTCTCAATCAAAAATTAAAAGGGATGGGAGTCTATCGGGTACTGTACTATTTGCCCAATCTGTTGCCTCCCGTATGCGCCGCAATAGTTTGGGCGGATATAACCGATCCGCTGTACGGATTGGGGAATTCTTTGCTCGGCAAGATAGGTTTGGGACCGTATACTTTTTATTCCGATCCGAATACGGCCATGCCTACGTTTTTGTTGCTCGCCCTATGGGGCTTAGGGAGCGGTCTCATGCTGTGGATGGCGCAGTTTCAAAATATACCCAACGATTTGTACGAAGCCGCCGACTTGGAGGGTGCGGGCGTATTTCGCAAGTGTATCAAAATAACTATTCCGATGAGTACGCCCACCATATTTTACACGCTCATCAACAGTATCATAGCGGGACTGCAAATATTCGGTCCCTATCTCATAGCGGGCGCCGGACCCGATGATTCGTTGCTGTTCTATGTGACAAATATTTATATCAATCATCGTGAGTTCAACATGGGATTTGCGTGCGCTCTCAGCTGGATGCTGTTTTTGGTGATAGCCGCGTTTACGCTCGTACTGTTCAAAAAGAGCAAATGGGTATTCTACGGGGAGGACATGTGAATATGCAAACTCTTTTATATCCCCGAAGGACGGCGCGCCGCACGAAAAAGACGGTGATATCGGTAGTGCGTCATTTGATAGTAAGCGCTCTCGCGTTGTTCTTCTTGCTTCCCATCATTGTAATGCTCATGCGTTCGGTGATGAGTCCGGAAGACATTTACCGTGTGCCCACTACGATCTTTCCGTCCAAACTCGTGTTTTCGGGATACGCGGAGGCATTCGACGAGCAAATACTCCGCTACCTGCTCAACACGATAATTGTGGTGGGAGTAAATACGGTGTTTGTGCCCCTAACGTGCCTTATGTGCGGATACGGCTTTGCCAAAGTACGCTTTCCGGGACGAGGAGCATGTTTCTCGCTACTGCTCAGTACCATAATGATACCGGGTATAGCGATGCAAATACCTCTTTATATCGTGTACTATAAACTTAAGCTTACCAACTCGCTTTGGCCGCTTATGATCACCGCTTTTTTCGGAGGCGGCGCGATGAGCATATTTTTTATGCGGCAGTATCTAAAGGGCATACCCGATTCTATTACGGAAGCGGCGCGGGTAGACGGCGCAAACGCGTTTACGATTATGTTTCGCATTATGTTGCCGCTCGCGCGTCCCGTTGTGGTGCTTACGGCGGTAAACGTATTTATAGGGCAGTACAACGACTACGGTACGGCGCTCATATACATTTGGAACGAAAAGTATTATACGCTTGCCGTGGGACTGTATTACAAATATCTCGCTCCGGGCGCACAGGCGATAGACGCAAATATCCAGTATGCGGCGGGAGTGCTCGTGATGATACCCATGGTAGTATTGTTCGCTTTGTTTCAAAAGCAACTTATAAACGGCATAGTGACCAGCGGAATGAAGATGTAGGGCGGACGAAATGAGCTTGCAAAATATAAAATGGATCGGATTTCGTACCGATCCGACATACGACGAGAGCAATCCCGACCAACCGTACGGCGCTCCCGCAATGTATGTTTACAAAAAATTCAAGGTAAAAAAGAGCATTGCGCGCGCTACGCTCGAATGCAGCGCGCTCGGAGTTTATGCGGCGTACGTAAACGGAAATCCGACGGAAAGTTTTCTCGAGCCGGGATTTACCGATTACTCCAAGCGCATATACAGCCGTAAGTACGACGTGACCGCGCTCATCGTAGGCGGATGCAATTCGTTCGGCGCGTGCGTGGGCGACGGTTGGTATACGGGCAACGTGGCGATGGTGCGCAGACAGCGTTTCGGAAAATATCCGCTCGGCTTTTGCGCTCGGCTCGAAATCAAGTATCGCGACGGAGAAGTCGAAACGATAGATACCGATGCCGGTTGGAGCGGCACACTCGGCGCGGTTCGCGAAAACGATATCCTAAACGGCGAAACGCATGATTTTCGCTTGCCGCACTCGGAAGTGTTTACGGCAGACTACTCGGACGGTTGTGCCGTGGAAGAGAGAACGGCGGACATAGTGCCGCAAGAAAGCGATTTCGAGGGCGTGCGCCTATGCGAGAGCTTCAAGCCGATATACCTACGTCGTAACGAAATGTATGCTCTTGTGGATTTCGGACAAAATATGGCGGGCGTACTGCATACGGTAGTGCGCGGCGAAAGAGGGACGCGCGTTACTCTCAGACACGCCGAAACGATCGACAAAGAGGGCGCGCTGTATACCGAGAATTTTCGCAGCGCGCGCAATACAGACACGCTTATACTGAGCGGCGGCGAAGACGATTTCACGCCCCTCTTTTGCTATCACGGTTTTCGTTATGCCGAACTGAGCGCGGACGCGCCGGTGGAGATACTGTTCCTCGAAGCGCGCGCCGTACATAACGAGCTTGCGGATACCGGGAAATTCGACTGTTCGTCGCAGCTTATAGATACTATTTACCGCAACGCGAAGTGGAGCATGAAGTCGAACTTCGTTTCCGTACCCACAGATTGCCCGCAGCGCGACGAGCGACTCGGTTGGCTTGCCGACGTACATTTGTTTGCCGGGACCGCCATGTATTTTGCCGATTGCGATAAATTTTATAGGAGATTTATGCGCGATATATCGGACGCGACTACCGATGACGGCGTGGCGGACTATGCGCCGTATGTGGGCATTTTCGGGCATAATAACGGCGGTTGGGCGGATTGCGCGGTGATACTGCCTTATCTTCATTATCGCAGATACGGAGATAAACGGATCATACGCGAAAACGTCGAGGTAATGCGAAAGCACATACGAGCGTCTATTCGTACCGCCGCAGGCGGCGTGCGAAAGGAAAGCGCGTACGGCGATTGGCTGAATATCGGCGCGGATACGCCTAAGGAAGTATTTTGTACGGCATATCACTATTACGGTCTCGGGTTGTATCTGTATCTTTTGGATCAAATCGGCGAAACCGACTTCCAAGCGACGCAAGAAAGAGAAAAGACGTATCATGCGTTTCGCGCGAATTTCGTGTCGAAAGACGGCGCGGTATACGGCGATACGCAGACGGGATACGTGCTGGCGTATACTTTCGGACTTATAGGCGAAGCAGAGGCGGCAAAACATTTGCGCCGAAAATTCACCGAAAGCGACATGAAGCTCACTACCGGATTCAACGGAGGAAAATATCTTTTACCCACTCTTTGCGATACGGGACTCGGCGATATAGCGTATTCTCTCATTCTCGGCGAAAGCTATCCCGGTTGGGGTTACAGCATACGCAACGGTGCTACGACCATGTGGGAAAGGTGGAACAGCTATACGCTCGAAGACGGATTCGGCGACGCGAGCATGAACTCGTTCAATCATTATGTGTTCGGGAGTTGCGTGGAATGGATGTACAGATATATGCTCGGCATACGCGAAGACGCGCCCGGATTTTCGCGCATACTGATAGCTCCGCGTTTCGATCCCGCAGCGCGCGTAACTTCGGCAAACGGAGAATTCGAATCGCGCCGCGGCAAAATACGGGTGCAGTGGACGTACTCGGGCGGAGAATACGTGTTTGAAGCTCGATGCCCGCGCGAAGTGCCGGTGCGCTTCGATTTCGGAGACAACGCAGTGCGCAAATCGTGGCAAAGCGGCGACGAATACCGTTTTCGCATCGATGCGCCGTCGTTCGGCGCGGGAGCGATCGGGCAAACGAATAAGGTAGTAAAACGCATCGTCGTTTGACTATAAAAAAAATCGATCCATAGGAGGATAAAATCATGAGAAAGAAAACATTGCTTTTGTTGCTTTGTCTGTCGATCGCGGCGAGTTGCATGGCGGGGATCTCGGTTACTGCGTTTGCCGACGGCTCGCAAGGTTCGGGCGGCTGTGCGATAACGACGGCACGCGACGACAGTGAGGTGGAATATCGGATCCACCTCGCGGGGACGGGAATAACCGACGGCTCGTTCGATAACACAAAAGTGAAAATCAACGACAAAACTCTCGCTCAATACGGACAAGAGGGGAAGATCGCTCAAATTTACAGCAATGGAGAGGCGGGAGTGAACTTGGTGCGTATCGATTTGCCCGATTTCGGAGAGGGTATTCTCAAATTCGACGGCACGGATACGGTCACGCTTTTAAGCGGTTTTAAGGTGGGTACCGGCGGTACCGCCATAGAGCAAGATTACGTACATACGCTTTCGGACATGCATAAACCATCTATAAATTTCGGGTTTCCGAGCGGTATCGATGTTACGGACAACGCTATCGAAGTTACGAGCGGCACGCTCGAATTTACGCCCGTTTTTACCGCGGGCGCGGGCAGAGAAGTTAAAGAAACCTCGGTGAAGTTAAACGGCAATGCGCTCACGGCGGACGGAGACGGAAAATACACGGCAACGTTCTCATTCGGAACCAATACGCTCGTTTTCCGTACCGAAAACGAAGCCGCGCCCTGCGTGTTTAACGAAATCACCGTTACCGTGAATTATCCCGATCCCGTAGTGGAAGGACCGATTTACGTTTCGACGGCAAGCTTCAAGCGCAACGCGAGCGGGCGTCCCGAATATAAGGATAAGCTTTCTTTGCGTTTTTCCAACGTGATCGAGTCGGCGGATCAAGCTGATCTGACCGTTTCGATAAACGGCAAAGAGGTAGACACCTCAAACGTCGATTGGAGCTCGGACGGCAGACAGGCGGATATCGCCACGCTTTTCTTCAACGAGAATACCAACGCTTTGGGCGGATTTTATAAGTACGACGGCACCGACGAGATTACCGTAAGCGGTGTGACGGCGGAGGCAAACACGATCAAGATGACTTCGGACGGTCAGCTGTACAACGTGACGAAAGACGAAACCGAGCCCGCATATAAAGGCGAAGGATACGTGAGCGTAAAAGAAGTCACCGTACAGCGCGGACACGAAGAAAAGCATAAAGACGCCATACACATATACTTCAACGAAAATGCGGATATCCGAGGTTCGGCAGACATAAGTGAAGGCGTTTTACTGTTCAATACCGGCACAGTTAAGATAAACGGGCAAAATTTGCAGGCATTTTGGGACGCCAACAATTCCACCAAAGCGTTTTGGGTAACATCAAGCCCTTCGTATTTGAGAATCGACGTATTTTATGACAGTGTTTCCGATAATTTATGGAATAGAAGCGGAGATAATACGATAACCGTAAGTTCGAGTTTTATCACCATGACCGATCTCGGTTTGGGCAAGGGCGCGGGCGAATATACTTACGATGCCGAAGACGGTACCGTTTACGCGCCCGGACAGCAAAGACCGGAAGCCGTGGATCTAAGCTTGGTAAAAATGAGACTTTTGAAAGAATACGAGCCGGGCAACGATTGGGTGCAACTCGTGTTCGATAAAAAAGTTTGGAATTCCTCTCAAATCAACGTGCAAAATAATACGAGAATTACCGACAATATTGTGTTTAACGGCAAAACGCTTACGGAACTTAAATCGGGACTTGCGAAATGCGAAATACATGCGGGTGCCGACAATGCGGATACGCTTCGCATGACGATCTCCTCGGCGAACGACCACGCCGACCTCAAGAAATTGCTTAAAACGGACGGCACCGATGTAGTTACGGTAAAAGCCGGTATGGGACTCAATAAGTACGTGTGCGTTAAATCCGATTGCAGCGTACCTGGTCTTAACGACGTTGCTCCACCCGAGGTTACCCTTACCGCGCCTACCGAGGCGGTAAACCAAGCGGAATACGAAATAAAGTTTACCGTAACCGACGACAGCGATATTTACAGCACTACCGTAAAGCTCGGCGATAAAAAGGTGGAGAAAAACGGCGACGGCAAATATATCGTTACGCTTGCCTCGGGCGCCAATACCGTTTCCGTTACCGTGATAGACAATACCGTATTTCGTAACACGACTACAAAAAGCATTACGTTAACATACGAAGCGAAGCCCGTAATTACGGTAAGCGGCGCAACAGATGGCGAGACGGTAAATGCGGCGGCAAAGAAAATCACAGTGTCTGTCGACGCGGGAAGCATCACGGGCGTAAAACTCGGGGACACGGATTTACAAGCCGGCTCCGACGGCAAATACGCGTTCACGCTCGCGGAGGGTGAAAACAAAATAACCGTGACCGCGCAAAACGGCAGTACCGTGAGTGAAAAAACGATTACCGTTACGCTCGATACCGTTCCCCCCGCGATAACGCTTTCGGCAAAAGAAGAAACGGTAACGAAAGCTGAATATGCTTTTACCGTTACCGCTCCCGATGCGCAAACCGTTGCGGTGAAATTAAACGGCTCTACGGTTGCTGCGGGCGAAAGCGGTTACGCCGTGACTCTCGTCGAGGGTGAAAACACGATTACGGTGACTGCGACAGATAAAGCGGGCAATATCGGTACCGCTCAAGTCAAAGTTATTTTCGCTCCCGAAAAGAACGCCGAATCTAAAGGCGAAGAAGGAGGAACGGGGTGCGGAAGCGCCGCGGCGTGTGCTCTGCCTGTCGTTGCTCTCATGTGCTTAACTTGTTCGTTGCTTGTATTGCGTAAGAAAAAGGCATAAGTAAAAGAATGAAAAGTTTTACCCGCACGTAAATTGCGCGTGCGGGTAAAATATGCTTTACGATTTGAGTTTGTTGCGATATACGCTCGGTACGAGACCGGTATGCTTTTTGAATTGATTGATGAAGTTGGATTGGCTGTCGTATCCCACGAGCGAAGAAACGTCGAGCACCGTGAGATTGGGATTTGCCAAAAGCCTGCAAGCGTGTTGCATTTTGATTCTGCAAAACACGTCTATAATGCGTTCGCCCGTATATTTCTTAAACAGCCGGCATAGGTGTCCGTGCGAGAAGTGAGATGCTTTTACTACATCGCTAAGGGTACCTCCGATTAACTCAGCACTGTGCATTTTTTGGATAAGTTCGTTTAGCCACAGCGGATACTGCTTTTGGTTGAAGTATATTTGCTCTATCGCAAAGCCCAATATTCTGCACAAAAGCGTGCGGTACAGCATTTCGAACCGAGGTTGCGGATTTTCGCCGCACAGTTCCAAAAAGTTGAGCGTATTTTCGAGGTCGGTACGTTGCGAGTCCGATAAATTGATTATTACGGGATAATCGGGTTTGAGCAGATAATCGATCACTTCCGAGCATCCCGCGTAATTTGCGGCAAGTCGCATCATATCCGTTTGCACGTATATATCGCGGTGTTCGTACGGAATTCCGCTACCCTCGGGAAATAGGCTGTTGGGTAGCACTCCGTCGAGCGTGTAATAATGACAATCGGTGGGACGAATAAAGGCAAGGTGCCCGGCGTACAGATCACCCGAAATGCCGTTGCAATGGTGGTGAGCCACTCCTTTTGTAACAAAAACGAATTCCCAAAAAGTATGAGTGTGCTCTTCGGCGCATTGCCAGTGGATTCGGTGCGTATATTCGTTTTTCCAAGTATAACATGCTCGTTGCGACATGATTATGCTCCGTTTTCTTTTAGTATAACATAAATTTGCGTATTTGTATAGAGGTATTCGTATTTTGAAAAAAACAATTATTGGATTTTGCGCGTTTTTCTGCCTTTCGATTTGTGGATGCTATTCTTCGGCAAGCGGTTTTACGCCGCCCGATACCGCTTCGGAAGTGAGTATGAAAGCGGCCCCGTCGGTTATAGCGGAAGCGACTGCGCTTAACGAAGCCGAGAATATGCTCGAATTCGCCGACGTGATTTTGTTTGATTTTGAATTCGCCGACTTTTCGGTCGCAAGCGCCTACGACCTATGCAAGGAGGCTGTGCCGGCCGTGCGGCTACGTACGGAATCCGGCGCTCGGAAAGTTACGGCGTTTTTGAAAGAGAGCGAAGCGCAGGATGTTTTCGTTGTGTCGGAGAGTGCGGAACTTATCGATTCTGTCCGCGCGGAGTATGCGGCAGTGCGCGGAGTATACGATGCACGAGCATACGAACTCGGCGGACAAGACGGTTATGCGCTTGCGGGAAAGGCTTGCGCGGCGGGAGCGCAGATAGTATTGCTCGGAAAAAACGCATCGCGCGAAATAATCGAAAAGATACAGGCGCGGGCGATCCTTGTTTGGGTGCAAACGTCCGCCGACCAGATGAGCGTATGCGCGGCGGCGGCAAGCGGTTGCTACGGTATCGTGACCGATAATGCGAAGGAGGCAAAAAGCGCGCTGTTGATGTTTTGCGCCGAAACCGTAATTCGGCCTACATATATTGCGGGGCACAGGGGATGTCCGCGCAAATATAACGAAAATTCCGCAGAAGGAGTCGAGGCGGCGCTGAAAGCGGGCGCGACACATGCCGAGATAGACGTGCACTTGTCCGCCGACGGCGAGTTGGTAATCATGCACGATCCCACGCTCGACCGCACTACCAACGGTACGGGCAGAATAAGAGATCTGACTCTCGCGGAAATCAGACGCTATAATATAGTGGATAACGTTATGCTCGCGGGAGTCTCTCAAATACCGATACTTGCGGATATGTTTGAAATTATACGAAAGCCCGAATTTGTCGACAAACTGCTCATAATAGAATTGAAAGCAAACGACACGTCTCTCGTTTCCGCGCTTAAAAGCGAAATAGCAAAGTATCCCGAATTGCGGGATAGGCTTATGTTTATTACCTTTTACGAAAGCCTTTTGTCGCTTCTTTGCGAACAAATGCCGGATATTCCGCGAGGATATTTGGACAGCCTTTCCAAAACGGACTTTTTGCGCAGAATGTCACCTCACAACGCTTTTATTGACAATATTGTCGCCGCCGAGCTCATAAGCGTGGAGTCTGCGCGGTACCTACGCGACTATGGCTATGCCGCATGGTCGTGGACTTACAACGACGGCGGCTCGCTTTCTTCCGCCGTGGGAGCGGGTTATGCGGGCGTAACGGCTAATAATCCTGAGGACGGCGGCGGGTATATATATAAAATTTGCGCGCCGAGCGCGCTTACGGCAACCAAAGCAAAGAGCGCGATCGAAACGGACGCGATACTGTTCGACGGTTCTGTGCGTAAAGCAGAGGGCGAATGGTTGCCGCTTTCGGCTACGGCGGGACTGATTAAGGTCGAGTATGCCGATGAGGAAAATTTTCAGACACTTGCATATTACTCGGAACTTGTGATTTTGCAAGAAGAAAAAGGTTGCGCCGGCTTTATCTTTGCCGAAAGTTCGATTTGCGCCGCAGTATCGCTGTGCGCATGCGCTTGTATAGCGATAAGGAGACGCAAAGCATGAAACGGCGCTTATTTGCGGTCTTTTTCGGATGCGTTTGGGCTTTTGCATGCTTGGGGTGCTCGAATGAAAACAGCTTCGATGCTTTTGTGTCTTTGGATATGTACAAACGCGCCGAGGCGGCGATATGCGGTTATGCGCCGAACGGCGAATATTTTTGCGGAGGCATACCCAAAGCGGGTAAACGGACGGGAATGTTCTATTTTACATGGCTCGGACAGCACCCCGACGAACAGCGCGGCATATACGATATCACGAAAATTTCGGAGAGTAACCCGAACGAAATTTGGAATACGGAGAGCGATATAAGTCCCATGAAAGAATATCACTATTGGGGCGAGCCGCTTTTCGGCTATTACAATTCCGCCGATAAATGGGTGATACGCAAGCATATCGAAATGTTCGTAAACGCCAGCATCGATTTTCTCGGACTCGATGCCACAAACGCGGTTTTGTATCCCGAATCGTACGCCGCGCTGTTTTCCGTGCTCGACGAATTCGCGGAGCAAGGATTTCCGTATCCGCGCATTTGCTTTTTAACAAATTCTTATTCGCGTGAAACGGTTATGCGGTTATATGAACTTTATTATTCAAAATCGGAATACGATAAATTTTGGCTTATAGAAGACGGCAAACCGTTTATTGCGCTAAATAAAGCCGACTTCGATTTTACAGATCCGAATATTACGAAGATTACCGATCGATTTTCGTTTCGTCATATTCAATGGCCGTATTTACCGCCGTACGATGGTGGATTTCCGTGGATGAGCTACGATTATCCGCAGTATAATCACGGGGGAATTATGAGCGTGTCGGTAGCACAGCACACGGCCGGCGCAATGAGCCGCGAGGGCAATCGCGGTAGAGGTTACGATTACGACTCGGCATCGAACTCGGCGGACGGAATAGGTAAATGCACGAATTATAGAGCGCAGTGGAGTACTCCCATCGCTTCGGACGGAGTGGATACTGTATTTATTACCGGTTGGAACGAGTGGATGGCGCTCAAATTGTCAGATACGGGTGAGCGCGAAGTTCGTTTTACTGATGCATTCGATTACGAATTCAGCCGCGATATCGAGCCGTCTTTACGAGAAGACGGAGATGCATACTATCTGGAAACGGTGCGTCAGTGCCATCGATTCTCTTCCGACTGTTCGGGCGTATCTGCCATCGGTAAGGGTGTGCTAACCGTAAATTCCGACGTCGAAAAAATGTTTGCGGAAAATAAGGCTATGCGCTATCCCGACCTGCGCGGAGACACCGCGCCTCGCGACTGTGCGGGAGCCGTGGATACTCTCCGATATACGTACGCGGGCGGTGGCAACGATATTACTTTCGTAAACGTATCGAACGATACCGACAATCTATATATTGCGGTGGAATGTGCGGAAGATATTTTGCCGCGACAAAACGATAAATGGCTGAACATAATATTTCGAACGGGCGGTAAAGAATACGTTTTGAATAGAATGGAACGGGGTGTGCTGTGCGGCAACGGCATCGAAACAAATTGCGAAAACGAGGTGTGCGGAAACCGTTTTTGGGTAAAAATACCGCTTTCGTGTTTCGTAAATTCGGGTGATAAATGCGCTTTGCGAGTTACCGATGGAGTGGGCGAGGGAATTTTGAGCGAATATGCGCAAGGCGACAGCGCGCCGCTCGGCAATTTGTTTTTCGAATATAAATTCGCGTAAGGTGAACATATGAATATTTTGTACGGAGAGATTGAAGAAAGCAGACGAAAAAACCGTGAGCGGTTGCGTCACGAGACATATTGCGCGCCGAAAATTTTTTCGCAGGGCGGAGAATGGCCGGGCGACTGGCAGGGAAGAGCGCTTTTGGCACTTGCATGTCACTATAAGACGGCGCGCACGCAAGAAGAAAGAGATGACGTATATTCGCAAGCGAGCGAAATTTTGCGACAATCACCCGAGCATCTGAACGAGGGCGGCTATTTCGGCGAACTGTGCGATTTCGATTGCGTAAACGAACAACAGCTTTCGGGCAACGGCTGGTTTTTGCGCGGACTGTGCATGTGGTCGGAAATTACCGCCGATCCGGAAATCGACGATTTGCTGCGGAAAATAACCGATTCTTTGCTCGTGCGTCTCGCGCCCGCATATTTACAGTATCCCGCGGGAGCACGCGAAGACGGCGCAATAAGCGGGCATTTGCAAAACGACGTTATTAGCGGGTGGAAACTTTCCACCGACGTGGGGTGCGCATTTATTCTGCTCGACGGCATGACCGATGTATACGAAAAAACAAAGTCCGAAAAACTCGGCGCAGTGATTCGCACCGCAATAAGCGTATTCGAAAAAATCGATTATGCGGCGTGTCACTGTCAGACGCACGCCACGCTTACGGCGGCGAGGGGTATTTTGAGATTTTGGAAAACTACCGGCGAAGAGCGATATTTGCGCATTGCAGAGTCGGTGTTTAAGCTGTACCTTAAGCGCGGCATGACCGCGAATTACGCCAACTTCAATTGGTTCGGCAAACCGTTTTGGACGGAGCCGTGCGCTGTGACGGATTCGCTCATGTTGGCGACCGAGCTGTTCCGCATAACCGACGATTGCTTTTACGCGCAAACGGCAAACAGAATATATTTCAACGCTTTCCGTAGAGCGCAGCGCGGAAACGGCGGCGCGGGGTGCGACAGTTGTTTGTGCGAAAGCAATTCCGAACTGAAAATTCTCAGCTACGAAGCGCCTTTTTGTTGCACGATGCGGTATGCCGAAGGGTTGTTGTGTTTGTACGAAAACGCGATGTATGAACAAAACGGCGTAATTACGGTTTTATTTACTTTGGATTGTTGCGGCGACAAAACGGAAATAATTCGAGAGCATTATTCCGACAAAGTGCGTATAATTGTGCGAAATCCCGATGCCGCCGAATTTCGCGTTTATGTGCCGTGCCACGCCGAGACCGAAATATTACGCGAAAACGGTTTTGTCTCGTTGTGCGGAAGCCGTTCGTTCGAAATAAAGGAACTGCCGCATACCGAAATTATTGCCGGCGCGACGGTACGCATGAAAGCGGACGTTGTTTTGCTTAAAAACGCGGCGGGCGAATATGCGCCGATACAAAATTGTCTCGACGTAATGCCGGAAGGTATTGATAAAAACATATTTTCGCTTTAAATGCATGCGTAATACTGACAAGCTTTCTATGATTTTGGTCATAAAAGGTGTTCGCTGAAGTTGACATCGTACTCAAAAGGTCATCTTGAGTGGTTTTGTTTACAATTGCGAGTTCTGTACTATAACTCGCCACAACGAAAGGCGTTCTCGGAGAAATGAAATATATTATGTCCATTTGAACGCTCAAACCCCTCCAACATACTTTCGAGTATGATTGCTTCGGGACTGTCGGGAATATACTCGGTAGCGGACACGACTTTAACGCCGTTGTCTTTCAGCGTTTTCTTGTGCATAGCCGTTTCGTACTTGTTACGCGAAAAGCGGTCAAACTTGTAAACAAGTATCATATCCCATTCGCGTTTTGCGCTGTTTTTAATCATACGCTGGAAATCGGGGCGGTTGTCGTTCGTACCCGTCATAGCGCGGTCTATGTAGGTATCGAGTATAACAATGTCGTTGGACTTTGCATACTCGTTGCAAACACGAAGTTGACCTTCTATGCTTTGCCCCGATTGGTTGTCGCTCGAATATCGAGCATAGATGACTGCTGTTTTCATTTGAGAAATCTCCTTTTAGATTAGATTTTTTATTTACCTTTCGGCGGAGCGAAAATAAACGGCAACGCATTGGCAAGCGTTTTTAATAACGGTCTTTTCGCTTTTTTGCAAGGGCTACGCAAGTAGTGCATTTTACCCTTGCGAAAAAGTGCGTTGCCGTTTACGCTCCACCGGACGAAAGGTAAATAATTTAATTGGCTGTGGGCATTTGCGCTAATACTTCGGGCGTGGCTT
>NZ_CALPCH010000029.1 GCF_943193005.1 Pumilibacter intestinalis
TTTACCCAAACTTATGAGTGGCGAAATTGATGTTTCCGACGTAGACATTTAAGCCGCTAAATTATCATTTATCGCATTATTATTTGCGATTTTTTTATCCAAAGCACTCAAAATATCCGCAATGCGATGTTGCTCAATCAGGCTATGTTCCTCAATTATGTAATCCATAATAGCCGATTTATCGCCCCTCGGCATCTTTGTGCCTTTTGACGTAGCATTGGAATAATTAAAAAACGAATCGTCCGCTAAAACATAATATAAATATCTTGCGTCCACTCCCTCCTTCGCTCGAAAAACGAGCACGTCATTGGAACAACCGCCATTTGAATCAGCAAACCATATTTTCTTAAAGTATGGGCGTATATTAGAAACAAGCACATCGCCCACACAGTATCCTTGCGTATCTTCTATTGTCGGTAGCGTTGTTGCATTGACAACACCCCCACGATTTGGGAGCATATTCTCAGTAGAGATGTAATTAGCCTTGGTTAACGATTTAACAGCGACTTTCCCTTTCGCATAAAAACATATATTCGAGAGCTTAGATGTCATACCCAATCGCCCCCAATTTCTTGCGTATCTCGTCTTCGAGTTCGTGAGATTTGGCGAACATTTGCGAGAGTTCGGATGTAAGCCGTGTCATTTTTTCTTCGAACGGCTCCCCGTCGTCTTCTTGCTCCTCTATGCCCACATATCTGCCGGGCGTGAGTATGTAGTCTTGCTCGGCGATGTCGGCAGTGGTCTTTACCGCACAAAAACCTTTTACGTCTTCGAGCGTGCCGTTTTGAAACGCCTCGAACGTATCGGCGATTTTTTGAATATCCTCGTCGGTAAAGTCGCGGTGCTTACGGTCTACCATATACCCCATCTTCCGCGCATCGATGAACACCGTTTTTCCGCGCTGCTTTTTGCCCTTAGTAATAAACCAAAGTGTGACGGGTATGGTTACACTATAAAAGAGTTGCGTGGGCAATGCCACGATGCCTTCCACGAGGTCGGCGTTGATAATGTTTTTGCGAATCTCGCCCTCGCCGCTACTTTGCGACGAAAGAGCGCCGTTTGCAAGCACCAAGCCGAGTTTGCCATGGCTGTCGTGCAGGTGGTGAATCATATGCTGAATCCACGCAAAGTTAGCGTTCCCGGCGGGCGGTATTCCGTATTTCCACCGCTTATCGTCGCGGAGTTTATCGCCGCCCCAATTGGAGAGGTTGAATGGCGGATTTGCCATTATGAAATCGGCTTTCAGCGTAGGATGCAAATCGTTGAAGAACGTGTCTTGATGGTACGGTCCGAAGTCCGCGTCGATGCCGCGTATCGCCATATTCATCTTTGCCATTTTCCAAGTGTCGGAGTTCGACTCTTGCCCATACACAGCAAGGTTTCCGCGCTTGCCGCTGTGCGCTTGCAAGAATTTTGCCGATTGCACGAACATACCGCCCGATCCGCAGCACGGATCGTACACACGGCAGTTGTCGAACGGTTTTAATATAGCAACTATGGTTTTGACTATGCTCGACGGCGTGTAGAACTCACCGCCTTTTGTTCCCTCGTATGCGGCGAACTGTGCGATACAGTATTCATAAGTGCGACCGAGCAAGTCCTTGCTTTCGTCGGTATCGTCCATGTGGATATTATTTGTAAACAAATCGACGACATCGCCGAGAACGCGCTTGTCCAAATCGGGATTACCATAGTTCTTGGGCAACACGTTTTTCAGCTTTTTGTTTTCCGACTCTATTGCGGTCATAGCGTTATCGATGACCTTGCCTATTTCGGGCGTGTGCGCGGCGGCGGCTATCGTGCTCCACCGTGCCGCTTCGGGTACGAAAAAGATGTTTTCCGATTCGTAAGCGTCGCGGTCATCTTCAAAGCCTTCGCCTTCGGCGACAAGCGCATCGTATTTCTTTTCAAAGGCACACGAAATGTAGCGCAGGAATATGAGTCCTACGATTACCTTGCGGTATTCCGCTGCCGGGATATGCCCCCACAGCACACACGCCGCGTCCCATATCTCTTTTTCAAAGCCTATATTTGCATTGTTTTTGTCTGCCATATGTTCTCCTTTAATAGTCTGGCATAATGATTTTTTTAATAAGCAATTCTTGTATTGCCTTTTTTAGATTGCTTTTTGTGATTTTCAGTTCTTCCCCAGCCATCAATCTTTTTATAGGTGGGTAACCGCTTTGAGACTCCAACTGAGCTATTATGCTCCCTGCATCGCCCCTGTCAACGGTACTGTGCGGCACTGCGCCAAATAGCACAACACTATACATTGAGTTGTAACGCAGTTTTTTATAATCGAACTTTTGTGCCTTCTCGTAATCCAAACACGTTTCCACTCTTGACTTGCTTATTCCAGCGTCTTTACAAATTGCAAGTATTATGGATTCTTTTATTTCAGACGCGCCGATGATCACGATTTTTCCTGTTGCAAAACGCTCTACACTCTCTTTATGCTGAACGTATTCGCCTAAACCCCATTGAATAAGAAGATCGTCCAACTCATCTAACCGATTCGCCAAGAACACTCTCTTATGTATCTCATCAAGGATTTCATCTAATTCGTCTATTCCGCGCGCCATCAGTCGTTCCCTTCGGCCTTTGTAGAGAACACTGTTTTAAGTTCATTCTCTGCTTTTTCGATCTTGTGGCGGTATAATCTTATTTCATCCAATAACGCTTGACATCGAGCTGCAGTTGTTCTTTGTTCTTCCATTGGTATCAACGGAATTAATATCGTATTCAGTTGAGCTACCCCAATATTCGGAATCGTAGCACCAACCGTTATACGCTTTAATTGTGCGATTCCTTGTTCGCTATCCAAATATGCTTTCACATAATAGGGATTGACCTTATCGGTATCCAATTCGATCACATATAAGTTTCCATTCGCCAAAACCATTTTGTTCGGATCAGGCTCGGCTACTGCAACCTTAAACGGATAACCGTTTTTGGATATCAATATATTTCCGCTGTGAATGCAATACTTTTCAAATTTTGCGGGTATTTCTTTTAAGTACGGGAGTTCAGCGTCAACAAGACCGTTTTTTACGTTACCCAACATCATATATTGGAAGTCTGTTGGAATGGCTGACGATAATTCATCCAATTCGCTCGCCGAATAGGAAGCCCCTCTTGTTATGTTTCTTATTATCGTTTTGAACTCGACACCATCTTCAACCTCGACCATCATTTCCAAATATCTCGTCGGATCGAAGCAAAAATCGTTTTCGGCTATTTCCTCTATCGTTACAGTCCGAGATATGTCCGAATCCTCGTATAAAGCACGGCATATTCTTTCAACATTGTTATCCGTCAAAGAGTTATGCCGCCGCCCCTCCTCGTACTCATTGGATGCGTCGATAAACCGTATTTTATCATTTTGTCCGCCAAACACGACAAGCGCACAAGGTATTGCTGTCGTATTATATAATTTCGCGGGTAGCTTGATGATTGCCTTAATAATCCGTTGTTTAAGAAATTGCTTCCTTATCGGTGCGTCTATGGTGTTCCATAAGCCACCAAGCGTCATCGTAGTAACGCCCATTCCATCTTTTTTTAATGTTGAACAAAGCTGATAATTATAAATCCAATCCGCCGACGTCCCTTTGCTTAATTCAGGAAAGTCAATGGCAAATTTATTCAGTGTATATTCGTCTATGGTCCAACGTATTTTTTGCCCGAACGGATGATCCGAAAATACTTTATCAAATTCGCTCTCGTCAAAATTCGTATCCAGAGCATTCCCGATTTTGACATATATATTCTCACTCAACAAAGAAAGGCGTATTTTTGCTATAATGGCAACAGAACTGTTTATCTCAATTCCAAAAAAGTCCGCATTAGGCTGACGATCATACGCCATTGAAAGAAAAGTACCACTGCCCAAGCAATTATCAAGAACCTTTTCTCCCGGTTGAATGTCAAGTATTTTTGTGGCAAGCTTGCATATTCCAATAGGTGTCGAACACTCTTCTGGCATATTTTCATAGAAAGGTTTTGCCATATTGCCGAGAATAAACCCTTTTAATACTTCGCTTGCATATTGGTCAACTTTCTCAAATAGGCTTTGTTCTATCCCTTTAAGTTTATCATACACAAAGAAACGAATCTCTTCATCTGGTAGCAATTCGCATAAATCTAAAACGCTTTTTGTCGAGCCAAGATCACATCCGCTTTCTTTAATTTTCAATATAAAATAGGTTACCGCTATTGATTTTTCAAACGCAACAAAAAAAGCATCTTGCCTAAATTGCTCACCGAGCTCCCACTCCAATTTCATTACCTTGTCTTTGATATCCAATTGCCTGCCTCCGTTTTGGTTATCCATAACCAATAATAACTTTATTATACACCTCCCTTTATATCTTGTCAAGTGATTTTACACAGATTTTTGGTTTTTAATAACCAAAATTAAATTCTATCTTTAAGGTATCCGCCGCCGTTCTTATATTCCTTCAGCGATACCCATCCGTCAACAACCTCTTGTTGTATGGATTTCTTTGTCTTTCTATAATAGGCTTCATTGTGAGACGTAAGCAATACATCAACCTTGTCGAATGTATCGGTTGAAGCAAGTCTAAATAGTTCATCCATATCGACTGGTCCGCTCGGTGCGCTACAGTGATACTGCTTTTTAATGCCAAGGATTTTGGATTCCAAACAAACCTCGGCGGGCATTTCTATGGGATTATAATACAAAATTTTCATTGTGTTGTACCTACCATACTGATATTATAATTTTTTATAATAATCTTCAATTTTTGCCGCCATCAACTCTCTTCGTCTGGGCAAGAAATCTGTAATATAATTGCCATAATTCCAATCGACAATCTCCAGAGGAATGCAGTTCTCTTTGAGATTTTGGCGCAATTCTGTTTCTGTCATTGGTACGCCGAACACCGTGCTGCTCGTCCGCGCCGATTCAAATGCCTGCTTAAAGTATTGATTAGGCGCATCATCACCTATTGCTATATTTACAGGAGTGTCCAAGTAAGTGTAGTTTGCCACCTGATTATAAATTGTTTTTTGATCCAACTCATTCGTCTTGCGCAAATACGCCTTAGGGAAAATGTGATGCACATCGCTTGCCCCAAATAAATTCGCCACCGTCGATGTCGGCGAGAAAAGCCCTTTATCTCCGCTCACAATTTGCGCCGCAAAGTACGCCATCAATGCCGGGCTGTTAACCGAAGATGTATCCAACCTTTGCACAAGACCGACCTTCCAAAAAGTATCCGATAAATGTGCCGCTTCGATATCTCGCAAGCAAGCAACCACACCCTTCGCATTTATGTCGCGGATATCCTTGTCCATTGCTGTTTCCGCCGAACCCGAATAACGTCCCGTCAGTATAGACATAACGAACCATTTAGCAACATAGTGCTTGATTTGCGTTTTATCGACCTCACCCGTAAGCATAAGTTTTAAGTAAATGACATACGCAAAGTCGAGCGCACTTTGCGATGTTATCAGCCTTGAACTAATGAATCCCGCGCTCTTTATCGCCAACACAAATTGCTCGAAATAATACTCATGCATAAAATGCAAAATGCCTTCGGTGAGCTTATTAAACGATTCTTCGGCAATCTCTTCCTTGTAGTCCTTGGTTTCGAAATCCCTACCCGAAAGTAAGCTGACCAAGTCCTTCAGCTTACCTCTCGAAAACATATGTATGAAGGACACGCGTAGCATATCTTCATACGATGGATCGTATATGTCCGAATTGTCATCTTTAAGCCAAGACACCTTTTTGCCGAACTGCGAATTCATAAATTCCTTATCGCTTGTTTCGAGCGTATGATAAAAACTCGGCTCAGTGGCAAGATGGCAGAAATAGTCTATTGCTTTGCGGAGCATATTTCCGCCAAACTTTTCATCCGCCGCAATCTTAGACATTGCAAAGTCCGCTTGGCTTAATGTCGTGCCTTGCGAATTGATTCTTATGAACACATTGGTCACGATATCCGTGTCGAGATCGGATGCCAGCTCTATCACGCCTATATCTCTATTTTCGATACTCTTTACACGCTGCACTATCTCGTACATTTGCTTTTGCGTGATTTCGGGATTATCCGCGCAATACCTTTGCATAAACCCGAACATATCGAATTGCGTGTCAAAAAATATGGATATATCTTCTATCCATTTCTTGCTCTTGAGGTGCGAGCTGTCCTGCACTTCAAAGCATTCCTCGTCATCGGCGGCAAACGGATTGAACGCTATTTTTACCACCTTTTCTTTGTAACTGCTATCCAAAACCTTAAGACCGAGCAAAGAAGTCATCAATGCCGTTACCCTTTGCTGTCCATCGATGAGGACTTTCTTTCCTTTAGACAGCGTCCCGTCTTTGAGTTTTACGGACGGATTTTGGCTGATAATCAAATAACCGACCGGGAAGCCGCGATACAGCGAGTCGATTAAATCGCGTACCTGCTTGTTTTTCCATACAAAAGGGCGCTGTATTTCTGGTATGGCTATGTCCTTATTCTTCACATAGTTCAAAATTGTGCCGACGCTGTATTTATTGATTTCGTAGTTTTGCATCGCGTATCTCCTCGATGTGTTTTTCGATAATAATTATAACATATTTCGACTGTTTTTTCAATAGAATGCTATGCCCATTGTAAATAATCTTGCGACTCATTGTCATTTTTATATTTTACATTTTACGGTTTGAATCCCAATATCTCTTTTATTTCTTCCCATCGCGGATCGTCGTCAGGTATAAGCTGAGGTATTTCAAAGTCGTCCAAAAACCCTATCTGTTTTAATCTTTTGAATTTTTCTACTTCACTTTGATTTATTGTTGCCCACATATTTTGACCGTGAATTGCATTTATCTTAATGCATCCGTCCTGCCTATTTTGCAAACCTTCTTCCGTATTCAATTCCGCGTCTATAATTACGGCGCACTCTTTTGCGGCATCGCTTCCCATTGCTCGTATTTCCTCCGTGTCATTTAGAACTTTTCGCGGCGGCAATAATGTTGCATCCTTCGGCAACGGCTGTCCATACTTTGGATGCTTAATTCTATTTATTTGTTCTTCTATTTCTGGCGTGATGCCGTGTATCATACGGAAAAGTTTTTTATCGTGTGCTACAAAGTCAAGTGTAATTACATCAGGTAAGACAGCAGAACATAACTCACGAACACAAGTTATTTGCTTTTTCATTACTTCTGCCATTGCTTTCAAAGTTTCGTCCTCTTTGCTTCGATAGTCAATGTCTTTGTGCGCCGCATTTTTATCGCGCTCATAGTATATCGCGCGTACTATTTCATTTTTATCGCAAATAGTTTTCTTCTCACGCTTGGGGAATTGGGCATCCAAAACCACGCCACAGTTTATATAAAACCGCTGACGCAGTAATGACACTTCATCTCGCAAACCTATGTTTACCAATCGAGATTTATTTTCTTCTATAAATAAAATACTATCGACGCATTTCTTTGCATCGATTAGATACCGGGCGAGTTCCCACTTATTAAGTTTCTTGCTACTCTCTTCCATAACCTCCTACTCTTTGTCCTCTTCGATTTCTTCTTTATTGGGAATAAAATCGGAAACGTCTTCGACCTGTATGGTTTCGGTTTCTCCATACCATAAATCGTGCAAATAGAATTCACCCAAGAACGCGCCGCAATGTTCGCACACATTTACCAAGTGCGTTTCGCCCGTCGTACCGCTACGCCGCTCAGCGAGTATGACGCCTTTGTCGGCACATATCTTTATCATTCCGTCGCTGAATGCATCGGGCGGTATGGGACACCCGTCGATTAATCCGTACACGGTTTTCATCGGCTGATGACACTTCCAACAAGTTGTATTGTCGGCATAGCATATTTTAACATCGGGATGCGTCCGAGCATACTCGATTTCACGTTCGCCGATTTCCCTTAATTCCGCACTATTCAATTCTTTGCATATTGCCGCCAGTTGCTTTCTTGTCGGCAACCTTTCTCCACGCTCGAACGCTGCAATACTCCAACTCTCTATGTGAGTCCTTACCGCCAATTTCGAACGTGAGCTGCAATCTTTATTCTTTTTGCGAACATACATCATCGCCTCGCAAAAAGGCATTTCCATAATGTTTTTCATAGTCACCTCGCTTTTGCTTTATTTATCACTCTTTTTGCGATCCCGCATATTATCGTGACAAGCACAGTCGGCACACCGAGATATAACGCCATCATTCCTGTCGGCGTGAAATAGCTTGCCAATTTATTTAGCTGCACCGCGGCAGGCAGCATCGCATACACTGCGTCAAAAATGCCAAACAGCGTCTGGCAAAAGCCTTGCCAAAATATCGTTAATATTTCGATGAAAAGCATCTTACCCCTCTAATCGGCGAGCAGTATCTCGTAGCCTTCGCTTGCAAGATGTTCGCACCAATCGCTGAATTCGGGCAAGTCTTTTTTGTTCCACTCGAATTCGATTTTTGCGACGCCCGATTCAGTTACAAGTTTCCACTTACTTTGCAGTTCGCGCATCGCGTACTCAACCCCGTCTTTGCGAGCTGTGCCGCGATTGCTCTTTTGTATTCCTTTTGCCGTATATGTAATTGTTTCCATTGGTTTTTCTCCTTATATTGCCCCTTCATATCGAGGGCGAAATTTGTAATGCATTACCGCCTCCACAAGTTCGGTTGCGGCTTTACCCAATTCTGTTTTAATTAAAATATTAATGCGGTATGTGTTTTTCTCCACCCACTCACGAGAGTTGTCACGGCATATCCCATATTGGCTCATCGTTGAGTCAGCCGCAAGCGATTTCGATAGAGTGCTTTTAGCATTGAATCCATAATGATGCGATGTATATCGTGCCTTTGACTTAGCGTTTGCCTTACCAATTTTCAACCATTCTCCGTTATAGGCAAACATATACACCGCCGCATAGCCTTTCGGCAGGTTCTTTGGCTTTGCGTGAGGACACCCCAAATCCTCGATATAATAGTCTGATGCAGTAATGGGCTGCCCCAATCGAGCAGAGATTTCTTCGATATAACGCATCATATCTTCTATTTCGGTCACACATATTTTGGTATCCATATAATTCACCTTTGCTCACTTGTATTGCCCTGCGGTTTCCGCCAAAAAGTCATTTACCTGATTTACCACAGACTGCGGAGCTGTGACTTTGAGCATATCCCCAAACGAACAGCACCATCCGAGAAACCTATTGCTGACTTGCACGTCGGCTGAAAATATCACCGTATTCCCTTCGCCATACGCTATATGTACGTCTTTCCCGAATTTGTCGAAAATATGGTCTACAAGCGTTTTATCGGCTTGAAAGGATACTCTTGCGTCTTCCCCGCTGAACATCTCAAACAATGCCCTTTTATGGCGTGACGAGTCAAATTTCTTTGACTCTTCCGTTTCGTTTATCGGCGCGAGTTCGATTCTCATATCATCCATTCGATCAATTCGATAATGCCCAATATTTCCGTGTTTATCGTCATAGCACATAAGGTAGTAGTTGTCGTTCGAAAATACGGTTGAAAGCGGATTGACAATATACCGCCGCCTATCTTTTCGATATGCCCGTTGGTGATATATATCGTAATCGAAATATAAAAATGAGATTTGCCGTCTTTGCTCTATCGCGTTGGCAATCTTGTCCACGATATAGTATATCTGCTCATTATCGCTTTTTGGTATATGAAACTCGACGGTGTTCTTTTGTAGAACTTCCGCTTTCTTATCCCCGGCAAGCTGTGCGATTTTCCCTACCAATTCCTTTGTCTTTTTATCGGTGATAAAACTCGCCGCTTGTACCGCGTCCATTAAGATTTGCAATTCGGGTATGTCGAAACTACGATCGGCAACATAATATTCGTTGCTAATCTTGCGCGTATGCATTATCTCGTATCCGTGGGCATTCAGCAATGCTATATCGGCATAAAGCGTTTTACGAGTACACGGATATCCGCTTTCTTTTAACTTCTCACGGAGCGCTTCCGTTCCCATCGGATGATCTTCGTCCGTTTCGCGGCGGAGGATTTCCCATATTTTCAGCGGCCGTAATTTTTTATCTTTTTCCATGATGCACATACCAATGTTTCCGCCGACTCATCACTTGCAAGTTACTCGGCCTATTATTGCGCTTATTTCCGTCGCGGTGATGTACCACTTCGTTCGAACGCAACGGTCTACCTATTTTCCTGCTTGCGACATCGCGGTGTACGGCTACATACCCGTCGCTTCGCGCTTCGGGACTGTTCGGCTTATATTCTTGCTTATAGCCTTCTTTCGTGTAGTATGACCTGTGTCTTTTGGCAAACATATCGAGAGTACCTCCTTTATAGATTTTTACTTTTTAAGTATAGCATTTTTTGTTGGAATTGTAAAGAATTAGGTGTGTCATTTTTGTTACACCTTTGCGCATAGCATAAGTGGCAGTCGAATTGCTTCGTGCTGCCACCGTTGTTCTATTCGTTCTTTCCGAGTTCTACCGCTTTATCCAAGCTGTAGATTATCGCTTGTTCTTCGGGAACATAGACCCCCGTCATTCTCCGCGATTTTTCGTCGCTCCATCCCATAAGACGGCGAATAGCCGCGTGTGCCGCTTTGTGCGCTACGCTTATCGCAAACTGTCTTTCGTTCGGATTGTCTTTGCAGTGGAACTCGACCGCATTCTCATCGTCCGCATTACAAGCCAAGATAGCCACCTGCTTGGTTTTGTCGTTGACGAGAAATTGAATGTATTTCGGCATTTCCAATTCTCTTGCGGTATCGCCGTTGAATTTGAAATACTTACTGGTGATAGTCATTGTGGATGCGCTACTGCATCCCAATACCGATATGCTTTTGAAACCTTTCAATGCCATAATTGTTTTCTCCTATTTTTTGATTATTATTTTGGCTGTTTGTTGTTCGATATCGATAGAATCGGCATTTGCGGGAATAGGCATAAATCCCTGTAGCCGTCCTTTCTTTATCTGTTTGAGCTTCACTTTCTTTGTAGCACGCTTTTTGGTATAGTTACGATTTCCTCCGCCACGGAAAATTGCTTGCACTTTATCGAATAGATGCCGCGACACTATCGGCGGATGATAATCTTTTATTAGGTATTGGTCGACTATCCCGTCGTTCTTTGCGACTTTATGGTTGAATAAATCGACCGATACCGTTTTTTGCATTCGCATATCGCCGCAGTATTTTTCGTTGTGTAGCATTCCCGTTACCGTACCTGCCGACCATACGCCTTTGCCCTTAGGCGTAGGTATTTTGGCTTTTGTCAACATCCTTGCGATTTCGCTCGCACTTTGTCCGTCCGCGTATGCCCGAAAAATTCCTCTCACGATCTCGGCTTCCTTTTCCACGATTACGATGTTCCCATCGCTATCCGTGTCATATCCCAAGACCGCCCACATATTGTTTACGGGGATACCTTTCTTGAATCGTTTTTGGTACGACCATTTCAAACTATTGGATTTTTGCGCCGACTCTTCCTGCGCTACTGCCGATAATACGGTCAAAATCATTTCGCTGGTCGAGTCCAAAGTATTGATATTTTCCGTTTCAAAGAATACGCCGACAGGCGGTTTCATTTGTTTTAATTCACGAACATACGCAATACAATCGAGAATATTACGAGCAAAGCGGCTAATCGATTTCGTTATAATCAAGTCGATTTTGCCCGCCTTGCAATCGTCAATCATTTCAAGGAAGCGCTTCCGATTCCGAACGGATGTACCGCTGATTCCCTCGTCGGCATAGACTTTGTGCAGTATCCAATTTTTGTGACCGAGTATAAATTCGGTATAATGTTGTACCTGTAATTCGTAACTCGATTGTTGAGATTCTTCATCCGTGCTGACGCGGCAATACGCGCATACATTCCATTTCCTATTCGGATCATCTTTCGTTCTCTCATCCCTTGCCGGGATTACTTCAACATTGACTTCGTTGCTTTTCTCGTATGCCTTGCGAATTCTTTCCGCAGATGCTGACTTCTTTTTACCCTTTTTATTGTTCATTTCATCACCCCCTTTATCACCCAAGATTTGACTTGACGGTCCGAGCGAATTAGAGAGTAACTATATTATACTCTTTTATCGCATAATAAGCCACCGCTGATTATATGTTATTCAAATCTTGTCGGGGGATAGATTTAGTAGTGACAAGCAAGAGTGTGTTTGACAAAAAATTTTACCGTTTTTCAAATAAAAAATGACCGAGAGTTGCATATTTTTTACTCTCGGTCATTCGGATTTCGTTCGGCGGCTGAATTTCGGGCAAAAACGCCCCGAAAATGCCCCGAAAACGTGAAAATCGGTCTGAAAGTCAGAAGACTTTTAGACCGACACACTTGTGTGTGTTGTACAAAATAACACTTTTCGGCGGTATTTTAGTATGTCAGTTGTACAAAAAAACACTTTTTCAAAAGCTGAAACAAGAATTTACTCATGCGCAATAATAAACTTTGCTCTCTCGTATAATTCGTCATAACATAAAATTTCGATATTACGCAAATTTCTCCTATATAACTCAAATGTACGAAGCTTGACTGCTCGCTCTTTATCCGAACCGTCAATATTATCTAAATTTCCAATAATGAGAATACACTCGGGATCATGAGTGGGCTGCGTTATCCTATTACCGCTTTCATCATAATTTTCCCCATGCGATTTCAATTCCCACTCAGCTTTTTGCGCCAATATTTGACTGACGGCATTTGTCAATTCATCGGATAATTGCCAAGCGCCATTCCTATACTTATCGCTACCAAACAACGGCGTATCCGGGCGCTTTAGTTCAACCAATTTTGTGAATTTATCTGTCATCAAAAAATCATCGATTACCGCACCCTGTCCCGATAAATCAGTATCGGATACATGAGCTTCTCGTTGTAAAATCTTTAAGTATTTATACTTTAAGCCATAGCCGAATATCCAATCATTGTTTTCAAAAAACTCTTGCCATTTCGGTTCGGGAACTCCACTTTGTAACATTTGCTCGAATTTGCTTAATGCTTCTTTTCTTCCAAGTATAACATCTATATCCGATTTAGATAAATTTTCTTTAAGAAATTTTCTTATAACCTCTTTGGCATCCGATTTATTAATTTGACGTAATAATGACAAAATTTCTTGTTCCGACTCTTGTGTGCGACAATATGCACCAGTTCTTTCTATAGAAGAGTCCTTAAGAAATGGATATGTATCTAAAAAATTGTAAAGCCTACAAAAATCGTCCCTCGTTAAATCTAACATATTTGTATTTCCGTCCGAAATGATTCCAATATGATATGCTATATCATTTGTGGACTTATCCGCTTCATTAAGTTGAGCTATTGAAAAAATCAGCTCAATCCCATTTTGCCTAATGGAAACGGTATGTTTTATGCTCATGCCATCACCTTTTCCAAAACGACTTGATATCTGTCTGATTCTTCATTATATTTTTCTGCTACTTCAAAACTCGGTTCATCTTCCAGTACTTTAACGTATGTAATTTGGTTGAATTTAAATTGTCTCCAATTAGGCAATACACCACTATCACTTACGCCGCTAACTTGCCAAATATCAACATAAATTGGCACCGTTCCGTCCTTGTTCTTTTTCATATACAAAATATGCGGATTGCCTACGCGCTTACCTTCAACGTTACCTAAATATTCAAATTCTATAGGTTTGCGATTTTTTATAGCCTTTTCTAATTCCTGCCTAATGTCCATAGTGTATACCTCACAGCGTATTTTCTTGTAATATTTTGAGTTTTATAACTCGATTCGACTTAATATATGTTTAACTTGCTTGCACTTTATAAAACACACATACAAATTAACGATTCCTTGAACAAGCAAGGAACGCTAACAGCCTTTTCGCTTGTGCTAACAATAATTCCGCATTATCCCCAAATAATTCATCAGCCCAAATTTTATCCACTTCCCGTATCTCTGGAGATTTTAGGTTAAGAAATTTTATAGAAGACTTTTTAACTTTCAGCATTTCTACTGTATGTGTAGAAATATTGCTCAGGTTAGGAATCCACGTTGCACCTATGTCTGTAACTTCCATTTTGCGCATCCCCTCTTGATCTTTTGATGACACTTCGCATATTAGTTGGTAGAAAATAGTTGACATCCAAGTCGAGAGCAGAAGAGCCGTATCTTCAGATGGAGTAGTACACACAACGAAATTTGTTGAGACAAAAACCGCACTTTCGGACAAATATATTTTGCCCTCTTTCCTTATTGCTCGAGGAATCAAAACTGAGTTTTTCTTAAATACATTCCTGCTTTCCCTATTTAAAAGTTGTTTTAACTGTTCAGCTGTTTTGTCTTTTCGCTGTTGCTTGCTTTCTCTACCCGGGAGATTCAAATAAGTTACGACTATGCTTTCCAATAAATCCGCATCGATATGTGAACTATCTAAAAATTGCGAATCTCCATTTCCCACACAAAATGTACCTAGCTTAGCATTACGCATCCCAACCTTCAAATTACTGAGCTGCGTGGCATACTGTTCTAGCAACTCACAACTTGAACTAATAAACATTAAATCACTACCACCACTGTTACCTGCCCCACCACGCTTTATTTCAAAAGAAAATTTATCCAGTCGTTCAAACACCTTGGAGTTCTCAAATTGTTCTTTTACAAAAGTAACAGCTTCAACCATTTCGCTGTTTAAAGCGCGCCACCCATCGTTTATGGAATCAATAAATTCTGATTTTGAAATAATTCTTCCAACAACACCCGGCATTTGGGACGCAAAAACAGAAGAATATTCGTCGTTTAACATTTGTTCAAATCGATGAGAATCAAGATTAGGGATGTTTTCGTAGCTTGAAAGAATCTTTATAGTTTCCGATGGCTGCAGTGCCTTTCCGACAAGAACGCATGTGTCTTTTGTAACATCATCAAATATCCCAGTGCCTGGATATGTAAAAATAGTATTTAGGCCTAAATTTTCAATTATCAATTTTCTAATAATGCGAGCTTCCGTTCCTCTGGCAAGCAAATGAGTTTTAGGAAAAACACAAGCAATAGTTGTTCCCGGATTGACCAATAACGTAATCAACTCTAGAAATACTGCTTCAAGAGGCATTTGCCCCACATTAGTTTTAATGTCGCCATGGGCTAACGATTTTATTGCCCGGTAAAATTCTTCCTTTCTTGTCACACAATTAATACCCGCTACAAAAGGCGGATTCATAATTAAAATTTTAACATCGCAAAAAAAATCTCTAGTCAAATCCACAACATTGTAATTGTAAATAGCTGGTGAGTTCTGCTTATTAACCGTTATAGCAAAATTCAAGCCCAATCTTAAAGATAACAATTCCAATAATTTAGAATTATAGTCATTTGCGATAATCTGCTTAGGTGTAAGATGTAAAATTTCTATTGCCGAACTTATCAAATTCCCGCTTCCCGCCGCTGGATCACATACAAGATCGGTTTCAGAAAGCTCTCCACAAGAATGTTTTGCTAAAACCGCAACTAACCTGCCTAACTCCAAATCCGTGGGAACTTCACCATCATGCTCATGCCCAAATGATACAATTTGATGTAGAATCGCAGATAAAGAATCCCCTGAAACGTTCTGATTGCCCAAATCATATAGATTCGAGAGCATTGAATTAGTAATATTATGCTGCGGTTCAAATTCACTTTCAGAATAATTAAAAATATCCTTAAAATTTACCGCTGCCGCTTCTTCACAAATTTTGGGCACATCGTTACCAAAAATTCTGATATCATGAAGAACATTACGATGTAAAAATGTAAATGCGCCCCTTATATATTCATATAATAATACCGCTAAATGACTTTTCCATTGCTTCGAGTTGCTTTTAATTTGTTCCATATGAGTCGCAAACTCCTCAAGTGTAACAGAATACTCGAATTTGTTATTGAAGAAATCCGCAAGTAAATCACTAAAAAACTCTGATAGATTGTTGGTAAAGCTTTCCTCGGTGCTTGCTGAAAAATCATCAATATGGAACAATCCAGGTTTTAGCATTTGCTGAAATACACGAGGTCTTGTAGAATCATATCTAAAAGAAAAAGCATATTCAAGATTAGTAAGAATATAAAAAGGTTCCTCATTAGTATTAGCATTCATTTGAACATAAGAGAGTGCCTGATACTGATATCTGGCACTATGGATGTCCGCTGGGGTTCTTTTTACTTCGATTACACAAAAATATTTACCTGTCACAATATTTTGTATAACAAAATCCATCTCCAATGTTCCTGTGTATTGGTGATGCAGAACTCTATATTGAGCATTTTTACCCAACAATACTAACGCCCTGTTTAATGCCGTTTCACAAACTGGATGGAAATTAGCGACTTCGGAATCAGAATAAGTAATCCACATATGCCCTCCTAGGCAAGGTGCTTTTTTAATTCACGAGCAATCATTTTTGCTAACAACGGAGGAACTGCATTCCCTACAATAAGGCTTTTTCCTTGTTTGCTTGAAGAAACCAAAACATAATTATCTGGAAATGATTGTAATCTCAACGCTTCGCGTATTGTTATCAATCTATCATACTGATAGTGAATATTGCAACCCACATTGGGTCTATTGAAATATGTGTTAATTGTGTAAGCGGGCGAATCGGGGAATAGCCTTCCATAACATGTAGTATGCCCACCACTTTGTTGTAGCCTTTTTATCCTTTTGGAATCAACTGTAGAAGGTATATCCATATAATTACCGCCAGGTTTAACGTGCTTAATTATAAATTCATCAAGTTGACTCATTTTAGGAACAACATGCTCTGTAACACCAGTACAGCTATCTCGCATCATAAGCTGATACTCATTTGAAGGCTCGATATTATATGGAATTTTTTCATTCTCATTTGCTGTCGCTGCAGGCAAATCACCTAAAGCCTCATGCACACTTACATATTTGGGCAATAGTTTCCCGTCTTCGCTATGCGTAGGGAGCGGGAAAGCAAATTTCATATTATTTTTCAACCCGACCAAAAGAACTCGACGTCTCCTTTGAGGTACACCGTAATCTGCCGCATTTACAATTTGTTTTTCTAAATGGTAACCAATACTTTCAAATGTTTCTATCAGCTTATCAATAATTTTTTCTTTCTTTGAATTGCGTGCGGAAAGTAACCCAGTCACATTTTCAAATACGAATGCCTTGGGTTGCAAATGCTTGATAATTTCAATATACTTCCATACCAATTGTCCACGAGCATCTTCTGTATGACGTTTGCCAGCCAACGAAAACGACTGGCAAGGAGGGCCTCCTATTACTACATCAGCTTGAGGAATCGATTTAACATCTATTGAATTAATATCCTCACAAATAATATGATTGCCTATGTTTGTTTTATAAGTATCAACAGCATTCTGGTTATTGTCTATTGCCCAGATAATATCATATCCTTCGGATTTAAATCCTAAATCCAATCCGCCGCCACCAGAGAATATACTTACTACTTTAATCATAATTTTTATCCTCTAATCTTTCTTTTTTCAATGCACTGTACTGTTCTAAAATGTCCTTGTATCCTATTAAAGAATATTGGGATATCAATTGAGTTATAGAGTTTACTATTTCCAGGTCATTCGTTGCAATTAACTGCATTGACAAATTTTCAAGTTGATAAATAGCATTATCATCAAAACAACTTATATCCGGGAAATTAATTCTTTCCAGGTCATATCGCTGAATTTTTAATAATCCCGCACCGTAACGCTTTCCATAGCATTCTAACTGATAAAATGTATAATAATTATTTAAAAGCGCAAATAAAAGTAGCCCACTTATCTTTGGTTTGACTATATAAAAATTATCACGGACTTGATAAGATGAATTGTTATAAATGAACCTAATTTCATTTCTTATGAAGTAGCTAAATATAATCCCTTCGTTTTGTATTAGCCTTAATCTATACCAAGCTTTTTTATCGAGAATTTTATTATATAGCGTTTTGGGTGATTGAGTATTAATGATTTTTTCTTCCCATGAATTTAAATACTCTAATATAGAATTAGGCACATCTTGATTTAAAGTTAATAAATAGTCTAATTTGACATCTTTAGTGCTAAACCCTTTGATAGATTTGGGGCTAGTGATAATCGGCGTCAAACATGATGGTTCATTACATGTTAAAGCGGGATTTATGAATATCGCGTTACAGCCTGTTGTCAAACCCCTTTTAGCAGTTGCAACTTTAAAGAACGGCAAATTGAATCCTAAATCCATTTCGTGAATTAATTTTTTTTTCACTAACTTTTGGCCATCAAAAAATAGATTTTGTATGATTGGTTCTGCACATATCTTTTCTTTTTTTATTTTTAAAATTAGCACATCTACCAAAGCGTTCTTTTCAAAAACTTTTCCTGTTATATTTATTTGTTGCAATATACTACATTCAGCCCCTATTAACTCTCTAAATTTGACACCATTTCTTGCTTTTAACCATGTATTAGGGAAAATAACAATAAGTTCTCCTCCTTCACGCAAAATAGTAATGGCTTTTAAAATAAAGTACATATAGAGATTTGCATTTTGGGGTAGTTCACTAAAAATAATATTATTTCTTAACTTATTTTTAGTGACTCCTAATGGACTAAGTCCATCTATTTTCTCTTGCCGTATATACGGCGGGTTCATTATAATACCATCAAAATGATTTAGCTGTGAACTTAGGAAATCTTCATTATAAAGCTTACATTTTTTAAATTTTGATAAAACCTCATCACATAAAGTTGAATCAATTTCATACCCTGTTACATTCTTAAACCCCAGACTGTCTAAAGCTTCTAAAAAGACACCTGTACCAAAGCATGGATCCAACATTGTCGCGTTTGCATCCAATGTAAAAAGCGATGCCATAAATCTTGCTATATTCCTATTTGTAAAAACTTGACCAAGATCCATATCGCTTATGGTAAATACCGCATCCATTTTTTTAACCTCATATTTAATATATCAAAAAAATACATTATTGTCAAGACAACTGCTATTCGATTACCTCAATGCGCATAAATACATTAGACATATTTCAACTTCGAAACAGTTCAAATCCGCCCAGGCGAGATTTTTTGCCCAACTGAGTTAGAAGTGTGTTGTACAAAAAAACACTTTTGTTTTTGGCAATAAAAATTGACTGTACGAACACTCAATTCGAATATTAGTCCACGCCTAAGGGCAAATTTTAGGGCAAAAATACGATATTTTACCCCAAAATATGAAAAAAGTTGGTCGATATGATAATGACATATCGACCAACTGGTTTGGCGCTCCTTGGCAGACTCGAACTGTCGACACTGCGGTTAACAGCCGCATGCTCTACCGACTGAGCTAAAGGAGCTTACTTTGTTTTACGCAAAGACAACAGCGAAGAAGGCGGAGGAGGGAAACTGAATAGAAAAACAAAAACAAAGCAAACGTAAAT
>NZ_CALPCH010000030.1 GCF_943193005.1 Pumilibacter intestinalis
GTGGAAAAAAAGTTGTATTTGAAGCGAGTTATATTCTCTTCTGTTTTGTCTATGGCTTGTACCCAGTAATCGCACGCAAGAGAGTTGCATTTTTTAATGCTGCCGCTTTTGCGAGAGAAAGAGCAAAAGCCTTTATCGGAACGAACAAAACGAAAGCTAATGTTTAACGTATAGTATCTTACATAATATTTGCAGTTTTCACATCTTTTGTCCATACTTAGTTCCTCTTCGACTGCTTATTAAGAAATCTTAATACAATTATATCACTAAGAATTCTTAAAGTCAACTACAAAATTAAGAAAACTTAGTATAATATTTGTATGAAAACAATTTTTTCCAAAAGACTAAGAGAATTGCGTGAAGATAAAAATCTTTCTATGCAAGAGTTAGCCGTGATAATAAACGTATCTAATGCGGCGATTTCGAATTGGGAGAATGAAATCAACGAACCCAAAATTTCGTATTTGGCAGCGTTGGCAAAATATTTCGGCGTTTCCGCCGATTATTTGTTGGGGCTTAAAGAAGAATAATTTTCTCATGCGTGGGATTGCCGCGCTCGCATAGCTCGTTCGCAATGACGTTCGTTCTCTCGGCTGAGATTGCCGCGGGCGTAAACGCCCTCGCAATGACGGGGGGGGGTAGCGGTTTACTTGTCATTGCGAGGCATGAAATGCCGAAGCAATCCCAGCCATGAGAAAGGAAAAGAAACTTTATCCGCTCCATGCCTGAGATTGCCGCGGGCGTAAACGCCCTCGCAATGACGTTCGTTCTCTCGGCTGAGATTGCCGCGGGCGTAAACGCCCTCGCAATGACGTTCGTTCTCTCGGCTGAGATTGCCGCGGGCGTAAACGCCCTCGCAATGACGGGTGAAGTAGCGGTTTCTTATATTTAGCCTAATAAAAAGCGCCGAATATTAAAATCAGATTAGAAAATTCGCAACGGCGGGTTTTCTTTTTTACGATGGCGCGGATTTTTGGTATAATAGCGCAAGAGAAAAAGAAGGGAGATTGTTATATTCATGTTCACTTTATCTACCGATACGTCTTGCGACGTAATGCGCGACGAGCTGGATAAGCTCGGTATTCCTTGGGTTCCGCTCACGTTTACCATAAACGGCGAAACTTTTCCCGACGATTTCACGCGCGACGAGCAGTATAAAGATTTTTACGCAAAGGTGCGGGCGGGCGCGATGCCCACAACGAGTCAGATAACGGCGTTTACGCACGAGGAGTATTTCGAAAAGCTCGTTGCGGGCGGCGCGAAAGATATAGTGCACCTCACGCTTTCGGGCGGACTGAGCGCAACTTATCAGTCGGCGTGCTTGGGCGCGAAGGCGGTTGCGGAGCGTCATCCCGACGTGACGATAAACATAGTGGACACGCTTTGCGCAACGCAGGTGCACCACATGGTGCTCGACGACGCGCTCGAACTGAGAAACAAGGGGCTTGGCGGGAGCGAGGCGGCGAAGCTACTCAACGAAGAAACAAAGAAAATCCACGTGTGGATAATCGTAGACGACCTAAAGCACTTAAGGCGCGGCGGACGGGTTTCGGGCGTGGCGGCGGCGATAGGAACGCTTCTAAACATAAAGCCCATGATTGTGTTCGACAAAGAGGGCAAGCTCAAGGTTATGCACAAAGCCAAAGGTTTCAAAAAAGCTCTCGACTACGTGTTGGAATACATGGACGAGTGGGCGCCTAACGCCGACACGGTATACATGGCGCACGCCGACGCCGCCGAAAAAGCCGAAGAAATGAAGGCTTTGATAAAGTCGAAACGCCCCGATTGCGACGTTCGCTACGGCTGGTGCGGACCTGTTATAGGAGCGCACACGGGCGCGGGCATGCTCGGCATAATATTCAAGAGCGAAAAGGAACGCCCGCAGTAACGGCATTGCAAATCGAGAGAAATAAAAAAGTGCTCAAGCGGGTGTGGCTCGCTTGACACAAAGGCAAAATGATACTATAATTATAGCGTTATGGAAAGCGTATTCGGTATTATCCTTAAAGTACATTACGAGTCTGTGGGCGACACCGCCGCAACCGAGGTGTTGGGAAAAACCATGCTCGATTGGGTTAAACTCTCTTTGGGCGAGGAAGTAACCGCGGTTGCCGTTGACTATGACGAAAAGACAGAAATCCCCGCGCAGGTAAAGCATTACGCAGACGCGGGCAAAAAGTATACGGTTGTGCTGTTTTCGGATACGCCGCTCATCACCAAAAAGACGGTGACCGACGCGGTGGCAGTTGCGGAGAACGGCAACCTCAACGTGGTTAAAATGACGCGCGGATACGTTTTCCGCACGGCATTTTTAACGTCTTGCGAAAAACTTTACACCGACAGCACCCACTATTTCACCGAAGAGGATTTTCTCACGGCGAGCACGCCGCACAACCTCGCGCTCATAACCGACGTGATGCGAAATCGCATATTGCGCTATCATGCCGACAGGGGGGTTAGGTTTTCCGACCTCGGCACTACGGTAGTGGAGGGCGACGTTGTGATAGCCGCGGGCGCGAAAATCGGTCCGCAAAACATTCTCAAGGGCAAAACCGTAATAAAAGACGGCGTGAACCTGCTTTATTCCAACGTGCTCGAAGACGCCATAATAGGCGAGGGCGCGGAAATAAACAGCAGCCGCATATACCGCAGTTACATAGGCGAGCGCACAACGGTGGGTCCGTTCGCTTATATAAGACCCGACAGCATAATAGGGCCGGACTGCCGCATAGGCGACTTTGTTGAGATAAAAAAGAGCATTATCGGCGCGGGTTGCAAAGTTTCGCACCTTTCTTACGTGGGCGACTGCGAGATGGGCGAAAAGTGCAACATAGGTTGCGGGGTGGTGTTCGTAAACTACGACGGCAAAGACAAGTTCCGCACCAAAGTGGGCAACCGCGTGTTTGTGGGCAGTAACAGCAACATAATCGCGCCCATGGTGATAGAGGACGGGGCGTTTATAGCGGCGGGCAGCACGCTCAATCAAGACGTACCGGCGGGCAGTTTGGCTATAGCGCGAGCCAGACAGGTAAACAAGCCCGAGTGGCTCGGCAACAAATTCGCGCCCAAAGAATAACGTAACATATTTCACAAAGGAGTTAAAATATATCATGATTGCACACGGCAACAAGATTAAACTGTTTGCGGGCAACGGCAGCCGTAAACTTGCGCAGGCAATAGCCGACAAGCTCAAAATGCAGCTTTCGGACGCGGAAGTGGGCACGTTCAGCGACGGCGAGTGCGCCGTACATATCGGGGAAACCGTTCGCGGTTGCGACGTGTTCGTAATTCAGTCCACCGCCTTTCCCGTAAACGATAACCTTATGGAACTGCTCGTTATGATAGACGCGTTAAGGCGTGCCAGCGCGGGCAGAATTACCGCCGTGATACCCTATTTCGGATACGCTCGGCAAGACCGCAAGGCTCGCGCGCGCGACCCCATCACCGCCAAACTCGTTGCCGACCTTCTCACCAGCGCGGGCGCGGACAGAGTGCTCACGATGGACTTGCACGCGGCGCAGATACAGGGCTTTTTCGATATTCCCGTAGACCACCTTTTGGGTATTCCCGTGCTCACTCGCGCACTCTTAAAGCAAGATTTTATGAAAGACAAAGACGAGATGATTGTGGTATCGCCCGACGTGGGAAGCGTGGGCAGAGCTCGCCAGATGGCGCAAAAGCTCAATCTCAATCTCGCCATAGTGGACAAGCGCAGACCCAAAGCCAACGTAATGGAAGTTATGAACATAGTGGGCGACGTGCGCGGCAAAAAGTGCCTTTTGGTAGACGATATGATTGACACCGCCGGCACTATTACGCAAGGCGCGAAAGCTCTTATCGAGGTGGGCGGAGCTACCGCGGTATATGCTTGCTGTACGCACCCGGTGCTTTCCGGTCCCGCAATGGAACGCCTTGAAAACTCGGTTATAGAAGAACTTTTCGTGCTCGATACCATTGAGCTTCCGCCCGAAAAACGCATTTCCAAAATAAAGGAAGTTACCGTTGCTCCCATTTTCGCCGAAGCCATAGAGTCTATATACGCCGACCTGCCCGTAAGCAAACTTTACGAATAATCAAACGGTTTTAACGCATGAGATTGCCGCGCTCGTAAACTCGCTCGCAATGACAGCATTACCCAACTTGTCATTGCGAGGAGGGCGTAGCCCGACGTGGCAATCTCAAACATGAGAAAGTAACAGCCGCTGTACATGTTCCGTGAATGAGATTGCCGCGCTCGTAAACTCGCTCGCAATGACAGCATTACCCAACTTGTCATTGCCGCGCTTACTGCGTTCGCTCGCAATGACAGGTTGAAAATCAAACGTAGCCGTACAAACCGCGCACCGAGGCCTCGCCGCTGTGCACGGTTTTTTCGTTGCCGTCTTTGTCTATAACAACGAGTCCGAACTCGTCGTCTATGGCTTTTGCGTAAGCCACGCTGTTTTCGTTCGCGGAAACGAGCCGCACCTCTTTGCCTGCGGTTACGTTGTAAGTTCTGTAAATATCGAGATAAGGTTGTTTGTTAAACGGAATATCTTCGCTAAGTTTATCGAGCGACTTAATCATTTCGGCGGCGAGTTTGGCGCGGCTCAGTTTTACGCCCGTGTGCATGTAAAGCGAGGTTGCAACGCTCCTGTATTCTTCGGGGAAATCCTCGGCGGTTTCGTTCACGTTCACGCCCGCGCCTATCACCATGTACTGTATGTGACCGTTCTCGCTCTCTATGCTCATTTCGGTGAGTATGCCGCACAGCTTTTTGCTGCCGAGCGTTAGGTCGTTGACCCATTTTATGCCCGTGCGCACGCCGAACGCGTTCATAACGGCGTTGTGTATCGCCGCCGCAACCCACGCGCTTGCCGACATAACCGAAGCGGCGGTTACGTTTTGCGGGCGCAACAGGGCGGAAAGATACACGCCCTTGCCTTTGGGCGAGGCGAAGCTCCGACCGTAACGCCCCCGTCCCGCCGTTTGGCTTTCGGCAATTACTATTTGACCCGCGGGCGCACCCTCGAGCGCGAGCGAGCGTAGGCGGTTGTTTGTGGAGTCTACGCTTTCGAGACAAAGAACTTTTTCCGTTCTCTCGCTCGGAAGATATGCCGACAGCTCGCCGCAGTTGATAATATCGGGCGAGCGCGTGAGAAGATAGCCGCGGTTTGTTACCGAGGTTATTTCGTATCCGTCGGCGCGCAACGATTTCACGGCGGAATTTACCGCCATGCGGCTTAAGCCCAAAGTTTCGCTTATCTTTTCGCCCGAAACGTAGTCTCGGCTCTTTTTGAGCACGGCTATTACGCTGTCTTTGGTGTTCATGTTAATTATTATATCACGCGCGGGAAATATTGTAAAGTGACTGTGCGTGTTCCATGTATGAGATTGCCACGCGGCTACGCCGCTCGCAATGACGTTGCTCAATATGTCATTGCGAGGGCACTTGTGCCCGAAGCAATCTCCCGCATGAGAAATGGAAAGTGACTGTGCGTGTTCCATGTATGAGATTGCCGCGCTCGCGTTGCTCGCTCGCAATGACAGTTTAGGGCGCACCGTCATTATGACGGTTTGGGTTACTCGGTCATTGCGAGGGCACTTGTGCTCGAAGCAATCCCAAACATGAGAAATGGAAAGTGACTGTGCGTGTTCCATGCAGGGGATTGCCGCGCTCACTGCGTTCGCTCGCAATGACGTTGCTCAATATGTCATTGCGAGGAGGGCGAAGCCCGACGCGGCAATCTCAGCCGATAGAAAGGCGCAGTGACTGTACGCTACAAGAAATGTAAACCATGCAATGTAAACGGTTGACAATTTATAAAATGCAATGCTATAATAATTGTAAACTACACAATAAAAGAGGTTTACAATTGAAAACAAAAGACGTTGCATACATAGCTTTGTTTACCGCTTTGACCGCCGCGGGCGCGTTTATCCGCATTCCCATACCCGTAGTGCCGTTTACGTTGCAGTTCCTGTTCACCAACCTTGCGGGCTTGTTGCTCGGCGGGTGGAAAGGGGCGGCGAGCGTGGGGTGCTACGTTGCGCTCGGGCTCATAGGATTGCCCATATTTACGGGCGGAGGCGGAATTTTTTACGTGCTCGAACCCACGTTCGGTTATCTGCTCGGCTTTGTGGCGGGCTCGTTCGTGACCGGTTTTATCGCGCACAAAAAAGCCCGCCCGTCGTTTTTGAGGCTGCTGCTCGCGGGCTTTGCGGGCTTGGGCGTTGTGTACGCAATGGGCATAGTTTATTACGGGCTCATTTGCAATTTGTACCTTAATTCGCCCATAGGCATAGGCGCGCTGTTCTTATACTGCTTTGTGCTCGCAGTGCCGGGCGATATCGCGCTTTGCGTGGTTGCCGCGCTCACGGCTCAACGCACGCAAGCGTTTATAAGAAGGAGCGAGGCAAAAAAAGGCACGCTTCGCGCTCTCAAGCAAAGAATAATCGCAGGCGGCAGGGCGGAGCGCGAGGACGTGGAACTGTTGCTTCGCGCCGACCTAAGCGAGCTGTGCGCCGCCGCCGACGAGATACGCGCGGCGCGGTGCGGAAACGGGTTCGACCTGTGCTCCATAATAAACGCAAAGAGCGGCAGGTGTGGCGAGGACTGCAAGTTTTGCGCACAGTCGGCAAAGTACGGGGCTAACGCGGAGCACTATCCGCTGTTGAGCGCCGAGCGGATAGTGGAAGCCGCAAAGCGCAGTTGCGAGCTTGGCGCGGTGCGGTTTTCGGTTGTTACCTCGGGCGGAAAGTTGAGCGACGGAGAAGTGGACGCTCTTTGCGAAAGTCTTAGAGCGGTTAAACGCGAAACCGCTGTTTCGCTGTGCGTTTCGGCGGGGCTTATGAGCAAGGAAAACTTTGCTAAGCTCAAGGCGGCGGGCGCGGAGCGGGCGCACTGCAATCTCGAAACCTCGCGGGCGTACTTTCCCAACATTTGCTCCACGCACTCGTACGGCGACAAAATAGCCGCGCTCGAGGCGGCGAGAGAGGCGGGACTCGGTTTGTGCAGCGGCGGCATAATGGGGCTTGGCGAGAGCTTTGCCGACCGCGCGGACATGGCGTTCGAGTTGCGCGAGCTTGGTATAAAATCCGTGCCCATAAATTTTCTGAACCCCATCAAGGGCACGCCGCTCGAAAACGCGCCGCCGCTCTCCGAAGAGGAAAAACGCCGAACGGTTGCGCTGTTTCGGTTCATATTGCCAAACGCGAGCATACGGCTTGCGGGCGGCAGGGCGCTCATGCCCGACGGCGGAAAGGCGTGTTTTTGCGCGGGCGCGAACGCGGCTATCACGGGCGATATGCTCACCACGGCGGGCATTTCGGCGGAGGACGACGTTGCCGTGCTCGGCGGCTTGGGATACGAGGTGAAGAAAGACGATGAATAAAACTTTGTTTGTGACGGGCACGGGCACCGACGTAGGCAAAACCTACGTATCCGCGCTCATACTCAAAAAGCTGGTTGCGCTCGGCGAAAGCGCGGGCTACTACAAAGCCGCCATGAGCGGCGACAAGACCGACGACTTCGGCAATCCCGTAGCCGAAGACGCCGAGTACGCGAAGAGAATTTCGGGCATTGAGCAGAGCGTGGAGAGCATGTGCCCGTACGTGTTTTGCAAGCCCTGTTCGCCGCACCTTGCGGCAAAGTCGGCGGGCGAGCAAATAGACGAGGAAACGATTATGAGCGGATACGGGGCTGTTTTAAGCCGCTACAAGTACGTTGTTGCGGAGGGGAGCGGCGGCATAGTGTGCCCGCTCAGATACGACTCGCAAAAACTGTTCCTTTCCGACGTGATACTCAAAATGAACGCGCCTTGCGTGATTGTCGCAAACTCGGGTTTGGGGGCAATAAACGCGGTTGCGCTCACCGCGCAATATATGCGCTCGCTGGGCATAAAAATCAAAGGCGTGATTTTCAATAATTACGCCGACGACGAAATTTGCCGCGACAACGCGTACATGTGCGAACAAATCACGGGTTTGAAGATTTTGGCGAAGGTGCGCCGCGGCGATACCGAAATTTCCGAGAATGTGAAAGAGTGGTTTCAGAGGTGAAAGCGATATGATTTGGTATCCTTATACGCAAATGAAAAACATGGACGAGCCTCTCGCGGTGGAGAGGGCGGAGGGCGTGTATTTGTATACGAACACGGGCAGGCTCACCGACTCCGTTTCTTCGTGGTGGAGCGCGATACACGGCTACAACCACCCCGAACTGAACGAGGTTGTAAGAAAGCAACTCGAAAAGTTTTCGCACGTAATGCTCGGCGGGCTCACTCACGAGCCTGCGCTCGCACTTAGCGAAAAACTTTCGTCCATGCTTCCCGATACTCTCGATTACTGCTTTTTCTCCGACTCGGGGAGCGTGGCGGTGGAGGTCGCGCTCAAAATGGCGTTGCAGTACGATTTCAACATGGGCGGCAAGCGGCGGGTTGCGCTCGCTCTCGAGCACGCGTATCACGGCGACACGTTCAAGGCGATGGAAATAGGCGACGACGAAGATTATCACTTTGCCTTTCCGCAAAAGAACGGAGTTTTGCATATCCCCGCCGAGATACCCGCGCTCGAAAAGATATTTCGCGAGCGCGGCGAAGACTTTTACTGTTTTATAGCGGAGCCTTTGTTGCAGGGCGCGGGCGGCATGAGGGTGTACGGCGCGGAGTTTTTGCGGCGTGCCCGCGAGCTGTGCGACGAGTACGGCGTGCCGCTCATATTCGACGAGGTTGCCACGGGGTTCGGGCGCACGGGCAACCGCTTTGTTGCCGACCTCGTTTGTCCCGATATTTTGGTGCTCGGCAAGGCTCTCACCGCGGGTTACGCCGGTCACGCCGTAACCGTTGCGAACAAGAGAATATTCGACGGATTTTACGGCGACTCCGAACGGCTTGCGTTTATGCACGGACCTACCTTTATGGGCAACGCGCTCGCGTGCTCCGTTGCGCTCAAGTCTATAGAGATATTCGAGCGCGATAACTACATGGACAAAATCGCGCACATAGAAAAGTTTACGCGCGAATACATGAGCGACTTATGCGACGGGCGCGTAAAGGAGGTGCGTGTGCTCGGCGGCATGGTGTGCGCGGAGGTTAACGACAAATCGGTGCTTAGCGGTTACGCGCAGTTCGCCCGCGAGCGCGGAGTGTTTGCCCGACCTTTTCTCAACTGCATGTACGCTTGCGTGCCTTACGTGATATCCGACGGCGAGCTCGAAAGGGTGCTTTCCGCAATGAAAGAGTGGTTCGAGAGATAAAACGAAAACGCCTCCGCGTAAATCTGCGCAAAGGCGTTTTTCATATATTTATTGCTCTTCGGTAATTCGCTTGTACTTTTCGCGGGTGGCGTTGCCGCCGCGCAAGTGGCGTTCGTTCAAATTCACTTCGAGTATATCTTTTACGCGTGCGTACAGCTCCGAATCTATGGCGCGGAGTCGCTCGGTAACGTCTTTGTGTACGGTGCTTTTGCTTATGCCGAACTTTTCGCCGGCACCGCGCACGGTATCGCCCGTTGCCGCAATATGCTCGGCGAGCGTCCGCGCGCGTGAAACGATATAACTTTTCATTGCGCTACCTCTTTGATTTCGTGTATTAAGATGATATGCGCGATTTCGACAATATATTACTTTTTTCTTTGCGAAAGGGATTGCCGCGCTCGTTGCACTCGCTCGCAATGACATGCTCTCTCAAGCGTCATTGCGAGGGCGTTTGCGCCCGCGGCAATCTCCTGCTTTGTAACATTTTGTTGACCGAGTGAATAAAGTGTGGTATGAGAATTCATTTTGTGGGGTGCGAAGGCGCGAGCATGAAAGTGCTCATGAACATCGCAAAGAGCGACGGAGCGACCGTAAGCGGCTCGGACGCGTTGCTGAACGGGCACAGAGCCGAGTTTGCCGAGGGCGCGGACGAGGTTGTGTATTCTTCCGCCGTGCCTTACGAAAACCCCGAACTCGCTTACGCACGCGAACACGGCATTAAGATATTATCCCGCGCCGAATTTTTGGGCGAGCTTGCCTCGCGCTACGGCACTACCGTTGCGGTTGCGGGCAGTCACGGCAAAACCACGGTAACGGCAATGCTCGGCTGTATTTTCGAGCCGCTCAATCCCACCGTTCACCTCGGCGGGGAATACGGCGGAAAGTGCGGCAGGGTGGGCGGCAAAAAGATATTCGTTACCGAGGCTTGCGAATACAAGCGCAATTTTTTGCACCTGTTGCCCAAGATTTCGGTGGTGCTCAACGTGGAACTCGACCACACCGACTATTACAGGGATATAGCCGATATAACGAGCGCGTTCGACGTATTTTCCCGTTCCGCGCCCGTGCGCGTGCTCAGCGGCGACGACTCCGCGAGCGAACCTTTGCGCCGCGGCAAATACATAACTTTCGGCTTGGGCGAAAACTGCGACTACCGCGCGGCGAACGCGAGCTACTACAGGGGCGGCGCGGAGTTTACTTTATACCGTTTCGGTAAGCCGCTCGGCATAATAAAATTGCGCGTTATGGGCAAACACAACGTGCTTAACGCTTTGGCGGCTTGCGCCGCGGCAATGAGCGCGGGAATGGAATATTCTCTTATAAAGCGGGGGCTGGAGAGCTTCGAGGGAGCGGGGCGCAGGCTGGAATTTCTCGGAAGCGCGGCGGGTTGCGACGTGTTCAGCGACTACGCCCATCACCCGCACGAAATTGAGAGCGTGATAGAGTGCTTGCGCTCGGCGGGCTACGAACGAGTGGGAATAGCGTTCGAGCCGCACACTTATACGCGCACGCAGTCGCTCATGGACGGATTTGTAAAATCGCTTTGCGGCGCGGACGAAATACTGCTTGCCGAAATTTACGCGGCGAGAGAACAGCCGGTTGCGGGCGTGAGTTCGCAGGTTTTGTGTCGCGGCATACTCGACTGCGGGCGTTCGGCACGGGTTTTTTCGCAGTATTGCGAGCTTAACCGAAGCGCGTTGCTCGTAGCCGAAAAGTGCGACGCACTGGTATTTTGCGGCGCGGGAACTATAGATATTGCGGCGCGAAAGTTTGCGCAAATGCAAAAAAATTGAAAAATCGGTGTAAAATCATTGCCTAATCGAAGATATTGTTGTATAATATTACCAACATATCAATAATTTTGTATAGGGTGAAAGCGAAAATGAACATTACTGAAGTACGTATTCGGTTGGTAAAGTCCGACGAAGGCAAACTCAAGGGCGTTGCGTCTATCACTATCGACGACTGCTTTGTTATTCATGACGTAAAAATTATTGAGGGAAACGACGAATTCTTTATTGCCATGCCCAGCAAGAAGACGCCCACCGGCGAATTTAAGGATATTGTGCACCCGCTCAATACCGAAACGCGCGAAAAATTACGCGGCATAGTTCTTGCCGAGTTCGAAAAAGCCAGAAGTCAGGCGGAAGCGGTTAAATAAATTTTATTCGCTTTTTATAACTGCGCGAGTTTCGCGAGGTTGTCTATGGACTGAACGCCCACGGCGCGGGCGGAAATTTCGCCGCCTTTGAATACCATTATGGTGGGAATACTCATAATCCCGAATTTGTTCGCAAGTTCGGGATTTGTGTCGGTATTGACTTTGCAAACCTTTACTTTGCCGTCGTACTTTTGCGCGAACTGTTCGAGTATGGGCGTTTGACTGCGGCAAGGTCCGCACCACGGTGCCCAAAAATCCACCACCACGGGCAATTCGCAGTTTATTTCCGCCGAAAAATTGCTTGCATCGAGTTCTTTCATGTTTTTTTTCTCCTATTTATATTATTTGCGTTACTGTGCCTTTCTCATGCCCGAGATTGCCGCGGGTGCAAGCACCCTCGCAATGACGTTAACATACAACATGTCATTGCGAGAAGGGCGTAGCCCGACGAAGCAATCCCCTGCATGGAACAAGTGCAGAAACTGTGCCTTTCTTATGCCCGAGATTGCCGCGGGTGCAAGCACCCTCGCAATGACGTTAACATACAACATGTCATTGCGAGAAGGGCGTAGCCCGACGAAGCAATCCCATACATGGAACGAGTGCAGAAACTGTGCCTTTCTCATGCCCGAGATTGCCGCGGGTGCAAGCACCCTCGCAATGACGTTAACATGCAACATGTCATTGCGAGAAGGG
>NZ_CALPCH010000031.1 GCF_943193005.1 Pumilibacter intestinalis
CAGCCGAAAGTGTCCCCGCCGCCCTTTTGCCCCTCTTTTGGGGCGCGTCCAAAAGAGGGGCAAAAGGAAAAATTTTATGATAAAAATTCACTCGATTGAAACTTTGGGCGCGCTTGACGGACCGGGAATAAGAACTGTTGTGTTTTTTTCGGGTTGTCCTATGCGGTGCTTGTATTGTCATAATCCCGATACTTGGCAGGGCGGAGAGTTGCGCGACGAAACGGAGCTTGCCGAAATGTGCACGAGATACAAGGCGTATTACGGCAAAGAAGGGGGCGTAACGCTATCGGGCGGCGAGCCGCTCATGCAATCGGCGGGCGCGGTGAAACTGCTTAAAGAACTTAAAACGCGGGGAATAAACACCGCGATTGATACGGGCGGCGGAGTGTATTTGCCCGAGGCGTTGGAACTTGCCGACCTCACGATTTTGGATATAAAGCACCCCGACCCTGTAAAATTCCGCGAGATAACGGGAGCGGGGCAAGACTCGCTTATTAAAACTTTGGAATATCTTCGCTCGCACGGCAAAAAGTTTTGGGTGCGGCACGTGTGCGTCCCCGGCATTACCGACACCGTGCAAACCGTAGCCGAGGTGAAAAGAATGGCGGCGGGCGCGGAAAAAATCGAGCTGTTGCCCTACCACACAATGGGAGTACACAAGTGGGAAAAGTTGGGGCTTAAGTATTCGCTCGCGGGCGTGCCGCCGCTCTCCGAAGAAAAGTTGCGCGAACTGAACCTCTCGCTGTGAAACGTCATTGCGAGGAGGGCAAAGCCCGACGAAGCAATCCCATACATGAGGAAATTGAACTATACATGCTCCGTGTGGGAGATTGCCACGGGTGCAAGCACCCTCGCAATGACAAATATTATAAAAAATATGTAAAAAGACTGCGGGCAGTCTTTTTTTGCGTAGTTACGCGTTTATTTCAAAATGGTTGTTCGCGCTTTGCGTGGGCGGCATTCTGTCGCCCTTTTTAACGTGAACGGTGCCTATCTGTCTGCCGTTCGACGAAACCACGTTGTACACGCCGGTTTTGGGCGCAATTTCGCCCGAAGAAAGTTTGAGCATTTATTTTCACCTCCTTGTAAAAATAGTGTTTGCAAATTTTACGTTTTTATCACTCAATACCGTTGACAATATTTGAAACGGATAGTATAATGTTAGCACCCTAACAATTTCGGCAAAAGGAGATAATACGCCTTTGACGGGAGAAAAAAAGCTCTTAAACGAGCTTAGGCTTCTTAATATCGCGCTCAAGAGAGGAATGAACGCCGTATGCGACGACGGCAAGAGAGTGCCGAGCGTTTCCAACATGGTGTTGCATTTTCTGTACGTGCACGGCGGGAGCGCGCCGCAAAAAGATATAGAGAACGAATTCGGTTTGCGCCGAAGCTCGGCGAGCGAACTGCTCGGGCGGCTGGAGCGCGAAGGATACATAACCCGCGAGGTGCTGGAAGCCGACGCCCGCAGTAAAAAAATCCGACTCACCGATAGAGCCGAAGCGGAGCAAAAGGAGATTACCGACAAGTTTGCCGAAATGGAAAACTATCTCGAGTCCGCTCTCACGCTCGAGGAAAAGCGCACGTTCTTTTTACTGTGCGAAAAGATACGCGCACTGCTCGAGCCCGTGCGAAATTCGCGGGGGGGGGAATAGTTTTTGTAGGTTTCTCATGCTTGGGATTGCTTCGGAAACAAGTTTCCTCGCAATGAATTATTCGTAAAAAGGAGGCATAATATAAAGGATGCTCAAATTATTCAAATACTTTTCCAAACGCGATTGGCTGTTGTTCGCCTTTAGCGTGGGGCTCGTGGTGCTTCAGGTTTGGCTTGAGCTCACCATGCCCGACTACACCGCCGAGATAACGCGGCTTGTGGTTTCGGGCGGGAACACGTTGCGCCCTATACTCATAGCGGGCGGCAAAATGCTTGCGTGCGCCGCGGGCAGTTTGGCTTCGGCTATAGCGGTGGGCTTTTTCGCGGCTAAAATAAGCGCGTCTTTCGCCTGCCGTTTGCGCTCGCGCATTTTCGATAAAGTGCAGAGTTTTTCCATGGAAGAAATAAACCGTTTCTCCACGGCGAGCCTTATCACCCGTTCCACCAACGACGTTACGCAGGTGCAAACGCTCATAGTAATAGGCATGCAGGTTATGATAAAAGCTCCCGTTATGGCTGTGTGGGCGGTAGTGAAAATTCTCGGCAAGAGCTGGGAATGGTCGGTAGTGGTTGCCGCCGCGGTGGGACTGCTCGTGCTCACCATACTCGTTGTGGTGTTTTTCGCAGTGCCCAAATTCAAAAAGATACAAACGCTCACCGATAACCTAAACAACGTTACCCGCGAAAACCTCACGGGCGTGCGCGTGGTTCGCGCATACAACGCCGAAGCCTATCAGGAGAAAAAGTTCGACTTTGCCAACGCCGAACTCTCGGGCAACTATTTGTTCGTGGGCAGAGTGATGTCTATCATGAACCCGATTATGAACGTAATTATGAGCGGCATGAGTCTCGCCATATATTGGATAGGCGCGGTTCTCATCAAAGACGCCGAAATTATGCTTCGCCCCGCGCTTTACGGCGATATGACGTCGTTTATGGCGTACGGCATGCAGGTGGTAATGTCGTTCATAATGCTTATCATGGTGTTTATGATAATGCCGCGTTCGCTCGTGTCGGCGCGAAGAATAAACGAGGTTCTTTGCTTGAACCCGTCGGTTACAAATCCCGACACGCCCGTTGCCGCGCCCGAGAACGTGAAAGGCGAGGTGGAGTTCAAAAACGTGAGCTTCAAATATCCCGACGCCGAAGAATACGTACTGCAAGATATATCGTTTAAGGCGAATAAGGGCGACACCGTTGCTTTCATAGGTTCTACGGGCAGCGGCAAGAGCACGCTCATAAACCTCGTGCCCCGCTTTTACGACGTTACCGACGGCGAAGTGCTTGTAGACGGCGTGAACGTAAAAGATTATCGGCTCGAAGATTTGCACCGCAAACTCGGCTACGTTCCGCAGCGCGGCGTGCTGTTTTCGGGCACGGTGGACTCCAACGTAAACTACGGTTACGGCGCGGAGGAGAGAGCGGAAGCGGACGTAATTCGCGCGGTGGAGATAGCGCAGGGCAAAGACTTCGTGGAGAAGATGGACGGAAAATATTCCGCGCCCATAGCGCAGGGCGGCACGAACGTGTCGGGCGGACAAAAGCAACGCCTCAGCATAGCCCGCGCGGTGGTGCGCAATCCCGAAATTTTCATATTCGACGACAGCTTTTCCGCGCTCGACTACAAGACCGACAGGGTGTTGCGCTCCGCCATAAAGAACGAAACGGGCGACTCCACCCGCCTTATTGTGGCGCAACGCATAGGAACCATACTCGACGCCGACAAGATTTTGGTGCTCGACGAGGGAAAGGTGGTAGGACAGGGTACGCATTCCGAACTTATGGAAAATTGCGAGGTGTACCGTCAGATAGCTTATTCGCAACTTAGCAAGGAGGAACTCTGATATGCCCCCTATGAGAGGAAACGACGCGCCCGTGCAAAAAGCCAAACACACGCGCAAGTCGCTTATACAATTGTTGAAATACAGTAAACGCTGTTTGCCCGCCATAATCATCGCGCTTACCATAGCGGTGGCGTCGGCTGTGTTCTCCATCGTGGGACCCAAATACGTGGGTAAGCTCGGCGACTACATAGCCGCCGCAGTGCCCAAGTTGGACGAGGCGACGGGTAATATAATTTTGCCCGGACCTATGGACTACAAAGCCATAGTGGATATAGCGGTGTTTCTCGTTACAATCTATTCCGTAGGCGCGGTGCTCTCTTACGTGCAAGGTTATATAATGAACAGCGTTACGCAACGCGTTTGCAAGTCGCTCAGAAACGATATTTCGCGCAAGATAAACCGTTTGCCGCTCCGCTATTTCGACAACACGCTTTTCGGCGACGTATTGAGCCGCGTTACCAACGACGTTGACGCCATTGCGCAGTCGCTAAATCAGAGCGTAATTTCGCTCGTTACGAGCTTTACCATGCTTATAGGCGTGCTTGTAATGATGTTTACTATAAATTGGATAATGGCGTTAACGGTAATAGGCGCAACGATAGTCGGCTTCGGCTTTATGATGCTTATTATGTCTAAGTCGCAAAAGTACTTTTTGGCGCAACAGCGCAATCTCGGCGCAATCAACGGACACGTTGAGGAGATATATTCGGGGCACAACGTGGTAAAGGTGCTCGGCGGCGAAAAGCAGGCTAAGCGGACTTTCAACGAGATAAACGGCAAGCTGTACGCCAGCGGTTGGAAATCGCAGTTTTTGTCGGGACTCATGATGCCGCTTATGAACTTTGTGGGAAACTTCGGGTTCGTGGCTGTGTGCGTGGTGGGCGGCGTGCTCGCCATTCAAAACGGCGCCGGTTTTATAGGCACGATAATTTCGTTCATGATATACGTTAGGTTGTTTACAAATCCGCTTTCGCAGATAGCGCAGGGCATGAACAGCATGCAGAGCGCGGCGGCGGCGAGCGAGCGGGTGTTCGAGTTCTTGAACGAAGAGGAGCTTTCGCCCGACGCGCCCGTTACCGAACTTAAAGAAATACGCGGCGAGGTGGAGTTTAAGAATGTGCGGTTCGGATACGACCCCGAGCGCACCATAATAAACGACTTTTCGGCGCACGTTTATCCCGGACAGAAAGTGGCGATAGTAGGGCCTACCGGCGCGGGCAAAACCACAATGGTAAACCTACTCATGCGTTTTTACGAGGTTAACGGCGGAAGCATCACAATAGACGGCGTGGATATAAAAGACCTTACGCGCGAGAACATACACGACCTGTTCGGCATGGTGTTGCAGGATACCTGGCTGTTCGAGGGCACGGTGCGAGACAACATTGTGTATTCGAAGACCGACGCGCCCGACGAAAAGGTGATAAAGGCGGCTAAAGCGGCGGGACTCGACCACTTTATTCGCACGTTGCCGCACGGATACAACACCGTGCTCGACGACAAAACGAGCATATCGGCGGGTCAAAAACAGCTCATCACCATAGCCCGCGCCATGGTGGAGGACGCGCCCATGCTCATACTCGACGAAGCTACGAGCAGCGTAGACACCCGCACCGAGGTGCTCATTCAGGAAGCTATGGATACGCTCACCAAAGGGCGCACGAGCTTTGTTATAGCGCACAGGCTTTCCACAATAAAGAACGCCGACCTCATACTCGTTATGAAAGACGGCGACGTGATAGAGAGCGGAAACCACAACGAACTTATGGAAAAAGGCGGTTTTTATTCCGACTTATACAACAGCCAGTTTGCGGCGGAGTAATTCGGTTCAGTAAGTAAATAATTAAAGTGTTTTAAGGTATGCTTTGCGCAACTTTTCGTATACTTCGCTCGGCACGTAGGGATTGCCTTTGGAGTAGGAGGGTTGAAGCATGTCGCCGGCAACTTTGGGGTCGGTGCACGCGAAATCGCGGCGGTATATTTCGCGCTCGGCGGGATTGCGGAAATTTGGCACGTCCATGGATACGCCGCCCGCGAGCACGGAGCGATAAGCCAAAAGCGAGGGTAAAAACATATCGAGAGCTTCGTAAACGTCTATTATTTCGGCGTTCTCTTCTCCGAGTATTTTGCTCACGAAATGCCACATGGTGAAAAAGTCCGAACCTCCGTGACCCGCGGCTTCCGCTCTTTCCGAAAACTCGTCTTTGGGAGTGTATTTGTTTTTGCGGTCGGCGTTTTCGCCCTCGAATTCGTCGAGGTCGGTGTAAATTGCGCAGTCGCCTTCGGCGGCTTCTCGGCGGCTTTCGGCTGTGCCGAGCGAACCGTAAACGCTGAACCATACCGAGTTTTTGCTCGGTCCTACGCCGTGCAGACTTTTAATAACCGCGCCGTTTTCCAGAGTGATTATTATTAAAGAGCCCCAGCCCGCTTTTGCGCCCATTCGCGCCATGCGGTTGTTGTACGGCATTTCGAAGCCCGTGACTTTAACGGGTTTAAGTCCGGTAATATGAATAAGCGGACCTATGGAGTGGGTGCTGTAGAAAAACGCCGACATGTTGTTGCGCCAGTGGTTTGGGTCGCCGTAAGTGATTGTGTGCCAGCCCGCCTCGCAATTGTGCAGGTACTCGCCCTCGCCGTATTCGAATTCGCCGAGCGCGCCGCTTTTATACAGTCGACGCATTTCGCGCGGGGCAACCAAGTAGCAGTAGTTTTCCGCGTAGTCGTAAATTTTGCCCGTCTTTTCCACCGCTTCGACGAGCGCGACGGCTTCGGCAAAATTTTGCACGGGCATAACCTCGCTTAGCACGTGCTTGCCGTGTTCCAAACATTTTACGGCATAGGGCGCGTGCTCGTTGGCATAGTTTGCGAGCACTATCGCGTCCACGTCCGATTCGAGCAAATCCTCGAAATTTTCGTAATAAGAAATCGACTCGTCGTTCAATTCCTCTTTCATTTTTTGCAACGCGTCTTTTCTTTTGTCGCATACCGCCGCGAGCTTAACTCGCGAGTCGTGTTTGCAATATTCTATCATGGTGCGGCCGCGGTAAACGCCCAACACTCCTATTTTAACGGTTTGTTCCATGGTTTTTCTCCTCTCGGTTTTGTTTAAGTATAGCATGCGGCATGCTGCTGCGGCAATGGAAATTTACTGCTACGATATGGAAAAAAGCGTGCTTGTATTGACAAACGGGCAAAAGCGTTTTATAATGTAATCGCTATGATAAACGACAACGTATGCAAATTCGTGCCGTCGGCGAAAAACGCGCCCGCGGATATAAACGCGGTGAATTTTGTGCTCGAAAGCACGGATATCGCCCAAACTCTCGCGGTTAAGTCGGTATACGCCCTTCATCTCGTAACGCAGGGGAGCGGCGTTCTCACGCTCGACGAAAAACGATACGGCATAGAAAAAGGCAACCTGTTTTTCACGTTGCCGTCGAGCAGATATTCCATATGCGGGGAGGAGGGACTCGAATATGCTTACGTGTCGTTTTTGGGCGGCGGGGCGCCCGCGCTCGTAAAGAGGGTGATGCAGGGCGGCGCGGCGGCTATATTCGACGCGCCCGACGGGCTCGTTTCGTTTTGGAAAACCGCGCTCGGTAACGCCAATCCCCAAAACGTGGACTTGCTGTCTAAGAGCGTGCTCGAGTATTCGACGGCTTTACTCATAAACTATCTGCCCGAGGAAAACTCGGCGGACGCAGCCGCACGCATAGAGCGTTACGTTCAGAGCAATTTCACGGCGGCGGACTTAAGGCTCAAATCGCTGGCGCGGCAGTTCGGATACAACGAAAAGTATCTTTCCAAGCTGTTTTTCAGATACACGGGCATGCACTTCGGGAGCTATCTCGCGAACCTGCGCATAAACGCCGCCTGCGCTCTCATGCAAGAGGGCAAAACGGCTATAAAAGAAATCGCCTTTGCATGCGGCTTTTCCGACCCACTGTATTTTTCCAAGGTGTTTAAGAGCAAAATGGGCGTTACTCCCTCGCAATTTACCTTAAACCTCAAGTAGCCGCTTACGCTATTTGCGCGATTATAATAATTATCTCCCGCAAACGCTTGCCAAATCTTTTCCGTTATGTTACAATAATACGGCTGTGGAGGGGTATCGAAGTGGTCATAACGGCCCTGACTCGAAATCAGGTAGCCCGCAAGGGCTCGTGGGTTCGAATCCCACCCCCTCTGCCATTAACGAGGATAGCTTAATAGCATACTCGTCAACAAGTTAAATTCCCGAATAGCCGCGAAATATTCGGGGATTTTCTTTTATGGGAAATGTTGCGGCTCATTGATAACAAAATTTGTAAATGAGCTTTTTTGTGAGAAAACTTTTTAAGCGGAATAGTTTTATCGCGCAACGCTTGAAATCGCATTTTATATGTGGTATAATACAAACGTAAATTTATTTGCGGGAGTAAGTTATGCATAGATACGATAATTGCGGATTGATACAGGACGGCAAAGTAATCACGTTCAGACCGCACGAAGGTTTCGACGGCAATATAATCATTCCCTCCGACGTTACCGAGATAGGAAATTGCGCCTACGAAGTGGCGTATTGCGGCATAAAAAGCGTGGTAATCCCGTCGTCGGTAAAACGCATAGGAGAAAGGGCGTTTGCATACTGCGAGCAGTTGCAGGAAATAGTAATTCCCTCGGGCGTGGAAATCATAGACAAAGAGGCTTTCGGCGATTGTCACAGTCTTAAAAAAGTACATATTTCCGAAACGGTCAAGTTTATAGGCGCGGGCGCGTTCGACGATTGCGGCGATATAGAGGAGATAACCGTAGCGGACGGCAATCCCGTGTATCGCGGCGCGGGCAACTGTCTTATAGATATTAAGAAAAAGACGATTATACGCGGTTGCAAAAACAGCGTTATACCCTCCGACGGAAGCGTAACGGTTATAGGCGAAAAAGCCTTTTCCAACAACACCGCGCACCCGCGCAACAACGTCCACAGCAAGGGCAGTTCGCAAATAGTTATACCCGAGGGCATAATCAAAATAGGCAAACGCGCTTTCGATTTCAATTACGCCATGGAAACCGTGGTATTTCCCGACAGCTTAAAAACCATCGAGAAAGACGCCTTTTCGAGTTGCTACAATCTCAAGAGCATACAATTCGGCAAAGGTATCGAAATCATAGGCGACAACGCTTTTTATTACGCGCGGTCGTTGCAAGGCGAATTGAACTTTCCCGACGGACTCAAAAAAATAGGCTCGTACGCCTTTTTCAATAGCGGCGTTCAAAGTGTAGTGATGGGGAAGAACGTGCAAACGATAGGAAAAAACGCCTTTAACGGTTGCGAAAAGCTCAAGAAACTGACCTTTTCGGGCGGTCCGAACGAAATTTGCGACAGCGCGTTTCACTACTGCAAGTCGCTCGAAACGGTTGACTTTTCGGACAATCTGAAAATCATAGGCAAACAGGCGTTTTACGGTTGCGACAGCCTAAAGAGCGTAACTTTTCAAAACGGTATCGAAACCGTAGGCGAAGCGGCGTTTTACGGTTGCGAGTCGCTTAGAAGCGTAGAGCTTCCCGAGAGCGTAAAATACCTGGGCGCGGAGGCGTTTGCCTACTGCGAAAAACTCGCTTCGGTTAAAACGCCCGCAAGCGTGGATTTCATGGGCAGTAACGTGTTTAAGAACTGTGCCGTAAAAGTTGCCGCGCCCAAAAAGGCGGGAGCGGCGGGTTTCGAAATTGCCAACAACGAGCTCATTAAATACAAAGGCACGTCGGACAACGCCGTAATTCCCGACGGCGTTACCAAAATTGCCGCCAAGGCGTTTTTCCGCAAGAAAAACTTGGCGAGCATTACAATCCCCGCGAGCGTAACCGCCATAGCGAACAGGGCGATAGAGGGGTGCGCCAATCTCAAAGTTATTAACGTAGACGGCGCGAACGCGGCATACCGCTTTGCGGGCAACTGCTTGATAGACATCAAAAAAAAGTCGGTTGTTTACGGTTTTGCAAACAGCGAAATTCCTGCCGACGGGAGCGTAACCGCAATTGCGGCGAACGCGTTTACGGATATAGAATTAACGGCAATAACAATTCCGCAAGGCGTTAAAACAATCGGGGCAAACGCCTTTAAGGGCTGTACCAAACTGCAAAGCATTGCTCTGCCCGACTCCGTGAAATCCATAGGACCGAACGCGTTCAAATATTGCAAAGCTCTGAAAAGCGCGACAATACCGCAAAGTCTTACCTCGCTCGGCACGGAGGCGTTTGCCGAGTGCACGACGCTTACGGAAATAAATTTCAACGCCGAGGGCAAAGATTTGTCTTTCAGCAGCGCGTTCGACAACGCGGGCAAAGACGCGTCGGGTGTGGCTCTGCACATAGGGGCGAACGTAAAACTAATTCCCGACTCTTTGATGATGCCGCAGTATAACGGAAACACGCCCAACATTGTAAGCGTGGATTTTGCCGAAAACAGCGTTTGCGAGAGTATAGGCTCGAGCGCGTTTTGGGCGTGCCGCGCGTTAAAGACAGTAACCCTGCCCGAAAGCATAAAGGAAATAAAGCGTGACGCGTTCCATGGATGCACGGAGCTCGAGCACGTAAATATTCCCCGAAACTTAACGGCGATAGGGGCTTACGCGTTCCATGAGTGCAAAAGTCTTAAAGAGATTTATATTCCCGCGGGCGTTACCAAACTTGTGTACGTATTCGAGGGTTGCGGCGGGTTGGAGCGCATAACCGTGGCGGAAGGCAATTCGGTATTTCACAGCTCGGGCAACTGCCTGATAGAAACCCAAACCAAAAAACTGTTGCGCGGCTGTCACAACAGCGTTATCCCGTCGGGCGGAAGCGTGGAGCGGCTCGACAATTACTCTTTCGATAACTGCGACAAACTCGAAAGCATAGTAATTCCCGACGGCGTGGTGGAAATTTTCAACAACGCGTTCAAGCAATGCGCAAATCTCAAAAGCGTGACTATTGCAAAATCGGTCACATACGTTTGTAATCCGTATTTCGAAGACTGCGACGAACTCGTTAAAATCTCGGCGACAAAAGAACTGCTTGAAAAATACGATTATTTCGGTTTCAAGGGCAAAGAGTTCGGACTCAAAAACCGCCGCGTGGAATTTTCTTTTATATAAAAATTTTTTTGCGAAACCCCGTTCAAATCGTTTGCTTTTATTGCGAATTATGCTATAATATTCAACGTAATCGTTGCATGGGGATATAGCACAGTTGGTAGCGCGATACGTTCGCAACGTATAGGTCAGGGGTTCGAATCCCCTTATCTCCACCACAAAAAAGCAGGGTTTTTATCCCTGCTTTTTTTGTGGTGAAACTATGTGGGAATGAGAAATTTTGAGTCGTAGACGATAGTTCGCGGTGGCGACAAATACAGCCGCAATTCGCTTTGCACGCCGCACTCGCCACCAAGGGAGCGACAGCGACCGCCTCTCCCCTTATCTCCACCATTTTCGTTAAAGGTTGAACACAAAATATGTTCAATCTTTTTTCTTTTATTATTAAAATGAAAAGCCTGC
>NZ_CALPCH010000032.1 GCF_943193005.1 Pumilibacter intestinalis
GAAAGGTAAATAATTTAATTGGCTGTGGGCATTTGCGCTAATACTTCGGGCGTGGCTTTGCCCCTAACTACGCCGTCGCTGTCTATGCAAGTGAAATCGTCGAATAAAATCACTTTCTTATTGTCAATTCCCGTCGGGCAAATAATATCTTCGTCGAGAATACTGCCCTTGATATAAGTCGGCAATTTACCGCCGAATACAAGTTTTTCGCCGCTCTTTTCTATGTATTTGAGTAGACAGCGAACGGAACGCTCTATATCTCGGCTGCATATCTCTTTGAAATCGTTTCGCCCGAACCTTTCGAGAAAGTGCGTATTTTGGTATGTCGTTTGCTTGCGGTGTTTTTTCGTGTCGTAATCGGTTACTTGTTCGAGTTTGCCTATCATAGCGTTTTCGGGTATGTGGAATATACCGTGAAAATGCAAACGCTGTTTATCTGGACTGCGTTCCCATACGCCTATATATTTCCAACCTTTACGGCTGACAAGGTGTTTTAACGTATTTCGTAAAGTTTCTTTGAAAGTAGTTTCGTCGTGCTTTGTGCTGTCAAACGTGAAAGTTACAAAATAGTTCCAACTTTGCAAGCGCACTTTACGCCATAACCGTGTATAGCGTTTGGCGGCGTTATTTTTCTTGCGTTCAATGTTTTGCTCGGTATATTCCTTTGCTTGTTCGGCGGTTTCAAATTCGCTTTGCAATTTCTCAGCAATATACTTTTTTCGCTCGCGCTTGGGTAGACTTTGGCTTTCTTTATACGCCGTTTCAAACGCTTGCTTTTTGGTGTCTTGGGTTGTTGCTTTTTTCGGCGGCTGTTTCTTATGCTTTCCGCTCGTAAAGTTTTCAGGCGGTATGGCGATAAAATGACTGCCGTCGTTGTAGATTTTTGCGTCTATTATTGGCATTGTGGTGTTCTCCTTGTTTTTTAGTTTTTTTGAGTATTTTTTAGTTTTTTTGAGTAAAAGAAAAAGGGCAAAATACAAAACAATACACTTGTTCCGTACTTTGCCCTTGTCGTGCGGCGCGTTCCTTTTTTATTCGGAATTCTTTTACGCTTGCTTTTTTGGCTGTACAATCATACAATACGCCTATTCGTTAAGCCGATATATTCAATTATCTTGGGGCGGCGTAGCACGTTGCGCCCCTAACCATACATACATTTAATTTGAGTTGTCATAGCACGTTGCAACTCTGACAGATAGATAAAATACAATACGTTAATTTTCTTTCTTTTCTTTTGCTAATTCCAAAACTCTTGCATACAGCGTTTCAAAGAATAGCCGCCGTTCGCTGTCCGTCAATGCCGTTATGTCGGGCGTTCCGACTGTAACGATTTCGAGTTCGGTTTTAAGAATTTTTCGCACCTCCTTATGTTTAGATTTTTTAGGGTTGTCTATGGCAAAAATAAAATACCCCTCACTTAATAGCCACGAGAAAGAGCAAAAGTTTACGGTCTTTGCAAAAATTTCATCAAAATTTAATAAAAGCCGAAAAATTGCCCTCTACTTAATAGCCTTGAAAACGGCAAAAATCCACGCTTTTCAGAAAAATAATTTGAAAAACTTTTGCCGTTGCTTGCAAGCAAAAGCATTATACCATACTGAAAATAATTTTGCGGTTACATTTATGGGTAGTTTTGGGTTACAAAGTAACAATGCGGCGCATAACGTATCGGGAGTATTCGGGAAGTGAAAAGCAAGTAGACGGCGGCAACGTAAAAAAATACGGCGGACACGGAAAGCCTGCGCGTGTCGCCGTATTTTAGTTGCCGCCCTTGCTTTTTACGTTACAGCGGCTTTGTTCTTTTCGGTTGTGTTCGGTTTGTGGCGGGTGCTTGACGGCGGCGCAAGCCGCCGCTTGTTATATCAAGCACCCGCCACAGTGCCATAAATCTATTTTAGCCTATCTAATACACTTGAAAATAGCATTTGTTTGTGCTATAATATATTTGCTCATTTTGAGCGTTACGAAGCAATCGCTTGCGATTATAAACAGTAATTTAGCGGTAAGAAAACATATAATGGATAAAACACAAATCTTGGAATTTATTTAGGAGTACACAACAATGGACAAAGAATGGAAAAGGTTATATGACGAAGCAATGAGCGTTTTGAACCCCCATGATGTTTCAAATAAAATGTGGGTAGGGAGCGTGGCATCTGCCGTACTCACGAAAAAAGGTAATATTTATAAGGGTATATGCATTGATACGGACGGCTCTATAGGTATGTGCGCGGAAAGAAATGCTTTATCGACAATGCTTACATACGGCGAGAGTGAGATTACAAAAGTGGTATCAGTATATAAAGATGGTAATATAATTCCGTCTTGTGGTATTTGTAGAGAATTTATGATGCATTTAGGCGGAGACGTGGAAAACATCGAAATACTATTGGATAAAGACGGACGGACAACAAAATTGATTGATTTGATGCCTGAATACCCACGACATAAATAAATTTCAATTTAACGTGCAGTAAAAATTCGTTTTAGGTTACTATCGCTCCGCCAAGCGGTACCCAACTGAACCCGTAAAATAGGGCAGTTGGGTATCTTTTTTTGCACTTTATGTCATTCACGCATACAATTCTATCGAAAACGTTAAAAGAATAGGCGCTCTGTCGTATTTGTGCGTGTCTATCTCAAATGTTTTATTGCAAGTATAGAAAACAAAATCCCGACGGTCGTCTGTTCCATCGGGATCTTTCATATTCGTATAATTGTAGTGAATTTCTATTTTATCGTTATATAGGACTACTTTCCTTATCAGCGCGTCTACCATTGGTCGCGGCTCTTTGCGTAGCGCCGTAGAAATGTATTTTGTAATATCGTCTTGGTTTATAAGGAGTTTTGTTCGGGCTTTTTCCGCTGCTATCTTTGCCAATAAGTCAACTTTCTTTCCTTCCAAATGTTCTAATCGCTCTTTTGTGGAATTTGTTATGATGCCTTGTTCCATAGCGGATAGGATATTGTTTATCGCTTTTTCGGTTTCGCCGAAATCCGCTAACAGCAATTTCAGTATCGACTCATTGTCGATGCGCTTTTTGTGTGCCGCAATAATCTTCTCGGCAAGCAGCGTTATGTTTTCGCTTGACGATAGCGCCTCGTATGTTGCATCTATAACGATTTGCTCTATAAGGTCTTTGCGTATGGGATTGCAAGGGCAACTTTTATCCAATCGTTTACCCGAGCACTTGTAGTAGCGTTTTATTTCTCCGTTTTTGGAAGTGCCCGAGTCGGAATTGACGGGTTTTCCGCAGTAACCGCATATCATTTTGTTGCGTAGTAGGTAGTAAATATTCGGTTTGTGTTTGCCGTATTTGTTGTTTGCTATTTTGCTTGCCACGATGGAAAAGATATTGTCGGGAACGATGCGAGGATAAATATTCGTAAACACTTCGTCGCCGTGCCTATAAATGCCAGCATATTTTTCGTTTGAAAGTAGGTGATACACCGTATTTCTCGCAAACGGTTTGCCGCGGTAGAGGATACCTTTTTCGCGTAGCTCTTCAATAATCGTTTTGACGAGCTTACCGGATGCGCAGTCCTCGAACATTTGACGTACGATTACGGCTTCGTCTTCGTGTATGACAAGTTTCTTGTTTTCAACACGGTAACCGAATAACACGAAACCGCCGGTGTAGTTGCCTTTACTTCGCGACTCGCGCATGCCGCGCTTTACCTTTTGACTAAGCTCGGCACTGTAGTACTCCGCCATGCCTTCCAACAGTTCAAATGGACATAGTGATTTATACGGTATTTAGGGGTAAAACGGCTATAATATGCTGTCAATATCGACTTTGTAATAGATATGCACTTCTTGGGGCTTGCCTGTAACGCTTTCTTTGCCGCCTATGACAAGTTTCTCGAACAAGTCTAAACACAGTTCACGGGTAAGTTTCGGGGCGTAGAGATACTGTTTCATTCGCCGTATAAACTCGTCAATATCGGTTACAGCTTTCTCGGCTTCTTCCAATCCTTGCTTAATAGTTTTAATGCGCTCGCTCAATTCGGACTGCTCGGTAGTGTACTTTTCAATCAACCGCACGCAAACGCTTTCGGGAATTTTGCCGGCTACCTTTTCTTCGAACGCGCTCTCGATCAGTTTATCAAGCTCGGCAAGTCGCTGTTCGTCTTTGTGCAATTCCTTGTTTACGTCGGCTTGGTTCTTATTGGCAAGCGTGGCGGTATGCTCCAAATACTTTCGTCTGAACTCCGCTTCGTCGGCTACTATCTTTGCCGCCTTATCCTTCACGTCGTTTAGAACTATTTGCTCTAACACCGGCACGGGAATGAAATGACTGAAACAGCAAGATGATCCCATTCGGCTTTTGTTGCCACAGTTAAAGTTGAAGTAAGTTTTTTCTTCGCCCGTGCGCTTTGCTATTTGCGTATTCCAGCCGAGCCGCATTTTCGCGCCGCAGTCTGCGCAGAACATCAGTCCCGACAGTGGGTGCATATAACCGCGTTTGGTATGCTTTCCGTGTCCTACGGCTTTTTCCACTTCCTTGACCTTATCCCACAATTCTTTCGAGATAATCGCTTCGTGCGCGTTTTCTATTACAATCCAATCTTCTTCGGGGCGGCGTTGCCACTTGTGGTTTTTATACGAAATGGTCGTGGTTCTGTGCTGGGCGAGATTGCCTATGTATGCTTGATTAGAGAGAAGTGTTCTCAAAACGGTAGTATGCCATAGGTGCGAGGGGTTTCTCACGCCGCTTATACCCGTCGTCGCTATTCGGTAATCGTTGGGCGTAAGGATATGTTCGGCATTGAGAATATCCGCTATCTTTCTCGGCGTTAGTCCAGTAGAGCGCATTTCAAAAATACGTTTTACTATGGGCGCGGTTTCTTCGTTTATTTGCAAAGTCCGTTTTTCGTCCGTTCCGAGTATGTAACCGTAAGGAGCGTGGGACATTCCGTTTATGCCGTTTTTGGCGTTCTGAATACGCACGGCGCGAAGTTTCTTGCTCGTAGCGGCTGCCCACCATTCGTTGAACACATTGGTAATAGGCATCATATCCATAGCGGCGGTATCTTTGTTCTCGGTGTCTATGTTGTCGGTTAGAGCCACAAAACGTATGTTATACAGGGGAAACACATAGTCGAGATACTGTCCCACCATAATGTAGTTTCTGCCGAAACGCGACATATCCTTAACAAGTATCGTGTTTATAACGCCTTGCTTGGCGTCTTCGAGCAATCGCTTTACGCCCGGACGTTCGAAGGTAGTACCCGAAATGCCGTCGTCCACATAAATATCGTGGAGCGTCCAGCCTTGCTGTTCTATGTATTCCGAAAGAATAGCCTTTTGGTTTTCGATGGACAGCGATTCGCCCTGTCGCTCATCGTCGCGGGAAAGTCTGACGTACATTCCTACGATATAGTCTTTGCTGTTTTGTTTGGGTTGCATTTTTATTACTCCTTGTTGCTATGCGGACTTTTTATCTTCCGCAAGAGCCTGTTTGAAAGCGTGATCGCAAATAATCTTTTTGAAATCTTTCTTGCCGACGTAGTGGCTTACGACAATATATATCTTGCCGCCGATCACTTCCGTGCGGACAGTGTGTTGTTGATTTACTCCTTGTTGCATTGTAGTTTTTAAGGTAACTTCACCTATGGCTGCAACAACTAATACAAAATTTCACCCTATAGGATTAGAAAATGTCCATAAAAATTTTTTCGAAACGAATAGTTTTAATGGTCATAACGCTACAACTTACTTGCATAGTGACGCATAACCTTGTTGTAACGTCGCTGCATAACGTATCTGAATCCGTGTACGCCGCCTATTGTGCAACCAAGTAGTACGGCTAACTGTTTATTGCTTATACCGTTCATTCTGCCGTTCAGTACAATAAGATGTTTCTCACCTAAGTTCATAAGAGAAATTATCTTTTCCACTTTGGCATAGCTTGCCTCTATATCCGCATCCGAAATATCCGTAAAGTCTTTCGGATCTTTCATATACCGGAACGCTTCCAAAGAGAAATTCTTTATCCCTACGCTGTAACGCCTATACAGTTCGCGTTTGATGATGTAATAACATTCGGCTTTGATCGTAACCGCTTTGCCTTTCTTGGAAGTGTAGAGATGATCGTCCAAGTATTTTCCGAAGTGTTCGCATAAGAAAAGGGCTACCTCTTGAACGAGATCGTAATAATCGCTCAAAACGTAGCCCTCGGTATCCTTGTGCATCACGTCGTAATACACTTTTTCGTGTGCCGTTATAGCGCTTTCGCCTATGTAACCGATAAGCGTTTTGGTTTGCTTGATTGTTATAAGCTCCGCTATAACTTGCACTCTTTCGGGAGAAATGATTTCTCTCAACACTCTGAAATCTCTTTTGACTTCGACCTCTTTTACCATTTTGTTTTACCTCCGTTTTCGATTGCTTTCGCCTTTCGGCAACAACCAAAAACAAAACGGAAAGACGGTGATTGTTTTGACAAAAAAAATATGCAAAGCGTAAACAATAATTGGGTGGAGCGTCACGCTCCCTTTAAGTCAAGGGCGACCGAACGGGAGTGCATTTTACCCTTGACTTAAAGCGGCTTTTCGTTTACCAACCAATGCCGAAAGGCGAAACCGAAAACGGAGTATATACATACTTGCTTTTTATGCCGTAAAACAGTATAATAACTTTATGAACGAACTGTTTACGCAAAAATACGAAGACGAAGAATGGGTTGAGGACGAATATCCGTGGAAGCAATTCAGGCGCAAAGGCTACGGGTTTATCTACATTAAAAACCCACATTATCTTGTTGACGATGATGACCGAGAGTATCTCATACGCAAGCCCACGCTCAAAGAACGCCGAGAGATAGTCGTAAACACCGTTATAGTGTGTAACGGCAGGACGTTCAAAGTTCATTCGCTCGCCCAAAGATTGGCGGTGTCGGACAGAACGGTACAAACGATTTTACGGCAGTTGGAGAAAGACGGTTTAATAGAGATTATTCCTAAATTTGATACAGACGGCAAGCAAAAAGGCAATGCGTATAAGTACATAGGCCCGCCGTGCGAGTTTTACGGAACGGGTTTAACACTCAAAGATTTGTACGATATAACCCAAGACGTAGGTTTTCGGGATTGGGCGTGGAAAACGCACGGATTTAATCACGATCAAAATTGGCATAATATCTATCCGCTGTGCAAGGCAAAGTTTGAAAGACGAATGGCGCGAAAAGAATATTTGGAAGAAAACGGTTTACCGCTTGTCGTACCCGAGAATATTAAGTATTTGGTATTGCGCTATTGCTATTGGAAAGGCGAAACAAAAAGGGTGAAAGGTCATTATCTTTACTCCCAAGACCGAACGACAAAACTTACGTTAGAGCCGTTGAATAGAACGGAAACGGTAAAGATATTCGGCATTACGTTATATGCCGAAATAGCAGGCACAAAAGACAATCCGCAGGTAACGATTATCGACGCGGATACGAATAAGCAATTAACCGTTTTCACTTGGTTCGACGAAAATATTCTCATAGGCGACTTGGATATAGACGAGAAACACGTCGAGCAAGTATTCATATTGGGCGACTTTACGACGAAATAAAACCATAAAAAGCATAGAAAAAGTGCGAGGAACAAAAAATTCTTCGCACTTTTTTTGTGTGTTGTGGGGTGAAAATTTATATTAGTGTGCGTAGGGACAAGATTGCCCGCCACTATGACTGCAAAAATAACTACAAGGAGGTAAACGGTAACTTACGGGCGGTCGAGTTTCTTAATAAATGCCCTACGGGGCGAAGGAGATGATGAATTATAAATAACAGATACAAAGGCGATATGTTAGGACGTATAGACGAGGACGGGATTGCGGCATGGTATCCTAAATGCAAGGTGCGCAAAGAGGGCGATCATTACATTGCTACGCCTCATACTACAAATCCCACGCGGCGTACCGTACGTAAGCAAAAAGAAATAGCCGTATCGGTAAAAGACGGCAAGTATGCTTTGGAAGAAAAACCGATTGAAAATGCCGCCGTAAAAGACGGTGTAAAATATGCAACGGTAGAAAGCGGACAAACTGACGAGCCGAATAGCAGCGTGCACGTTACCACGCTCAAACAAATTTTCGATGAACTTTACGATAAGTATTATAAGCAATACCCGAATGTTAGAAAACAGTCCATTCTCAAAGATATGTTGCCGCTCTTTTCGAGCAAAGAAGACGCTTTATATTTCGTGGACGAACAATTCCGAAGAAAATGGCGGAACGCTTATACCCGTAAACAGCGGTTTGCATACAAGGCATATAACCAAAACTACGAATACTTTTTCACGATAACTTTCGATTCCAAAAAGCATACCGAGCAGAGTTTTGAAAAGAGTTTGAAGAACGCTCTATCTAATTTGCATAAACGCTACGGTTGTTTGTTTCAAGGCGCATGGGAACGCGGTAGCGAGAATGACAGGCTTCATTTTCACGGGCTTATCTACGATCCGAACAAGAAAATAACCGGCGAATTGGAAACGGTAAAAGACTACAATCCCAAAACGGGTAAAATGAAAACGTATTTACAGAGCAAGTATTTCTTTGAGAAGTTCGGGCGAAACGAGTTCAGCGAAATAATACCGCAGATGTATCAATCGGCAATAAAGTACATAACGAAATATTTGAATAAACAGGACGTAAAGCCGTACTTCTCAAAAGGTTTATACCGTTTTATAGAGAGTGACATTGTCGGCAACGACGTGATATGCAAAATGGACAGCAGCGATGAAAGGGATATACGGCTGATTGTATCCAACAAATTCAAGATTTGGGACGAGGGTGCGCTTATAGGCGAAGCATCGCCCGAAACGATAGCCAAAGCAAAGAAAGTGTCGTAAGCATAAAACAGCAATGTGAAAAACAATCGCTGTTAGAGAAAATGTCCGAGAACGATACTGCGGCGGCGAAATTCGGGCGAGCACGGTAAGCCCGCGCGTGCCGCCCGAATTTCGCCGCCGCGGTCGTTGCCATAAGGTAAGAATTTTCGGATATGCTACTTGGTTGATTGGTTGCCCCTTTCCGTCGGTTTCAGCAATGAGTTGGGATAGCCTTTTCGGTTGGTGGGTGGGTTGTGTGTGCCTGTCTCGGCGCCCGAGCGCGACAGCGCGAGGGTGACGAAAGCGGCGTAGCCGCTT
>NZ_CALPCH010000033.1 GCF_943193005.1 Pumilibacter intestinalis
TTCCGCGCCACAAAATCTCCCTCGACCGACCGCGACTCTATAAAGCCGCGGTCGCTGACGGAACCGCTCAAAAAGCGCGCATATCTTGCGCTTGCCTGTGCAAAAAAAGTAATGCCTATGTGGTGTTCTGTAGATTCCGATGACAAAAGTCCGCAAAATTTAATTAAAAAGAGTCTTGCGTACTTAGACGGTAAAATAATGGTTAACGAATTGCGAGCAGAACGGAAACAATCCACTATCGACGATTTTATGAACGCCGTCGATGAATACGGGGAACCCGCCTCAGCCGCTGTCGCCGCTTGGGATGCGATGGTCGTAGCTTTGGAGGACGAGTCATATTTAGAGCCGTGGGACAGCGACTTGACTGATGAAGATATAGACGCATACGAAAGGGATGCGGCAAAAGAAGCGTGTGTTGCATGGAGCAGCGCTTATACCGACAACGACAACGGAAAATACGTTATACGCGAAATGCGCTTTTGGGCATGGTATTTGGAAGAAGCCGCAAAAATTGCGGGCTTGGATAATTACCGTTTCCCGCCCAGATATATAAAAGCGTTTAAGGAAAAACAAAATCCACCGAAGCCCGTACCCGAAGAAGTAACGCTTGAAAGTTTCTGCGAATTTTTGGGCGTCGGCGAGTACGTCTACAATATAAAAGGCGAAAGCGAAATTTCATATTACAACAAAAAAACCGACAATTACGACAAAACCGAATATTTCGATATCTACCAAATTACGGCAAGACTGCCGCAAGAATACGGTATTTGCCCTGTTTGTAAAAAACCGATTGATAATATCGAATGTTTTTTTGCAGACAGAGGTCTTGACTGGGACGAGTTTGCTGTCCCGAAAAAATATCCGCAAATTGACATAACGCGTTTATGTTTACAATTTAGATGCCCCGACCACCCCAAAGAGTGGATTTATAATATTCCGAACGGTTATAGAAATTATAAAGACGAGGTAAAGCGGTATATAAAGGGAGAAGGCAGGTTGGAGAAACTGCTGGAAGAATTAGAGCGAAGAACTGTAACAAAATACTGTAAAGTTTGGGCGGACGAAATTATCATAAACGGCAAAAATTGCAGGTCGGTTGAAGAAATAGAAAACAAAAAAGAAGAACTCGGTCTTGTCGACACGGGTTGGATTGATAAAGCAAACGGTATTTACAGGATTGATTTAAGGCAGTTTTTATCAAATTTTTTTGTTTTCCGCTTTCCTTTTTCGAAGTTTGTGCAATACACTAAAAATAATAATGATGATACCGGCTACAGAGCTGTACTTAAAGAAGATGAAGGCATAGTGGAATTTGAGGTAAGAGATTTCCGATTTAAATGTTTTATGGAAAACGGACAGCCGATTTATATGCAAATTGAACAGCGGAAAAAGTTATGAACAAAACGCAGTTGGAAAATTTGGCACAATAGGAGCTTACAATGGAAATATGTGAAATAACGCTTGACGCCAAACAATATGACCTGTTAAAAAGTATGCTCGATTGCGGCAGAAAGGCGGACTTAATAAGAAAAATACCAATCAACGGAAAAGAGTTGTTTTATGATATGATTCACGAAATATATTCGCCTGTAACAGACGGATGGAGTACCCGTGAAATCGTGTTGAACGAATCTGCCGATGCGCTAAAACTGTTACGATTTATGACAAAACAGATTTTCACGGACGATGAAAACTATATTGTGCGGCAAATAGGAAGAAAATGGGCGAATTTTCGTTTTGAAAAAGATTGCACAATTATAATATATAAAAATTGAACAAGTCTTATAAATTTCAATTTATCTTTATAATCTTGTATAAAGCATAGCGCACTATACTTCGCAAGCGAAGATAGTGCGCTATTTCTTTGCCCACAAGGAAAATCCCTATAATAGATACCCTTATGTGCGGCGTTTTTCTGTTATAACTCGAATTATTTTATTAGTGTTGATTATTCCACATATGTAAAATATATGAGTAATAATACTCGAATACGGATAAATTCGGGGTTGAGTTAATTTCCGAAAATTGATATAATACACACATGAAGAATAACTACGGTTTGGAGGTATTATGAGCGTAATAGAAGTACAGCGACTCACCAAAGATTACGGAAGCGGGCGCGGGGTATTCGACGTATCGTTTTCCGTGGAAGAAGGCGAAGTTTTCGGATTTCTCGGCCCGAACGGCGCGGGAAAATCCACCACTATCCGCCACTTAATGGGTTTTTCTAAACCTCAAAGCGGAAATACTCGCATATTCGGTAAAGATACTTTTGAGAATTACTGCGATATACTCGGAAAAGTTGGGTACATACCGGGCGAAATCGCACTGCCGACAGGTCTTACGGGCTGGGAATTCATAAGAATGATGCAAAATTTACAAAAATGCCGAAACGACGAAAGACTCGAATATTTGCTGAATTTATTCGAACTCAATCCCGAGGGCGAAACCAAACGTATGAGTTTGGGCGTAAAACGCAAACTTGCGGTAGTTACCGCGTTTATGAACGACCCGCAAGTTCTTATACTCGACGAGCCTACGAGCGGACTCGACCCAGTAATGCAGGAGGTATTCGTGGAATTTATCGAGCAAGAAAAGGAGCGTGGCAAAACCATATTGCTTTCGAGTCACATTTTCGGCGAAGTAGACGCGACGTGCGACAAGATTGCCATAATAAAAGACGGAAAAATTGTTTCGGATTTCGTTGCCAACGACTTAAAACACGCTTCGGAAAAAAAGTATAAAATCGGGTTTGCCGACTCTTCGGTTTACGAAAAGTTTTTGCGAACTTTCGAGCACGCGCAGATACTCGATATAATCGAAAAAAATCCGAGCAATTACGCCGTTACGATTGCAACCGACGACAAATACATAAGCGAGGTAATAAACTCACTGTCGAAATATCCGCTGAAAGATTTCACGCACATAAAAGAAACTCTCGAAGACTACTTTATGCAATATTACAAAGAAGACAAAGATTACGGAGGCGCGCTTCACTGATGGATACAATTGAAATTAAAAATCTTACCAAAGATTACGGCGAAGGCAGAGGAATATTCGATATAAATCTTACCGTGCGCAAAGGCGAAATGCTTGGTTTTGCGGGCACAAACGGGAGCGGAAAAACCACTACCATACGCAACATACTCGGCTTTCTCAAGCCTACGAGCGGGGCGGCATACGTAAACGGATTGGAGTCGTGGAGCAATTCGAGCGAAATAGTAAAATCCATAGGCTATGTTCCCGGCGAAATCGCTTTTCCCGATTTATCTACGGGCACGGAATTTTTGAAATGTCAGGCGGATTTTTTACACCTTAGCGATATGAATTACGCCGAATATCTCATAGAAAAATTGCAACTCGACCCGCGCGCTCCGCTAAAGCGCATGAGCAAAGGAATGAAACAAAAAACCGCCATAGTGGCGGCGCTTATGGCAAATCCCGATATAATCATTCTCGACGAACCCACCACGGGACTCGACCCGTTGATGCGCGACGCTTTTTTGGAAATAATAAAAGCCGAGCACGCCGACGGAAAGACGGTTTTTATGAGTAGCCATATGTTCGAAGAACTCGAAAGTACATGCGACAGGGTTGCGCTGATAGGCAACGGCAGAATTGCCGACGTTGCGGTAATGAACGAGATACGCAACCGACCGCAAAAAGAATACAAGATAGAATTCAACGAGTCGAAAGATTACGAAAGTTTCAAAACTCTCGGTTACAATATTATAAGAGACCAGCCGCAATATAGGCAAGTCACCGTAAAAATAGACCGAAGCGAAATAAGTAAATTGTTTCAAGACTTAAACGGAAAAAACATTCATTTTATATCCGAAATAAAATACAATCTCGAGAAACATTTTAAGCAAATATTAAGCACTCAAAAGGAGAATAAGAAAAATGTTCAGTAAATCGTTGTTCAAACAGTCATGCAAAGCCAACGGCTTTATGTGGATAGTTATAACATTTGCGGTTTGTTTTATGCTGTGTTGCGTTATGCTCATTGCCGGTAATGGCAAATTGGGCGAAACCAAAATCGCAGTGGAAGACGCCGTTGTAAACGGAGAAATAAGCTCGGAAACGGAAGGCAATGCCGTGACTTTTTATGAGATATCCGACGGCGCGTTAAAAGTATTCGATACAGCGTTCCAAAGAGCATACATAGAACTCAATCCGACTACGCCCGAACAAATACAGTCCGTAGGCTTAACAGCCTTAAACGCGGTTAAAAACAATTACTACGCCGCGCTACTCGAAGCCAAAGGTTATGCGCCCGACAGCGAGGAGGCAACCGAACTTGCGGGCATAGTATTTTATGCGCTAAATCCGAACGGGCAGTTCGACGATATGTTCGATTACGAAAAACTCGGCATGGAGAAACCGAAATACGACGTTACCGACATTTTTTCGAGCGAACATGAAACAAATCGCGAGAAATACGCCATGAAACACATGAGCAACTTTCTTGCCGCAAACATGATAAAGCCCGAAACGGTAGACACAATGCTCGCAAAACTCGAGCAATACAGCATAACCGCCGAAAAATATCACGAATTCGGGTTCGATAATTTCGATTTCGTCAAATCGCTTGCCGAAAACGCCATAGTGGATTACAGAGCAAATCTCGAATACCGCATGGACAACATAAAGGATGGCGAAACCGAAGAGCAAATCAAAAACGAGCTTATAGCCGAATTTTCGGGAGGATTACTCGCAAATCTGCCCGACAGCGTATCTCAAGCTCTTCAAGAAATAGGTGCGGCAGACTTATACGGCACTCTCGTAGGTTCTATATTCTTCAAAATGGCAGGGTTGCTGTTGCCTATAATCTATATGATAATGGCGTCAAACGCACTCATTGCGGGGCAGGTAGACAGCGGGTCTATGGCATACGTACTTTCAACCGGCACAAAGCGCAGGGAAGTGGTTTTCACTCAAGCCGTGTTTCTCATAACCTCTCTGCTTGCAATGTTCGTATGTACGGCTCTCACAAGCGTTATATGCTTTGCGATTGTAAACGTTAATACCGACCTCGATTTCGGCAAATTGCTTCTCATAAACCTCGGAGCGTTCCTCGTGATGTTTGCCATGAGCGGAATATCTTTCCTTGCGTCATGCGTGTTTAACCGCAGTAAAAATTCCATGGCTTTGGGCGGAGGACTCAACATGTTCTTTCTCGTCGCAACAATGCTCGGACTCTTCGGCTCTCCGGTTTTGCCGTCTATAATCCGCATGAAAGCGCTCAACGCATTTAATTACGTATCGATAATTTCTTTGTTCGACGTTGTATCCGTACTCGAAGGAACGCTCACATTCCTTTGGAAACTCGGCATACTTGCCGTAATCGGAATAGTGTGTTACATAACGGGGAGCATAAAATTTCAAAAGAAGGACCTGCCGCTGTAATTTAACCAATGATAGACAAACGCCGTTTAATATGGTACAATTAGTGTGTAATTTCGAATACGGAGGACAAAATGAACCACGCCAAAACGGAAAAACATGACAGACGAATTGTCAAAACAAAGCGGGCGATAAAGAACGCGTTTATCAAGTTGCTTTCGGAAAAAGATTTTAACGATATTACCGTTAAAAATATTGCCGACGAAGCGGATATAGACCGCAAAACTCTATACAATCATTACAACGGAATATACGAAATACGCGACGAACTCGAAAACGATTTGATTGAATTGCTCGAACAAGCCATAAAAGAGCTTGATTTTGAAAAGAACGTAAAAAATCCTCAACACATATTCGAAATTCTCAACGATATTTTAAGTACCAATCTCGAACTTTGCGGATATCTCATGAAAATGAATGCACACTCGCACATAGTTCGCAAAATCGACGGCTTACTTAAAAGCAAGTTAAAAGAAGCAATGAAACAAAGCACCGTAATTACAAGTACCCAAAACATAGATTTGTGCGCTGATTTCATTGCTTCGGGATTGCTGTCGGTATATCAAAATTGGTTTAATTCCGACCGCAGCGCACCGCTCAAAGAAGTATCGATAAACGCAGGAAGACTGGTAATTTACGGACTGAAAGATTTTACCGATTTGTGAACAAATCAAAACTCATACCAGGGAGAAACGAAATATGCTAACGAACTCTCAGACAAAACGCAATTCTTCCCACGAACCGAACAACTTATCGTCACATAGCGGTTCAAAGGGGAGAAAGTATATGGATTTTTATAAAGCCGTTTATATTTACATGCTCGGCGGACTTGTGGGGACCATATGGGAAACTCTGCTTAACTTTGCTCGCGGGCGCGGTTTCGTTTATTGCAACGGAAGTATTCTCACCCCGTTTAATTTCGTATACGGAGTTGGCGCGCTCGTTATAATACTGTGTCTAGGCACGCAAACAAAAGCATGGCAAGTATATCTTATAGGCGCGGCAGGCGGCGGGGCAGTGGAATACATACTGAGTTTTCTCGAAGAAAAGATACTCGGAACGCGCTCATGGAATTACTCAAATAAACTACTGAATATCAACGGTCGAACAACGATAATATATATGGCGTTTTGGGGGCTTTTGTGTCTCGGCGTAATATTTGTTATTTACAATCCGCTCATATCTTGGCTGAATTCACTTCCGCCCAAACCGATGCAACTGATAGCTATAGTAATGGCGGTAATAATTGCGTTGGATTTTATAATTACAATGGGTGCGTTGATACGCTATACGGGCAGATTTGCAGATAAACAGGCAATTACAGCGGTTGGCTCGTTGATAGACAAGATTTTTTCGGATACGTTTATGCAAAAACGGTTTCCTGCAATGAAATTTTGAAATTCGCATAAGGAAACGCAACAATGAGTAAAAAACTTTCGGAAATGACTCTTGAAGAATTATGGCAACTTTTTCCGATATTTCTCACACAGCCGAACGGTAAGTGGACCGAACAGTATAGGGAAGAGAGCGCAATGCTTATAAAAATTTTGCCGCCGAATTCCGAAATCCACCACATAGGCAGTACCGCAATTAACGGAATTTGGGCTAAACCGATTATAGATATACTGATAGAAATTGACGAAAACTACGATTTAGCAAGCTGTGCGCAAAAAATCTGCGGTCGGGGATATATCATAATGTCGGAAACGTCAAGCCGAATTTCTCTCAACAAAGGATATACGGAAAACGGATTTGCCGAAAAAGTATTTCACATTCATCTTCAGCACAAAAGCGAAAAAGACGAGGTTTTATTTCGAGATTATTTGAACGCCCATCCCGATATCGCAAAAGAATACGAAAGTTTGAAACTCAAACTATGGAAAAAACACGAACATAATCGCGACGCATACACCGAAGCCAAAACCGACTTTGTAAAAAAGCACACGGCAATCGCGAAAAGTTTTCAAAACAATAAGTTTTAACAAATAAGTTTTCAATAAAAGCGGGCTGTACTCATTGCGTATAAACCCGCTTTTTTATGCTTTCCAACGAATTTACCGCAAAGGGGCGGATAGCTCAAACTATGCGTAAAAGTCTTCTTAAAATTTTTTTCTTACGCTCTGTCTAAATCTTACGCTCTCGGAGTGTCGCTTCGTCAAATTTTTATTTTACGAATTGCTTTAATATAATACAAAACCCGCCTGTAGTAGACGGGTTATTTGTTTGCTTAATCATAGATTTTACTACGGTGTCCGATTTCAAGGACGTATACAATTACTATATTATCTTGTATATCACAAAGGATACGATAATCACCAATACGATAACGCCATTCGCCGCTACGGTTGGCAGTCAATCCTTTTCCTTTGACTCTTGGGTCTTCGCAACCGTCAATATTTTTTTTAAGCCAGTGAACAATTAAATTTGCAGTGTAATTATCAATTTTTTTCAGTTGTTTCTTAGCTTTATCGGAAATTATAACTTTATACTTCATTTGCTGTCACTGTTTAATTCTGCTATAACTTCATCTAAAGTATAGGTCACCGGATTTTCTTCGAATTCCTCTTTTGCCTTTTTGAAAGCTTGTAAATCGTATTCGTCTTCGATTTGTTCCAAAATGGCGCGGCGAATACATTCAGAAACTGTCATGCCATATGATGTAGCATAAGTTTTAATTGCCGCGAGTTCACTGTCATTTAATCTTATAGAAACGCTCATAATGTTTTACCTCCGTATTTACTGTAATACATTGTACTACATAATATGCTTTTTGTCAATAGGTTTCCTAAAATTTTATAGTGCCGGAGTTGTTAAAGTAAGAAAGGTTGTTAATTTGAGTAGCGGTGCGAGCTCCACTTTCATCCTCGAGCCCGAGAAGATAGTCTGACGATACATCGAAATAAAGAGCGATAGCAATGATGCTATCAATACTCGGTTCTTGTTTTCCTGTTTCCCATTGACATATTGTAGTTTTACTCACATGAAATATTTGTGCCAACTTGTTTTGTGTAAGTTGATTTTCAACCCTTAGTTCTTTTAATTTTTCACCTATAATTTTGTTCATAATAAAATTATACAAAAAAATTCCGAAAAACGGATTGACAATTCCGAGAAACGGAATTATACTATTATTGCAGTTCCGAAATTCGGAACTGCAATTACAAAACAAAAAGGAGAAACGACATGTATGGGAAAAGTAAAGGTACTGTGTAAGGGAGTAGGCAAACGAGGAGAGCTTGAAATATTACGGTTAAAGCCGGGAGAGATAGAAACGGCGCTCAAGCATTGCACCACCGAGGAACAGTGTGACGACTGTCCGCTTTT
>NZ_CALPCH010000034.1 GCF_943193005.1 Pumilibacter intestinalis
TGATAAAACAAGCGGCTCGCTACGCTCGCCGTCAAGCACCCGCCACAAACCGACACAACGCAACGAAAAAGCAAGGACGGCAACGAAAAATCGGGGTTCGCGCGCAGGCTTTCCGCGAAACCCCGATTTTTTTCTTTTGCCCCGTTGCCTTAAACCTATGCTTTTTCATTACGGTGTGTTTTCCTTTCGGCGGTGTTATTCGCACCGTCCTTTTTTGTGCCGTTTACGTTCCGTAACCTTGCCGCTACTGTATGCGCTGTGTTATTACTTTTTAACACTTTTTGCACCGCAAACTGCCTATCAATGCCACCGCATTATTTTTTGCTCTGTGGTATAATCGTTTACGCTTAATAAGCAACGGGCAAAAAACTTTTTCCGCATACCGTGATAAAACGCTATTTTCAAGCCTTAAAAGTGTGGACTAAAAATTTTTCAAACTATTTTTACAAAACCCCGTGGACTTTTGCCGTTTTCGCGGCTATATAGTGTAGGGGTATTGAAAACAGCCTAAAAAAGCGGTCAAATGTAAAAGTTTTGTGAAATTTTTATTTAGACCGTCAACTTTTGACCTTTCCCGTGGCTATTAAGTGAGGGGTATTTTATTTTTGCCATAGACAACCCTATAAAATCTAAAACAAGGAGGTGCGAAAAATGCTGAAAACCGAACTCGAAGTTATTGCCATAGGCGAGCCGAATTTATCGGCTTTGACGGAAAGCGAACGGCGGCTATTCTTTGAAACGCTGTACGCAAGAGTTTTGGAATTAGCAAAAGAAAAGAAAGAAAATTAACGTATTGTATCTAACGGTCAGAGTTGCAACGTGTTACGACCACTCAAAAAATGAATGTATGTATGGTTAGGGGCGCAACGTGCTACGCCGTCCCACGAAAATTGAATATATCGGCTTAACGAATAGGCGTATTGTATGATTGTACAGCCAAATAAGCGAGCGTAAAAGATTTCCGAATAAAAAAGGAACGCGCCGCACGAAACGGGCAAAGTACGGAACAAGTGTATTGTTTTGTATTTTGCCCGTTTTTTCTTTTTCCCAAAAAATCTAAATCACAAGGAGAACACCACAATGCCAATAAAAGACGCAAAAATTTACAACGACGGCAGTCATTTTATAGCCATACCGCCCGAAAACTTTACGAGTGGAAAGCATAAGAAACAACCGCCGAAATCTACTACCCAAGACACCAAAAAGCAAGCGTTTGAAACGGCGTATAAAGAAAGCCAAAGCCTACCCAAGCGCGAGCGTAAAAAGTATATTGCCGAGAAATTGCAAAGCGAATTTGAAAACGCCGAGCAAACAAAGGAATATACCGAGCAAAACATAGAACGCAAGAAAATCAATGCGGCGAAACGCCGTACACGGTTATGGCGCAAAGTCCGCTTGCAAAGTTGGAATTATTTTGTAACTTTCACTTTCGATAGTAAAAAGCACGACGAAACCACTTTCAAAGAAACTTTACGCAATACGTTGAAACACCTTGTAAGCCGTAAGGGGTGGAAATATATAGGCGTATGGGAACGCAGTCCAGACAAACAGCGATTGCATTTTCACGGCATATTCCATATACCCGAAAACGCTATGATAGGCAAATTAGAAACCATAACGGACTATGACACGAAAAAACACCGCAAGCAAACGACATACCAAAATACGCATTTTCTCGAAAGGTTTGGGCGAAATGATTTCAAAGAGATATGCAGCCGAGATATAGAGCGTTCCGTTCGCTATCTACTCAAATACATAGAAAAGAGCGGCGAAAAACTTGTATTCGGCGGTAAATTGCCGACTTATATCAAGGGCAGTATTCTCGACGAAGATATTATTTGTCCGACGGGAATAGACGATAAGAAAGTGATTTTATTCGACGATTTCACTTGCATAGACAAAGACGGCGTAGTTAGGGGCAAAGCCACGCCCGAAGTATTAGCGCAAATGCCCACAGCCAATTAAATTATTTACCTTTCGTCCGGTGGAGCGTAAACGACAACGCACTTTTTCGCAAGGGTAAAATGCACTACTTGCGTAGCCCTTGCAAAAAAGAACGGAAAGCATTTTATGCGTTATGACTTTTGCGTTGCCGTTTATTTTCGCTCTGCCGAAAGGTAAATAAAAAATCCAATCTAAAAGGAGATTTCTCAAATGCAAACAGCAGTAATCTATTGTCGCTATTCGTCAGATAGCCAAACCGAGCAAAGTATTGACGGACAGTTGCGCGTATGTACGGAGTACGCCAAGAGCCGAGATATACTCATACTCAACACCTACATAGACCGTGCTATGACGGGTACGAACGACAACCGCCCCGATTTTCAGCGTATGATTAAAGACAGCGCAAAGCGGACTTTCAATATAGTACTTGTTTACAAATTCGATAGGTTTAGCCGTAACAAATACGAAACGGCTATGCACAAGAAAACGCTGAAAGACAACGGCGTTAAAGTCGTATCGGCTACCGAGTTTGTACCCGACACGCCCGAAGGCATTATCTTTGAAAGTATGCTCGAAGGCTATGCGGAATACTATTCAGCCGAACTTTCGCAAAAGATACGGCGCGGCAATAACGAAAGCCGCCGTAAAGGTAATTTGACGGGCGGTAAAATACCTTACGGCTACAAGAACGAGAACAAGAAAGCCGTTATAATACCCGAAGAAGCCGAGATAGTCCGCTACATTTACGAGCAGTATTCCATAGGCGTATATGTAAAAGACATAATCGCCAACCTAACCGCAAAGGGTATTTTATACAACGGAAAGCCTTTCGTTAGAAACACGGTATATAAAATCTTAAAGAACGAACGCTATTCGGGTATATATCACTTTAACGGTGAAGTATTTGATAATATATACCCCCAAATCGTACCGCAAGAAACTTTCGATATAATCCGCAAGAAAGTAAATTGCAATAAGTACGGAAAGCGTAGCGACAAAATAACGTATTTGCTTAAAGACAAAATAAAATGCGGCTATTGCGGTAAATCTATTGTAGGCGATAACGGCACATCACGGCAAGGCGAAATAAAATACTATTACAAATGCCGTGGGCGTAAACAAAAATTGAACGATTGCCATAAGCAAGCAATACGCAAAGACATACTCGAAAATATTGTGCTTGAAAGCGTAATAGAGCAAATACAAAAAGCGAATAACCTTGATTTTATCGTCAACGGCTTAATGCAAGAGCAAGAACGCCAAGCGCAAGCGAATATAGTTTTGAACTTGCTACTCAAAGAACAGCGTACTACCGAGAACGCTATACAAAACATTATGACTGCGATAGAAAACGGCGGTACGACTAACACGGTTATGAAACGTATGCGCGAACTCGAAAACCGTCAAAGCGAACTTGAAAAGCAAATTGCCATTGAAAAGAGCAAAACCGCCGTAATGCTCGATAAAGACCAAATAAAAGAGTTTTACACGCAAGCGTTAGCGTTAGAGCCGAAACTACTCATAAACTACCTTGTAAAGCAAATAACGCTTTACGACGATAGAATTGAAATACAATTCAATGCCCCGATTAAAGTAAGTCCCGATAGCGATGAAAGCCGTCGGGGCTTTTCTTTATGCTCGAAAACGGTTAAATTTGCCTACAAAGTGCCGCATAGAGCGAATATAACGAAACTCGAATTTGAAGTTGAAATATATATTTAGCCGATAACCAAACGGCTATTTATTCCACGTTCCGCTTGACGTGAGCCTCGCAGGGGCGTGTGTATAGGCAAATAAGGGCGAAACGCGCAACCCGACCGATTGAAAATCTGTCGGGTTTTGGTTTGCCTTTGGCGTTCCAGCCTAACACGCCCCTTTCTCACGTCAAGCGGCTTTCGCGGCATAAACCGCCGTTTGTGCGCGATTGATAGATTACCGCCGAACACCCGAAAATCGTTACAGCGGCTATATAACGGCGTTACACGGCACTATGCGAAACGAAAAAGGACAAAAGAAAAAACCTAACCCGAACCTTATTTTGTGGTTCGTTTTAGGTTTTAGGTGGTGGAGCTAAGGGGATTCGAACCCCTGACCTTTTGAATGCCATTCAAACGCGCTACCAACTGCGCCATAACCCCAAGCACGTGTTATATTGTATCATGAGGGCGGGCGTTTGTCAAACGATTTAGAGGTTTATTCGAGGATTTTGAGCGAAGAATTCATATCGGTTTTAACTATTTTGCGGCGGAGTAAAAGGGTGGATAGTACGCTGAAAAGCATGGTTACGGCAGGGGCGAGTATCCAAGTCCACCAGTTTATTTCGCCGATAGAGCCGAAATTGATTAGGTGAAACACAAAGGTGAGAAAGGCAAGCCCTATGGGAACGCCTAAAACTGCGCCTATAAAGCTCATAATGTGTATTTCGCGGAATATGTACCAACTTACCTCGCTGTCCGAATAGCCGAGCACCATGAGAGTTGCTATTTCGCGGTTGCGCTCGCTTACGTTTATGTTGGTTAGATTGTATATCACGAGTCCGCACAGCACCGCCGAGAACGCGACTAACGCGGCTGCTATTCCGAATATCGCCGCAGTGCCCGATAGTTTTAAGGAGCAGTCTATCAGTCCGAGTCCTGCGAGCACAAGCACGGTAGAGCCTATTATGGATATTACCGTCATTAAAAATCTGCTCTTAAACAGCAAGACGTTGCGCAGGGTGGATTTGTACTTAAAACTCAATCTGTTCCAGATTATGGGAATGTGTTCGAGTATCACCTTTTTGCCCGATTTCGGCGTTTTGTGCGCGAGCAAGGTTACGGGCTTGTTGCGCGCCGTTTTCATGCCCGTGAAATAGGTGAGAAGAAGCATGGAAACTATGATTATGCCGAAGGTTGTAACGTAGTACCATAAGCCCGTTATGCCGGGGAAGGGCGGCATTGCGTACTGCATGTTGAAAGCCGTGTACAGCAGTGAGGTGAGCCCCAACCCTATGGGCAACGCGCCCGTGCCGCCGAGAACGGTGCCGAACAGCACGAACAAGAGGTATTTGCCTATCACGGCAAAATCCGAATAACCGAGAGTTTTAAGACATGCGATTTGTCCGCGTTCTTCGTCGAACAGGCGCGACATGTTGGAATACACAACGAGCATAGTTACGAGCAAAAAGAATATTACGAACACTATTCCTATAAGCCCTACTTTTTCCGCGTAAGACACCATTGCGTATAAACCGCGGTTTTCGAACAGGCTCAACACGCTCGCGCTTTCTTCGCCGAGAGCGTTTGTTATTTCGGCTTTGAGTCCGTTGATTTTTCGCTCGTAATCTTTGGAGAATGCGTTGAAAATATGTTTGTTCGCAACGCGAATGTAAACGTCGTTTACTATGGGCGCAAACTCCGATTTATGTATGTAAAAAACGTCCGAAACAAATTTTTCGGGATTTAAGTAGCTTGTTTCTTCTATGTTGTCGGTGAGCAGGGGATTGAGCGTAATTCCGCAAACGGTGTACTCTTTGGGCGGCATTCCCGCTACCTTTAATGTGATTTTGTCGCCTATGTCTTTTCCGTCGTAGGCGTCGCATGCTCTTTCCGCCAAAATCTCGTTCGCCGCGGAGGGAAGTTCGCCTTCGAGCAGTTGCAATGCGTTTAAGGTTGTCGAGGCGTCGAAAGAGTAGAACCGAGTTATTTTATTGTCGAATTCGGTTTCGAAACTAAAACTTTGCAATACGTTTTCTTCGCCGAATTTCTCGTTGAAATATGCTAACTCTTTGGGACTAAATCCCGCGAGCTTTTTGGACTTAACGTATAAGTCGGAAATGTTTTGTTGCTCGTAGTAGTCGCTTACGGCGATTTTAAGACGGTTTTCGAGTTCGCCTATGCCCGACATTACGCCTATGCTAACCAGTACTATGGCTATTATGGTAACGAGCCGCACGAGATGCTTTTTGAAAAGACGTACGGCGGTTTTTCCGTATGCTTTCATTTTACCATTCAATCTCCTCTATGGGCTTGGGATTATCGTTGATTTCGGTCTTTTCTATCCGCCCGTTCTTTATGGATATTACTTTGTCCGCCATTTCTTTGAGAGCCTGATTGTGCGTTACCACTATTACGAGTTTGTTGTTCTTTTTGGATATATCGTATAGCAGTCGGAGTATCAGTTTGCCCGTTTTGTAGTCGAGCGCGCCCGTGGGTTCGTCGCACAGCAAAAGTTTGGGGTTTTTGGCAATGGCTCGCGCAATGCTTACCCGTTGCTGTTCTCCGCCCGAAAGCTGAGCGGGGAAGTTCTTGAATTTGTCGCCCAAGCCCACGTTTTCGAGCGTTTGCTCGGGATTGAGCGCGTCGGGGCATATCTCGGTTGCGAGTTCCACGTTTTCAAGCGCGGTGAGGTTGGGCATCAGATTGTAAAACTGAAAAACGAAACCTATTTTTTCGCGCCTGTACTGCGTGAGCTGTTTTTTGTTCAACGACGAAACAACCTGACCGTCGAGCTTAATTAGTCCGCCGCTCGCGTCGTCCATGCCGCCGAGCAGGTTCAAAAGAGTGGTTTTACCCGCGCCGCTCGGACCTAAGATTATTACGAATTCGCCTTCGTTAAGTTCGAAGTTTACGTCCGAAAGCGCGAGGAAACTGCCCGCGCCCGTTTTGTACTCTTTGCTTACGTTTTCCAAACTTAAAAATCCCATAATTATATAATACACGATAAGCGCCAAAAAGGCAACTGTTTTAGTGAATTTAATTTCTCTTTTGGAATTTGCTCGCAAACAATTGCATAACCGAAAACGGAGTGATATACTTACAACGTGTTCGGTTTATTGATAGCCATTATATATATTTGCTTCATAAGTTTGGGGTTGCCCGACTCTTTGCTCGGCGCGGCTTGGCCGTCTATGTACGGCGGTTTGGGCGTGCCCGTTTCCTATGCCGGCATAATTTCGGTGGTTATAGCGGCTGGCACGGTTGTGTCAAGCCTGCTCAGCGACTTGCTCACCAAAAAGCTGGGTACGGGCACGGTTACGGGCATTAGCGTTGCCATGACCGCGGGCGCACTGTTCGGTTTTTCGGTAAGCAACGCATTTTGGATGCTCGCAGTGTTTGCCGTGCCGTACGGACTCGGCGCGGGCGGAGTGGACGCGGCTCTTAACAATTACGTGGCTTTGCATCTTAAGAGCAGGCACATGAGTTGGCTTCACTGCATGTGGGGCGTGGGAGCGGCGATAGGACCGTACATTATGGGATACGCGCTGTCGGGCGGCTACGGCTGGAGTCGGGGCTATCTCGTTATTTCGATAATTCAGATTGCGCTTACCGCGGCGGTATTTTGCTCGTTACCGCTGTGGAAAAGGGGAGCGAAACCGTCGGAGAGCGGCGGGGAAACGGGCGAAAAAGGCTCCGAGCCGGCGGAAAAGAAAAAGCCGCTTACGCCCAAAGAGATAGTGCGTATTCGCGGCGCGGTGCCATGCTTTATAACTTTTTTCTGCTACTGTGCGCTCGAGAGCACGGCAATTTTGTGGTCGAGCAGTTACATGGTGCTCAATAACGGAATATCCGCCGACACCGCCGCCACTCTTGCGGGGCTGTTTTTGATAGGCATTACGGTAGGCAGGGCGGTAAACGGATTTTTGACGCTCAAATTTAGCGACAAAACTCTCATAAGGGTTGGCGAGTGCGTTATACTCGCGGGCGTTGTGACGCTGTTTCTGCCGTTCGGGAACGTGTGCGTCATAATAGGGCTTGTGCTTTTGGGACTCGGTTGCGCGCCCGTATATCCGAGCATAATACACATGACTCCCGAGCTGTTCGGCGCGGACAAGTCGCAGGCTGTGATAGGCGTGCAGATGGCGAGCGCGTATATAGGAACTTGCACCATGCCGCCGTTGTTCGGCTTTTTGGCAAACAATATAGGCGCGTGGCTGTTTCCCGTGTTTTTAGGGATTTGGCTGTGCGTTATGGCTGTAATGCACGAGGTTGTGGTGAAGAAAACGGCTAACGCCGTAATTCGCTAATCCAAACGCTTTTGTCTAAGCGGGCGTTTGCGGGGCTTGTGGACGGGAGGGCTACGCACATGCCCGTAAGCTCGGGGAAATGTTTTGCAAAAAGTTTGTACGCCGTGCCGCCGTTGGTTATTATTTTGGCAATGGGGTAGTTTGCCGCAAGCGATTTGATATCCGCTATAACGGGATTTTTGATATCCTTATCCATAGAACCCACTATATCGCACGATGTAACCACGTCCCAAAGCGCGACTTTGTTGCGCCGCAATAGCTCCTTTTTTTCGTTTACGGAGCGGGGCGCGGGCGAAGCGAAACTTTGAGCCAAAACGCTCCAAAAACGATTTTGCTTGTTGCCGTAGTAAAAACCTTCCTCGCGCGATTTAACGCTTGGAAAACTGCCGAGTATGAGCACTCGGCTGTCGGGATTAACGAACGGGGCGAAACCTTCTATCATGCGCACATTATAACATTTTGCCCGCTTGTAGTCAAACGATAAAAAATATGGGAGAGAATATTGAAAATATCGTTGAAAATATTTGACATCTTCTCAAAGTTGTTATATACTTTATAAGCAATTGCGCGGAAGTGGCTCAGTGGTAGAGCGTTGCCTTGCCAAGGCAAATGTCGCGAGTTCGAATCTCGTCTTCCGCTCCAAAATACGAGTGCCATTAGCTCAGTTGGTAGAGCACCTGACTCTTAATCAGGGTGTCCAGAGTTCGAGCCTCTGATGGCGCACCAAGGCGGTCAATTTCGACCGCTTTTTTCTTTG
>NZ_CALPCH010000035.1 GCF_943193005.1 Pumilibacter intestinalis
GGTTGCGCGTTTCGCCCTTATTTGCCTATACACACGCCCCTGCGAGGCTCACGTCAAGCGGAACGTGGAATAAATAGTCCGCGTATCTAAATACGCATAATCAGTTGAAAGTCAATCATTCTCGGCTGTTTTACGTTTTGAATGTGAATCGGGTACGGTACGTTTTCCGTATAAAGGAAAAGCCCTGACTTTCGTCAAGGCTCATCGTTTTGGGCGTGTTGTAGATAATGACCATTTTATCGTCAAACAACCGAATTTCTTTTATGAGATAATTGATTAGCATTTGCGGCGATTGCTCCAAAGCAAGTTTGTAAAAGTCGGAAATCTCTTGGCGGCTTAACTTAAATGCCGATTGCGCTTTCTCTATGCGTATTTGCTTTTCGAGTTCTTCCGAAAGCGTTTCGAGTTCTCTAAGCCGTTTCATAGCGGTGTTGCTCGTGCCGCCGCACTCTATCGCGGACATAATGTTTTGTATGGCGTTTTCGGTTTGGCGTTGCTCCTTTACAAGCCGTGTCAATGCCGAATTTGCTTTTATGTAATCGTCTTGCATTTCGAGCAAAGTGTTTACAATGTAGTCCATATTGCTTTGCAACTGCGTTATTACGTTTTCAAGCACATAGTTTTCGAGAACGTCTTTTCTTGCTTGGGACTTTTTACAACCGTTGCCGTTTTTTCGTCCCAAACACTTGTAGTAACGTTTCTTTTCTCCGTTCTTGGCTGTGCCGCACTCCGCGCTTACGGGACTGCCGCAGTAGCCGCATTTCATTTTGTTGCGAAGTAGATAAACGACTTCGGTACTGCGTTTGCCGTAATGGTTTATGTCTATCTTGGCGCGTACTTTATTGAACGTATCGGTGTCCACGATTTGCGGATAGATATTGTCAAACACTTCTTCGTTATGGCGGTATATGCCCGAATACTTTTCGTTTTTGAGTATGTTGTAAACGGTGTTTCTTGCAAACGGTTTACCGCGATTGAATATGCCTTTTGCGGTCAACGCTTTTATGATGTCTTTAACGTAAACGCCCATAGCGTACTGCTCGTAAATAAATTTTACCATTTCGGCTTTGTCTTGGTCTATGACTACTTTATGGTTTTCCACTTTGTAGCCGTAGATTATAAAACCGCCTGTAAAATTGCCTTTACTGCGTGTTTCACGCATACCGCGTTTTACCTTTTGGGAAAGCTCGGCGGAATAGTATTCGGCATAGCCTTCGAACAGTTCAAAAGGACATAGTAATTTGGGCGGTAATTAGGGGTAAAACGGCTATAAAACCGAGTCAATATCCACTTTGTAGTAGATATGAACCTCTTGCGGCTTGCCTGTAACAGATTCTTTGCCGCCTATGACAAGCTTTTCGAACAAATCCAAACATAGCTCGCGGGTGAGCTTCGGGGCGTAGAGGTACTGTTTCATCCGCCGTATAAACTCGTCAATATCCGTTACGGCTTTCTCGGCTTCTTCAAGCCCCTGTTTGAGATAGGCTATGCGCTCATTTAGTTCCGTTTGCTCAGTAGTATATTTTTCAATCAAGCGCACGCAGACGCTTTCGGGAATTTTACCCGCAACCTTTTCTTCAAAAGCGCTCTCAATCAACTTGTCAAGCTCGGCAAGACGTTTTTCGTCCTTATGTATTTCTTTACTAACATCGACTTGGTTTTTATTCGTAAGCGTAGCGGTATGATCCAAATACTTCCGTCTGAACTCATCCTCGTTGGCGGTTATCTTTGCCGCCTTATCTTTCACGTCGTTCAGAACAATTTGCTCCAATACAGGCACGGGAATAAAATGACTGAAACAACCGGACGAGCCCGTTCGGGATTTTGTTCCGCAGTTAAAATTGAAATAAGTTTTTTCTTCGCCTGTCCGCTTGGCTATTTGCGTGTTCCAACCCAAACGCATTTTTGCACCGCAGTCCGCGCAGAACATCAGTCCCGAAAGAGGGTGCATAAACCCGCGCTTAGTATGCTTTCCGTGTCCTACGGCTTTTTCCACTTCTTTCACTTTGTCCCAAAGCTCTTTCGAGATAATGGCTTCGTGTGCGTTTTCAATTACAATCCATTCTTTTTCGGGACGGCGTTGCCACTTGTGGTTTTTGTACGAAACAGTCGTTGTCTTGTGTTGGACTAAATTGCCTATGTACGCTTGGTTAGCAAGCAATGTTCTTAAAACCGTTGTATGCCATAAGTGCGAGGGATTACGAACTCCGCTTACGCCCGTAGTCGCTATCCTATAATCGTTGGGCGTAAGGATATGCTCGGCATTGAGAATATCCGCAATCTTTCTCGGCGTCATACCCGTAGAACGCATTTCGAAGATACGTTTAACTATGGGCGCGGTTTCTTCGTTTATCTGTAAAGTACGTTTTTCATCCGTTCCGAGGATATAACCGTAGGGAGCATGGGACATTCCGTTTTTGCCGTTCTTGGCATTTTGAATACGCACGGCGCGGAGTTTCTTGCTCGTAGCGGCAGCCCACCATTCGTTAAATACGTTTGTAATGGGCATCATATCCATTGCAGCGGTATCTTTGTTTTCGGTGTCTATGTTGTCGGTAAGCGCAACAAAGCGTATGTTGTATAATGGAAAAACGTAATCGAGGTATTGTCCGACCATTATGTAGTTTCGTCCGAAACGGCTCATATCCTTGACGAGGATGGTGTTTATAACTCCCGACTTTGCGTCTTCAAGCAATCGCTTTACGCCCGGGCGCTCGAACGTAGTCCCCGAAATGCCGTCATCTACATAAACGTCGTGGAGCGTCCAGCCTTGCTGTTCTATGTATTCCGAAAGGATAGTCTTTTGATTTTCGATAGACAGCGATTCGCCCTGACGTTCGTCGTCGCGGGAAAGCCGAACATACATTCCCACGATATAGTCTTTACTGTTTTGTTTGGGTTGCATTTCATTACTCCTTATTGTTATGTGGATTTTTTGTTTTCCGCAAGAGCCTGTTTGAAAGCGTGATCGCAAACGATCTTTTTGAAATCTTTCTTGCCGACGTAGTGACTTATGACAACGTATTTCTTGCCGTGTATCATCTCCGTGCGAGTAGTATGGTTATGGTTTCCTTGTTGCATTAGTAGTTTTTAAGGTAACTTACACCTATGGCTGCAACAACTAATACAAAATTTCACCCCTGACTTGCGGAAAATGTCCATAAAAACTTTTATAACGACGGTGAATATTTACGGACAATGCGCATTACAACTCCGTAGCATACGTTTTAATTTGTCGCCGCTATGTAGGCGTAATATTTCTGCTGTATTCTCTTACGCCTGTACCATATCGTAGTAAGTTGCACCGCCAAGTATTTTGCCGTTTCCACATAACCCATTCCCGACATATAGCAATACAGCGTATCTCTTTCTTCGGAAGATAATTTCATTTTCTCTATCATCTTATCTACTTCTTTGTATTCTTCTTCTATACCATTCTCAAATGCCTTAAACTCCGTATGCGGTTCATTATACTCAAAAGCTTCCAAACTCATTTGTTTATTATCTGCTCTTGCGCCGCGCTGTAAGTATCTGCCGAGATGCCTGTAACAAGCCATCTTAACGGATATAATATCGCCGCGCCAGCCTTTGCACGTTTTGTCGCACAAGCGCTCGCCCAAGTGCTCCAACAGAAAACATATCGCTTCCTGTACCAAATCGTAACCGTCGGTCAAGATATAGTCTTCGCGGTCTTTGTATTCTATATCTCGGCATAACGACGCATATAATTTGTACATTTTATTATTACCGGATAATCTCGCATAGCCTCTGACGGCGCAAGTAGCTATTCTTTCGCCTATGAACTGCACATTATCTACCGTAAGTATTTCTTTTTCTCTTTTAACGGATTTATTCATCTTACAAAACCTCCTCGAAATCGTCTATGGAGATTTTGTTTTCGTAGAATCTTCCGTACTTGAAATACAGACTGCCGTTGTTATCTCTTAACAGTTCGAACGTATCCTGCGTAATCTTACCGCAACGGGATATCGCTACGGTGATTTGCTTACGGTCGAAGTCCACGTCCAAGATATTAAACGTAACGTCGTATTCGCCGTCAAAGTAGGAGAACTCCGAAAGGTAGAACTTTCTTTCGTTTTCTTGTATCCTTGCTTCTTTTTCCATTTTCTTTTACCTCTCTGTTTGTTTTTGCCCTTCGGCAAGGGGCGAAACAAACGAAAAAGCGGGTTATTGTATTGCTGTATATGGTGCTTGCTTGCGAAAGTCAAGGGCGACCGCAAAGGGAGTGCATTTCACCCTTGACTTTCGGAGTCTTTTCGTTTAGATATAAAGAAAGTATTTATTCAAATCTTTCTTCCCCGAAACGACGAAGGGCAAAAACGGAGTATATAAACTTGCTTTTTTCGTTGAAAAACGGTAAAATATACTTATGAACGAACTGTTTACGCAAAAATACGAAGCCGAAGAATGGGACGAGGACGAATATCCTTGGAAACAGTATAGACGCAAGGGCTACGGGTTTATATACATCAAAAATCCACATTATCTTGTTGACGGCGACGATAGAGAATATCTCATACGCAAGCCTACGCCCAAAGAACGTAGAGAGATAGTCGTAAACACCGTAATAGCGTGTAACGGAAGGACGTTCAAAGTCCATGCGCTCGCTCAAAGGTTGGCTGTGTCGGACAGAACGGTGCAAACAATTTTACGGCAGTTGGAGAAAGATAAGCTAATACAAATAACTCCCAAATGCGGCAAAGCCGGCAAGCAAAAAGGCAATGCGTATAAGTACATAGGACCGCATTGCGAGTTCTACGGCTCGGGGCTAACGCTCAAAGACTTATACGACATAAACAACGGCGTCGGCTTTCGGGATTGGGCGTGGAAAACGCACGGGTTTAATCACGACGAAACTTGGCATAATATCTATCCGCTATGCAGAGCAAAGTTTGAAAGACGAATGGCGCGTAAAGAATATTTGGAAGCAAATAATTTACCGCTTGTTGTTCCCGAAGATATTAAATACATAGTGTTTCGATACTGCTATTGGAAAGGCGAAACAAAAAAGGTAAACGGCAGGTATCTTTATTCCCAAGACCGAACGATAAAACTCAAATTAGAGCCGCTCAACCGAACGGAAACGGTAAAATTCTGCGGCATAACGCTAAACGTAGAAATAGCGGGAACGAAAGACAATCCGCAGGTAACGATTATAGATGCGGACACGAATAAACTATTAACCGTCTTTACTTGGTTCGATGAAAACATACTTATTGGCAACTTGGATATAGACGAAAACACCGTCGATCAGGTATTCATATTAGGCGACTTTACAACGAAATAGTTTCATAAAAAGCATAGAAAAGTGCGAGGAACAAAAATTCTTCGCACTTTTTTCGTATTTATGGGGTGAAAATTTATATTAGTGTGCGTAGGGACAAGATTGCTCGCCACTATGACTGCAAAAAATAAATACAAGGAGGGACAAAGGTAACTTACGGGCGGTCAAAGTCCTTAATAAATGCCCTTTCGGGCGAAGGAGGTGAAGAATTATAAATAATAGATACAAAGGCGACCAAATGGGACGCATAGATCAAGACGGTATTGCGGCATGGTATCCCAAATGCAAGGTGCGCAAAGAGGGCGATCATTACATAGCCACGCCGCATACGACCAACCCTGCAAAGCGTACCGTGCGTAGGCAAAAAGAAATTGTCGTGTCGGTTAAGGGCGGTAAGTATGCTTTGGAAGAAAAACCAATTGACAAGATGTTAAACGACATTTATACGCAAGCCGAGCAAACTACCGAGCCGACGGTTAAAAGTTCGTCAGCGGCGAAAGAGCAAGCCGTAAACGAACGGTCTATCGTGCGCATAACCACGCTTAAACAAATCTTCGACGAGCTTTATGACAAGTATTACAAGCAATATCCGAACGTTAGAAAACAGTCCATTCTCAAAGATATGTTACCGCTTTTTCCGAGCAAAGAAGACGCAACGTATTTCGTGGACGAGCATTGCCGAAGAAAATGGCGCAACGCTTATACACGCAAACAGCGATTCGCATATAAGGCGTACAACCAAAATTACGAATACTTTTTCACGGTAACATTCGATTCCAAAAAGCACACCGAAGAAAGTTTCGAAAAGAGTTTGAAGAACGCGCTTTCCAATTTGCATAAACGCTACGGCTGTTTATTCCAAGGTGTATGGGAACGCGGTACTGAGAGCGATAGGCTTCATTTTCACGGGCTTATTTACGATCCGAATAAGAAGATTACCGGCGAATTAGAAACGATAAAAGATTACAATCCTAAAACGGGCAAGATGAAAACGTATTTACAAAGCAAGTATTTCTTTGATAAGTTCGGACGGAACGAGTTTAGCGAAATAGTACCGCAAATGTATGAGGCGGCTATACGATACATAACGAAATATTTGAGTAAGCAAGACGTAAAGCCGTATTACTCAAAAGGCTTATACCGTTTCATAGAAAGCGACATTGACGGAAACGACGTTATTTGCAAAATGGACGGAACGGACGAGCGGGATATACGGCTGATTGTATCCAATAAATTCAAGATTTGGGACGAGGGTGCGCTCATAGGCGAAGTGTCGCCCGAGACGATTGCCAAAGCGCCGAAAGTGGCGTAAGGCGTAAAAAACAACGACTGTACAATACAATCGCTGTTTAGATAATAACCGAAAACGATACTGCGGCGGCGAAAGAAAATTCGGGGCGAGCGCAAGGGGTTTACCGCGTCGCCCCGAATTTCGCCGCCGCGGTCGTTGCCATAGGCAGGATTTTTCGGCTATGCTACTTGGTTGATTGGTTGTACCTTTCCGTCGATTTGGGCGATGAGTTGGGATAGTCGTTTCGGTCGGTGGGTGGGTTGTGTGTGCCTGTCTCGGCGCCCGAGCGCGACAGCGCGAGGGTGA
>NZ_CALPCH010000036.1 GCF_943193005.1 Pumilibacter intestinalis
GCGGCGGCGCGTTCGGCTCGGCGGTCTTCTTTACGCTGTTTGCGTGCCTCGGCTTTCCTTTCTCTTGCCGCTAAGCGGGCTTCGGTATTTGCCTGTTTGGCGGCTTGTACGGTCTCTCTGCGCTCTTTACGCATTTTACGCACTTTGTCTTTGTGCGCCCATTTATCCGCTTTACGGGTATCTTTGTACCGCCATTTCGCGCGGTAATAGTCGCGTGCGAGCTTGAGCTTTACTATTGCGTTCGCCGCGGCGGCTACGGGCGACTGCGCGGCTTTAAGCTGTTTGTCGTTTATAGTGTCGTTGTCCCGCATTTCGCCGTGCTTTTCCAAATGCCTGGCGTGCGGCTCTACGGCTTTAACAAGCTCGTCGGGCTTAAGACTTTGCAACTTTTCTTCGCTTTCGTTTTCGTCCATGCTTTTTCACCTCACTTTTTTTCGTAATACGTGTCCGGCACACTGTAGTCGTGCTCGTCGTTAAAGTCCATTATTTCGTCGCGCGTGTAGCCGGTGGGCACGGCGTGCCGAAGATTATACTTGCCGTCGTAATTACCCTTGAGAAATGCGGGAAAAAATGAAAAGCTGTCGTAGTGCTTAAAGATATTGCCGGCGAACTCAAAAGTAATTTTATCCCCGCGCTTATCCCGGTGCTGTCCGCTCTCTATGTAGTCTATTGCCGACTGCGTGTTATCGAAGCTCGAGCAGGTCCAATGCGACCGCAATATGCGTTTTCCGCTTTGCTCATGCTCGAGCTTTTCAACGTAAAGAACTTTGGCGGCAAGCTCGCGAACGTTTAAGTCTATAAGTTTGGGGCGCTGTACCGTGCACGTTATATCCAGCCGGTAATGTCCGTGAAGCTCATAGTACCTACTCACGAAAGCCGCAATGCCTTTGCGGCTGTTAAAATATTTCTGCGCCTCGTCTAAAAATATATTCGAGTTTGGCGGCAAGAACATAGTAGGGTGCTTATCGTTGAACAGCCCGAGATTAAAACCGTTGACCTCGTAATTCGTTATTTTGCCTTTGGCGCCTGCGATTATTGTGTAATCCGCGAACACAAGGTGATCGGCGGGCGGCGTATAGTTAAAGCCCCCGGCATTGAGCGGAGCAAGCAGCTTTCGGCACTTTATTAAGTCTTGATGTGCCTGCCGTCCTTTCATGTGATGTAGCGCAAACAAAGTCATAAGAGCGGTTTTGCCCGCTCGAGGTATGCCGCATATTATTCGTATCACGGTTACTTACCCCAAACAAGCGTAAGAATTTTAATACCGAGTATAACCGCAATGAGAATAACGGAGATAAGCAGAACTAAGTTCCAATGCTCGCACACAAAGTTCCAAATCCGCGCAAAAAAGTCTTCGCAACCGCCTACAACTTTATTATCCGGGTTGTTATCTCCGCTTTGCTTATTATCTACAACGCCGAGATTATATACCGTACCGCTTGTTTCAAACATAAGCCGCAGTATTGTTACGTCGCTTACTTCGGTAAACTCTTTAACGTAACTACCTACTACCGGGCCCATAGAAGTAGAAGGCGTATACCTTTTATACTCCGACTCGTAGAAACGAAAAACCCACTGCGCGTCTTGTATGACGTCTTTCGTTTCGTTAGTAAGTTTGCTTTCCTCGCTTTGCAAAAACGAAGAAATGCTTTCAATTCTTTTCCATTTGTATGTGTGCCCGAATATGCCTATAGAATTTGTTTCGGCTTCGTCTATATCGTTCAAAAATACCTCTTTTGAAATAGGACTGTCGTAGTCCGTTCTTACGTCGTTATAGCTTTTCGCATGCCGTGTAACAAACGTTAAATCCGCTTCCATTAGACGGTCTATATCATGGTCGGTAGAAAATGCAACGTAATGACCGTCTACCGAAGCTCCGCCACCGAAAATATATCCGTCGGGATAACGGAGAAACCCTACATGTTTGTCTAATATTCTTACAAGCTCTATTGCCGAACCGTCCAACTCGTATGTAACGTTGCCATTAAGAGTGCAAGCCGTCCAAAGTTGCGCTACTTCGCAAAAAACTTCACTTATGGTGTTATCGTCTTCGATGCCGTCGTCTATGTCTTTATCCCATTTACGGTGAAAGGCGACAATATCGTAATACCGCACTACGTCGGATTTTACCGTTAATTCATTCACCACATACTTTTGGAGCGTTCCCGCTTGACTTACGAGCGTTACGGAATAATCCTGCCATTTGGCGTTATCGTTTATTGACGTGCTTATGCGCACCGTTGTTGCCGTAAGCGGCTTACTGTTGCCGCTCGGCTGATACACATACAGCAACAAATGCTTTGCGCTATCCTCGGCTATTTGTATTACCTGTAGCGAATAGTCGTTTGCTATTTCAGGGTATTTATCTAACGTAAAATTTTCGTCTGCTTGTAAGTCCTCGAGAACGCCCGTATAACCCTCGTTGGTCTTTGTAGTGCTTGCTCTTAATACAGGCGTTTCGTAAGACAATTTGTCCGAAACGTCACAGCCGTCCATTGAGCAACTACGGTATACGAATATTCCGCCTACCACAATGCCGGCAATGAGCGCACACGACACTATGAGCTTAAATATCTTAAGCATAGCGTTATTTCCTCTTAACGGCTACTGTTATAGAGATTGCGGCAGTCAAGCCGAGTGCACCAACGATGCCGACAATAAGCCATGTAAACCACTGATTTTGCCCTACAAAGTCGCCATACTTTTCCCAGCCTGTAAGTTCTTCTACAAGTACCTGCGTGTTTTCGGTTATAGTCGTGTTTTGCTTGCTAAGCCTTACGCCAGCCGTTGTCATTGCCTTGTACGAGGCTATTTCCGCTTGTTCCATTGCTTGCGCAAGAGTAGAGCCGTAGGGCACCTCGAGCGTTGAGTAAGTTTCTTCGCCATTGTCGCCGTCTACGTAAAAAGTTACCGTGAATATTTTTATCTCCCATTTTGCCGTAAGAGTGGTGTTTTGCTTTATGGGCTGATTTTCATATTTTGTACCGTCCGAAAGATACCAACCCTTAAAATTATAACCTATGCGGGTGGGTTCGGGCGCGTTTGCGGAAGTATTCCAGTTAAGAACCTCGCTCTCTATAGGCGTGCCGCCCGCAACGTCGTATGTAACGGTATAACGGTTTATATTAAAGTGCGCATGCAATGCAGTGTCCTCGTATATGGGCGCACCGTCGTAAACTCGGCAACTGCTTCCGTGCTCTGCCTGTGTTCCGTAATACCACCCCGCAAAAGTATGCCCCTCTTTAGTTGGTTCTGCGGGCAACGGTAAACTCGGTTTTGGAGTTAATTCGTATGTAACAATACCCCAAGGTCTATCCGAATTAACAGCATAACGAATAAAATCTACGCTGTAATACTCTAAACAATTATCGTGAAAATTAGGAGAAATGTAATCATTACCTGCATAAGTATATACCTGAACATTTACCGAAACAACGTCGTAATTAGGCAAGGGAGATGTTTTTGGAAAATATACCGTACAATAAATTTCAAATGCATTTTCCATTCCTAAAAACGACGAAAAGCGAACTCCCTGTGAAGTAACAGTGTCATTTACATTATTTTTCAAAACAATGTATCCTTGAGGCTCAGATACAAACTTTTCCGTTAGATTTTTAGAAGCCAAATATTCTTCAAAAGTGGGCTTCTCGCTATTATCTGCCAACAACGCAGAACTTACATAACTTGCCGTTTCGGGCGAGGTTTGCTCCGATTGCGTTTTTTCCTCTTTTCCGAACCACTCGCTCGGCTTTGCTTTACCTCTGCCGAATAATTGCAAGCCGCCCAACGTGAGCGCGGCTATGATTATAACCATAAGTACGGTTATAAAGGTTAATTGCTTTTTCATACTTCCCATTTCTTTTATTTACTCCTTTTCAATATTTCAGATACTATACGTAAAGCCCGACAATGTTTTTGCCGGGCT
>NZ_CALPCH010000037.1 GCF_943193005.1 Pumilibacter intestinalis
ACTCGAGCTATGTTCATTTCGTCGAGCACCGTCACGTAGATTTCTTCGTTGCAGTTCGCTTCGTACATTTTATACAAAAGCGTGGTTTCGTTAAATCTGCGCGTGAACTCGTTGTAATATCCCACGAGGTCGGTGCGCTCTTTCCACATGGGCTGAATGGGCACTACCACCGTTTTGTTGTTTAGGAATTCGCCGAAAGCATACGCAAGCGAAGTTTTACCCGTGCCCGACATGCCTTGCAGTATGATTAGCTTTGTTACCGCGAGCGCGCCTATAAAGCGGCGGATATCTTCTATATCGTAATACAGTTTGAGTTTGCCCGCCGCAAAATTGCGGAACACCTCGCAAAGCTCTCTTAGTCCTATGCCGTCGTCGTACTCGGGGCGCACGTATAACTCATATTCTTTGTCTATTTCCGTGAGCATGTAAAACCGCGAGCCGCCCTCGTTTTCTTCTTCGGCGGACGGGTCGGTTTTTCTTTGAGCGGCAACCGACTTTGCCGCCGACGAATAATCGCGGTCCTCCGCGGTAATCGGTCTGCCCTCTTTGTCTATATACACGGTGTCCGATTTTGACTTGGCGATTGAGAGAGCTTCCTCGAGTCTGTCCGAGGCTTCAACGCTTTTGAGCGGTTTCTTTTCCTCTTCGTCTTTCTTAAAGTCCACGCCGAAGAACGCGGGAGTAATGAGTTTGCTCGCAGTGCCGCGGGTGCTCGTAATAACCGAGAGCGTAAACAAGAGCGAGAGCAACAGGAACACGCCCGCTATAAAAACGTATTTCATACTGCCGCGCAACAACTCGAAATTACGCCCCTCGTATTTCTTCCACTGCACCAAAAACGCCGAAACAAGCAACGCGAAAAAGCCCGCCACGCAAAGGAGCGTGACTGTGAGCTTCAATATGCTTCTCGGTTGCCTGTTCTTTTTCATGCTCTGTCCTTATAACTCGGTATTCGCGGAGTCCGAATTATCTTCTTGCTTTGTTTTTGCTCGCGACTCCGCGTACACCTCGCGCTTGATTTCCTTTTTGGTTATCTTCCACTGACCTTTGAAAAACCGCTGAAACGCTTCGAACTCGCGTTCGAGTTCCACGAACCGTTCGCGCGAAGAATAGTCGGTGCTCGGGGTCATCAGTCCTTGCGCTATGCGCATGCCGTCAAGCTCGGCGCGTATGAACGAATTTTCTTTGCGCCACTGCTCCACCTCGTCGTCGCACGCCTTTTGCCGCGCGGCGAGCTCGCCCTCGCAACTCTTTTCCAAGCCGCGCATTTTGCGCTCGCACTCGTCCACAACCTTTTGCTTTTCGTCGTCGAACACCGCTTCACGCGCCGCAAGAGCTTCGTCGCGCCGCGATAGGTCGTCTTTCACAGCGTTCCATCGCTCGGTAAGCTCTCTCATCTGCCCGCCGAGTTCGCTCTCTCGCGCCTCGTGCGCTTCGGTGAGAGCGCGGGTGCGCTCCTCGTATTCGGCTTGCGCGTTTGCGAGGTCTTCGCGGTGACTTTCTGTTATAGACTGTATTTCGCCAAAGTGCTCGGCGTTTAGATTTTGCACCGCAAGCTCGTGCTCGGCTTTCGCCGCCGCCATATCTTCGAGATACTTTTGGTTGAGCATCACTATTTCTTGCTCTTTCTCCTCGATTACGCCCTGGAGTTCGGTCATGCGGCGATTGAGTTCTATTCGCTCCATGTTGAACACGTCTATTTTGCGGTTGAGCGTTTCCACCTCTTGGCGTATTACCTGCAACTCCTCGCTGTCGCGTTCGAGCGAGCGGTTGCGTTCTTCGAGAAGCACCATGTATTCTTCCATGGTTTTGCCCGACTCGAGAGCTCGCTTGCGAAGTTTTTTTATCTTATCTAAAAGTTTCTGCTCCTCGAGTTCTTTGCGCCGCTGATTTTCTATCTCATACGCTCCGTCGAGCAGTTCGTCTATTCCGTTGCCGAACTTGTAAGCTATAAACGCAACGAGGTTTGCCGCTTCGGCGAGTTCGTCGGCTACGTTTTCCGCAAACGGCGTGAAATCGCTGTGCACCTCCTCGTAGGTATAGCCGTCGTCTTTATAAGTGGCAACGTAGTCGTAAAGCGCGAGCGCACGCTTGAAATTGTTGTTCATTTTGAGCACGTTGGTCTTTGTTATGGGCGGCTTTATCATGGGAGTTTTGGCAACCTGCACCATAAGGTCGGTGTTCAAAAGAGCGTTCACTATGCTCTGGCAGTCTTTTATGCGCTGAATCAGCCCCGTCGATTTCTCGTCCACTACGGGATAAGGGTTATCCGTGCGGCTCTCCGTTACGGTTGCCTTTATAGTGAGCATGCGCTTTTTGGTTTCCACCTCTTTGAATATGCGCATGTTGCCGTCGTACGAGTGGCGCAAAGCCTCTATCTTTTCGAGTCTGAAATTTATGAAATCGTTGAGATAGCAAAGCAGCATATACAAAAACCTGTTTTCGTATACCGCGTAGTCGCTGAGCTTTTCCACCATGTAGAGCTTGTCGGGAATGATATCGTTGCTTCCGTCTTCGGGTATGTGGGTAATTAAGTCGCTGTGTTTGGCAAGGTGCTCCACCGAGTCTTTGGATATCTTTTTAACTTTCTCTATGGGCACGACCTCGCCGTTGGTGCGTATGAACTGCCGCTCCTCGGCAACCGCCTTTTCAACGTATTCGAGCCCCTCTTCTATGGCTACAATCCAGTCCTCGCGAATACTGCACAGGTATTTGGTGGCTTCGAGCACGTCGCGGTCTAAGTTAGACAACGCGAGAGCCTTGCGGTCTTTTTCGCAAACCGCTTCGTCTACCGTTTCGCGCCGGTACTCCTTAAACGCTCGATAATATATATCCAAACGACTCATAACTTACCAAATCACCTTGTAATTCGCTTTCTGCCTTTTTAACTTATTTTCAACCTATATATTTTGCTCTATGAGTCTTACCGACTCTTTGCACAGCGGCATTTTGTCCTCTCCGAACAGTTCGTCTAAGT
>NZ_CALPCH010000038.1 GCF_943193005.1 Pumilibacter intestinalis
CCAATGCATATACGGTTGGCGCGGCGCGAATTTCGAAAACATAACGCACTAATACTATGCGTGAAATACTGCCGGCTAAAGGTATTCGCGGCGTTTCCGCTCGCGAATACCTTTAGCCGTACGTAAATTCCCCACCGTGCGGCGTTTCGAAACTTTACGAAACAAGCGGCAGAGCGTGAACTTAAGAGCGTTTCGGGTTTGCTCGGGGTGGCTACCCCTCGTTATTCGCTGCGCTCATTTTTTTGGCTAAGCGATGTGCTTTCAGTCTTGCCGTTGCGCTTAAGCTCTTTAGCGGCGGCGCGTTCGGCTCGGCGGTCTTCTTTACGCTGTTTGCGTGCCTCGGCTTTCCTTTCTCTTGCCGCTAAGCGGGCTTCGGTATTTGCCTGTTTGGCGGCTTGTACGGCTTCTCTGCGCTCTTTACGCATTTTACGCACTTTGTCTTTGTGTGCCCATTTATCCGCCTTGTAGCCGTCCTTATACCGCCATTTCGCACGGTAATAGTCACGGGCGAGCTTGAGCTTTACTATTGCGTTCGCCGCGGAGGCTACGGGCGACTGCGCGGCTTTAAGCTGTTTGTCGTTTATAGTGTCGTTGTCCCGCATTTCGCCGTGCTTTTCTAAATGCCTGGCGTGCGGCTCTACGGCTTTCACAAGCTCGTCGGGCTTAAGACTTTGCAACTTTTCTTCGCTTTCGTTTTCGTCCATGCTTTTTCACCTCACTTTTTTTCGTAATACGTATCGGGTACGGTATATTCGTGCTCGTCGTTAAAGTCCATTATTTCGTCGCGCGTGTAACCGGTGAGCACGGCGTGCCGAAGATTATACTTGCCGTCGTAATTACCTTTAAGAAACGCGGGAAAAAAGGCAAAACTGTCGTAATGCCGAAAGATATTGCCGGCATATTCAATCTCGAGCTTATCGCCGCGTTTCTCTTTGTGCTGTCCGCTCTCTATGTAGTCTATTGCCGACTGGGTATTGTCGAAGCTCGAGCAGGTCCAATGCGACCGCAATATGCGTTTTCCGCTTTGCTCATGCTCGAGTTTCTCCACGTAAAGAACTTCGGCGGCAAGCTCGCGAACGTTTAAGTCAATGAGTTTGGGGCGTTGCACCGTGCACGTTATATTCAGTCGGTAGTGCCCGTGAAGCTCGTAGAAACGGGAGACAAAATCCGCTATGCCTTTTTTGTTGCGGCTGTTAAAATACTTTTGTGCCTCGTCGAGATTGATTTGAGCATTGGGCGGCAGAAACATAGTAGGGTGATTTTCATTAAAAAGTCCGAGATTGAAACCGTTGACCTCGTAATTCGTTATTTTGCCTTTTGCGCCTGCGGTAATCGTGTAGTCCGCAAACACAAGGTGGTCTTCGGGCGGAACGTAATTAAATCCGCCGGCATTGAGCGGCGCAAGCAATTTTTTGCACTTTATTAAGTCTTGGTGTGCCTCCCGTCCTTTCATATGCTGTAACGCAAACAAAGTCATAAGCGCGGTTTTGCCAGCTCGAGGTATACCGCATATAATTCGTATCACGGTTACTTACCCTTTGCCGAAAACACCTTTAACAATGGCGGTAATAAGAGAAATAAGCCCCGAAGCTACGAGAAGGAACGCAAAAGTCATAATCCAATCGCCGAGAGTCATAGAACCGCAACCCTCTTTTATTTGAGCCATAAGCCCGCCAAATGCGCCGAGGTCGAAATTCGGACTTGTCGGGTCGTCGCTGTCTAACGGGATATCTTTGGTATAAAGCCTGTAAGTACAAGACTGTGTACCGATAGAAGATATTGCTTGATTCCCGTTAAAAGTGAAAACGAACTGAACTTTACCGCAAACGCTGTTACCGTTTGTTTCTTCTTCGTATTTAAGAAAGTTATAATATGCCGCGGGTAATCTTATGGAATTACCGCTATTTTCCGAAAATCCGTTGTTTAGCTTAAGTATTATATCTTGCCAACGAAAAACGCAGCTCCAACGATTGGGAATTTTAACGCTAATCGGTGCAGAAATACATACGGGCAAGTCGTTGTACTTAACATTAGGAAATGTTATAATAGCCGTAAATGTGTAAGTTGTTGGGTTTAGCCATTCCACAAGGTCGTTGTCTATAAGTCGAGCGTAAGCATAGTCATCTATTTCCATAGACAAGCCGCTTATATCCAAATCCAAATAATAACCGGTCATCATGCCCGTGGAAAATATTGTGCCGTTTTGTGTATTTGTATTCGGGTCGTTTGGGTTCTCATACGGATTTCCCGTACCTGTGTTAAGAATGTTGCTTTGAGCGGTTGCGACAAGTTCTGCGTTACAACTCTTAAAAATTGTAAACTTGCGGTACAAGAAAACGCCGCCGTATATAATGCCGGCAATGAGCGCACACGACACTATGAGCTTGAATATCTTAAGCATGACGTTATTTCCTCTTAACGGCTACCGTTATGGAAATAGCGGCGGTAAGAGCTAACGCGCCTATAACGCCGACTATAACCCACGTAAACCATTTGTTGCGCCCGACAAAGTCGCCGTATTTTTCCCAGCC
>NZ_CALPCH010000039.1 GCF_943193005.1 Pumilibacter intestinalis
GCGAGCTTGAGCTTTACTATTGCGTTCGCCGCGGCGGCTACGGGCGACTGCGCGGCTTTAAGCTGTTTGTCGTTTATGGTGTCGTTATCCCGCATTTCGCCGTGCTTTTCCAAATGCCTGGCGTGCGGTTCTACAGCTTTCACAAGCTCGTCGGGCTTAAGACTTTGCAACTTTTCTTCGCTTTCGTTTTCGTCCATGCTTTTTTACCTCACTTTTTTTCGTAATACGTATCGGGTACGGAATATTCGTGTTCGTCGTTAAAGTCCATTATTTCGTCGCGTGTGTAGCCGGTGGGCACTGCATGACGAAGATTAAACGTGCTGTCTTCGTTACCATTGAGGAACGCAGGAAAGAATGAAAAACTGTCGTAATGCTTAAAAATATTCCCGTCGTATTCGAAGACGGCTTTGTCGCCGCGTTTCTCTTTGTGCTGTCCGCTCTCTATATAGTCTATTGCCGACGGCGTGTTATCGAAGCTCGAGCACGTCCATTGCGAAGAAAGTATACGTTTGCCGCTTTGCTCATGATCAAGCTTCTCCACGTAAAGAACTTCGGCGGCGAGTTCGCGAACGTTTAAGTCAATGAGTTTGGGGCGTTGCACCGTGCACGTTATATTCAGTCGATAGTGCCCGTGAAGCTCGTAGAACCGGGAGACAAAATCCGCTATGCCTTTTTTGTTGCGGCTGTTAAAATACTTTTGAGCCTCGTCGAGATTGATTTGAGCATTGGGCGGCAGAAACATAGTAGGGTGATTTTCATTAAAAAGTCCGAGATTAAAACCGTTGACCTCGTAATTCGTTATTCTGCCTTTCGCGCCTGCGGTAATCGTGTAGTCCGCAAACACAAGGTGGTCTTCGGGCGGAACGTAATTAAATCCGCCGGCATTGAGCGGCGCAAGTAGTTTGCGGCACTTTATTAAATCCGCATGCGCCTGCCGTCCTTTCATGTGACCGAGCGCCAACAAAGTCATAAGCGCGGTTTTGCCAACTCGGGGTATGCCGCATATTATTCGTATCACTGTTATTTACCCCATACGAGTGTAAGTATTTTAACGCCTATAATAACACCCAACAGGATAACGAAAATAAGTAACACTAAGTTCCAATGCTCGCATATAAAATTCCAAAGCCGCGCAAAAAAATCTTCGCAACCGCCTACAACTTTATTATCCGGGTTATTATCTCCGCTTTGCTTATTATCTAAAACGCCGAGATTATATACCGTACCGCTTGTTTCAAACATAAGCCGCAGTATTGTTACGTCGCTTACTTCGGTGAACTCTTTAACGTAACTGCCTACTACCGGGCCCATAGAAGTAGAAGGCGTATACCTTTTATACTCCGACTCATAAAACCGAAAAACCCACTGCGCGTCTTGTATAGCGTCTTTCGTTTCTTTAGTAAGTTTGCTTTCCTCGCTTTGCATAAACGATGAAATGCTTTCAATTCGTTTCCATTTGTATGTGTGTCCGAATATACCTATAGAATTTGTTTCGGCTTCGTCTATATCGTTCAAAGATACCTCTTTTGGAACAGGATTGTCGTAGTCCGTTCTTACGTCGTTATAGCTTTTCGCATGCCGTGTAACAAACGTTAAATCCGCTTCCATTAGGCGGTCTATATCATGGTCGGTAGAAAATGCAACGTAATGACCGTCTACCGAAGCTCCGCCACCGAAAATATATCCGTCGGGATAACGAAGAAAACCGACGTGTTTGTCTACTATTTTTACAAGTTCTATTGCCGAACCGTCTAACTCGTATGTAACGTTACCGTTAAGAGTGCACGCCGTCCAACGTTGCGCCACCTCATAAACAACTTCGCTTATGGTGTTATCGTCTTCGTTGCCGTCGTCTAAGTCTTTATCCCATTTACGGTGAATGGCGGCAATATCGTAATACCGCACTACGTCGGATTTTACCGTTAATTCATTCACCACATACTTTTGGAGCGTTCCCGCTTGACTTACGAGCGTTACGGAATAATCCTGCCATTTTGCATTATCGTTTATTGCCGTGCTTAAGCGTACGGTAGTTGCCGTTAGCGGCTTACTGTTGCCGCTCGGCTGATACACGTACAGCAACAAATGCTTTGCGCTATCCTCGGCTATTTGTATTACCTGTAGCGAATAGTCGGCGGCGTTCTCCGGGTATTTGTCTATGTTAAAGTTTTCGTCGGATTGCAAATCTTCGAGAACGCCTGTATAACCCTCGTTGGTCTTTGTAGTGCTTGCTTTTAATACAGGCGTTTCGTAAGACAGTTTGTCCGCAACGTTACAGCCGTTCATTGAGCAACTACGGTATACGAATATTCCGCCTACCACAATGCCGGCAATGAGCGCACACGACACTATGAGCTTGAATATCTTAAGCATGACGTTATTTCCTCTTAACGGCTACCGTTATGGAAATAGCGGCGGTAAGAGCCAACGCGCCTATAACGCCGACTATAACCCACGTAAACCATTTGTTGCGCCCGACAAAGTCGCCGTATTTTTCCCAGCC
>NZ_CALPCH010000040.1 GCF_943193005.1 Pumilibacter intestinalis
TGTTCAAGAGTGTGTTTGGTGCAAATTCGAATTTGCGATGCTAAAGTTGCACGTCCAAAAATTCACACACGTGAGTGAAAAAAGTCGCGACGTCGTTTCGAAGCCGCGAACAAAAATTCACAAAAATAACAACGGCTACAACCGCAAAAGCGGATAGCAAATAAATTTCATGTTAGGTTGCGACAAATCAGCAGCCAAAGGAGTAGAAAATGGCACAAAACATTAAACAAAACGAAGTTGTAACTACAAAGGCACTTCCCTTCCATGCAACTGTGAGCATGGGTGAGTATTACGACGAAACTACGCGCGAAATGCGGTCTTACGTTTCGGTAGTACTCGAAAATCCGTTCGACGACGAAGACTTTACCGACGTTCGCATAACGCCGAAATGGCGCAACGTTAAAGGAACTTTCGATTATTCGGCAAAGAAGCTTTTGCGCAGTTGTGACGAATTCGAGATAGACGGCGAAATAAAACTCGCGCAATATTACAGTAAACGCAAAAAGCGGAAAGTTACATATCCGGGAATGTTCGTTCAAAATCCTTTCGGTGAAGGCACCCTCGAATTCGGCGTAAAGCGCGAAGAAGACGCAAGCGTATTCAGTATGCTGGCTTCGGCGTATTTCAAAACACAACTCGATACCGAATCCGCCGAAGAAGAAAGTTCTTTTCATTAACCCCGTTATATAATCCGTCCGGGTTGCCTCCGACGGTTATATAAATACCCCCTGTGGGAAACGGGATTTCTTGGTAGGTTAGCCCGTTTCCCCACTATGCCGAAACCGAGTGGTCGGCTTTGTAGGGTTCGTTCCCCTATTTCGGCACAATTGTAATAATAAAAAATCGTAGCCCCCAGCGATAAGGGGAAAGGAGAAAAGAATGCCAAATTATCAAGAAAAGCAAAGACGGAGCGGCGGATATACTGCGGCAGAAAAACGCGCGTACTATTCCGGGCAGGGTTACAAACTTGCCGAAGAAGAAAGAGCGATTGCGTTCAAGAACCCGAACAACAAGCAGTCGTTTATTAACGGCTACAAATCGTTTGACCCGAGCAAATATCCGCCCAACCGCAAGGCGCAACGTAAAGGAAAATAGGCACTACAGCCCGGCAAAAACATTGTCGGGCTTTCGACTTTATATGAAAAAGGAGTAAATAAAAGAAATGGGAAGCATGAAAAAGCAATTAACTTTTATATCCATACTCATGGTTATAATCATAGCCGCGCTCACGTTGGGCGGCTTGCAATTATTCGGCAGAGGTAAAGCAAAGCCGAGCGAGTGGTTCGGAAAAGAGGAAAAAACACAATCGGAGCAAACCTCGCCCGAAACGGCAAGTTATGTAAGTTCGGCGTTGTTTGCGGAAAATGAAGAAAAGCCGACTTTCGAAGAATATTTGGCTTCTAAAAATCTAACGGAAAAGTTTGTATCTGAGCCTCAAGGATACATTGTTTTGAAAAATAATGTAAATGATACTGTAACTTCACAGGGAGTTCGCTTTTCGCCGTATTTAGGAATGGAAAATGCATTTGAAATTTATTGTACGGTATATTTTCCAAAAACATCTCCTTTGCCTAATTATGACGTTGTTTCGGTAAATGTTCAGGTATATACTTATGCAGGTAATGAATACATTTCTCCTAAATTTCACGATAATTGTTTAGAGTATTACAGCGTAGATTTTTGGCGTTATGCTGTTGATTCGGATAGACCTTGGTGTATTGTTACATACGAATTAACTCCAAAACCGAGTTTACCGTTGCCCGCCGAACCCACCAAAGAGGGGCATACCTTTGCGGGGTGGTATTACGGAACACAGGCAGAGCACGGAAGCAGTTGCCGAGTTTACGACGGTGCGCCCATATACGAAGATACGGCACTGCATGCGCATTTTAATATAAACCGCTATACCGTTACATATGACGTCGCAGGCGGCACGCCCATAGAGAGCGAGGTGCTCAATTGGAATACCGTCGCTTCCGCTCCTACTCCTATCCGCATAGGTTATAACTTTAAGGGTTGGGCATTGGCGGACGGTAGCATATACAACAA
>NZ_CALPCH010000041.1 GCF_943193005.1 Pumilibacter intestinalis
ACAATTTCCGAAGCCGACTTACGCCGTGGACTGTATGCACGCATACAAATATTACAAGAGCCGCTATTTAACGATAGCGCTTGTTCCGACGATTATACATTGAAATTTAATATCGATTTAGAAGACACACAGCGTAAAGCACGCGAATTTGCCGGGCAATACTCCGCTTTGGCACATGAGCTTCAAAACTCACGCAAAAGGGGTGGATAGCTCAAACTATGCGTAAAAGTCTTCTTAAAATTTTTCCTTTACGCCTTGCTTAACTCTTACGCTCCCGGAGCGTTGCTTCGTCAAATTTTTATTTTACGAATTGTAAAAAAGGCAGTATAAAACCCGTCCGAGTAGGGCGGGTTTTGTCATTTTCAATTAAGCCTGTGCGTTTGGATCCATTGTAGTAATGCCGAACTATCCATGTTACCGGAAGCAACCGCAAGTCCGGCTTGTATTATGTCCTCATCGGTAAGATAAAGTTCAATGCCGTTCACCTCCAAGAAAGTAAGCATAACGTACATGCCGATACGCTTGTTACCGTCTACAAAGGCGTGATTAGATATAAGGCTGTATCCGATTTTAGCGGCTTTTTCTTCTTTGGTGGGGTAAAGGTCTTTACCGTCGAATGTAGCAAACGCACTTTCCAACGCAGAATCCAACAAATTTAAGTCGCGCAGATCTGCGCTACCGCCTGTTTCTTCGACAATAAGTTGATGCAATAGCAAGACCTTTTCGGTTGAAAACTTTATCATTTGGCAAGTTCCTCAAAAGCCGCATGATATTTATTTAGTATACGCTTAGCTACGACGTCAATCTTTTCGTCATCTGTTAAATCAAGCAGTGGGTTATCTTGCAAAGCAACGATCATGTATTGCGGTTTGTTATTACGAAAGATTACAGCAGATCCGTTTTGGTCGGCAATTTTAACGGCACGGCTAAAATTTTGATTTGCCTCAGTCATAGAAAGAATTTGGTTCGTATTGATTTGCATTACAAATACCTCCTACAAATATTATACGTTAAAAATAGGATAAAGTCAATCTATATTTCAAAATTTAATAGTGCCGGAGTTGTTGAAATGAGAAAGATTGTTTATTTGAGTAGCAGCGCGAGCACCGCTTTCGTCCTCGAGCCCAAGAAGATAGTCTGACGATACATCGAAAACAATACACAATTTTTTTAATGACGAAATTGTTGGCTCCTGCTTGTTAGTCTCCCAATAAACTATAGCTGATTGTGCGCATTCTAAAATAGTTGCAAGTTGTTTTTGTGTTAGCCCTTTTAGAAGTCGAAGCTCTTTTATTTTTTCGCCGAATTGTTTCATATATGAATTATAACAAATTATCATAAATGTGATTGACATAATCATAATTATGATTTATACTTAAATATCATAATTATGATATTTTATCAAAAAGGAGAAACGATAGTGAAAGTAAGAATGGGGTATAAGGGAGTAGGGAAACCGATAGAAGTGCTGGAAATCGAAGACGATTACGAAATAATACAAGAGCTCTGCGGCGGGTTCTTCTCCGGGTATTATGTAACGCAGTTTGTGGACTTGCCCGAATTGCACAATGTGGTGCTGTATTGCAACGATACAGGCAAGCTCGACGGATTTGCGCCGAACTGTTGTATCGGAAAAGAATTGCTTGTGGGCAATATAGCGTTTTTCGCGTTTGACGAACACGGTGAGCACATAGATATGACCGACAGACAAGTGCAGTTAATTCTAAATAATATTTTGGATTTAGGCTGCGAGAGAGAGTTCCGGTATGAAAGATAAACAATTGAAGAAGCTGCGGTTAAAGCCGGGAGAGATAGAAACGGCGCTCAAGCATTGCACCACCGAGGAACAGTGTGACGACTGTCCGCTTTT
>NZ_CALPCH010000042.1 GCF_943193005.1 Pumilibacter intestinalis
AAGGTTTTTATTAGACGGAAGTCTTCCGAAAGGGAGATAAGATTAAGCTAATAAGAGCATACGGAGGATGCCTTGGCATCAGGCGCCGAAGAAGGACGTGACAAGCTGCGAAAAGCTGCGGGGAGCTGCAAATGAGCATAGAGCCGCAGATGTCCGAATGCGGAAACGCACCCTATAGAGATGTAGGGTATCCTATCATGAATAGATAGTGATAGGAGGGGAACCCGGAGAACTGAAACATCTTAGTATCCGGAGGAAGAGAAAGTAAAACAACGATTACCTAAGTAGTGGCGAGCGAACGGGTAAGAGCCTAAACCGCATATAGAAATATGTGCGGGGTTCGGACTCACATAAGGTATCTTAGAGCATAGACGAAGATTATTGGAAAGTAGCGCGAAACGAGGTAAAAGCCCTGTAGTCGAAATGCAAAGAGAGCCGTGAGAATCCAGAGTACCATCGAGCACGAGAAATTCGGTGGGAATGCGGGAGGCCCATCTCCTAAGGCTAAATACGACCTGATGACCGATAGAGTATAGTACCGTGAGGGAAAGGTGAAAAGCACCCCGGGAGGGGAGTGAAAAAGAACCTGAAACCGTATGTTTACAAGCAGAGGAAGCGCTACGGGTAGCAATATCAATGCGCGACCTCGTACTTTTTGTAGAACGGGCCGGCGAGTTACGTTGTGTTGCGAGGTTAAGTGCCTAAGGCACGGAGCCGAAGCGAAAGCGAGTCTTAATCGGGCGGATTAAGTAGCATGACGTAGACCCGAAACCTGGTGACCTAACCATGAGCAGGATGAAGCAGAAGTAAAATTCTGTGGAGGTCCGAACGCACGCCTGTTGAAATAGTCGGCGATGACTTGTGGTTAGCGGAGAAATTCCAATCGAACCGGGATATAGCTGGTTCTCCTCGAAATAGCTTTAGGGCTAGCCTCAACGTTGGAGAGTATCGGGGGTAGAGCACTGAATGGGCTAGGGGCCTTCACGGGTTACCGAACCTTATCAAACTGCGAATACCGAATACTTATAGTTGGGAGTCAGACTACGTGAGATAAGTTTCGTGGTCAAAAGGGAAACAGCCCAGACCCACAGCTAAGGTCCCAAAGTTCATGTTAAGTGGTAAAGGATGTGCCGTTGCACAGACAACCAGGATGTTGGCTTAGAAGCAGCCACACATTAAAAGAGTGCGTAATAGCTCACTGGTCGAGTGAAGGTGCGCCGAAGATTACCGGGGCTAAAACATGACACCGAAGCTTGGGAATTTTGGTAACAAAATTGGTAGAGGAGCAATGTATGCGGGCAGAAGCCGTACGCGAGAAAGGGGCGGTGGACTGCATACAAGAGAGAATGCCGGCATAAGTAGCGAGAGAGGAGTGAGAAACTCCTCCGTCGAAAGCCTAAGGTTTCCTGGGGAAGGTTCGTCCGCCCAGGGTAAGTCGGGACCTAAGTCGAGGCCGAAAGGCGTAGATGATGGACAACTGGTAGATATTCCAGTACTACCGCACAGTTCGAGGCAGGGACACAGAAGGATAGTCAGACCGTGGGGATGGAAAACTACGGCTAAATCATGAGGCTAGTGAGTAGTGAAGTACGCTCACTGTAAGGCTGGGTGATGAATGGGACACGAAAGAGTGGAAGCTGACGAATTCACGCTGGCGAGAAAATCTGCTAAGGC
>NZ_CALPCH010000043.1 GCF_943193005.1 Pumilibacter intestinalis
CAAAGAAAAAAGCGGTCGAAATTGACCGCCTTGGTGCGCCATCAGAGGCTCGAACTCTGGACACCCTGATTAAGAGTTACCGCCGAAAAACGCATGATTTTAACAAACAATTTTCTAAGGTGTCGCGCGCGCGATTATTAAAACCGCCCTTTCGAGCGGCTTTTTTTGTTTATTTAACTTTGTGGTCGTCTTCCGATATCCGTGTTTCGTATTCCATAGCCCCGTTCAAAATTCTTAAAATATGTATTGTTTGGTTTTCGGCATGGTATTTGAAAAAAGCTAAATAATCATTTATTACAATAAACTTTATTTTTCTTTGTATTAAGAACTCTTTCCCTTGGTCGGTTCCCGTATTCGGGAAATCAACAAGTCTTTCGATATCCGATTTTATATGTTCGGTAAAGTTAATTGCTTCGGCAATATTATCAGAAGCAATATAATCGAAAATATTGTTTAAGTCGCTTTTCGCTTTTGGCGAGTATATTAATTTAATCATAGATTTTCCGTTTTCCTCAAACGCTCAATCTTTTGGTTAAGCTCTCCGAAAACTTCCTCATGCGTAAAGCAATTGCCAGCGTTAATTTCAGCTTCGGCTTCGTCTAAAAGCAAAGCCAACTTTTGCTCCTCTTGAGATTGTTCATAAAGTTCTATCGGCAATATAACGCTATCGCCTTTGCCGTTCACAGTCAAAAATACAGGCTGTCTTTTTTGACGGCAAAATTTCATAATACCGGTGTAATTATTTCTAAGTTCGGAAGACGGTCTAATATTAGGCATTTTCATAACCTCCAAATTTATTATATCAACATATTATCATAATATTGCTATTTTGTCAAGAGGGTTACGAAACTCTATTTTGAAAAAATTTGATTATAATATTTTTTCCAATTTGCGTTATAATTTACTTGGCAAAATACATAATCGGTTAATGTAAAGTGATTTTCGTATAACACTTTTATTGTTCCACAGTTTCTACAATGCATAAGTAACGCATCTTGCTCTGTATTTCTATTGTGAAACTGCGATATTGTTATATAGGTGTAATTCTTGCAAGAACATTTATTGTAATAAAATTTTGAAAGTACGGGGGCTTGTTGTACAATATTACTTCCTAAATGTTTTGTAATATCTTCTTGAGCTTGTTCTAATGATTGATATGTTAAAACCATAAGATATTCCTTAAAATTTTATTGTTCCGGAATTGCAGGTGATATTCATGTTATTAAAACTATTTATATAAGTTTTCTGCCCTGCTTCATCTTCAAGTCCGAGAATATAGTCTGTCGATACTTGAAAGAGCTTTGCTATTTTTATAAGTAATTCCAAACTGGGTTGTCTTGTATTAGTTTCTATTTGTGAAAATGTATTTTGAGCAATATTAAGCATTTCCGCTATTTGTTTTTGGGATAGTTGTAACTCATTCCTTAAATCTTTTATTTTGTTTCCAATATCTATCATAGAGATAATTATAAATCATTTTAATATATTTTGCTTGACATATCTCTATGGGAGATATATAATGTTTTTAATCTCTGTTAGAGATATTTTGTCAAATATGCATACATAATTTGGAGGCAACACAATGATACCAATAGATATAGGCAAGTTTCAGTTTTTATCGCATGGTGTAGACATAAAACGGTGCGGGGACGAAAGTGTGCGGTTAGT
>NZ_CALPCH010000044.1 GCF_943193005.1 Pumilibacter intestinalis
GCATACAAACTCTCACCAACGGCGAGAGAAATACAAAGACAGCCGTTGAAATTATGTCTCCTTAATACGCAATAAACAAAAGGAGATATACAATGAACGAAACCATCATCAATGAGGTTATGCAGGGAATGCTCCCATACCTCGACAATGGGCAACTCGCCGAACTGCAAAGGATAATGCGACACGCCCTACACGGCAAAACCATTCTCGAAGAGGAGGTAGACGAAAACCGAAAAGCCGAAGAAAACAACAAAGTCGTGGATCTGTTTATATCCGCGAAGCGCGTGGAAGGGTGTTCGGCAAAATCTCTCAAATACTATTCGGTAACAATCGCCACGATGCTGTCGGCAATCCAAAAAGATATACGCCACATCAATACCGACGATTTACGCGAATATTTGACCGAGTACCAAAACGGCAAACACGCAAGCAAGGTAACGATAGACAATATCCGCCGCATCCTTTCGAGCTTCTTTTCTTGGCTGGAAGACGAGGACTACATAGTAAAGAGTCCCGTGCGGCGAATTCATAAGGTAAAGTCCACATCAACGATTAAGGAAATATATTCCGACGAATCGTTGGAAACGATGCGCGACAATTGCGTAACGATACGCGACCTTGCTATAATAGATATGCTTGCATCCACGGGAATGCGTGTCGGCGAAATGGTGCTACTCAACCGCGAAGACGTGGACTTTCAAGAAAGAGAGTGTGTTGTTCTCGGAAAAGGCGATAAAGAGCGCCCGGTTTATTTCGACGCACGGACAAAACTGCACCTTCAACAATACTTGGACAGTCGGATAGACGACAATCCCGCGCTGTTCGTGTCGCTGAAAGCACCGTATAACCGACTGAAAATAGGCGGCGTAGAGGTGCGAATACGGGAACTTGGGCGGCGGCTCGGTATTAAAAAGGCGCATCCGCACAAATTCAGGCGAACACTCGCCACTACGGTTATAGACAAGGGAATGCCGATAGAGCAACTGCAAACGCTACTCGGACACGCCCGAATCGATACCACACTCATGTACGCAAAAGTTAAACAAAGCAATGTTAAACTTGCGCACCGAAAATATATCGGATAGGAGAAACCTATGACTGAATGGATAAAATGTACAATTGGAGATGTATGCTCCACAATATCGGAAACATATAAAGGAAACTCTAAAAAGGTTGTTTTAGTTAACACGTCCGATGTTTTGGAGGGCGAAATTCTCAATCACAAAAAGGTCGACAATAAGGATTTGAAAGGGCAATTTAAAAAGACGTTTGAGAAGGATGATATTCTCTATTCGGAAATACGTCCAGCCAATAAAAGGTATGGGTACGTTGATTTTTCTGACACGGAGAACTACATTGCTTCTACAAAATTGATGGTTATAAGAGCCAATAAAGAAAAAATCCGTCCTCGCTTTCTATTTGCTATATTAAAATCCGAGCATATTATAACGCAGTTGCAGTTACTTGCGGAAACACGTTCGGGAACATTTCCTCAAATCACCTTTGGGTCGGAATTGGCTCCTATGGAGATATTTCTCCCCTCATTGGAAATACAAGATAAAGTAGTAAGTGTGCTGAAAGCAATAGAAGATAAGATTATACGCAACCGCGCGA
>NZ_CALPCH010000045.1 GCF_943193005.1 Pumilibacter intestinalis
TGCGGCTCCGTCTCCTCATCCCTATATGTTTCACCAACGCAAAACGCACCCGCAAGGGGTGCGCTGTGCGTTGGTGGAGCGGTGAAAACCTAAAACGAATTTTTTTGTTCCATTGTTTTTATCCATAGGCTTTTATTTTTGCAATATTCGTCCCAAACTTCTTGTTTCAATTTTGAGGTTGCGCTCAATCCTCTTTTTCCATCCGTAGCCAAATACTTAAAGTTTGCCATACGCATACAAAAAGCACTCGGGTTTAGACCCCGACTTTCGGCTAATGCTTTTGCATCTTTTTTCGACATCTCTTTTAGGTAGGCATAAAGTGCAATTTGCGTTTCTTCTTTCGTCCATTTGTGTTCCATAACTTTTATCTCCTACCACATAATTTTCAAATGTTTGCATTAAATTTTAATAAAACAAATAAACGCTTAACGTAGCGGAGGATAGAAGCTGTTTGTTTGTGATGTAATCTTTAACTCCGCCAATAATTTTTTTGCCTCTTTGATTTCATCGTCGTCTAAAATATTGCTATATGTATCCAATATTTTGTTTAATGCAAATTCGGATAAATTCGAATCAATGATTTTTTTAGCCGCTCGCAAACGCTCGTCTTTTTCGGCAGAACCGTAATTTTCCGAAACATTTACATCGCGCAGAGGCAATAATTTAATTTGCTTGTAGTATTTTATAAAAAATCTTGCACCGCATTTTTCAATGAGCGGCTTATATTGCTTTTCCATACTTTGGTTTTTTATAAAATCGCTCGAATTGTTTTTCCATTGTCGCTTCAATAAAATGTGCATATATATTAAAAATCCATCGCCGATATAGAGCAGTAAGTAAGCCAAAAAATTGTACCCGCAACAGCGTGCAATCGATATAATCAAATATCCCAATTTAACTTCGGTGAAAGAAACAATTATGATTAGCATCAATGCATATATATATGGCAGAAATGTAACGACAATCAACGTTATGCAAATTGCAGCACTCGGTTTTACGCCTTTATAAGGATAATGGTAGCTAACTGGGCATAAAATCCATACAATAAACGGAGCGATTAACATAATTACGGAATTCAAATATTTCTCCGAACCGCCGGTGGACAATATTATAGTAAGCATAAACGTCACAAAAGCAAGGATAACCGAAATGACAGTTAAACGCTTTATTATTGTGAAAGACTTATCTATTTTTTTGTCGTGATTTTTTGTTTGCTTTGCCATATTAAAAACCTCTGTAAAATAAAAAGTGCGCTCCAATACGGAACGCACTCCAACTGTACACTCCGCGATTGTTGCGACACAACTCCGACAACGGGATATGGGAGAGGTACTAATTGGCATAGTACTTCCCATTGTCGTTATTAAGTTGTGTCGCAAATATAATATACCACATTTTAGACTTAAAATCAATGTTTTTATAGGGCAATTTTCCATTTTGGCACTGTGGCGGTTGCTTGAATAAACAAGCGGCTCGCTACGCTCGCCGTCAAGCACCCGCCACAAACCGACA
>NZ_CALPCH010000046.1 GCF_943193005.1 Pumilibacter intestinalis
GTTATAATACTCTATTGTGTCCGCCTGTCTGCCTTTTAAGATAAGTTCGGAACGAAATCTTTCCAAAGCAAAGTCGAGAAGTATCTTTTTCATTTGTTATGCGTTCCTTTCGGCATCTTTATTGAGAAGTTGTTGTATTATGTATTTGCTGATTATGCGCATATTCCCATTTTTTACATTTGAAATAAGACTGTCTAATTCATAATGCGAGGAAACAGGGTTTTCATATAGTTGAAGCTCGGCTATTATGCGCCTGTATTCTTCGGCAACCTCGGAGTCTATGGAGTCGTCTTTGCCGAGCCGAGAAAGAACTCCGAGGCATTGATAAGCTCTATGTTTTTTGTAAAGAGCAAAATACAATGTTTTGAACTGCGTGTAATCGAGGGCGCACATAGTGTATTTTGTAAGTTTAGTAACGTATTTGAGAACTTCGTGCCATTCGTCGCCTTCTATCATATCCAACATGCAACTGTAACCGAGCTTTACGGAATTTATGGAAGCAAGATTTACTTTTTGATTGTTGTATGCCAAATACGCTATTTTTTGCAAGAGAATTTCAAAATCCGAAAATTTGCGGGGCGGGAGGTTCGGCTGATTACGATTATACGAAAACTTATTTATATGCCTTTTAATCAAATTAAGCCCCTTTTTAAGTATAAATACGAAATGAAAGTGAGGGTGATAGGTCTTTTCGTTTACCACGATTTCCAAACAACGTATTCCGCCTATGTAGCCCAATTGCAAAAAGTCTATACCGGCAATCTTGGCGTCCCCGCGTAAATAGCGAGTGACTTGCCGAGCCAAAGTAAAGAAATTATCCAATGTTATATCGAGCTTATTGCCCGAACAGTTCGGAACAGTTATAACGCAATGATATAAATCATGCGTTTTTTGATAATTTTCCAAAACAGGAGTTAATCGCTTTATTCGCGAAGCCTGCCGCAAATGATTGCAGTTGGAGCAAAACATGTTATGACAAAGCGAAAGCGATTTGCGGTCAAACACACGGCGAAGCGCATACCAATCGCCAAACCAATGCTTTGAACAATTTCTTATACTGTCGGCAGTATTATAATGCTTTTGTAAGTTTGTTTCGTCCCCGAGCCTTATGTAATAGTCGGCAAAGTCATCGTTGAAATATAATCTGCGCTGTATGTCGTCAAGATATGCTTCGGTAACTTGAACAGTATCCGGTATTTCATGTACGGGATTTTGCAAAGCGGCAATTCGGTCGGACTTTTTGAGCGCATTCGTTTCAGCAAGTTTGGCGCGTAATTCTTTAACTCGTAAATTTTGCTCTCTGAGCTGTGCATGCGATACACACTTTTTAACCGCTTCTCGAAACTTATAAAAGCCCATTGTTGCCTCCGTTTTATATGCTCGCGTGGCGAGTTAGTTCTATAATATCGAGGTCGGGGGACGGGGGGGGGGGGGGGGGGGGGGGGGGGGGGGGG
>NZ_CALPCH010000047.1 GCF_943193005.1 Pumilibacter intestinalis
CTCCACCATTTTCGTTAAAGGTTGAACACAAAATATGTTCAATCTTTTTTCTTTTATTATTAAAATGAAAAGCCTGCGCGTGCGCCCCGATTTTCGTTGCCGCCCTTGCTTTTTCGGCGGCTGTATCGGTCTACCTTAATTCAGTTTTGTGTCGGTTTGTGGCGGGTGCTTGTCCGCGCCGCGTAGCGGCGCGCTTGTTTTATCAAGCCCCGCCACAGTGCCAAACAGCCTTTATGCTGTTATATGATTGAAAATTGCTTTCGTTTATGATAAAATATGTGATACAATAAAAGAAAAGCCGAGATTTATATGGATATTCAAATAGACGTTACAAATATAAAAATCGAAACACCGCGCCTTTTGTTGCGTTCATGGCAAGAAAGCGACCTTAACGATTTGTTTGCATACGCTTCGGTTGACGGTGTAGGTGAAATGGCAGGCTGGAAACATCACGAATCGATAACCGAAACAAAAAACATACTACATTCTTTCATATCGGATAAAAATGTTTTTGCGTTGGAATTAAAAGCAACAAAAAAAGTTATCGGTTCGTTAGGCTTGCATTATTCTTGGGCAAATAACGAAAAAGACTTTGCCGCCCTTAGGATAAAAGAGCTTGGTTATGTTTTATCAAAAGCATATTGGGGGCAAGGACTAATGCCCGAAGCAGTTAATGCCGTAATTGATTATTGTTTTAATGCGCTTTGTTTGGATGCGCTGACCGTAGGGCATTTTGTCGGCAACGCGCAATCCCAACGTGTAATAGAAAAAAGCGGTTTTATGTACGTAACGCAAGGCACTTATCATGCAAAAGGATTGAATAAGACTTTTGCGGAAAACAAATATATTCTATTTAGGAGATAATACGAAATGGATATTTTATTTTCCGATAAAGAATATATTTTTTCCCATCGAGTCGGCGGCATATTGATACAAAACGGCAAAATCTTATTGCAAAAGCCCAAAAATGACGATTACGCTATTATCGGCGGACATGTCAACCTTTTTGAAACAACGGAAAATGCGTTGCGACGCGAGTTCAAAGAAGAACTGCATACCGAGATAGAAATCGACAATTTAATGGCGATAGGCGAAGTTTTCTTTCCGTGGGGCAAAAAGCCGTGTCATCAAATTAGTTTATATTATAAAATACATTTGTCGGATGAAAACGCATTATCGAAAAACGAAATTATATCGGGTTTTGATTGTTTGGATAATAAGAAAATAACTTTGGATTTTTGTTGGATACCCATAAAAGAATTGAAAAACATAACCGTATATCCAAAAGAAATTACCCCTATCATTTTGAAGAACAGTACCGGCACGGAACATTTTGTATCCAATCAACTCGGACAAAATTCGTTTTAGGTTTCTTCCGCTCCACCAT
>NZ_CALPCH010000048.1 GCF_943193005.1 Pumilibacter intestinalis
GCGGGCACACTGCGCCCCGCGCCGTGCCCGCCCGAAAGTTCCGCGGTGTTGCCGTACTTGATACTGGCAACACTTAACTCACAAGAAAAGGCTAAATAAGGCTTTTTCTTTTCGGCATATAAAAATACAAAAAACGGGGGTTTTATGTATAAATGCGAATATGACGGAAAATGTCTTGTTTGCGAATTTTACGGGCGGTGCAAATTTCTTGAAAAAGCCGTTTTTGTTAAAACCGAATTTCCCAAATATGAAAATACGATTTGGGGACAGTGCGCATATAAAAACACCAAAAAATGTTTTTCTTGCGAAAAATATCGCGATTGTATTCTTGAAAGAGGTCTACCCTTTCGACAATTCGAGCTATCTAACGTAATTTATAATAAATTCCCCAATTCGGATTACGACGAAATTGTTTTCTATAAGGAAACTTTTCGCCATTTGATAGACAGCGAGAATTTAGCGAGCGAGAATGTAGACCGTAAAAAGTTATTAAGGCGAGATGACGACGGCGTGTATATCCCCGTTTCAGACGATTTTACTATTGCTAAGTTGCAGCGTTCTATACGCAATGCAAGCAAACGCAGTTTAGACACATTTTACGGATATGCGCAGTCTAACGATTGGGAATATTTCGGTACGCTTACATTTTCGGACGAAATTGTTGACCGTTACGACGTTGACGCGACCAAAGCGTTATATAGCGAGTTTCAACGGTGGTGTAAACGTAAAAGTCCGGATATGAAAATGTTAGCCGTTCCCGAATGGCATAGAAAAGAGATTGACGGAAAAAGAGCGTTGCATTTACATTTTCTCGCATCTAACATTCGTTTCACTTTAGTTCCTGCACGCAATTCAAAAACCGGAGCTTATTTGTACGGGAATTTCGGCGAGCCGTTATTCAATATTCAAGATTGGAAAAACGGTTACAGCTCGCTCGCAATAATTCCGCCGGATAATAATTACGCTCGCGTGGCGAACTATATGAAAAAGTATATTACCAAAAACATGAATATAGGCTATAATGCAAAACGTTTTTATCACACGCACAATTTACTTTTTAAGAATAAATTTATTTTACATTATGCTTCTTACGACGAATTGGAAAACGATATTTCCGCTCTCGGTTTGGAAAAAATCAAAGAAGATAATATACGTATAGTTTATCGTAGATTACATAAGGATGAATAACGAATGAAAAAGATACTTATCGACTTTGCTTTGGAAAGATTTCGTTCCGAACTTATCTTAAAAGGCAGACAGGCGGACACAATAGAGTATTATAAC
>NZ_CALPCH010000049.1 GCF_943193005.1 Pumilibacter intestinalis
AAGGCGACGATAGGTAGCCGACCTGAGAGGGTGATCGGCCACATTGGAACTGAGAAACGGTCCAAACTCCTACGGGAGGCAGCAGTGGGGAATATTGGGCAATGGGCGCAAGCCTGACCCAGCAACGCCGCGTGAAGGATGAAGGTTTTCGGATTGTAAACTTCTGTCGCGAGGGACGAAGAATGACGGTACCTCGTAAGAAAGCCCCGGCTAACTACGTGCCAGCAGCCGCGGTAATACGTAGGGGGCAAGCGTTGTCCGGAATGACTGGGCGTAAAGGGAGTGTAGGCGGCTCATCAAGTTAGATGTGAAATCCCGCGGCTTAACCGCGGAACTGCATCTAAAACTGGTAAGCTGGAGTGCAGGAGAGGTGAGTGGAATTCCTAGTGTAGCGGTGGAATGCGTAGATATTAGGAGGAACACCAGAGGCGAAGGCGACTCACTGGACTGTAACTGACGCTGAGGCTCGAAAGCGTGGGGAGCAAACAGGATTAGATACCCTGGTAGTCCACGCCCTAAACGATGGATACTAGAGGAAGGGGGTATAAACTCCTCCTGTCTCGAAGCAAACGCGATAAGTATCCCGCCTGGGGAGTACGGCCGCAAGGTTGAAACTCAAAGAAATTGACGGGGACCCGCACAAGCAGCGGAGCATGTGGTTTAATTCGAAGCAACGCGAAGAACCTTACCAAGACTTGACATCGTGCGACGGATATGGAAACATATCGTTCCTTCGGGACGCATAGACAGGTGGTGCATGGTTGTCGTCAGCTCGTGTCGTGAGATGTTCGGTTAAGTCCGGCAACGAGCGCAACCCTTAACGGCAGTTGGCAATATTAAGTTAGCAACTCTGCCGTGACTGCCGTGGATAACACGGAGGAAGGTGGGGATGACGTCAAATCATCATGCCCCTTACGTCTTGGGCTACACACGTGCTACAATGGGCGCTACAAAGAGCAGCGAAATTGCAAAATGGAGCAAATCTCAAAAAAGCGTTCTCAGTTCGGATTGAGGGCTGCAACCCGCCCTCATGAAGTCGGAGTTGCTAGTAATCCCGAATCAGAATGTCGGGGTGAATGCGTTCCCGGGTCTTGTACACACCGCCCGTCACGCCATGGGAGTCGGGGGTACCCGAAGTCGGTGAGCTAACCGCAAGGAGGCAACCGCCTAAGGTAAAACCGATGACTGGGGTGAAGTCGTAACAAGGTAGCCGTATCGGAAGGTGCGGCTGGATCACCTCCTTTTAAGGAACTCGC
>NZ_CALPCH010000050.1 GCF_943193005.1 Pumilibacter intestinalis
TCCGTCTTTGCTTTTCTTGATAATTTGGCATTCTTTTCTCCTTTCCCCTTATCGCTGGGGGCTACGATTTTTTATTAAAGAATTGTGCCGAGAGCCGGATTTGCACCGGCAACGTCTATACTAAAGGTTATATTCATGGAAAAACGACAGCCAATGATATATTAGTTCTTCACGCCAGCTCCCCTGTCTCGGCATACGGGAGCAACGTGCCTACCAAACACATTGCCCCGCTTAAGGAAAATGAACGATGAGTTTTACGACGTCCGAGGTCGTTATTTTATTTCTTCTTTGTGTCCACTTTTACGAACTCCGGAGCGGTTTCGCTCAATTCGTCTTCGTCGAAATCGTCTTCTTCGTCGGATACGGCATATTTAATGAGCGGCGACGGCTCTACTACTCGCAAAATCTTGACAAACTTAGGTTCGCGCGTAAGATTTTTGCACATCTTTATGCCGATTTCCAATACGTCGCCGAACACGCATTTGTTTGCTTCTACAAAAGCGTTTGCCACCGCATACTGTTCTTCGGATATAAAAAACGCAACGTCTACGCGCCGAGTGCCCCAACGCGTATTAACGATTTGAAAAAACCTTGCCGCATAAAACGGCGTTTGCTTTTCCTTGCTTACCCCTTTCGACACTCCGTCGAACAATACTACTTGTTTTTCCATGTTTATTACTCCTTTCGGCGTTGGTCGCCACCCGTTTTTTATTGTTCACCCTCTCGGGTTAAAACCGATTTATTTTGCGTTTTTGCTACTCTTGCGGCTTCTTTCGCATGCCGCCGTTCCTCTTTGGCTCGCGCTTCTTCAGCCTTATATTCGGAATATTTACGCTCGTAATCTTCCCACGATTGCATGAAATACTGCGCCGCGTCGAATAGTTTATTGAATTTCTTGAGTTCGTTGGTGCCGTCCAACACGCAGTAATGCGTTACCGTATAGCAGTGGTGCGACGTTTTCATGAGCATATACACGTTTTGTTCGTCCGGTTTAACGTCTTTGCGCATGAACACGTAATTGCGGTCTACGTAGTTATTGCAGTTAAAGTACTTATACCACAGCTTTGATATTGAAGCATACAGCCACAAGAAATCCGTACCTTTCGAATTCAGAACTTCTATATCCGGTTCTTTCATTTGT